>NZ_CP121208.1:624586-1249172 GCF_029625435.1 Arcanobacterium canis | reverse complement strand
CGTGAGCTCGACGCCCTTGGGGCGTCCCGTTGTTCCCGAAGTGTAAATCACGGTGAAAATATCATCGGCGCGAAGGGCCTCGACGCGGCGATCAAGCTCTGCGTCGAGATCCTCGTGGCCCTCAGCCGTCAGAGTGGTGATCGCATCGTTCGCGATCACGAACACCTCTTCGAGGTTCTCGAAACGCTCGATCATGGGCTTCATGACACCGGCCATAGATTCGTCTTCAGCAAAAGCGAAACGAACATTGGAATCTTCGAAGATCCATTCAATCTGCGGGGCAGTATCGGTTTCGTAAATCGGAACGACGATGCCGCCGACCATTTGAATTGCATAATCGAGTATGGCCCAATGGTCTGAAGTATGTCCCATAATCGCGACGTTGTCGCCCGGGTTTACCCCATGTGCGATCAATCCGCGTGCTAGTGCGCGAATCTCACCGATATACTGGCGATAGGTGACGGGTACCCACGCATTGCCGAGCCCAACCTTGCGCTCGATTACTGTGGCAAGTGGACGATCCGATGCTAGCTGGAGAAGCCATTTGGGGATCGACAGTGTGTCTTCCACATGGAACTTGCCAGGGGTGTATGCCACGCCCTCTTCGTCAATAATCTTTTTCATATTCATCCTTCGATGCTGGTTCTTGGAACTACGATACCGTAACTTACGGTTTGGAAGGTAGAACTTCGGGCTGACGTGCAATGACGTCTATACCGCTAGGATATCCAACGAAGCACAGCGCATGTGAAAGGTTTGACATGGAATTCATTTACGATCACGACTGCGGTTTTTGTACGCGTGTGGTGGGATATTTTGCGTCTCGCACGCGTGACGTCGAGTTTGTTCCTTCTTACCGTTACGAGCGCCCGACGACGGTGGATCTGGAGCGGACAGCAATGGCAGTGGTTGACGGCCGTGAATACACCGAGCATATGGCGATTGCCTTGCTTCTTCGTCACAGCAGCCGAGGATGGAAGCTGGCTGGGCGACTACTTGCCAGCAAACCAGTCGCTCCGGTAGCTCGGCGCGTCTACCGTTGGGTAGCGGCGAATCGTCGATCAACGGTGTGCAAACTGTCAGGTAAATAGTTCATGGTGTGAAAAGAGTGCTGGTGGCAGAGGAATCTGCCACCAGCACTCTTTTCACGAGACAGATTTACTCAACCGGTCGGTCGAGTTCGTATGCCGTCACTTCAAGCTCTTCACCTGCGGTGATCTCGAATGCTCCGGTGGTGTGAGTTGCGGACTTCAGATCCTCAATCACTGCCTCAACGTCGGATACGTCTTCGCTCGGTACAGTCACAGACAGGGTGGTGAATGCCATGCGCTGCGAGACCTTCTCATTCGACTTCACCTTGCGCAGTGCCTGAAGAACCGCGCCAGCCGACTTCAAAATATCTGCGTCGGTACCAGCTGCCGCGTCAATCAGAGCCTGCGACGTCGGCCACTGTGCCTGGTGAACGCTCCCCGTGCGGTACCAGCTCCACACCTCTTCAGTTGCGAAGGGGAGAGTCGGTGCCAGCAAACGAACGAACGTATCAACCGCGGTGTTGAGCGTGACGCGAGCCGATTCCACTGCGGCCATCTGACCGGCAGCAGAGTAAGCACCGTCGCGATCATAGGCGCGATCTTTCACAAGCTCTAGATAATCGTCACAGAACGCCCAGAAAGCGGACTCGGTAATTTCCAGCGCACGGGTGTGGTCAAACTTCTCGAAAGCGGTGGTTGCGCCGTCCACAACCTGAGCGAGGCGAGCGAGCAACGCACGATCAAGAACTTCGCTGACCTTGGAAAGATCGAGATCCACAGCACCTTCGCCGCCCATTGACAGAGCAAACTTCGAAGCGTTGAGTACCTTCATCGCCAGACGGCGACCAATCTTCATCTGCTGCTCATCGAAAGCAGCATCTGTGCCCAGGCGAGCTGACGCGGCCCAGTAACGAACTGCGTCCGATCCATGCTTCTCCAAAAGTTGGAGCGGGGTGACGACGTTGCCCTTCGACTTTGACATCTTCTTGTGGTCGGGGTCAAGAATCCAGCCCGAGATCGTGGCGTTCTTCCACGGAAGTGCACCAAATTCAAGATGAGCGCGCACAACAGTCGAGAACAACCACGTGCGGATAATGTCCTGACCCTGCGGGCGCACATCCATCGGGTAGACCTTGGTGAACAGATCTTCGTCTGTCAGCCAACCGCCAGCGATTTGCGGGGTGAGCGAGGAGGTTGCCCAGGTGTCCATGATGTCCACTTCACCAACGAAGCCACCGGCAATGCCGCGCTGATCTTCGGTATAACCAGCTGGAACGTCCGTCGTCGGATCAACTGGGAGCTGATCAATCGACGGTGTAATCACGGCGTCGTAATCAACTTCGCCAGCGTCGTTGACCTTGTACCACAGTGGCAACGGAACGCCAAAGTAACGCTGGCGTGACACGAGCCAATCGGAATTCAGGCCTTCAACCCAGTTGTTGTAACGTACGCGCATGAAATCAGGATGGAAGGCGAGCTGTGAGCCGCGTGCGAGGAGGTTCTGACGCAGATCCTTGCCATTGGCTTCTTCATAAGCGCGTCCGCCGTTGCGAATGTACCATTGGCGCGAAGTGACGATTTCGAGCGGCTTATCGCCCTTCTCGAAGAAGTTCGTCATACGCGAGGTCGGCTTCTCATCGCCGATCATTTCGCCGGTTTCCTTCAACTTTTCAACGAGAGCCTTGCGAGCGGAAAAGGTGGTCTTCCCAGCCATCTCGGCGTACATGTTCTGGCCAGCTTCGGTAGTGATCCACTCTGGCATGGTGCGGTTCATGCGGCCGTCTTTGCCGAGGACTGTGCGCATCGGCAGGTTAAGTTCACGCCACCACACGACGTCGGTGAGGTCACCGAACGTACAGCACATTGCGATACCAGCGCCCTTATCAATCTCAGCCATCGGGTGAGCCACAACAGGAACCTCAACACCAAAGACCGGCGAGGTGACAGTGGTACCGAACAGATGCTGGTAGCGCTCATCATCAGGATGAGCAATCAAAGCAACACACGCAGGAAGAAGCTCTGGACGTGTGGTTTCGATGATGACGTCTTCGTCCTTCGCATGGAATGCCAGTGCATGATACGCACCTGGGTACTCGCGAGCTTCGAGCTCTGCCTGGGCCACCGCCGTCTGGAACGTGACGTCCCACAGGCCAGGCGCCTGAGCCTGGTAGGCCTCGCCACGTTCGAGATTCTTCAAGAAAGCAGCCTGCGCAACTTTCTGAGCCTTCGAACCGATGGTCTGGTAGTTCTGCTCCCAGTCCACCGAGAGACCGAGACGGCGCCACAGCGCCTCGAACTGCTTCTCGTCCTCAGCGGTGAGCTTCCAACACAGCTCAATGAAGTTCTTACGCGAAATAGGCTTCTGGTCAGCGAATTTGATCGACTTGCCGTCGCCGCCGTCGTGCGGAGGAACAAAATTCTCTTCGTAAGGCAGGGACGGATCCACGCGTACGCCGTAGTAGTTTTGCACGCGGCGCTCGGTGGGCAGACCATTATCGTCCCAACCCATCGGGTAGAAGACGTTCTTGCCAATCATTCGCTGGTAGCGAGCCACCACATCAGTGTGGGTGTATGAGAAAACGTGGCCCACGTGAAGCGAACCAGAAACCGTGGGCGGGGGAGTGTCCACAGAATAGACGGCTTCGCGCGTGGTCTCGCGATTGAAGCTGTAGGTGCGGTTGTCAGTCCAGGACTTCTCCCAGCGATCCTCGAGACCTTCGAGGGACGCCCTATCCGGAACCTCCGTGTGATCGAGCAATGCGGATTTATTTTGAGTCATAGGGTTATTCTCTCATGCGCAGGCTTGTTTTACGGCATCGAGGAACATCCCTGTCAGTGACATCGCCGACGCCGATGCGTCTTTGAGCCAGTGTGACTCAACCTGTGCGCAACAAGTGCCGATCAGTAAGCTGTGGTACATGATCGAAGTATTCCCGGTGCGCGCAATTGCGCAGATTGTGAGCGGCGACGACATCGCTGCTGTGATTGGTTCTGCACTGAACTCCCTTGAGAATGGTGAACACTTGCGCGGGGCAGACATTGTGGCGATTGCAGGAAAAATTGTTGCCAAGGCGCAAGGTCGCTGGCATAAAGAAGGCGCCGAGCCTGACGGCTTTCGTACGCGCACAGGACTTCCTGAGAAACTTGGCCTGAAGGCCCCCGTCGATCCCGACGGCGCAGCGGGACAGATTCGGCGTGGGCTAGCTGCGCGTTTCGGCGGGCGCGCTGGCGTCCTGATTACTGCCTCCTCACACTCTGGCGCCGACATTGCTATTGGGCGGGCCGGCGTCGATCATTCCACCGACGCCGGTGCTCCTGTGGCGGATGCGTTAGCCGCGCTCGCGGGAACAGTGATGGAGCTGGAAAACACTCCCGTCGTCGTTATCCGCGGCCTGGAAGTCCTCACCTGGCAGGACTAGCGCGGAATTAGCGGAATTAGCCGAGCTGTGCGTCTCGTGCGATTGCTGCCTCGACCCCGCGAACCACTGAGCTGGAAAACCCTGCCTTTTCCATCGCAATGAGGCCGGCCACGGTTGTACCGCCTGGTGAGGTAACGCGATCGAGGAGCTGGGCTGGACGTTCTTGATCCATCATGTCGAGGGCATATTTCGCGGTTCCGAGGACTGCCTGTGACGCTACCTTCAAGGCAACATCTTTTGGCATCCCTGCCGCGAGCGCACCGCGTGAGAGAGCGTCAATGTAGGTGAGTGTCCACGCGGGCGAGCAGCCAGCGATTGCTGAGAAAGTAGCGAAATGAGGTTCTGCGATAGCAACTGTTTCACCGACTGCGCCAAAGAGTACCTGGACGGCATGGAGTTCGTCGTCGGAAGTGTGTGCATTTGCCGCGAGCGCTGTGATTCCCGCGCCGACCTGGGCGGGCACATTCGGCATTGCTCGGATAACGGACGTCTCCTCGGGGAGAGCTGATTCGAGGCGCTTGATCGTCATCCCTGCGGCAACGGACACAATGACTTTCCCTCGTGCGTCGTCACCTAACTCTCGCAACACGTCCATCATGAGATGTGGCTTGACGCCACAGATCATCACATCGCCGTCGTTCAGTGTCTGGGCTAACGCCTGGTTGGAGGGAGAAAAGTTGATGCCAAGTTCCCTCGCAACCTTATGCCCTGCTTCGGCATTTGAGCGAGTGAAAGAGATGTCCGTCGGTTCGACGATGTGCGCTGCGAGCACCCCGCGCAAAATTGCGCTGTTCATGTTTCCTAATCCAATAAAGCCGAGCATCGCCCCTCCTTGTGTTGTGACGTTTCCTATTTTGTCACAGCTGCCGCTCCCACAGTTTCCCGCAGCGTGAGGGAATATTTTGGATATCCTTTGTTCCTCTTTTGTGGATGCAGTGGTTGGATAAGAACATGAGAACGGCATCGGCCGTTGTGAAATGGACAGAGAAAGGCGAGGACATGAAACGTGTTTTGGTGACTGGAGCGTCGAGCGGAATTGGGGCCGCGAGTGCCCGATTACTCGCTAGTGACGGTTGGGACGTCATTGCCACTGCGCGCCGTAAGGATCGTTTGGAGACGCTTGCCCAGGAATCCGGTGTTCGTTACTTCCCGGCGGATCTGACAAAAGATAACGACGTCGAAGCGTTATTTGACTATTGTCGTCAGCTTGGCGGAATTCATGCGTTGGTGAACAATGCTGGGGGAGCGATCGGCACTGAATCCGTAGCGCTGGGCGATGTCGCTGACTGGCGTGCGATGTATGAGTTGAATGTTGTGGCAACGCTCGCGGTGACTCAGCGTTTCCTTGCCCAACTTGACTCAACACCGGGAGATATCGTCTTTATCACCTCGACTGCTGCCCATGAGTCCTATCCGGGAGGCGCTGGTTACAGTGCGGCAAAACATGCTGAGCGTGAGATTGTCACGACCTTGCGTCTTGAGCTTGTTGGCGAGCCGGTGCGCGTGATTGAAATTGCTCCGGGGATGGTCCACACTCAGGAATTTTCATTGGTGCGTATGCGTGGAGACCAAGCGAAGGCCAACGCGGTGTACGCTGGAATTGATTCGCCCCTCGTCGCAGAAGACATTGCTGAGGCGGTACGTTGGACGCTCAGCCTTCCCGAGCATGTCAATATCGATTCGCTCGTCATTCGCCCGCGAGAACAGGCGAATTCTGTGTTGAAGAAGCGTTTGCGTTCCTGAAGTGAGGAGAGATATTCGCGTGACGATGCATGGTATTCGATTGCTTAATCGAGACATTTAAACGAGAAATAGTCGCGAAAAGTCGTGAAATTCATGTATTCAGTCGAGTGATGTAGTAGACTTTTGCGACACGCGCGCGTCAATTAGGGTAGCCTAACTTTAACGACAAAGTTAGGCTACCCTAATTTGTTGGTTCAAATGGACGTATTATTTCAAGGAAAAACAATGAAAATGAATCGCATCGCAGCGCTTGCCTCTGCAGCGCTCCTGGCTGTAGGAATGACTGGTTGTTCGCAGACCCCGAAGGCTTCTTCGGCGTCGGGCAGCGCAGCAGCGAAAGAACTCAATATTGTGGCCACGACCGGCTACCTCGCCGATGCAATCGCAAATATCGCGCCGAAGGCTAAGGTGACCACGCTCGTCGCGCCCGGCGGGGATCCTCACACCCAAGAACTCACCACGGCAGATATTGAAAAGGTTGATGCTGCAGACCTGGTTGTTTGGACGAGCCATGACATGGAACACAAGATGATGAAGCAGCTCGACAACCTCGGTGACCGCTCTCTGCCGGCAGCCGAAGCGATTCCGGAGAAGGACCTGCTCCCGTGGGAAGAGGACGGTAAGGTTTCCGGTCATGATCCGCACGTGTGGAATTCACCAGTGATCTGGAAGTATGCAGTCAACGCCATTGCGTCAAAGCTGTCATCGATCGATTCGGCGAATAAAGACACCTACGAAAAGAATGCCAAGGAGTACACCGCAAAGATTGATTCGGCATTCGACAAAGCCAAGAAAGTCTTTGATTCGATCCCGGCCGAAAAGCGCGTGCTTGTGACCGGACATGACGCCTTCAACTACCTCGGTAAGGCGTTCGGTCTGGAAATTCATGCGACCGATTTTGTTTCCTCTGAGTCGCAGATGAGCGCATCTCAGCTTGATGAGCTCGCGAGCATGATTGCGAAGAAGAATGTTCACGTTGTTTTCCAGGACAACCTCAAGAATCCTGAGATTATCAAGCACCTCCAGGAATCCGTGGCAGCCAAGGGTGGCAAGGTAGAGGTTTCTGACCAGGTTCTTTACGCTGATACTCTCGGTGAAGAAGCTCCGGTGAACACCTACCTTGGTGCTTTCGAGCACAATGCCAAAGCAATCGCCGCTGCACTGACCAAGTGATCCCACTAGGTAACTAGTAAAAGAAGGAACGAATGACCTCACCACTCGAAATGCGAAAACTCAGTGCCTCTTATGGGCAGGTGCGTGCGCTCAATAGTGTCGATATCACCGTCACTCAAGGGAGCGTTCATGCGATTGTCGGGCCAAACGGCTCGGGAAAATCGACGTCACTCAAAGCTGCGCTGGGTCTGATCGCGTCGAGTGGCGAGGCTCGTTTCTTTGGGCAGCCGTTGAACAAAGTGCGTTCGCGCGTGGGGTATATGCCCCAGGTTGCCGGAGTTGACTGGGACTTTCCCATTACAGTCGCCGACGTCGTAGCGATGGGAACCTACCCAACAGTGGGATGGTTCAGGCGCGCTGGGCGCAAGCAAAAGCGTATCGCTGCCGAAGCCATTGAACGGGCAGGCCTCGAAGACGTGGCCGGACGCCACATTGGTGCCCTCTCGGGCGGGCAGAAACAGCGCGTCTTCGTGGCACGTCTTCTCGCCCAAAAAGCTGATCTGCTCCTCATGGATGAGCCTTTCGCTGGAGTTGATATGGCATCCGAGGCCACCATTCTCGATATCTTGCGCGAACAGAACGAACAAGGAGCAACGATCGTCCTGGTTCACCACAACCTGGCGACCGTGAGCGAATTTGCCTCGCACGCGAGCCTTTTATCGAACGGCAACGTTGTGGCTTCTGGGCGTGTTGGGCGCGTGTTGGCCCCCGACGTCGTTGCAGAGGCCTACGGCATCCCATCAGAAGCGACAGCGGAGGCTGTGCGCCGATGATTCCTCTTGGACAATTTTTTGCGACCTACGGGTTTCGCACTACCTTCTTCGCCGTCTTGCTCGTTGGGTTTTTCGCTGGGGGAGCGGGCTCGTTCCTCTACATGCGCGCACAGTCACTGATGAGCGATGTGATGGGGCATTCGGCAATCCTTGGTGTGGTTGGCGCATTCAGTATCGCGGCCTCGCTCGGAGCAAATGGACAATCGACGCTTGTGGTCTCCGTGGGTGCAGCGACTTCCGCATTCGTGGCTGTCGCCCTTGCAAACTGGGTGGTGGCCAACACGCCGACCAAACCGGATGCGGCAATGGCCGTTGCACTCTCGCTTTTTTATGGCGGCGGTCTGTGCGCAATTCATATTCTCAACCACAGCAAAATTCCGGGAAAAGCCGGGATGATGAGTTATCTTTTCGGTAATGCAGCAACGGTTCGCGCGGTTGACCTCTACACAGTGGCAACTCTGGGCGCTCTGGCTAGCCTTGTTGTCATTGCACTGTGGAAAGAGATTGCGCTACTCGTCTTCGACCCCGTCCTCTCACGAGTCGGCGGTTTCAGACCGCGGGCAGTTGATACGGCGCTGACGTGCGTGGTCACGATTGCAATTGTGCTGGGAGTAAAATCGGTGGGCATCATTCTTGTGGTGGCATTCGCCTTGATGCCCGCAGCTGTGGTCCGCCCGTTTGTGTCCTCAATGCTGACGATGGTGCTCGCCTCAAGCGCGATGGGAGCACTGGCTGGAGCAGTTGGTGCTTATCTCTCGATTTCTTTGGGTAATGTCCCCACTGGTCCAATCGTTGTGTTGGTACTTTTTGCCGCTTTTATTGTGTCGCTGCTTATCCGAGCCGTAGTGCCGTGGAGGCATAGACGTTCGCGCGTCCTTGATGCGCCCCGTGTGGAGGGGTGCGCATGAGTTTTATTGCTGCTGCTTTTCTTCTCGCTTCAGTGACGGCATTGACGTGTGCCCTTCCTGGCGTTTTTATCGTCTTACGAGGCCAGTCGATGCTCATCGATGCAATCTCCCATGCTGTCCTGCCTGGAATTGTGATCGGCGTGGCCATCACAGGGACGCTTCATTCACCCGTGATGACGGTGGCCGCTACGCTGATGGGCTTGCTTATTGTCTGGGTATCGAACTGGTTGCGCTCGCGTCGGTTAGTCACGGGCGACGCCGATCAGGGAGTCGTCTTTCCCGCCCTCTTCGCACTCGGCGTGCTCATCATGTCAACGGCATTCCGCGGCGTCCACGTGTCAGAAAATACCGTGCTCGCCGGTGACTTGAACCTCATGGCCTTGAGGAGTGAGCACGTTATTATCAATGGCATGAACTACGGTCCTGCTGCGATGTGGCCACTACTGGCCGTCTTTGCTCTGACCGGTCTGTACATCGGTGTTTTTTACCGTGTGCTCAAGGTGTCAATCTTCGATCGCGAATTTGCCCTCACTGCGGGAATGCCGGTTGTGGCGGTCGAGAATGGAATCATGGTTCTCGTTGCGTTGACGGTGGTCAGTGCGTTCGCCGTTGCCGGTTCGATTCTCGTTGTGGCGCTCATGATCTGCCCTGCAGCTGTCGCATTGCTCTTCGCTCGCAGGCTTTCAGGAGCGATCGCACTTACCGGCGTCGTCGCGCTCGCGAGTGCGCTTGCAGGTTTCGCGATCGCATGGAAACTTGAGCTGCCGACGTCGGCAGCGATGGCAACACTCGATGGTGTGATGTTCGTCGTTGCAGCGCTGGCGCGAAAAATTGGGCTGGAAGCGCGCGGGCGCACTCGGTAAAGTAGGAAAGGCGTAGATCCGGCTATCACCGGGGAGCACCCGGAAGAACGGCCTGAACGCTTATTAGAACCGGGCGGGTTGGATCCGTCAAAATCCCAAATGAAGTGGTCGCGCAAGCGGCAAGCGAGGTGGTACCGCGCATATTGCGTCCTCGTGAGGTATTAAGTTAACCCGAGGAGCCACATTGAGCGCCAAATATCCGCTTCACCGCGATACTGAGCTGGTCGCGTCGCCAAATTTCCCCACGCTGGAAACCGATATCATCGAATACTGGAAGAACGATGCCACCTTCCAGGCGTCCATTGATCAGCGCAGTGAGGGCGACGAATTCGTCTTCTACGACGGTCCACCATTTGCGAACGGCCTTCCGCACTATGGCCATCTCCTCACGGGCTACGTCAAGGACCTTGTGGCCCGTTACCAAACACAGCGTGGACATCGTGTTGAGCGTGTCTTTGGTTGGGACACGCACGGCCTTCCTGCCGAACTCGAAGCAGAGAAGATGCTGGGGATCACCGATAAGTCACAGATCGACGAGATCGGAATTGAAGCTTTCAATGATGCTTGCCGCCAAGGCGTTTTCACATACGTTAATGAATGGGAACAGTACGTCAATCGCCAGGCGCGCTGGGTGGACTTCGCAGGTGGTTACACCACTCTGGATCCGAGCTTCATGGAATCAGTGATCTGGTCCTTCAAGACTCTCTATGACAAGGGCCTCGTATATGAGGGATACCGGGTACTGCCATACTGCTGGCATGACCAAACCCCGTTGTCGAATCACGAATTGAAGATGGACGCCGACGTCTATCAAGATCGACAGGACACCACCGTCACCGTCGGCTTGCGTTTGGAAAGTGGCGAACTTGCCCTGATCTGGACCACCACACCGTGGACGTTGCCATCGAACCTCGCTATCGCCGTCGGCCCCCAGATCGACTACGTCACTGTGGAGCCCACCGAAGGTCCGCTCGCAGGCGAGAAGGTTATCGTTGCGCAGTCGCGCCTGGCAGCGTATGCCAAGGAACTGGGTGAAGAACCCGCGATCACGGCCACAATGAAGGGGACGGAGCTCGCTGGTAAGAAGTACCATCCGATCTTCGATTACTTCTCACGTGAGGACGAAGCACCTGGCGAAAATGCTTGGCAAATAACGACCGCCGATTATGTCTCTACGGAAGATGGAACTGGCCTTGTTCACATTGCTCCGTACGGCGAAGAGGACATGCTCGTCCTGTCGGGACTGAAGATCAAGGTTGTGGAAACCGTTGACGCCGCGGGCAAGATGATGGCGAATGTCCCAGACTACGAAGGCATGAATATTTTCGATGCCAACCGTCCGATCATTAATGATCTGCGTGATTCAACTGGGCCGATGACACGACGTTCGGATGACATCCGCGCTGTGCTCGTTCGCGAACAGTCCCATGTGCATTCCTATCCGCACTGCTGGCGCTGCCGCAGACCACTGATGTACAAGCCTGTCACGTCGTGGTTCGTGGCAGTGACTGAATTCCGTGATCGTATGGTTGAACTCAATCAAGACATCACCTGGCAACCTGATTACATCAAGGATGGGATCTTCGGTAACTGGCTCGCTGGCGCTCGTGACTGGTCTATTTCCCGCAACCGTTATTGGGGTACGCCGATTCCGGTGTGGCAGAGCGATGATCCGAACTATCCGCGCACTGACGTGTACGGATCCTTCGAGGAACTCGCCCGCGACTTTGGTGACGTACCGCGTGACCGTGACGGCAACCCGAACCTTCACCGTCCCTTCATCGATGAGCTCACTCGTCCAAACCCGGACGATCCGACAGGCAAGTCCACGATGCGTCGCGTGAGCGACATTCTGGATGTGTGGTTCGACTCTGGTTCAATGCCCTACGCCCAGGTTCACTACCCGTTCGAGAACCAGGAATGGTTCGAGACGCACTTCCCAGGCGATTTCATTGTCGAATACATCGGGCAGACACGCGGTTGGTTCTACGTGATGCACGCTTTATCCACCGCACTGTTTGATCGCCCTGCCTTCAAGAGCGCGATTTCACACGGTATCGTCCTCGGTAACGATGGACGTAAGGCATCGAAGTCGCTGCGTAATTACCCCGATCCGATGGAAATGTTCGATACCTACGGATCGGACGCTGTGCGCTGGATGCTGATGAGCTCGCCTGTTCTTCGCGGAGGTAACCTCGTGGTTGCTGAGGAAGGCATTCGTGAGTCAATGCGCCACGTCATCTTGCCGCTGTGGAATGCTTACTATTTCTATGCGCTGTACGCCGGAACCGTGAATAACGGTGAAGGCTATCTCGGCAAGCAGGTTGACTTCGATTCGTTGGACGAGCTTGACGTCATGGATCGCTACCTGTTGTCCCGCGTGAAGATTCTTGCTGATTCAGTGCGTGAACACCTGGATGCACTGGAAATTGCTGAAGGCGCAAATGAGATCCGCGAATTTGTTGAGCTGCTGACCAACTGGTACGTTCGCACCTCGCGTGATCGTTTCTGGAATGAAGACCTCTGTGCCTTCGACACTCTCTACACCGCGCTCGAAGCACTGATGCGCATCGCTGCTCCGCTTCTGCCACTCGTGGGCGAAGAAATCTGGCGTGGCATCACAGGCGGACGTTCCGTTCACTTGACCGACTGGCCACAGTGGCCGGATTCGGTTGTTGACGAGAACCTTGTCGCTGTGATGGACGAGGTGCGCGATGTCGTTTCAGCAGCTCACGCTCTGCGTAAGGCCAATAAGTTGCGCGTGCGCCAACCTCTTGCCTCAATGACGGTTGTTACTCCACTCGATCTGTCTCCCTTCGCGGAACTGATCGCAGGTGAAGTGAACGTCAAGGAAGTCAAGATTCAGGGCGCCTCGGAGTCGGGCCTCGAAGTTCGCACTGAGCTTGCTGTACTTCCGCGTGAACTGGACCCGTCCGTCCGCAAGCTCACCTCTGCGCTGTTCAAGGCGGCGCGTGAGGGCAACTGGGAGAAGGCCGACGGCGGTGTGCTGATGCATGTCGAGCCTCCAGTCACGCTGACCGAGGGGCAGTATGAAGTGTCAACAGTGATCGAAGCTGAGGAAGGATCTGTTGCATCCGTTCTTGACTCAGGATCGTTCGTGGTGCTTGATACTGTCCTGACCCCTGAACTTGAAGCTGAGGGATATGCTCGAGATGTCGTCCGTGCGATTCAGGACCAGCGCAAGGCAGACGATCTGCACGTAGCTGACCGCATTGCACTGACACTCACTGTTCCGGCTGACCGCCTGAGCGCAGTCGAAGCGAACCTTGAGTTCATCAAGTCTGAAACGCTTTCGCTTGAAGCCACAGTTTCGAGCGGAGAATCATTGGAAGTGAAGGTAGAAAAGATTGGCTGACAATCTGGGGAACGATCCGTTCATTGACGAAGATGAAAGTGGCGACATTAGCCCTCAAGATGAGCGCGAAGCGGAGCTCGCGCAGCTCCTCTCGTCACCGCTATTCGCAGGGCCAGATGCGGCAATCGTGGAAGAAATCAAGGATTGTGACGCACCTGATCTTGACCCGGCATATCTCCTCGCCAAAGACGCCGAATTAGAGTCTGAGGTTGAGCGGATCTATGCCCAGATTGTTCAGCGCGCCCCCGAACACAAGGTGCAACCCTCTCTTGAACGAGTGCGTCAGGTGCTCGACATGATGGGCAACCCCCAGAACGCATTCCGAGCAATCCACATCACGGGAACGAACGGCAAAACATCCACGGCCCGGATGATTGAGGCTCTGTTGCGTGAACGGGGGTTGCGCACAGGGCGGTTTACCTCACCGCATTTGAATAACGTCCGAGAGCGTATCTCGATCGACGGCGAAGCGATTTCGCGTGCGTCGTTTATCCAAGCATGGGAAGATGTTGCTCCTTTTGTCGAGATAGTCGATGCGCAAGGCGGGCCACGCATGAGCTTCTTTGAAGTGTTCACCGTGATGGCCTACGCAGCGTTCGCTGACGCGCCCATCGACGTCGCCGTCGTCGAAGTCGGTATGGGAGGCCAGTGGGACGCTACGAATGTCATTGACGCTGAAGTAGCAGTCATCACGCCAATCTCTCGTGACCATGAAAAGTGGCTGGGATACGAGATCTCACAGATTGCTCACGAAAAGTCCGGAATCATCAAAGAAGGGGCAACCGTTGTTACCTCTGCACAGGTGGAGGACGCTGCACGCGAAATTCTTTCTCGTTCAGCGCAGATGGGCGCCACCGTGATCCATGAGGGACCGGATCTTCATGTTGTGAGCCGCGAAGGCGCACTCGGCGGACAGATGGTGACGATTAAGACTCCGTCGGCGGTCTATGAAGATGTCCCATTGGCGATGCTGGGAGCTTTCCAATCGGAAAATGCTGCAGTGGCTTTAGCAGCTGTTGAGGCATTTTTCGGTGGCGGAGCTCTCCCCGGTGAGGTTGTCGAGCACGCGCTCATGTCCACCGTTTCACCTGGGCGAATGGAAGTCGTCAAGCGCTCGCCAACGGTGCTGGTGGATGCTGCACATAACCCTGCGGGTGCGAAAGTGACCCGCGAGGCTCTTGAAGAAACGTTCCTCGGCCCACGCGTTGCTGTGTATTCGGCGATGGCTGACAAAGATATTGAAGGTGTGCTCAGTGAACTTGAGCCAGCCTTCAATGCCATCGTCATCACTCAAATTGAGGGAACGGATCGCGCTGCCGATCCCGAAGAACTTGCGCAAATCGCACGTGAGATTTTCGGGGAAGAGCGCGTTGAAGTCGAATACAATCTGATGGATGCAATGACGCGGGCATCGGACCTGGCAGAAACTGCTGATCCTGATTCCGTGGTGCCGGGAGTCACCGTGGTTCTCGGTTCAATTGTGCTGGCGGGGCAGGCTCGCCACATGATGGGCGCCCAGGCGCCAGATAAGGCATGATATGCGCACTCTGATTCTGCTCAAGCCCGATGCTGTTCGCCGTCACCTTGCCGGCGAAATTTTGGCACGCATCGAGCGCAAGGGTTACACGATCGACTCTCTCAAAATGCTCACTGCGTCAGATGAACAGCTCGCTGCGCACTACGCCGAGCACGTTGGCAAATCTTTCTATCCCTCGATGGCTGCATACATGAGCTCCGGCCCAATTGTTGCTGCGGTGATCTCTGGTGAGCGTGTCGTTGAAGGTGTCCGCTCAATCTGCGGCGCAACCGATCCGACGTCGGCGGCTGCCGGCACAATCCGTGGCGACTTTGGGCGTGACTGGGGCACAGACGCAATCGAGAACCTGATCCACTCCTCCGATTCGGTCGAATCAGCCGAACGCGAGATCTCTGTGTGGTTCTGAGGCACATCAGTGCATCTCAAAACGCTCACGCTCAAGGGCTTTAAGTCTTTTGCTGCGTCAACCACGATGCGCTTCGAGCCGGGGATCAACTGTGTCGTTGGTCCCAACGGCTCGGGCAAGTCCAATGTGGTCGATGCACTGGCGTGGGTGATGGGCGAGCAAGGGGCGAAGAACCTTCGCGGCGGCAACATGGCCGATGTCATCTTCGCTGGTACAGCAAAACGCCCAGCACTTGGTCGTGCAGAAGTGTCCCTAACGATCGATAACACTGACGGGGCTCTTCCAATCGAATACTCCGAGGTCACCATTACCCGCACCCTCTTCCGCGCGGGCGGATCAGAGTATGCGATCAACGGCACTCCTGCCCGACTACTTGACATCCAGGAGCTGTTATCAGACACCGGCATGGGCCGTGAGATGCATGTCATCATCGGCCAAGGCAAACTCGATGAGGTCCTCACCGCGACGGCGCAAGACCGCCGGGGGTTTATCGAGGAAGCCGCAGGAGTCCTCAAACACCGGCGTCGAAAAGAAAAGGCGCTACGTAAGCTTGAATCCATGGCAGGAAATCTTGCCCGAGTCGAAGATCTCGCTGGTGAGTTACGCCGGCAATTGGGGCCGTTGGCGCGGCAAGCTGCCACGGCTCGTCGGGCACAAACGATTCAGGCAGACGTTTTTGATGCGCGTGCCCGACTCCTCGCCGACGATCTAGCTCAATCGCAAGCGCGTCTGGAAGCCCAGAGCCTTGATGAATCTGCGATGAATGAACGTGCCTCGCAGATGCGGCTTCAGGTGTCCCATGCGCGCGAGGAAGTCAATCGACTTGATGACCTTGCTCAGGCTACCACTTCGCAATTTGCTGATCTCACCGAACAGTGGCAACGTTTAACGTCATTACATGAACGTTTTCGATCACTCGCTGACCTCGCTACTGAACGTTTTCGATCGCTGAGCAGTGTCGGTCCCTCCACCCATCGCGGGGAATCACCAGAGCGCATGTATGAGCGCGCTCAAAATGCACGCGAAGAAGAAGAGGAACTGGCTCGCAAAGCTCAAGAAGCACGTGACGTGCTAAGCACAGTTATTGATCGCCGTCAGGATGCGCAAACCAATGAACGTGCGGCGGAGAAAGAGCTGGCTGTCGTTCAACGAGCTGTGGCAGATCAACGCGAAAACAGTGCGCGCGTCAACGGAAAAATTGCTGGGCTCACATCGCGAATCGAATCTTTGATCGAAGAGCGAGAACGTGTGTGCGCGTCGATGGAAGCGGCGAAGGAAAGAACGCATGTATCTGCAACGCAGGTCTCAACTCTCGAACGTGACATTACCGCGCTGTCAGGTGGAGATGATGAGCTCTCCGCTTCATACGAAGATTCCACGCGCGAACTGGCTCAGGCAAAGTCGCGTCTTGACGAGGCGCGCACAGCTCTCAACGTGGCCCAAACGACCGCCGTCGAGTGGAGAACGAAAGCCGAAACTCTCAAGTTGTCACTTGCCCCACAAGATGCAACAGCCTGGGCACTTGACGAACACGGTGCGCGCCTAGCACGCGACGCGATCCAGGTTCGACATGGATGGGAGAGTGCTGCAGAAGCCGCATTTGCAGGAGGCGCAGCAGGAGTCGAAACCGACGACGTTGACGGCGCACTCGATCTTCTCCGTGCGGCGCGCCTGGCGAACGCCGGGCATATCGAAGTCATCATCCCTCTCGATCAGCCTATCCGAGACGACGAAGCAGCGCGAGAGGTACTGAAGGCGACCCAACTTGCACACGAAGACGCATGTCTAGCGACCGATGTTGTGAGCGGAAAATTTGCTTCGCTTCTTGCTGGCACTCTTCTTGCTGTCGATTTGGCTACTGCCCGAAAGCTACTTGCTGCTGGAGCTCAGCGCGTAGCGACGATGGATGGCGATGTCATCGAGCAAGGCCATGCGTGGGGTGGAGAAGCGGCAGCTGCTGCTCTCCTTGCGCGTCAGTCAGCTTTTGACGATGCACTCGCTCAAGCCGAGAAAGCACGCACAGAACAAGCGCAGTGTGAGCAGGCGGTGAACGTTGCTCAAGCGGAACTGTCGAAACTTGAGGACGAGAATGCGAAGATTGCAGCTCAACTCAGTGCTCGCGATTCACATCTGGCTGGTTTATCGGCACAGCTGGGTGTGCTTCGTCAGACCGTTGATGCAGCCAATGCGGAAGTACAACGAGGGCAAGATCGTCTCGACGCGCTTGCCGCTGCCGTTGCCAAATACACTGAGGAAAAGCGACAGCTTGAGGACTTTGCCGTGAACCAGAACGGCGACCCTGCCGCTCTTGAAGCTCGGGCACATGAGCTTCACACCCGCTACGAAGATGCCCATCGGGCAACGATCGCAGCCATGGCTGAAGAAACCGAAGCGCGTCTTCACTTGCGCACACGCGAGGAACGTGTGCGCGCTGTCGCTGGTAAAGCTGATGCTCTGGAAAATACTGCGAAGGCTATCCAGGCGCGAATTGACGCCGAACAGCGCGCTGCTGAGCGTCGGGCAGCTGGTGCCACGATTGCCCAACGTGTCAGCGAAGATGCTCAGCGCGCGTACACATTCACCGCAACACTGCTATCACAGGTGACAACTGAACGAGAGGGAGCACAGTCGCGGATTTCGCAATTGAATGTGGATTTGACCGCTGCACGTCGTCACCTTGATCGACTTCTTGCAGAGCAACGCGAGTTCGACGATCTGGCTCACCGACGCGAGGTAGCTCTCACTGAACTGCGGATGGCTCACACCCAGCTGGAAGCGCGCGCAATTGAACAAGTGGGCGTAGAAGCTGGCGCACTTGTGGCCGAATACGGCCCGCATTTGATGATTCCCACCGACGACGGCGAGGTTCCATTTGTGCGCGAGGCGCAGGAACGCAGGCTTGCGAAAGCCGAACGTGATCTGGCCAAGCTCGGCAAGATCAACCCCCTTGCTCTTGAAGAACATGCCGCCCTTGAAGAACGTCAGCGATTTATCACTGACCAACTCCAGGACCTGAAAAAGTCAAGAAATGACCTCCTCAGAATCGTCCGTGATATTGATACCCGCGTGGAAGAAGTACTTACGAGCGCGTATGCAGATGTTGCCCGCGAGTTTGAGGGTGTGTTCTGTCGACTTTTCCCTGGGGGAGAAGGCCATTTAGTGCTGACTGAACCTGACTCGATCCTGACCACGGGTATCGAGATTGAAGCTCGTCCGCCAGGTAAGCGGGTCAAGCGACTTTCATTGCTTTCAGGCGGCGAACGTTCCCTTACTGCTGTGGCATTTCTTGTGGCGATCTTCAAGGCTCGACCCTCGCCGTTCTATGTGATGGACGAAGTTGAGGCAGCCCTTGATGACGCGAATTTGTCGCTGCTCATTGATATTTTCAAAGAGCTTCAAGAATCTTCACAGCTGCTCGTCATCACTCATCAAAAACGCACGATGGAAATCGCTGACACGCTTTATGGCGTGGCAATGGCAGAAGAGGGCGTGACGTCAGTTATCTCCCAGCGTCTTGCTGATGTGAAACCTTGATTGCGAATCTGAAACTTTGATTGCCGATGTGAAACTATTGGCAGTGACACGCTGCTGGCAGCAGGTATGCGCTAGCTGATGCGCTCTGGCAGGGTGGCAGGAGGGCATCATGATTGCGTGCGTGGGATTAAATTCACCGTAAAATCTGTTTTTGCAGCAAGTATGGGATCGTGAGTAACGATGACGAGAGCACATTTGTGTTCGCGTGTCAGTGAGAAGATAAGTTCGGTGACTTCACTAGACAGCTGTGGATCTAACGCAGCTGTGGGTTCATCTGCAAGGATTATTTGTGGATCATTAATTAAAGCTCGTGCCAAGGCGACGCGCGATTTTTCGCCTCCAGAAAGGTTGTTTGCAAGAGCCATCGGATCAACATCGAGATGCACAAGTAGCTCACGTGCTTTTTCCTGAGCATGTGAATCATGCCGATCCCATGACACACGTGGCAGCATAACATTTGCTAAAGCATCATATTCTGCGAGCAACGCGCCGCCTTGAAATATTGTTCCAATCATTTGACTGCGAAGGCGGGCTAGCTGTCGTTTTCCAAGCGAATGGATATCGGTTCCGCCAACCATGATTTTTCCTTGTAGTGGGCGGTAAATGCCGAGGATTGTGGCTAACAGAGTGCTTTTCCCAACGCCAGATCTTCCTGTGATTGAGATGCTTGTGCCAGGTAGAAGAGAGAAAGAAATTGGTTCAAAAAGTTCTGAAGAAAAACCACAGCTGACGTGTGAAAGGTCTAATGTCTCACTCATAACTGTTCCTTTCCAGGTATCCATCGATATGCAAAATAAGGAATGTAATAGGCAGATATTGCAGCAGACACTATTGCGTTAACTGTCAGCGCAACTGCAATAAAAATAAGAAAAGGCAGCGGTAAATCGAAATGCACTGTGGACACAATTTGATGTGAGATGAATAAGGCCAGTGCGAGAGCGAGAGCATTGGCAACAAATTCGGTTGTCAATGCTCGCAAAGCGATTGCGCGTGCAATCCTGGTTGAAGTGCCACTAAGTGCTCCAATGGGAGCAATCTCTTGCGCTTCCTTTTTCGCTCGTTTTACTGTGGCCTGTATTGCTGAAAGGATCCACATTATCAGCGTGAGGCTAATGAAAAATGGTATCCACAAGAGCTGGTGTTGATCTTTGTTATCGATCGTTTGTGTAGTTTCACCGACCTGGGTAGTCAGAAGCGGAAAAGGGCTAGATCGTAATGTTGAGGGGACGGTGGCTTGTGAATCCCTTGGCATAACAGTAAGTAGGGTTGCACCAGATGAGACGTGAGATAAATCGTTAGATTCTTGACCGTAAATGTTGCGAAGAAGTGAGAAGTAGGATTGCACATCTTGGGGTAATGGTGCCTGCTGAGGAATTATTAATTGCCCAGAATCACCGAAATCAGGTATCAGAGCAATTCGTGCATCTGGTGAAAGATTATGTTGGATTTCGTTGACGATTTTGGCGCAGTCGCCTTCTGCGTCTGAGCAAATGACCGTGCTCTCGTATGCGAGTGCGGATGTGGGGCGCGGTAAACCAGGGAAGGACTGTTGAACCATCGCTGAATAGGAAAACATGAGTAGTGTTGCCACAAGGAGAAAAATCCCGCTTATTGAGGGCACGAGCATTGTGGCACGTGCATGAGATCGAAGATAGGAATAAATCGTTTTGTGAAGAGCGTTGAGGCGTGTATACCTCATTAGCCGTTGAAAGAATATTGCAATTTCGCTCAAGAACGCGTGCATACCGAGTGCTGTAAAAAGTATCGAGGCAATGGCAACCAGTACTGCGGCAATGTCGGGCAAGAGATAGCCGAATTGTCCCACGGCGATTGCAAGTGCGATTCCTAATACAACACCGTAAATATTGGAAGCAAAAACAATGCCGCGTTGGCGTTGGCGTTTGCGGAATGCGATACGAAGGTTTGCCGGATGTGTGAGGTAAATGAAAATTCCGAAAAATGTAAGGATTGCTATTCCCAAAAATCCAAGGTAAACAGAAGTGCTAATTTGTGTACTCAGCGTGTATACCACTATTGGAAGGCGAATCTTGTAGTGAAGGACGATAAACCCAATGCTAGCGGCGATTACGCCTCCCATGATAAGAGGTGGCGTGATCTCACGGGCGTACATTTTACGAATAAATGTTGGTGGAATACCGATAGCCTCTAAAATGAATTGGCGTTCATACCTTGCCAAGGTTAAAGATTTGCGAGTTGATCTGACATAGACCAGTGCAGGAACTACTAGCGTGATGACGGCTAATGGCAGGAGATATATTGCATTGGCTTCATAGAGTGGTGCGCCAAAGGCAGTATTGGTGAACTTTCCGAAACCTTGTGCAAGGTAAGCACTGTTGCTCTCACGTGCAAATTCGATGAATTTTTGGCGGTTGTTTGAGGCAACGTAGATAAATTTTTCTCCTGGCAGAACCGACTGCTCACTGATATAGCCTGCGACTTTGCCAAATTGCTCAGTAACGTAATCGAGATCATGAGATAAGGCAGGGGATATGAACGCTTCCCCGTGTTGGGGCCAACGCGTTAATCCTGGAGGAGGTGGAGTTTGCCCCAACGGTTCGAGAACCATGACGTAGACAAATTCGCCCTGATGGACGGTATTATCCAAACGATAAGCGAAGGTGGCTTGATCCGCATCAGCGGCGAAGATTGGGTTTCTTTCACTAGCAATCGCAAGTCGGTTATTAATTTCCTGAGGAATAAGGAAAAGACTGGCGATAGATAGCAGAGAAAACAAGGTTGCGATGACAACCTTAAAACCGTCATGGAACTTCATCTACGTTACTTACGATTACTTGCTGCGCCATTTTCCGCATTTTGCAGGCCAAGGAAAAGTTTGCGAAATGCAAGGTTGTAATGCAGTTATACGATCACCAACATTTCTCTCAACTGTAGTTCCGTAACCGGACTTATTCGCGAGTCCATCTTGGGCAAGACCGCCGTCGTAGAGATAGTTTACTGCGGGAAATTGTCCGTCAGGTTCAGAATCTTTGAGATGAATAACCGAATTATTCGATGTGAGCCAGGTTGTCTGCCCGTATTCGTTACTGATGCCTAGTGCAGAAGCAACGGATGTTCCGGCCATCATACTAAAGGCCAAGAAAATCGGAATCAAGCGTGTTTTTTCATGTCTGTTCCTTCGTCGTTGAAGATTATATAAATTGTTTTGTTGAACAGGAAACTTTGCGTTAAAGATTCCCATTCACCAGCAATTATACGTGAAGAACGAAGCATGTGTGGGGCGATTCACATCTAAATTTCAGCGAAGTTTAGGCGTACATGCTGGGCGCTCATGAGCGCCAGAGTAACGTTGCATAACTGAAACTCAAAGTTTCCTAATTGTTACCGAAAATATGCGTTTCGCTATACCAAATCTCTGTCGGAACTTCGTAGATTGGTTACGTGGTT
Organism: Arcanobacterium canis; assembly: GCF_029625435.1. Classification (GTDB taxonomy): domain Bacteria; phylum Actinomycetota; class Actinomycetes; order Actinomycetales; family Actinomycetaceae; genus Arcanobacterium; species Arcanobacterium canis. Next base: position 1,226,983 of record NZ_CP121208.1, on the reverse strand, counting down.
TGGACGATTATTTTCACCTTCGCTTTGCTCTCACTTGCACTCTTCATTATCGCCGCCGTGGTGATGCGCACTGACGGCGTGGATTTGACGAATTCCGAACAGGTCAATAATTGGGTGAAGACTCGTGTGAATGATGCCCGGGCACCCCAAGATGTTCAGGTGAAGGTGAACGTGAGCCGCGCAGGGGTTGGCGATATCTTTTCCACCTTTGGCGAAGGATCAAATCGCGATGTTGAGCAGGAACTTGACCTGCTTCCCGGTGGTGAGAAGCTCCAAGAGTATTCCGGAGTTTTATATGAGGCTGCTGTGAAGGGCGCAAACTCAATGGCTGCACGGGCGAAAGGTCTTCGCAAGAACGAAGAATGAGCATGAGCAAGTGGCGAAAAACCGCCAAATGCGACACACTTAAAGGGTGAACCCTACCTATTTAATTTTTGCAATCGTTGGTGTGCTGGCAGTGGCTGGCCTCGCTGTGGTTCTGATAAAGAAGAACCGTGATGTGAACTCCGGGCAGTTGCCGTGGGAGCAATCTGACTCGATCACGAGCGACGTCCTCGAGGACCATCAGGTCACTGAAACGGATGAGCTGAATGCTGAGCCTGTGCAGATGCCGCAGGTGGAGGCACCCGAATCGGTTCCGTCGCGTTTGCAACGTCTTCGTGCTCGCTTGGCCCGCTCTGGCGGAATGGGCTCCGCTCTGCTCTCCGTACTTTCGCGTGGTGATTTGTCCGCTGCTGATTGGGAAGAGCTTGAAGAAACTCTCCTCATTGCCGACGTCGGTATGGATGCGACGACGGAACTTCTGGAGCGTTTGAAGACACAAATGAAGGTTCAGGGAGCAGGCGCAGACGCGAAGGCAATTTTGCGTGCTGAACTCCTCGAACTCGTCGGCCCGGATATGGATCGCTCTGTTCATCTTGAGGGTAAACCTGCTTCCGTGCTCATGGTCGGAGTGAACGGCACAGGCAAGACCACGACTACAGGCAAACTTGCACGTGTGCTGGTTGCCGAAGGAAAAACAGTGCTCCTTGGCGCCGCTGATACGTTCCGTGCGGCCGCAGCTGAACAGCTCACCACCTGGGGCGAGCGCGTGGGTGTGGAAGTTGTTTCTGCTGATCGCGAAGGCGCTGATCCTGCGTCGGTAGCGTATGAAGCGGTGGCGAAGGGCAAGGAAACTGGGACGGATGTCGTTCTCGTCGATACTGCAGGGCGTTTGCAGAACAAAGCTGGTCTCATGGACGAGCTCGGGAAGATCAAGCGCGTCATGGAGAAAACTGCACCAGTGAGCGAAGTTCTCCTGGTTCTTGACGCCACCACCGGACAGAATGGTATGCGTCAGGCTGAGGTATTCGCCGAGGTCACAGGAATTACGGGTATTGTTTTGACCAAGCTTGATGGTACGGCAAAGGGCGGTATTGTGATTTCGGTTCAAAAGGCTCTGGGTGTGCCAGTGAAGTTTGTCGGTCTGGGAGAAGGCGCCGATGATTTGGCTCCATTCAGCCCCAAGGATTTTGTGGATTCCATCCTGGCATAACCCGCGTCGAGATTTTCGCATCGCACTTCGCGATAGAATCGCCCGAGGTACTTTTTGAAAGGCAAATATGTTCAACTCGCTCTCTGATCGCATTACTGGATCACTGCGCAACTTGCGCAAACACGGACGGCTGTCGGAATCCGACGTCGAGGCGGTCATTTCTGACATCCGTCGTGCTCTGCTCGATGCTGACGTTGCCCTGCCGGTTGTCCGCCAGTTCACCGCGTCGGTGCGCGAGGAAGCGACGGGTGCTCTTCGCAACCAGGCGCTCAACCCTGCGCAGCAGGTCGTCAAGATTGTCAATGAACAGCTTATTGACGCTCTCGGTGGTCAGTCGCGTGAATTGAATTGGGCGCAATCTGGACCCACGGTAATCATGCTTGCTGGTCTCCAAGGTGCTGGTAAGACAACTCTTGCTGGAAAGCTTGGAAAGTGGTTCAAGGATCAGGGGAAGAAGCCACTTCTGGTTGCTTCCGATCTTCAGCGTCCCAACGCCGTTAACCAGCTCCAAGTAGTAGGCGAGCGTGCGGGAGTGGACGTCTGGGCCCCGCAACCTGGCAACGGCGTCGGTGATCCGGTGGATGTGGCGCGTAGCGGTGTGCAACGTGGCTGGGATGAGTTCTATGACGTGGTCGTCGTCGATACGGCTGGTCGCCTCGGTATCGACGAAGAGATGATGGAGCAGGCACGCAATATTCGCGATGCCGTCAATCCGAACGAAACCATCTTCGTGCTCGATGCGATGGTGGGTCAGGACGCAGTCAATACGTCGATCGCTTTCCGCGATGGCGTGGGCTTCACCGGCGTGGTGTTGTCCAAGCTCGACGGCGATGCTCGCGGTGGTGCGGCACTCTCGGTTCGCGGAGTAACAGGCCAGCCGATTCTGTTTGCCTCGACGGGTGAAAAACTGGGCGATTTCGAGCGTTTCCATGCTGACCGTATGGCCTCGCGAATCCTCGATATGGGGGATATCCTCACCCTCATCGAGCAGGCGGAGAAGACCTGGTCAGAAGATCAGGCCTTGGATATGGCCTCGAAGATGACGTCAGGAACATTCACTCTTGATGATTTCTTGGTTCAGCTTGCGCAGCTGCGCAAGATGGGCTCAATGAAGAAGATCATGGGGATGCTTCCCGGTATGGGGCAGTTCCGCGATCAGCTCGAACAATTCGATGAGCGCACTATCGATCGTCAGGTCGCGATTGTTCAGTCGATGACGAAGGCTGAGCGCAATGATCCGAAGATCTTGAACGGTTCGCGTCGCGCACGTATTGCCAAAGGTTCGGGAACGACAGTGACGGAAGTGAACGCCCTCGTTGATCGTTTCGAACAGGCAAAGAAGATGATGAGCCGTGCTTCGCGCGGGGGAGGTATGCCTGGAATGCCGAATATCCCTGGTCTGCCAGGGGTAGGCGGTGGCTTCACGAAGAAGCAAAACAAGAAAACGAAGAAGAAGTCCGGCTCGAAGAAGGGTCGTAGTGGTAATCCGGCAAAGCGCCGTCAGCAGGAACTGGCTGCTCAAAACGAGACCAAAGGTTCGCCGTCGGGGAGTGCATTCGCTGGGAATGCATCCCAGGGCGACATCGATATTGATGCTTTGAAGAAATTTTTGAGGTAGTACATGCTCACGTCAGGTAGGGGCAGGCGAGAACGCCTGCCCCTACCTGATATGATTGCATTGCTTTGTGCCAAAAAATGGATGAGTGTGCGCGAGTTTGACTCACACAGCCGCGGGCACCACATCAGCAGACTATGGCTGTGTGCGGATGGGTTTTCCTGTTTCTAGGTCAATCGGAACGAGGCCATCGAAGCCGAGGGGAACGAACCCCTGGGGGATATCGTTATAGGACTCAGGATCTTCAATCGGTTCGATATGGACAAAAACTGAAGCGTTGGGGATCTTTTCCTCGATTGCGCAGACCACTTTGTGCGCGAAATCGTGTCCTTCACGGACTGTCCAGGTGCCCGGTACCTGAGCATCGAGCTTGATCATACGCTGTTGACCGGATTCACGCGTTTGGAGTCCATGGAAAGAAATCGTTGGGTCCGTAGCGAAGTCCTTGAGAACTGTGATAATGGCCTGGTTTTCCTCTTGGGGCAAAGTCACGTCCATGAGCCCTGCAAGTGAGGTTGTCACGAGAGTGTAGCCGACGTAGATAATGTTGAAACCGACAAGGATTGCAACGATCGGATCGAGCCGTTCCCAACCAGTGAGCCACACCAAAGCAACGCCAATGACAACGCCGATTGATGTGATGACGTCGGTCCATAGATGCTTTCCATCCGCGACGAGGGTTGGGGAAGAATAACGCTTACCTGCACGCACAAGGATGACTGACACAATACCGTTGAGCACTGATGCAAGGACGGAGACCAGCAAACCGATCCCGACGTTTTCTAGTGGGCGTGGGCTGAAAAGTCGCTGTGCAGCGGTGAAAATGATGAGGCCTGCCGCAACGAAAATCATCGAACCCTCGATAGCCGCAGAAAAATATTCAGCTTTCGACCGGCCGAATGTGTAGCGAGCGTTCGCAGGGCGTGCAGCGAGCATGAGAGCGATCAATGCGACGATCGCTGCAACCAGATTAACGATTGATTCTAGCGCGTCGGAGAGAAGCGAGACTGACCCGGTAACGTAGTATGCGCCTGCTTTCAGAGCAATCGTTGCCATTGAGACGGCGACAGAGAGCCATGCATACTTCGTCAAATTAACGGTTTCGTTTTGTGCCATGCGCACTATTGTCGCGCTGTGTGGGCCATCACGCCAGTGTTCGGTGAAATTGGTGGTGCGCAGTGTGGGAAAGTGGTTCGTGTGACTACTTAATCGCAGTTTGGAGCTCGTGAGCCGTACCACCGCAAATTGCGGATATTTCCGCTAGGAAATTGTGGTGAGATCTGGCAAACTAGAAGAGTTGTACTGAGGCAAACTCTGGTCCCTCTCAATCAGAGCAAGCCTTCGGCAGGAGAGGTAACGGGCGTGTTTCCCACCGCCTCGCACTAATCCAATCAACTATGAAACAGGAGTGACCACAAAAGTGGCAGTCAAGATTCGTTTGAAGCGTATGGGCCAAATCCGTGAGCCCCACTACCGTGTTGTTGTCGTCGATTCGCGCAAGAAGCGCGATGGTCGCGTGATCGAAGAGATCGGCTACTACAACCCGAACACCGAGCCTTCGGTGATCGATATCAACTCTGAGCGCGCTCAGTACTGGATCTCCGTTGGCGCACAGCCGTCGGAGGCTGTTCTTGCGCAGCTGAAGATTACCGGCGACTGGCAGGCTGCTAAGGGCCTCGAGGGTGGCTCCACCCTGAAGGTCAAGGAAACCGTTGATTCGGACAAGGCTCGCGAGGAAGCTGTCAAAGCAGTCCAGGATGAGGCTGAGAAGCAGCGCGCTGCTAAGGCCGCCGCAAAGGCTAAGGCAGAAGCTGAAGCTGCTGCCGCAGCTGAGGCTGAGGCCGGCGAAGCAACCGAGGCTCCGACTGAGGAAACTGAGGAAGCCTGATGCTTGCCGATGCTCTCGAGCACCTGGTCCGCGGAATCGTGGATAATCCCGATGACGTTGAGGTGTCCTCGCGCCGCACTCGTCGCGGAGACCTCCTTGAGATCCGCGTTCACCCCGATGATCTTGGGCGTGTGATTGGCCGCAATGGTCGTACCGCTAAATCATTGCGTTCTGTAGTGAATGCACTGGCAGATCAGTCGGTTCGTGTTGACGTGATTGAGACCGATCGCTAAGCGTAAAGCAAACACAAGACCCGCGCTTTGGCGCGGGTCTTGTGTTTGCTGCTCTAAAATAACAGGAAATGTACCCCGCAGACGGGAAATAACTGGAGGATAGATGCAGCTCAATGTTGCGATCGTGGGCCCAGCTCACGGCTTAAAAGGCGAGGTCAAACTCAATGTGCGAACCGACAACCCGCAGCACAGATTGGCGCCAGGAGCACAGCTCATGACCGACCCTGCCGACGCTGGGCCACTGACAATTGAGCGCACCCGTGAGTACAAGGGCGTGACCTACGCAAAGTTTGCTGAAGTGAACACGCGTGAAGAAGCTGAGACGATTCGCGATGTAAAACTTGTGATTGAGTCGGAAACCGATGAAAGCGAAGAAAATGCCTGGTTCCCTCATCAGCTTAAAGGGCTTGAGGCCCTTGATCCTGACGGATACGAGCTCGGTATCGTCATTGACGTTGAATCGCATCCCGCTCAAGATTTGCTCATCGTTCGCGAGCCCGATGGCGTGATCACCCGAGTTCCCTTTGTCTGGCAAATTGTGACCGAGGTTGATCTCGATGATCATTGCGTTGTTATTGATGCCCCTCCAGGACTATTTTCTGAAGAAGAGCTCATCGTTGTTGACGGTTCTGCCGAGCACAATGAGAAGGAGCGCAAGGCGTGAAATTCTCTATCCTGTCGGTTTTCCCTGAGTTTTTCTCCGTCCTGGATCTCTCTCTTGTCGGAAAAGCACGCCAACGCGGCATTATTGATCTCCAGTCGCGAGACTTACGTGATTGGACGAGCGATATTCATCGCACTGTTGACGACACTCCTGCAGGCGGTGGCGCTGGCATGGTGATGAAGCCCGACGTATGGAAAGCAGCGATTGACGACGTCGTTGGGGAAATGACGGGAAAGCGCGTTGTGCTTGCGATTCCGACTCCCTCCGGAGTTCCCTTAACGCAGGCGACACTTGATGACTTAGCTCATGCCGATCATATTGTGATTGCGTGTGGACGATACGAGGGAATCGACTCTCGGGTAGCCGAACACTATCGCGAAAGCCTCGAAGTTCGTGAATATTCCCTTGGCGATTACGTTCTCAATGGTGGTGAAGTAGCCGCGGTGGCACTTGTTGAAGGTGTCTCGCGTCTGTTGCCAGGAATGGTAGGGAATCCCCAGTCGCTGGTGGAGGAGTCTCATGGAGCTGCTGGCCTCCTCGAATACCCGGTCTATACTCGCCCCGCTAATTTTTGCGGGCGAGAAATTCCGCATGTACTGATGAGCGGAAATCATGGTGCAGTAGCTCGCTGGCGACGCGATCGTGCGCTTGAAAAGACTGCTGATCGGCGTCCGGATATGATTGCGGCGCTTGATAATAGCCAGCTCGACAAGAAAGACCGGCGTACACTGGCCCACCTTGGATGGCTGGTAGGCAAAGAATCACACCATCCAGCCTTGGCGAGAGTCGGTTCAGCGACGCCGGAACAATTGGCAGCCCTTGCAGGCCAGACCTTTATTGATGCATGTCCGCGCGACATGGATCGTTGTGTGATCGACGAATTCGTCACGAACAATCTTTCCCCCAAGAATTTTGCATTGTATGCCCAGGATCCGGATGCGCATGTTCTGGCTTTGTGGGCCGGAAATGAGCTTATCGGTTACTGCGTGCTCTTCACGCCGCAAGGTGACGAGATCGCGCATGAAGATGAAGGCGCGCCCACCGAATATCTCACTAGCGCAAACGAGCCATTCGGCGGTGCTTCGTATCTGTCGAAGTTCTACATCGCCCGTCCATGGCGGGGAAGTGGAGCTGCTGGGTTACTGATGGACGCAGTATTAGCGACGGCGTCGGCAACCCACGGTCCAAAACATCATTCGTTCATCTGGCTCGGTACAGGGGTTCATAACAAGCGTGCCTTGCAGGCATATAAAAAATTTGGTTTCGATATTGCCGGACGCCGAACTTTCACTGTGGGTGGCCAACCTAACGAGGATTACGTGTTGGCTCGCCGCGTGAATTTGGCATAATAGATGGGTCTTGCCATATCAAAAGTGTGCGTAGCCTGCCGCAGGGGGTCGCATACCGGCGAGTTATCAACGATCGGGCGACAGCCCGGGAAGCACTCTGACCTGCGTGCAGGGTGGTAGAGAGTAATCATGTCGATTATTTCGAAAATTGCGGAAGGTCAGCTCAAGGAGCGTCCGGATTTCCGTGCAGGTGATACTGTCAAGGTGAACGTGAAGGTTGTTGAAGGCAACCGTCACCGTATCCAGGTGTTCCAGGGTGTTGTGATCGCTCGTAAGGGCGGCACCGGCGTTGGCGCAACCTTCACCGTTCGTAAGGCGTCGTTCGGCGTGGGCGTGGAGCGTCAGTTCCCGCTGCACTCCCCGGCAGTCGATTCGATTGAAGTTGTGACCCGTGGCGATGTTCGCCGCGCGAAGCTGTACTACCTGCGCAACCTCCGCGGTAAGGCTGCGAAGATCAAGGAGAAGCGCGACTGATCAACAAGTCGCCGATTTTTGTGTCATCGTGAAAAGTGGGCTCTTTGCGGAGCCCACTTTTTGTTCCTGCGCCATCGCAACAAGACTGCGGTTTTGTGACCGAATTGAAATCTAAAATCGGCCACTTCATCAAGCCGTTCACACACGAACTCGTATACGCTTGGGAAGGATTTTGGAGGTGAGTGATGACTGAGAGTGAAGCAATGCCACCCTCGTATCCGCCGCCCTCGAAAGAGGAAAAAGCTGTGGAGTCGAAGAAGTCGATGATTGCTGCAACAGTGTCATTCTTCCTCGAATTTTTTACTGTGCTTGCGATCGCTTTGTTGATCGCAGCGGTTGTCAAAACATATCTACTCCAGGCGTTTGAAATTCCATCGGAGTCGATGGAAAACACCCTTGTGCCTGGTGACCGTATCGTTGTCAACAAACTTGCTCACGACGCAGCATCTCTTCACCGTGGTGATGTTATTGTCTTCGTTGACCCGGGTGGGTGGCTGCCTGATAAGCCGCAGTACGAGCAGAACCCTGTATCGAAGGCGATCACGTCTTTTGGCCAGGCAGTTGGTTTGCTTCCGCAAAATGTTGGTGACCACCTGGTCAAGCGTGTCATCGGACTTCCCGGCGACAAGGTCGAATGTTGCACGGCTGACGGAAAGGTCACCGTCAATGGCAAGCCCATCACTGAAACCTATCTCAAACCGGGGGTCAAACCTTCTGATGAGAAGTTTTCGGTGACTGTGCCTCAGAATCATTTGTGGGTGATGGGCGATAATCGCAACCGTTCTGCAGATTCACGTTTCCACCAGAATCAGTCTGGTTTCGGCTTTGTGCCGATGGACAACGTTGAAGGCCGTGCATGGCTGACGATCTATCCTTTCAACCGATTCGGACGTCTGTCCGACCACGGCAGTGTATTTGACGGGGTTCCTCATCCGTGATCACGCCTTCGCGCGAGCTTGAACGAGCGGCTCTGAGTGCTCTGCCGGATGGAGCCTACGTCGCCGGCGTTGACGAAGTCGGGCGGGGAGCACTCGCAGGTCCAGTATCTGTGGGGATCGCCGTCGTCGGCAACGAAACATCCGAGTCTTTCCCTGGCAGGCTGCGTGATTCGAAGCAGATCTCCGCTGCTGTTCGTCAGTCACTCGTTGAACCGGTTCGTGACTGGGTGGTTGGCAGTGCTGTTGGACATGCCAGTGCCGAGGAAATTGACCAACGCGGAATCATCGGGGGCCTTCGATTGGCAGCGACGCGTGCCTCAGCAAAACTTGCTGAGGCAGGAGTGAATTTTGATGTTGTCCTACTTGACGGCAGTCACGACTGGTGGAGTGCAGATTCGCTATTCGATATTGACGGACCACCCAATGTTCCAGTCACGATGACAGTGAAAGGTGACGCATCAAGTGCGGTGATCGCTTGTGCTTCGGTGCTCGCCAAAGTTGAGCGTGATGCATTGATGGTCGCCCTTGATGCCGTGCATCCAGGATACGATTGGGCAAGGAATAAGGGGTACGCATCGCCCGCGCATATCGTGGCTCTATCGAAGCTCGGGGCGAGTGAATATCACCGCAGGTCATGGCATCTTCCAGGTGTCGAAAAGGAGTAGGCGAACATGGGCGAGATTGAAAATTATGAGTCCGACGCGGAACTTGCGCTGTATCGTGAATACCGCGAAGTGGTGAACTTGTTCCGCTACGTCGTCGAAACTGAGCGGCGCTTTTACCTAGCAAATGATGTTGATGTGAAGGTGCGTGCCTCTAACGGAGGCGATATCTTCTTCGAAGTAACTCTCACCGACGCATGGGTATGGGATATTTTCCGAGCTTCACGCTTCATCCGTAGCGCACGAGTTGTGTCTTTCAAGGACGTTAACGTTGAGGAACTGAATAAGCCTGATCTGTCAAAGGAGATTAACTTCGAACACTGAGGCGGTGTGAACTCGGTATTTCCCGCTGGTGATAACTGGCGGAAAATTTTGTCCACACGACCTCGTCGTGCCGGGTGTATCCACAGGATCCCTTTCCTCGCCGACGTCGATGGACATGGGGGCGTTCAATCAAACCAGGAGGTTTGGGATGAACGAATATACAACACGGCAATTAGGTGCATGGGGCGAACAATGCGCACGGCGATACTTGGAGCGCCATGGTTGGGCGATCCTGGAGAGAAATTGGCGAGTGCGTGGGGGAGAACTCGACATTGTTGCGTACGACCCTCAGCGTGAGGCAATCGTCGCCGTCGAAGTCAAGACCCGGCGAAGCGAAGGAAAAGGGACGCCGGAAGCTGCAGTAACACCGACAAAGCTGCAGAGAATTCGCGTGTTGCTCCTTCAGTGGATTGTCGAGCATCAGCGCTTTGCTCCGGGCATCGCAGTAGACATTATCGGCGTACGCGTTGTGGACGGAATGGACTACTCCATCGAACATGTGATGGATGTCCAATGACGACCTTAAAATCAATGGTTCGGCCACACCACGGACATGTCGGGTCTGCCTATACCGTGGTGCTACGTGGGCTGGAGGGGACGATGTGCCTCGTTGAAGCAGTGACGATGAGCGGATTGCCCGGAATGACACTTGTCGGTCTCGGGGATACAGCGGTAGGCGAAGCGAAAGAACGTTTGCGTGCCAGCTTTCTCGCAGCAAATATGCCGTGGCCGAATTCGAAATTGACCGTGAATATGTCCCCAGCAGATCTTCACAAATCGGGGACAGGATTTGATCTCGCCCTTGCGGCAGCAGTCATGAGTGCCCTGGGAGCAAGGGGATTTGATGATCGCACGGTGTTGCTTGGGGAGTTGGGACTCGACGGATCGGTCCGAGGCATTCGTGGTGTTATTCCTGCCGTGCTTTGCGCGCAGCGGCAGGGGTTTTCGAAGGCAATTGTCGCGGCAGCAAACGCGACCGAGGCGGCACTCGTTCCCGGCATGGACGTTGAACCCATTTCTCATCTGGCGCAATTGGCTCGCTTGGCAGGGGTAAAAGACGCTCCAGAAATTGACCTTTGTTTCCCAGAACCGGTCATCGAATCAGAAGAATACATCGGTGATCTCAGTGATGTTTGTGGACAAGAAGAAGCGATCTTCGGTCTGACGGTTGCAGGAGCCGGAGGGCACCATATGCTCATGGTAGGGCCACCGGGGGTGGGTAAATCTATGCTTGCTGAACGCCTCCGAGGTGTTTTGCCTGATCTGACCTGTGAACAAGCGGTGGAAGTTGCGGCGATCCAGTCCCTCTCAGGGCTCGGGTTTAGTGGGCTTCCGACACGTCCTCCTCTCCAATCCATTCATCACAGTGCAACCGCACCTGCGATCATTGGCGGCGGGAGCGGAATTGCCCAACCAGGGGCTGTAACGAAGGCTCATTGTGGCGTGCTCTATTGCGATGAATTTCCCGAATTTTCCTCAGCAGCAATCCAATCACTTCGCGAACCACTTGAACGAGGAGTGGTGGAAATCAACCGCGCTCGAGGCACAGTGACATATCCAGCTCGTTTCCAATTGGTTGCTGCGGCGAATCCGTGTCGGTGCGGAAAACTTTTTGACGGTCCTGGCCAATGTACCTGTACTGCCAGAGATCGCATGATTTATCGGGCCAATCTTGGTGGCCCAGTCAGGGACCGAATCGACATCAACCTCGTCCTTCGACGCCCCAGCCGTATGGCCCTGAATGCGGGAGGAACTGTGAGTACAGCGCAGGTGAGAACGCAGATTGAGCAGGCGAGAGAACGGCAACGACTGCGGGCGAACCACGCACAGTATCGGCATGGTGCCGGAAAATTAAACGCTGACCTTTCAGGTGCGTGGTTGCGCACGAATACCCACGTGGATGATGCACTCGCTCAACAATTCGATCGAGATCTCTCAATTGGCGCAATCTCGATGAGGGCAATTGATCGCATTTTGAGATTGAGTTGGTCCATTGCTGATCTTGCAGGCCATGACGCTCCTACTACTGCTGATTTATATATCGCAGCAAACCTGAAAATGACGATGTAAGGAAAAGAAATGAGAATCGATGATGAGCACAAGGCAGCGATCGATTGGACGCGCATTACTGAAGGCCCAGATCCAATAGCTGTGGGATTGGTGGATCGCCTAGGATATGTCGCTGGTTTGGCTGCTGTCGAAACTGGTCAGGGGCTAGTTCTGCAAGAGCAGAAGATGCGACCACGCTGGCTGTCACGAATGCGCACACTTCGTCCCTTTGAATATAGCTGTTTAGATAAACTCCATACCGCTGTACTCATTCCTTCGGACTCTGAGTGGCCATCGCAACTTGATTCTCTTGGTGATAATCGGCCGTTAGCACTGTGGATCCGCGGCAATATTGAGGCCCTTAGCGATCCTGCCCTCTCTATCGTGGGATCACGTGACTGTTCCTCATATGGAAGTCGGATTGCAGGGGATATCGCTTTTATGTTTGCGTCACGAGGCATTGCGATCATCTCTGGGGGAGCATTCGGAATTGACGCATGTGCGCATCGCGGAGCACTCGCAGCAGGTGGACGTACAGTGATTGTCAGCGCCGCTGGGGTTGATCGAGCGTACCCGGCGTCACACGACTCTTTATTTGAAGAAACGTATCGTGCAGGCGCGGTTGTCTCGGAGTCGCCTATCGGATGTGCACCTTATAAATTCAGATTTTTAGCGCGGAATCGAATTATTGCAGCTCTCGGCCTTGCCACAGTTGTTGTCGAAGCTCCATTTCGGTCAGGAGCTCTGTCCACGGCGCGTCATGCCATGGAGATCGGCCGTGAAGTTGCCGCCTTCCCAGGGCCGATTGATGCGCCGACGTCGGTGGGATGCCATGAGCTCATTCGACATGGAGCGAATTTGGTGACCTCAGCTGAGCACATCATTGAGCTTATTGAGCCACTTGGTTCGAGTCCGCTTGCGGCGGAGTCTTTCTTCACCCCACACGATGATGACCTGGATCCGTTAACTCGTCGATTACTTGATGCCTTGCCGAAAAGAGGAGGAAGCCAAATTGCCGATGTCGCGCGCTGCGCAGGGGTGAGTTTGCCTGAGGCACTTGATGGAATGGCGCGGCTGAGAGCACAGGGGAAGGTCCGATATAACGAGGGCCGATGGTCGTTATGCCATTGACAATCATGACATAGCCTGTGCGTTCTACCCACGGACGTCTATCCAACCAATGTTCTAGAGTAGAGGTGTGGATGAGATTTTGGACAAATATCGCAATGAACTCGAAGTCAGACGAGGACTGTCCCCTCATACCGTGCGAGCGTATCTTTCTGAAGCACACTCACTTCTCATGTTCCTTTCAGCACGCTCTGATGACATTGATCAGTCGCTGCCGCATCTCGAGCTCACTGATCTGAGAGAGTGGTTGGCAAGTGCGAGCGAGCATGGACAAGCGCGGGCATCGCTGGCACGCCATTCTGCAGCAATTCACACCTTCTCCACGTGGCTCTATAAAAACGGATACACCAGAGTTGATGCTGCTCGGCGTCTTAAATCACCTCGAGCATCAAACGAACTTCCACACATTCTGACCAAGGAACAGGCGGCAAAGGTTCTTGCTGTGGCCCATGAACTTGCTCAGGAGGGTGATCCTATTGCCACGCGTGATTGGGCAGCATTCGAGTTGCTTTATGGTACGGCAATTCGTGTGTCAGAACTGACGGGCCTTGACGTGTCATCTATTTTGCCGCAGGGGACACTTACCGTGCGGGGCAAGGGGGATAAGGAGAGAGTCGTTCCATTTGGTCGACCAGCGCGTGAGGCGCTCATGGCGTGGTTGACCGCGCGTGCGAGTATTCCCGGGTCTTCCCGCACTTGTGCTCTTTTTCTTGGTGCGCGGGGAGGACGACTAGATCCACGGACCGTTCGCAAAGCACTTTCCTCGCTGACTGCGCTCGCGGGTGTCCCTGATATCTCGCCTCATGATTTGCGACACTCGGCCGCTACACACCTTCTTGACGGCGGATCTGACTTGCGCACAGTCCAAGAAATTCTCGGGCATTCATCGCTCAGTACGACCCAACGATATACACATGTGTCGGCTGAACGTTTGCGAGTAGCCTTCTCCCAAGCGCACCCCCGCGCTTAAGAACGCGATGGGAAGATCCGTTATCGCATCAAACGGATTCGTCCATTGAGCAACGACATCGGGTTGATGTAATCTTTCGAGCCGTATTTTGCGCCCCAATGAAGACAATTTTCGCCAGGGCAGGGGCGGATAAGAACAGCACCTATTTGCTGGCCTTGAGTAACTGTGGCGCCCACAGAAACAATGGGATCGACTGGTTCATATGTGGTGCGCAGACCGCCTTCATGCTCAATCGATATCACCATTCGGTCGACGAGCATCCCCGCATAGATGACACGTCCGGCAGCTGAAGCGAACACGGGCGAACCTTCGGCAAGGGCAAGATCGACACCGCGCCGCCCCGCATTCCAGTTATGTTCCCCTGGGGCGTAGCCCAATACAACACGAGGTTTTTCGCCGGTCGGTGACACGTATCGCCGACGAACAGCATCGCCGGGCCGCTCGTATTCGACGTGGGGTGAATGCGCAGGCTTTGCGTTCTCAGCTGCGGGCGATGCATTTCGTCCTGGATGGAAACGTAATGGCGGGATATTCGCGTGAGGGAGCCCATCGCGCAAAATCTTCTCGTGAGTCAGATGCGCAAGATCAATAGACGGAGGCAATAACTGAGAAAGATCAAGAAAAGTGGAGGCAATCAAGCAAACAAATGAGAAGTACATGACTTGAGTATGGGCGCAACTAACGCCCCTTCGTCGGGAAGAGAGACATGCTGTGGATATAGCCCACATATGCCGTCATTGTGGAGAAAACTTTATAGCGCACACCACGATCTTTCCCGCACGAGAACTAGTTTTTACGCGGGTGAACAGTGTAAGCTGAGAAAGCTGTTTTCTAACAGACATCGCGTGCGTTAGCGAACCGATGCGCCAAGGTCCGGAAAAATCCGGTGGCTCAACGGATACGCACCAGGGTTTTTCTGCAATCCCGCGGGAAAACATTAACCCAAGAGCACGGAAAATCCGTGCGTGAGAAAGGACCGCCAATGGCAGTCGTTACCATGAGCCAGCTGCTTGAAGCTGGCGTCCACTTCGGCCACCAGACCCGCCGCTGGAACCCGAAGATGAAGCGTTACATCCTCAACGATCGTAACGGCATCTACATCATCGATCTTCGCAAGACCGTTGATGACATCAATCGCACCTACGAATTTGTTAAGGAAACTGTCGCACACGGCGGCAACATCCTCTTCGTGGGTACCAAGCGCCAGGCGCAGACCCCGATCCGCGAGCAGGCCGAGCGCGTCGGCATGCCGTACGTGAACGAGCGTTGGCTCGGTGGTATGCTCACCAACTTCCAGACCGTTACCGGTCGTATTCAGCGCATGAAGGAGCTTGAGCTCGTCGATTTCGACGACGTTGCAGGTTCGCAGTACACCAAGCGTGAGCTGCTCATGATGCGCCGTGAGAAGGAAAAGCTTGAGAAGACCCTCGGCGGAATCCGTGACATGGTGAAGGTGCCTTCAGCTGTCTGGATCGTCGATACCAACAAGGAACACCTCGCCGTCGCAGAAGCTCGCAAGCTCAACGTGCCGGTTGTGGCTGTTCTCGACACCAACTGCGATCCGGATGAGGTTGACTACGCGATCCCGGGCAACGATGACGCGATCCGCTCCATCGAGCTCCTGACCCGCATCGTCGCCGACGCCGTTGCTGAGGGTCTTGTTGCACGCGGCGGTTCCGCAGCTGCTGAAGAGCCTATGCCAGAATGGGAACGCGAAGTTCTCGCTGCCGATTCGGAGAAGGCTGAAGAAGCTCCGGCTGCTGAAGAGACCAAGGCCGAGGCCGAGCAGGCCTGATTTAACTGGAGGAAACCAATGGCAAACTTTACTGCCGCTGACATCAAGGCGCTGCGCGAAAAGACCGGCGCTGGCATGATGGACGTGAAGAACGCTCTCACCGAAGCTGAAGGCGATACCGCCAAGGCTGAGGAACTGCTGCGTCTTCGCGGTGCAAAGATCGCCGCTAAGCGCGAGGATCGCACCGCTACTGCTGGTCTCGTTCTGTCGCACATTGAGGGCGAAGAGGGCAATCAGCGTGGCATCATCGTCGAAGTCAACTCTGAAACCGACTTCGTTGCGAAGAATGAGTCCTTCATTGAGTTCGCAAACGAGATTCTCGAAGCCGCTAAAGCATCGAAGGTGAACACTCTCGAAGAGCTCCTTGCAGCACCGGCTGGCGAGACCACTGTTGCTGAGCTCATCACCGCGAAGACCGGCGTCATTGGCGAGAAGATCGACGTCAATTCCTTCGCAGTTCTCGAAGGTGAGCATGTTGAGGCATACATGCACCGCACCGCTACCGATCTCCCTCCGCAGGTTGCCGTTCTCGTGGCTACCGACGCTCAGGGCGCTGAGGTTGCACACGATGTTGCTGTACATATTGCCGCAATGAACCCGTCCTACCTCTCACGTGAGGACGTTCCGGAAGCTGAAGTGGAGAACGAGCGCCGTATCGCCACTGAGCTGACCATCTCGGAAGGTAAGCCAGAGAAGGCAGTTCCGAAGATCGTTGAAGGCCGCCTCGGTGGTTTCTTCAAGCAGGTTGCACTTCTTGAGCAGCCGTTTGCTCGTGACCCCAAGCTCTCCGTGGGCCAGGTTGTTGAGCAGGCCGGTGGCAAGGTGACCGGTTTCAAGCGCATTCGCGTAGGCGAGAACGCCTGATCGTTTGAGCTTTAACTTGGGGCGTGCGGTTTTCCGTACGCCCCAAGTTTTTGTTTATCCGCCACCCTTCATATTTGTCACACTTTGTATTACGGCGTTCCTGGCCCCACATGCTTTCTTTGTGCATGTGATTTGGTGCCGTGTGAGACACAGGTGGTGGGAGGAGAGGATGAGAAAACGGTAGACTACTGACCGTATGGGCCCTCAGCGGCGTAAGTAAACGCAAGGAGTACAAATGAGCGTTGTGGTGGCGTACAAATTCGCCTCAAATCCGCAAGATGCCTCGGTTGACGCAAACGGCGTGATCGATTTTTCTCGCGCCAAGCCATCGGTCAGCGAATACGATCCAGTGGCGATGACTGTGGGCCGTACACTGGCAGGCTCACTCGGTACTGAAGTTGTCGGCGTCTGCGTCGGAACAAGCGCTGCTGGAGCCAAATCCGCTCGCTCCAATGCACTGGCGAAGGGACTCGATCGTGCAGTGATCGTTGCCGATGACGCCACTCGTTCCTGGAATGCCACGCACATTGCTCGTGCTCTCGCATCCCTCGCGGTCGCAAACGACGCTCACATTGTTCTCACCGGTGATGCGTCTGTCGATGAGTCAGCCAAGATGATGAGTGCGCTCATTGCTGGCGTGCTTGGATGGCCGGCGTTCCAAGACATTATCGGTATTGATGCTCGTGACGGCGGGTTTACGCTCACCCAGAACATGGAAGGTGGCTCGCGAACGATCGACGTCGATGGCCCTGTTGTCATCAGTGTGGATCCTAACGCAGCGGAGCCAGCAGCGCCGTCGATGAAGGAAATTTTGGCTGCAGCAAAGAAGCCCGCTGAAGTTCTTGACCACATTGATGTCGAGCCGGTGGCCTTCGATGTCATTGGCACATCGAAGCCCGAACCGACTCCTCGCAAGCATCTTCGTTTCGATTCTGTATCCGAGCTCGCGACGGCGTTGCGCGCCGATGGAATTTTATGAGAGGCCACGACATGACTTCATGGATTATTACCACATCTTCGAATATCTCCCATCTCATTGACCTGGCAGGAGGCGCTGATGCGACGGCTATCGTGATCGGCGATGCTCCGATCATGGGCGTTCACCGGGCAGTACGTTTCCCTCTTGATCCTCAGACGCCGGCTGAAGCTCTTGCGGGGGCTGTTGCTCAGCGCGTGAATGCCTCGGGCGACGATATCGTCGTTGTTGAAAATACGGCCGCTGGTCGCGTGATTGCAGGTGCAATCGCAGCCTCGCTCGGTGCGCCTGTCATCACGGGGGCGACGTCGGTCGATGATGTCGTCACTCGTATCCGTTACGGACTGGTTGAGGAACGCGTGGCGCGTACTGGCGTCGTCGTCCTTGTGGCCGACGGCGGAGACGAAGGGCAGGGAGCTGCTGCAGAAGTTGAGACAGTGACAGCGGCGGGCTATGCCGCGAGAGTCAACGAAACTCACGCTGCAGCAAAAGAAAAAGTGGATCTCAAATCAGCCAAGCGTATCGTGGGGGTTGGCCGAGGATTTGAGAAGAATGAGGATCTTGAGATTGCACGCGATTTCGCGCAGGCGATTGATGCCCAAATCGGAGCAACTCGTCCTCTGGTCGACGGAAACCATTGGTTCGGACGCGATCAGTACGTGGGAATCTCTGGATATGTCGTTGCCCCAGAAGTTTATGTTGCGGCGGGCATCTCTGGCCAGATCCAGCATACGGCTGGGATCGCTAAGTCGGGCACAATCATCGTCGTGAACGACGACGAACTTTCGCCGATTTTTGAACTCGCCGACTATGGGATTGTCGGTGACCTCTATGAGATTCTTCCTGCTCTTGCGAAAGAACTTCGATGATCGATTACGATTTTGACGTCATCGTGGTGGGAGCTGGTGTCGCCGGCTCTGTCGCTGCGTATCTTCTAGCTCAGCAAGGACACGAGGTTCTGCTGATCGAACGCGGCGAAACGGTGGGGGAGAAGAACCTCTCGGGTGGAGTCTTTTATTCGAGGGTGATGGATGACATCATCGAGGGTTTCAGCCGTCGAGCGCCAATCGAACGTGTCATTACGCGCAACGTTGTCAGCTTCCTCAATGAAAAATCGTCAGTGAACATTGAATACACTGACGAACGCCTCGCGGACCCGATCAATGCTGTTTCTGTTCTTCGTGCGAAGCTTGATCCGTGGCTTGCACAACAGGCTGAAGACGCCGGAGCGACAGTGATGAGCGGGATCAAGGTTGATTCACTTCTTCGCGAAGGCCCATACTTCACAGGTGTCGAGGCAGGCGGCGAGCAGCTACGCGCAAAGGTCACTATTTTGGCCGACGGAGTGAACTCATTCCTTGCGCAGGGTGCCGGAATTCGGGCAGCTCAGCCGCAAAAAAATCTTGCCCTTGGGGTGAAATCTGTTATCCGATTGCCACGAGAGGTGATCGAGGATCGTTTCCACCTCAGCGGTAACCAGGGCACGGCTTATGCAATTGTTGGAGATGCGACGAAGGGCGTTCTCGGCGGCGGCTTTTTGTACACGAATACAGAATCGATTTCGCTCGGAATTGTTGTCAAGCTCAATGACTTCGCGCAAAGCGGCCTCTCGGCCACAGACATCCATGATCACTACCTCACGCATCCTGGAATCGCGCCGCTAATAAAAGACGGTGAATTGCTTGAATACGGAAGTCACCTCGTTGCTGAAGGCGGTGAGGATATGGTGGGTGACCTTGTCCACGATGGCCTTGTTATCGTTGGTGACGCCGGTGGGTTCACGCTCAATACTGGCCTGACGATTCGAGGCATGGACTTGGCTGCTGGTTCTGCGCGCGATGCAGCACATGCTATTCACGAGGCTCTTGAAGCAGGCGATTTTTCCCGGCTTTCGCTAGAAAAATATGCTGATAATCTTGCTCGCTCAGAGGTCGGCAAGGATATGCGTACCTACCGACGTGCGCCAGAGTTTTTGGAAACCCGGGAACTTTTCGGCGATGTGGGTGAACTTGTGGCCGACATTTTCTACCGTATTTTCAATCTCGATACCACGCCGCGAAAGTCACTCGTGTCAACAGCGTGGGATGCGTTGCGCAAAGGCCCGATCTCGGTAGCCCGACTTGCGGTGATCGCCTGGAAAGGAATACGAGCACTATGATGTATCAGCCTGAACCGGTGCCCATGCGCTTAGCGAAGAACGTCTATGAGGTTGACGAAGGGAATTCTCATATTGAGGTACACCAAGACGTTGTTGAACAAACTGGGAGTGGCGATTTGTTAATCAATTGCTGCCCAGCTCACGTATATTCGCGCGGCAAAAATGGCCATATCGACGCTGAGTTTGCAGCGTGCCTTGAATGTGGCACATGCTTGGCGATCATGCCGAAAGGAACTCTGACCTGGCATTATCCTGAGTCGGGCATGGGCGTTCAATTTCGTGAAGGCTAGAAGAATGCTCAAAGAATAAGGTGTCAGTGAAAAATCGGTGGTGCCTCATTCTTTTTATTTCATTTGCTTGGGATGACGTACAGCGTAATCCTTGCGCCAGAACAGTAACGAAATGACCAGTGCTACGGTGATAATCCCTGCGATGACAAGGTAAGCGCTCATCGTTGCAACATGCCAGTTCTTTGATGTGCTGTGAGTGGCAAAGAAAACGGCTGTGATCACAGCGGTACCGATCGCCGTCGTCGTGCGCTGTGCCGCCTGGAGCACGCCGCCCGCCGTTCCGCCGTGCGAGGTCGGAACCTCGAGCATCGCCTGGGTCTGGTTAGCCGTGTTGAGCGTTCCTTGCCCAACACCTTGAAGAGCCAGAGCCAGCGCAAGCCACCAGTAGCTCATGCCAGTGTGCTCAATACCAATCACCACAGCGGTCGAACTGAGGACTGCAACAAGATTGACAAGCAAGCCGAACACCATAATTCCACGGCCGTGCTGGAAGGCATACTGTCCTGCCACATAGGAACCAACAGCGCCAAGAGCTGCCGACGGAAGTCCAACGAGGGCCACATGCATTGCCGGCGCGTTGAGGCCCTCTTGCATGTAGATCGCGAGGATGACAAAAATGGATGTCGCTCCCATGAACTGGATGCCGGTGATCGCCATTGAATATGAATACGAGGGAATTCTAAAGAGCTCCATATCCACCATCGGGAAATGGCCGCGCGCCTTGTACGAGCGTTCCCAGAGCACCCAAACAATCAACGCAACTACTGCGATAGGGAGGAAAACCCAGTTCCACGTTCCTTGCAGAGTAAACGGCAGCATGACTCCCAAAACGCTCATGGTGATCAGAGCAGCACCAATCGGATCGAGGTCAATCTTGCTTGTGGTCACTGGCTGACCGTGGGCAGCTTTTTCAG
This sequence comes from Arcanobacterium canis, assembly GCF_029625435.1. Taxonomy (GTDB): domain Bacteria; phylum Actinomycetota; class Actinomycetes; order Actinomycetales; family Actinomycetaceae; genus Arcanobacterium; species Arcanobacterium canis. Next base: position 1,206,158 of record NZ_CP121208.1, on the reverse strand, counting down.
CTTTATGCTGAGCTTCCAACTCATGGGCGTGCGAACCGACGTGGCGACGCTCTTTTGTGAACGGCAACCAGCGGAAAGCCAAAATAATTCCGATGTGGCCCAACGGGAAGTTAATGAGGAACGATCCGCGCCATCCATTTTCAGGCCCGAACCAGGTAATGAGAGCGCCAGACAAAAGTGGACCAGCCGCCACTGAGAACGCCACAACAAGTCCGAACATCGCGAAAGCCTTGGCACGCGCACGGCCGGTGAAGTACTGCTGAATCAACCCAGTGGTTTGGGGCGCGAAGAGCCCGCCTCCAAGCCCCTGAATGGCACGCACGATGTTGAGGTAGGTCGAATTCGGCGCAAAAGTCAGGGCAAGTGATGCGAGGGAGAAGACGCCCAAACCAATGACAAACAGCGAGGAACGGCCAAAAATATCGCCCAATCGTCCGGCTGGAATGAGCACGATTCCCGTTGCCAGGACGTACCCTGCCAAAACCCATTGCTGACCAGCCGGTCCCATGCCGATTGAATGCGACATCGTATCGAGCATGATGTTGACTGACGAGATCTGCATCAGCACCATCGCTAACGGCACCATCAAAACGGTGAGGAGTTCGCTGCGATCAAAAATTCGTTCTGTTCCCGGGACTGAAAACTTCCGAGGATTATCCCCAACTTGATAGGGCTGTTTTTCGTGCTCCACTGCTCCTCCTTCACCTGCGACATCATGGCAAATAGGCGTCTTTTCCACGCCTATGCACATTTTCAACCCACCAATTATTTTACGATTAAACTATTTTTGCAAGGTGCCTTCATGGTTGGCTTCGTCACGCTCCACACCGTGTATCTGGATGAGGTCAGGAATGATATGTGGCTGTGGTGGCATCGGGAAGCGATTGTTCAGTGGCTCAGTGTTCCTGCGCGCCCGTTTCTCATCCCTACGGTAGGATAGTGGAGAAGTCGCGTGCGAAAGGACAAAAATGAGCGCAACCCCAGGTGATTGGAACGAAGACAACCAGCGTCGAGTTCTTCTCAAGCTCTCAGGAGAAATGTTTGGTGGTGGGAGCGTCGGGCTCGATACCGACGTGCTAACACGCGTTTCGCAGGAAATTAAGCAAGCTGTTGACGACGGTGTTCAAGTTGCGATCGTCGTGGGTGGAGGAAACTTCTTCCGCGGTTCGCAGCTGCAAGAAACCGGTATGGACCGTGCTCGTGCAGACTATATGGGAATGCTTGGCACCGTGATCAATGCGGTTGCTCTTCAAGATTTCCTCGAGCGAGCTGGCGTCAATGCCCGTGTTCAGACAGCTATCAATATGGCGCAAATTGCTGAGGCGTACATCCCGCTGCGAGCAATTCGCCACCTTGAAAAGGGCCGCGTTGTTATTTTCGGTGCAGGTGCGGGAATGCCATATTTCTCCACTGATACTGTCTCTGCTCAGCGTGCTCTCGAGCTTCGATGCGATGAGCTCCTGGTGGGGAAGAACGGTGTTGATGGCGTCTACACCGCTGATCCGAAGGCCGATCCTGCCGCAGTCAAGCTTGACTCGTTGACTTACGAGGACGCCCTCCGCGACAACCTCAAGGTTGTGGATGCCGCCGCGTTCTCAATGTGCCGTGAAAACGGTATGACTATGCGCGTGTTCGGCATGGCCGAGCCGGGCAACGTCACCCGGGCTCTTCGTGGTGACAAAATTGGAACCCTCGTTTCTACTACTCTCAAGGAAAACTGATGATTGACGACGTAATGCTCGAAGCTGAAGAAAAGATGGGCAAGGCGATTGACGTTGCCCGCAATGAATTTGGCAAGATTCGTTCTGGCCGTGCAAACCCGGAAATGTTTACCTCGTTGATCGTGGAGTACTATGGCGCCCCGACGCCTTTGCAGCAACTCGCCACCGTGTCAGTGCCAGAAGCTCGTACCGTGGTGATTTCGCCTTTCGATCGTTCGGCGATGAAGGATATCGAGCGCGCCATCCAGGAATCTGATCTCGGCGTGAACCCCACCGATGACGGCCAGGTTCTTCGTGTAAATCTTCCAGCGCTGACCGAGGAGCGCCGTAAGGAATACGTCAAGCTTGCCAAGGGCAAAGCCGAGGACGCACGCGTGTCGGTACGCGGCGTTCGCCGTAAGGCGAAGGAAGAACTTGACCGTATTAAGAAAGACGGCGAGGCCGGAGAAGACGAGGTCGATCGCGCAGAGAAAGAGCTTGAAACCTTGACCAAGAAGTTCACCGACCAGGTCGATACTCTTCTTGCAGCCAAGGAAAAGGACCTTATGGAGGTCTGATCGTGATTCAACGATCTACTTTGAGGGCGCGGCTGGAACCCCACCCGCCGCGTCCTCCACAAGAGATCACTTCGAGGGCAGGCCGTAACCTACCCGCGGCTGTGTCCACCGCAGTCGTCCTGCTCGCAGTGCTCGGGATATCTCTTTTCGTTCGGATCGAAATATTTGTTGCCCTCGCTGTGGTCTTTTTGTCGATTGCTGTGTGGGAGGCTGCCGGCGCATTCCTCAGCAGATCGATCGCTATTGCCTATCCTGTGGTGATAGGCGCTGTGGCGTTAATTGTGATTTCGACGTGGGCCGGAGGAATGGGAGCAGGGCTTTTGAGCTTCTTCCTCGGGGTGGGGTGTTGTATTTGCATCAATCGAGTTTTTCGCCGAGACAATTCCCTCACTGACGCAGTAGCTGGTGTACTTGTCCTGTCCTGGATTGGTTTATTTGGCATGTTTGCCATTGCGATTGCGGCAATGGACAAGGGAGCATTCGCAGTTCTTACTTTTATCTTGTTGCCCGTTGCGAACGACGTCGGAGGCTGGTGTGTGGGCGTCCTGTTTGGGAAACACCCCATTGCACCGAGTATTTCGCCCAAGAAATCGTGGGAAGGTTTCATCGGCTCACAACTGCTGTCCCTCTTGATTTCTTTCCTTTTCGCCGGAATGGTTCTTGGCTTGAGCTGGCCATATGTCATTGCTTTAGGTGTGTTATCACCGGTATTTGCCACCATGGGTGACTTCGCAGAGTCGTTGCTTAAACGTGACCTCGGAGTGAAAGATATGGGGTCGATTTTCCCCGGACACGGCGGTATGCTCGATCGGCTCGATTCAATTCTCTTCTGCGCACCGCTGTGCTATGTGGTGTTCACGATGGCAAGTTAGGAAACACGGTGAAGAAAAACAAGCAGGTTCTGCCTCGCGTTGAGAGTGGTCCGCGGCCACTCCTGTCATTTTCAGAAAAACGCAAGGGGAAAGCCCCCAGTCACCTTGCCGATTTGGATCGGGAAGGACGCCGTGCGTTATTGAAAGACCTTGGTTTTCCCGCTTTCCGCGCCGATCAGCTCTCGGTGCATTACTTCGAACACCGCAATGTTGATCCGCAGACGATGACGGATCTTCCGGTGTCGATGCGTGAGGAGCTTGTGACGAAAGTCTTTCCTGTGTTGGTCAGCCGCGTTCGTGATTTGGTTGCCGACGGCGGTGCAACAGTCAAGACGTTATGGAAGCTTTTCGACGGGGCGGTCGTTGAGTCGGTGTTGATGAAGTACCCTGATCGTGCGACTCTATGCATTTCTTCTCAGGCAGGTTGCGGAATGGCTTGTCCATTCTGCGCAACCGGTCAAGGCGGACTGACACGCAATCTTTCAACGGCGGAAATCATTGAGCAGTTGCGGCTGAATATGGTGGCGGCAGAGTCAGGTGTCCTCGGTGAGCCGACTCGCATTACCAACGTCGTCTTCATGGGAATGGGAGAGCCACTGGCGAATTACAAAGCCGTGATGGGGGCGTTGCACCGTATGACCGATCCTGCTCCTGAAGGATTCGGGATGTCGGCCCGTAATGTCACCGTGTCCACTGTTGGTCTGGTCCCGATGATTGACAAGCTCGCGGATAGCGGTTTGCCAGTCACCCTTGCTGTTTCGCTGCACGCTCCCGACAATGAGCTACGAGACGATCTCATTCCGATCAATGAGCGATATAAAACCGGGGAGTTACTCGATGCCGCACGCCGCTACTTCGTTAAGACTCGACGTCGTGTTTCGATTGAGTACGCGCTGATCAAAGACATGAATGACCATAAGTGGCGCGCTGAGCTTCTTGCTGCGGAACTCAATAAACGCGGCCACGGTTGGGCCCATGTGAATCCTATTCCACTCAATCCCACGCCTGGATCAATTTGGACCGCATCCACGGATCACGTCACGCGCACATTTGTTCGCACTCTCCAAGATGCGGGAATTTCGACAACAATTCGTGATACTCGCGGCTCTGATATCGATGGTGCGTGTGGCCAGCTCGCTGCAGAAGTCATCGATCGCGAACATGTTGCTCGCCGGGCAGCGAAAGCTCAAGCGCGTGTGGAGGCACGTCTTGCCTCTCACCAGCAAGTACCGTCAGACCTTGATGATCGCCTCAACGCGAAAGAACGGGAGGAAACTCATGAGTGAGACATTCGTCCATGTACCGGACAAAGAGTTCGGGTATAGCCCGGCACAGGTAGATGCGTTTCTTGCGCAGGCCAAGGATGCCTACTCAGGAAAAGAAAATGTGACTTTCAACGAGGAGTCAATTCGCGCGGTTCATTTCGACTGGGTCAAAGGAGGTTACGATCCGGCGATTGTTGATGCTGCACTGGATCGCATGGAAGCCGCGTTCGTCCAGCGTCGTCGTGCCGATGTGATTGCCCAAGACGGAGAGGATGCATGGCTTTCTGCCGCTTATGGGCAGGCACAGACTCTTTATCCACGTCTGTTGCGCCCCCGGGGTGAACGATTTGCCAACGCCCAAGGACGCGGATATCGCAAGACCGATGTTGACGATCTTCTTGAGCGCGTCTCGGCATACTTTGATGGACACGGTTCTCTGACGTCCTCGCAGGTGCGGACTGCAACGTTTGCTACTGCAAAACGAGCCAAGGCATACGACGAAGCTGTGGTGGATGTGTTCCTCGACCGCGTGGTCAGTGTCCTTCTTGCAGTGGAGTGAAATGAAAGTCGTTATTCTCGGGTCAACCGGTTCAATCGGAACTCAAGCACTGGATGTTATTGCTCGTCATGGCGGTCTTTTCGATGTGGTTGCACTCGCTGCTGGCGGGTCACATGTGCGACTGCTCGCGAAGCAAGCGCATGAGTTCGGCGTCGGAGCTGTGGCATTAGCTGATTCAGCGTCAGTATCGGCGTTCCGTGACGCTTATGAAGCATTGACGAGCGCAGCTCTCCCGCAACTTTTCGTCGGAAAAGATGCTGCGTGCGCAGTGGCGGGTCTTGCCGGCGACGGCGTCGTTCTTAATGGGATCACAGGTTCCGTCGGTCTGCGTCCCACCCTCGCAGCACTGAAGTCTGGCGCGACGCTTGCACTGGCAAATAAAGAATCGCTCGTTGTTGGCGGTGGGTTGATTTCCGATGCATGTGTGCGCCCGGGACAGATTGTTCCAGTGGATTCTGAACATTCTGCGATCTATCAAGCGTTGCGCTCGGGCCGTCATCACAAGGGCTTGACGAGCTTAAACCAGGATGGATACAGCGAGGTTGCGCGCCTGATTCTGACAGCATCGGGTGGCCCATTCAGAAACTTCACCCGCGAGCAGATGGCCCAGGTGAGTGCCGATGAGGCACTCAACCACCCCACCTGGAGCATGGGGCCAGTGGTAACGATCAATTCATCGACCTTGATGAATAAAGGCCTCGAATTAATCGAAGCGTCCTACCTTTTTGACATCGAATCCAGCCGTATTATTCCTGTGGTTCATCCCCAATCGGTCGTACACTCGATGGTTGAATTTATCGACGGTTCCACGATCGCTCAGGTTTCTCCGCCCGATATGCGACTGCCCATTGCCCTGGGGCTTTCTGCTCCGATTCGTTTGGATGATGTTGCCTCGCCCAACTCGTGGCAGAGCGCAACGAGTTGGACTTTTGAACCTCTCGATGAGGAGCGCTTCGAGGCAGTTGCTATGGCGCGTGAGGCCCTTTTGGCCTCCCCACTGCATCCTGCAGTGATGAATGCCGCGAACGAAGAAGCAGTCGATGCATTCTTGGATGGCGCCATCGGCTACCTCGATATCATCTCAACGGTTGGAGAGGTCCTTTCCCGTTTCACGCATCCCGGTGAATTGACCCTAGAAACGGTTCTTGGGGTTGAGGAATGGGCTCGCGCGTGCGCGCACGAGGTGATGGCGTGAGCTTCGTCCTCGGCGTCGTGATCTTCATCATGGGCATCCTTGTGAGTGTTGCCTTACACGAGTTTGGACACTTGATCCCAGCGAAGATCTTCGGTGTCCTCGTCCCACGATATTTTGTTGGGTTCGGACCGACACTAGTGTCGCGTGTGTGGCGCGGAACTGAGTGGGGGATCAAAGCTATCCCTCTGGGCGGATTTGTTTCCTTAGCAGGGATGCTTCCACCGGCTCCTGCAGGCACGAAAATCACCGACGCTGCCGGTCACCCGACGATGGCCGAAGAAGCGCGAATTGAGAGCCGCAACGAAATTCCGGCTGGACAAGAGCACCGTGCTTTTTGGCGCTTGAGTGCGCCCAAGCGGCTCCTTGTGATGTTCGGTGGCCCATTCGTGAATTTTCTTCTCGCCCTCGTCTTTGTCCTTGTGTCAATGTGTGCAATCGGCACTGCGCGTCCCTCAACGACTCTCGCGCAAGTCCACTCGTGCGTCAGCGAGCAATGTGAACAGGCTGCCCCGGGGAAGTTGGCTGGCCTGGAAGTGGGGGATCGTATTGTGTCGTGGAATTCTCACCCTGTGTCATCGTGGGCTGACGTGCAACATGAGATTGCGCTGAGTTCGACGACGTCGGTGCCAGTGGTAGTGGAACGTTCCGGACGCCAGGTGTATATCAACGTCGCCGCTGTTAAAATTCCTGGTCGAAATACTCCCGTTGTGGGAATTTCACCAGCTTTTGTGACTGAGCGTTCCAGCGTGTCGCAGGCACTTGCTGCCACGGGAAACCTCACTGTTGCAACGGCGTCGGTGATTGTCAAACTCCCAGTTGCATTGTGGGACGTCGTCGTCGCGACCGTGACAGGTAGTCCGCGAGATCCTGGCGGAATTGTCGGATTAGTCGGGGTAGCCGACGCTGCAGGTCAGATTGCATCCGCGGATGCGCAACAGTACACATTCACGCAACGAGCAGCTGACATGCTGATGCTTTTGGCATCACTGAATATGTCACTGTTTATTTTCAATCTCTTGCCTCTTCTCCCTCTCGATGGTGGGCACATGGCCGCTGCCCTGTGGGAGATCGTCCGACGGCGATGGGCGATTCTGCGCCGTCGTCCGGATCCAGGGCCAGTAGATACTGCGGCGCTCTGGCCCCTGTCTCAGGCTGTGGTGGCATTCTTTATTGTGATGACTGTGGCGCTGATTGTGGCCGATGTCCTTCACCCTGTGCTCTAAAACCGACTAAAGTGGTGGCGCTACCTGTAAGGAGAAAAGATGAATCCTATTGGACTTGGAATTCCGAGTGTCCGTGAGATTGACGAACCTCTCACTGCTCGCAAAGTGACTCGCCAAATTAGTGTGGGAAATGTTCGTGTCGGCGGCGATGCTCCGGTCTCGGTGCAGTCGATGACCAACACGAAAACCTGGGACATCGGCGCCACTCTCCAACAGATCGCTGCGCTGACGGCAGCGGGTTGTGACATTGTACGAATTGCATGTCCCACTGACAAAGACGCTGAAGCGATCCCGGTGATCGTGGAGAAAAGCCAGATTCCTGTGGTGGTTGATGTCCATTTCCAACCGTCGTACGTTTTTACGGCGATTGAAGCTGGTGCCGGCGTTCGAGTCAACCCTGGCAATATCAAGAAATTTGATAACAAGATTCCCGAGATCGCGGCAGCTGCCAAAGCTCATGGCACCGCGATGCGCATCGGTGTCAATGCCGGTTCGTTAGATCCTCGCTTGCTGAAGAAGTACGGAAAGGCGACTCCAGAAGCACTTGTTGAATCTGCGGTGAATGAAGCGCGTCTCTTCGAAGACGCAGGCTTCTATGATTTCGCGATTTCCGTCAAGCACCACGATCCCGTGACGATGATTAAGGCTTATCGACTCCTGTCTGAAAAGGGCGACTGGCCACTTCATCTGGGTGTGACGGAAGCTGGACCGATGCTTCAAGGCACTGTCAAATCGTCTACCGCGTTTGCTGTCCTGCTATCCGAAGGAATTGGTGACACAATTCGCGTCTCGCTTTCGGCTGACCCCGTGGAAGAGGTCAAGGTCGGCGAACAAATTCTTCGCAGTTTGAATTTGCGTCCAAAGAAGCTTGAAATCGTCTCGTGCCCCTCGTGTGGACGCGCTCAGGTTGATGTGTACTCCTTAGCAGATAAAGTCACTGAAGGACTCAAGGATGTCAGTTTCCCTTTGCGTGTTGCTGTGATGGGGTGTGTGGTTAATGGGCCGGGCGAGGCACGAGAAGCTGACCTCGGCGTGGCCTCTGGCAACGGTAAGGGACAGATCTTCGTTAAGGGCAAGGTTGTCGAAACCGTTGCGGAGGAAGAGATTGTTCAAACTTTGATTCGTCGCGCACGAGCAGTCGCCGAAGAGCTTGGACTCGACGAAGACCCGTCAACGTCACCTGAAGTTCTCGTTTAACGATGTTTTTCTTCTCTCGCCGGTCGGTACGTCGGCTGACCGTCTTCGACCGACCGGCGTTGGTGCGTCTGTATGAGACGGATCCAGTAGCGACAGTGCTTGCCCGTGTTCCTTTGGACAGACGTCGGTCATTAACAAATGCTGTGGGGCTTTTTGATTCTGACGGTTTGCGTAGCGCAGCCTGGAGCACCGGTACGTTGGTGCCCTTTGGATTCGATGAGGGCGGACTCGATGATCTCTCGGCGTACCTGGGGGATTCCGGCTGTGCCGCCTCGTCCATCGTTGGCCCACAAGATCAAGTGATGGGGTTGTGGCATCGCCTTGAGCCACACTGGGGCCAGGCTCGTGAGGTACGCGAAACGCAGTATTCGATGGTTTTCCGCCACACGAGTCAGGTCACACCAGATCCAATGCTTCGTCGAGCCGAGCCGCGAGAAGCGCATCTTGTGTATCCGGCGGCGGTGGCAATGTTTACCGAAGAAGTGGGATACGATCCGTCCGGCCGCTACTATCGCAACCGCGTCGAGCGGCTTATCGCCAACAAGCGAACCTTTGTGCGAATGGGACAGTCGTTGAACGGTCAGCCCCGCGTCGAGTTCAAAGCTGATGTCGGAGCGCTCGCCGGATCAGTTGCTCAGATTCAGGGAGTGTGGGTAGCGCCTGAGCTACGCGGGATGGGAATTGCGAGTGCATGTATGGCGAGAGTCGCACAGATTGTGTCCCGTGAAATTGCTCCAACTGTGAGTCTTTACGTCAACGATTACAATTTGCCAGCCCTACGCGTGTACGAAAAGGCAGGGTTTGTGACTGTCGGACATTTCTCGACTGTTCTTTTGTAACTTCACTGTACCTGCGCGGTAAACTGGGCGTGTGCTGAAAATGTCAAATCTGTTCGTCCGCACGCTCCGCGAGGACCCTGCCGACGCCGAAGTAAATTCTCATAAGTTGCTGGTTCGTGGCGGTTACGTCCGTCGAGTTGCTCCGGGTATCTACACCTGGTTGCCGCTGGGCTTGAAGGTGCTGCGCAAGGTGGAAAACATCGTTCGTGAGGAGATGGATGCCGCGGGCGCTCAAGAGATGCTGTTTCCTGCTCTGCTTCCACGCGAGCCTTACGAGGCGACTAATCGTTGGGAAGAGTACGGTCCGAACCTTTTCCGTTTGAAGGATCGCCGCGATAACGACTACCTCCTCGCGCCTACGCACGAAGAAATGTTCACTGTGGCCGTGAAGGACATGTACTCTTCGTACAAGGAATTGCCTGTCACGCTTTACCAGATTCAAACGAAGTACCGTGATGAAGCCCGCCCTCGTGCGGGAATCATTCGCACGCGTGAATTCATCATGAAGGACGCTTATTCGTTCGATATCGATGATGACGGTTTGGCAGCGTCTTACGAAAACATGCGTGCTGCCTACCAAAAAGTTTTTGACCGACTCGGTTTGCCAGTGGCAATCTGTTCGGCAACGTCGGGCGCCATGGGCGGATCGCGTTCGGAAGAGTTCCTTTTCCCATGTGCAATTGGCGAGGATACATTCGTGCGTTCAGCCGGCGGCTACGCTGCAAATACAGAAGCAGTGACAACTCCGCAACTACCCGAGCAAGATTACTCCGGCGTCGCCGAAGCCACAGCTGTGACCACCCCGAATGCCAAGACGATCGATGACCTGGTCGGTGTACTCAACGACGTCGCTCCTCGTGCTGATCATCCGTGGGAAGCCCGCGACACTCTCAAGAACGTCGTCGTCACTTTCACACATCCAGATGGGGAGCGAGAACTTGTCGTCCTTGGTGTCCCCGGCGATCGCGAAGTCGATCTCAAACGTGTGGAAGCAAATGTTGCTCCTGCTGAAGTCGAGATTGCCACGCCTGAAGATCTCGCCAAGCACCCTGAGCTTGTGGCAGGCTACATTGGCCCGCGTTCGATTGGCCCGAACTCGCCTGCTCGCGTTACGGACGAGGAAGGCAACATCTCTGGTTCTGTGCGTTACTTGCTCGACTCGCACGTGGCGAAGGGCAGTGCATGGATCACCGGTGGTGACCAGCATGAAACCCACCTGATCAACATGGTCTACGGTCGTGATTTCGTTGCCGATGCCATGATTGAGGCTGCGGAAGTCCGTGCAGGTGACGAAGCTCCTGACGGATCAGGCCCCTTGTCCATTGAGCGTGGCATTGAAGTTGGACATATTTTCCAACTCGGTCGCAAATACGCAAAGGCACTTGATCTGAAGGTGCTTGACCAAAATGGCAAGGCTCAGGTTGTCACGATGGGCTCCTACGGTATTGGTGTTTCGCGTGTGATGGCGTCTCTCGCGGAGCTCAACTGCGATGAGAAGGGACTCGTGTGGCCAACACACATTGCTCCAGCGCAGGTTCATGTCCTTGCCACAGGTAAGGGTGAGGAAGTTTTTGAGACCGCTGAACGCATTGCTGGCGAAGTCGAAGCCGCCGGCTACGAAGCAATAATTGATGATCGTCGCAAGGTTTCAGCGGGAGTGAAGTTCGCAGATTTCGAACTCTTAGGTATGCCCTACGGCGTCGTCGTGGGACGTGGATTGAAGGACGGAGTGGTGGAGATCCGCGATCGCCGTGAAGGAACAGCGGTTGAGGTCTCTGTTGACGACGTAGTGGAGAAGGTTCTCGAACTTCTTCAGTGAGTGATCAGGTGCGGGAGGGCCTTGTCCTTCCCGCACCTGATTTTGCGTAGCTCGCGTGAGTTTAGTGTTTTTCTAATCCCGGAAGTGGCCCTAGCTTAGGTGCTCCCGGGATCGCTTGCATTTGGCTTCCCAGTGCAAGGAGCGCATCTGTTTCTTTCGCGTCAGCGTGATGTGCCATCCGAAGCATTCGCGAATAGAGAAGGTCGTATGCCGCTCGGGGGATGTCATGGTTGATGGGCTGATATGGCGGGCGAGTATCCTGCACCCCTGAGGCGAGTGCCCCGTGAATAATGTCATTGAGTGTGGAGATTAGTGCTCGTTTTTCTTCCTCTCCGGATCCGCGGGTTCGTGCCGTCCAAACCTCAAGCCATTCACGTGCAGTCTCAATATCTCCAACGGCCTCAGGTGAGCTGGCAAGCCGTGTCAGTGCATCGACGTCGGGGAGCGCACGTTGCTGGTGAAGGTGTGCTGAAGCTGCAAAAGCAATCGACATCCCGAGCTCACGATCAGCCTGAAACGATGCTCCGCGTTTGACGATGTCGGTTAAGAGTTCGCGATCCGAGCCGCGGAAGTGGTGAGGTGATGGATTGGCATGACCGTGTGGAGCACGGTCTTCCGGCCACGCGCGCCAGACACTCCTAAGAGCTTTTTCCCAGACGACGGCTTCATTGGCGATGGACGTTTTTGTCAGCGCGTGGACGCGAAGAGCAAGCTCTTGTCGGGAGGTTTCCTGTGCCGACGACGGTTGCGGATCGATTGTGTGTGTATCGAGTCGTACACCCATCACAAGCATAACCACCACGAATACCAGAGCAGCAACCATCAGTGTACTAACAAAACGAATGCGTGATCCCATAGGGGCAATTTTGCCACAAAGGGCCTCTCGTTCCGGTAGGGACGGTACGCTTATCAGTATGGCGAATGATCAAAACCAAGAAATTTTTAATCTCCTGGCACCGTCGGTGGCACAGGCGGGTCTCTACCTTGAGGCTGTTAAAGTTGTTCGCGCCGGAAAACACACGAGCGTGCGCGTCATCGTTGACCTCGAATCGGGGCCTGGGGGAGTAGACAGCGACGCACTGGGCGATGTCACTCGTGAAATTTCAGCCGTGCTCGATCAAAACGATCCCATCAGTGGTCCATACACCCTGGAGGTCTCCTCTGCGGGTGCTGAGCGGAAACTGACCACGCCGCGTCACTTCTCGCGTGCGATTGGCCACCTTGTGAATGTTGTGTTGGAATCTGGAAACATTCAGGGGCGGGTTTTGTCCGTGAGCGATGATAAAATGTTGCTTCGCATTGAATCGAAAAGCGCTGAGGAACGTGAGATCCTTTTCTCGCAGGTCCGCAGCGCGAAAGTGGTGCTCGAGCTGAAGAAGCCTGAAGGAGAGTAAACGTGGACATTTCGCTAAACGAGCTGAAGGTTGTTGAGTCTGAGCTCGGCGTGAGCTTGGATATTCTTCTGGGAGCGATCGAGGATGCCCTCATCCACGCCTACTTGCGTGTTCCGGGGGCTGTGCGTGGTTCGCGCGTCGAGCTTAACCGCACCACTGGCAAAGTCACCGTATGGGCTCCTGAACTTGATGAAGAGGGCAACAAGATCGGCGAGTTTGATGACACTCCCAATGATTTTGGACGAATTGCAACTGCGACTGCCCGTTCAATCATTGCCCAGCGCCTTCGTGATGCCGAATCAAAGCGTATCCTCGGCGATTTTGCCGGCCGTGAAGGTCAGATCGTCTCCGGCGTCGTTGATGGCCCTGCGAATAATCACCCCGAATCGCGCGATCTGTTCATCGAACTTGGTGAAAACAGAGGAATCTTGCGTGGAGAAGAGCAAGTAGCGTCAGAGCATTACCGCCATGGCGACTTGATCCGTGCGCTTGTCCTTGACATTTCAGTTGGTCAACGCGGGGCATCGATCCGTTTGTCTCGTTCGCACCCTGATTTTGTCCGTCGATTGTTCGAAACTGAGGTTCCGGAGATTTCTGATGGCATCGTTGAGATTGTCGCCCTGGCTCGCGAAGCCGGTCACCGATCGAAGATTGCTGTGTGGTCCAATGATCCCGCCGTTGGTGCAAAGGGTGCATCTATTGGTCATAACGGTCAACGTGTTCGTGCAGTCACGCAGGAACTGAACGGTGAGAAGATCGACGTCGTGGATTACGACGATGATCCAGCAGTATTTGTGGCGGCCGCACTTTCACCCGCCAAGGTCGTGCGTGTGGATATCCTCAACAAAGATATGCGTCAAGCTCGTGCAATCGTCCCTGATGACCAGGCTTCTCTTGCAATTGGCAAAGAAGCACAAAATGTTCGCTTGGCTGCAAAACTGACAGGATGGTCGATTGATATTCGCAAAGCGAGCGAAGAAACAACGGACTAACTGACTTTCGTTTTGACGTGAGTGTGTTCACCTCAAGGTGAGCACACTCATTGTCTTTTTGTCCGTTTTATGGGATAGAATGTATCGCGTATGTGCTCTTCTCAGTGTGCGCCAACGCGCGAACCGGTTCGGACTTGTGTCGGTTGTCGGGAGAAGAGTACCCAGCGAGCACTCATACGTTTGAAGCTCGTGGCTGGTCAAGTCATGGCAGATAACGAGGGTGCGATTCCAGGGCGAGGGGCGTGGATTCATCCCGTATCGTCCTGCTATGACATCGCGCAAAAGCGTCACGCTTTCGCCCGTGCGTTTAAAACGCAATCGGCGGATACGCGCGCTTACGCGCATTGGTTAAACGAACGAGGCTCTCAGGCCTCTACTTCACACGAAGGCGGGTAGGAAAGCTATGGAAACCCGATGAGTATCCAGCGATGAGCTACCAGAAATAGGCCCGCGTATGCGGGCCATGACAAAGGAGAAATGTGGCAAAGGTCCGCGTACATGAACTCGCCAAAGAAATCGGCGTGACAAGCAAGAAGCTGCTTGAAACGTTGAAGGCAAATGGTGAATTCGTCAAAAGTGCGTCCTCATCGATTGAGGCGCCCGTTGTGCGTATCGCACGCGAATATTACGAAAAGCATCCCGAAGAACTTGACTCTGCTCCTGCTTCGAAGAAGGAAGCGCCGAAGGCTGCTCCGGCAAAAGCGGCTCCAGCGAAAGTGACTCCTGCAAAAGCAGCTCCGACCACCGCTGAAAAGGCAGAAGAGAAGACCACGCCTACCCCTGAGGCACCGGCGTCCCCGGCGAAGAAACCGGCTCCGAAGCCAGGGGCAACGAATGCGCCCAAGCCTGGCTCTCATAACAAGCCAGCCCCGCATAAGCCTCAGGCACAGGCGAAACCCGAAGCTGTGAAAGACACTCCCAAGCCGAAGCGCGCAGTTGCCACGCCTGGTGAAGCTCACCGCAGCGCTGAGGCAGCTCGTGACGCGGTTGCCCCGCGTCCACAGCGTCGAGGCCCGCGTCCAGGGAATTCGCCGTTTGCTTCACATCAGGGAATGAATTCTGGCCGCAAGGGCCCTCGCCCGGGAAATTCGCCTTTCGGTTCGAACCAAGGAATGGGCACGCGTGGCAAACCAGGTGCAGGAAAGCCTGCTGGGGCTGGTAAGTCGGGTGGTCAAAGCGCTCAAGGTGGACAGAATGCAGGCGCAGGTTCGCGCCGCTCGGGTACACCAAAGCCAGGCGCACGTCGTCCGTCGCCAGCTCTGATGCCTGACCAGATGCCGACGCCGTCGAATGATTCGCGTGGTGGCCGCGGCGGTCGCGGCGGTCGCGGTGGACATGGTGGCGCGAGTAATCGTCCGGGTAGCGGTTTTACCCGCAGTGGTGGCAAGGCTCGCGGTGGTTCAACTGCCGGTGCATTCGGCCGTGGCGGCAAGTCGCGTGGACGTAAGAAGCAAAACAATAAGCGCGAGTTTGAAGAGCAAAGCTCGCCAATGTTGCAAGGCGTTCAGGTGCCCCGTGGTGACGGCTCGACCATCGTGCGTGTCCGTCAAGGTGCATCGCTGGCTGACTTCGCTGAGAAGATTCAAGCTGATCCCGCAGCACTCGTGACTGTTCTTTTCCGCATGGGCGAAATGGCCACTGCCAACCAGTCTCTCGATGAGGATACGTTCCAGCTGCTGGGTGCGGAGCTCGGATACGATATCAAGATCATGTCTGTGGAGGACGAGGACCGTGAGATCCTTGAAGCCTTCGATATCGACCTCAAGGCCGAAGAGGCTGAGCAAGATCCGGATCGTCTCAAGCCACGTCCCCCGGTTGTTACCGTCATGGGCCACGTCGATCACGGTAAGACCAAGCTTCTTGACGCGATCCGCCATGCGGATGTCGTTGAAGGCGAAGCTGGCGGTATTACTCAGTCCATTGGTGCATACCAAACACATGTGGACGTCGAGGGTGAACGTCGTACGATCACCTTTATCGATACCCCAGGTCACGAGGCGTTCACACAGATGCGTGCGCGTGGTGCAGACGTAACGGACGTCGCCATCATCGTCGTCGCTGCAAACGACGGCGTGATGCCACAGACCGTTGAGGCAATTAACCACGCGAAGGCTGCTGAAGTGCCGATCATCGTGGCAGTGAACAAGATCGATCTTCCTGAGGCGAACCCCGGTAAGGTTCGTGCTCAGCTTACTGAGTACGAATTGGTGGCTGAAGAATACGGCGGAGATGTTCCGTTCGTCGATATCTCGGCAAAGAAGAAGATCGGTATCGAAGAGCTTCTCGCCCAGGTCATTACGACCTCGGATATTTTGGTGACGCCGCAGGCAGATCCGGAAGGCCCGGCTCGTGGTGTGGCGATTGAAGCGAAGCTTGACCAGGGGCGCGGCTCGGTCATCACCGCTCTCGTCCAGAACGGCACGTTGAAGATCGGCGACTCCGTCGTGGTCGGTACTGCTTACGGCCGCGTTCGTGCGATGGCTGACGAATGGGGCCATCGTATTGAGGAGGCAGGTCCGTCGCGTCCGGTGCAGATGCTCGGTTTGACCTCGGTTCCTGGTGCAGGTGATCAACTGATCGTGGCTGAAGATGACCGCACTGCGCGACAGATTGCTGAGCGTCGTGAAGCTGCTAAGCGCGCTGCAACCTTGGCCAAGCGTCGCAAGCGTATCTCGCTTGAAGACCTCACTGCTGCCATTGAAGAGGGCAAGATTGAGCATCTCAACCTCATTATCAAGGGTGACTCGTCAGGTTCCGTTGAAGCTCTCGAATCGTCACTGTACGAAATTGAAGTTGGCGATGGCGAAGTTCAGCTTAACGTCATCCACCGTGGCGTGGGTGCAATCACTCAGTCCGACGTTGACCTTGCCACCGTTGATAATGCCGTGATCATTGGCTTCAATGTTCGCCCGGCGGAGCGCGTGCAGGAACTTGCTGACTCTGAAGGCGTCGAGATGAAGTTCTACAACGTCATCTACGATGCAATCGATGAAGTTGAGTCTGCGATGAAGGGCAAGCTCAAGCCGATTTACGAAGAGCATCAGTTGGGCTCGGCAGAGATTCGCCAAGTCTTCCGCTCAGGCAAATTCGGCAACATCGCTGGATCGATCGTGCGAAAGGGAACCATCAAGCGCGGCACCAAGGCACGCCTTGTTCGCGATGGTTCCGTCATTGCGCCTGATCTGGAAATCCAGTCACTTCGCCGCGAAAAAGACGATGTGACCGAAGTCCGCGAAGGTTACGAGTGTGGTATCACACTGGGCTACAAGGACATCAAGGAAGGCGACATTATCGAGACATGGGAGATGCGCGAAATCCCGCGTGACTAATCGATGAATGACCAATGAACGTGGGCGGCTGCGGCCGCCCACGTTCACAATAAGGAGGAATTGATGACGAATCCACGCGCCGCAAAAGTGGCCGAACGTATTCGCGAAGTTGTTGCTCGCCTGCTCGATTCAGGTGTGAAGGATCCACGTTTAGGAATGGTGACGGTGACCGATGTCCGCGTGACGGGTGATCTGCAACATGCTACCGTGTTCTACACCGTCTTCGGAGGCGAAGAGCAAGCTCGCCAGAGCAAAAAGGCCCTCGACTCAGCCAAGGGGATGCTGCGTTCACATGTGGGGAAGCAACTGGGCTTGCGCCTGACCCCTAGCTTAGATTTTGTGCTTGATGCTTTGCCGGAAACTGCTCGTTCGCTCGAGGATGTGCTCACTGCCGCCCGCTTCCGTGATGAGAAGATTCGTCAGGCAGCGCAGGGAGCAACTTATGCAGGTGATGCGGATCCCTATAAGAAACCGCGCGATGCTGACGATGCTGAATCGGCACGTTCAGGCGATGATGATGAGGATCGTGGCTAATGCGCACTGAGCGCCGTCAAATGCCGTGGGGTGATCTCCCACGCGCGACACAGGTTGCGCCGGACGGAATTGTCCTGATCGACAAGCCCTCCGGCGTGACATCTCACGACGTCGTCGGTGCGGTTCGTCGTTTGGCGGGCACACGAAAAGTTGGACATGCGGGCACCCTCGATCCCATGGCAACAGGTTTGCTGGTGATTGGGATTGGTCGAGCGACAAAACTCCTCACCTATATCACTGGCCACGATAAGACATACGAGACACGCATCGCTTTTGGTGCCACTACCTCAAGTGAGGATGCCGACGGGACTGTGGGGGAATGGCACAGTACTGAGGGATTGACACTCGGCGCTGTTGATACGGCAATGGCTGATCTAACGGGCGATATTCTTCAGCGCCCATCGTCAGTTTCTGCCATCAAAATTGATGGCAAACGTGCTCATGAGTTGATGCGTGAAGGTATCGATGTTCAGATCCCTGCGCGCCGTGTACACATCGCAGAATTTGCTCGGACTAGTGAGCTGACGGAATCAATGTTTTCCGATGTGAGCGGCGAATATCGCATTATGGAGATGGAAGCAGTGGCATCCGTGAGCTCGGGAACCTACATTCGCGCTCTTGGGCGTGATCTTGGCGAGGCGCTTGGGGTTGGTGCGCACCTACGTATGCTCCGACGTACTCGCGTGGGAGCATGGAATATTACCCAGGCGCAGACTATCGAGCACCTCGCGGAGTATGTCGCTGGCGGTGAGACCATCCCATGTCTGGGAATTGATGATGTCTGTGCTGATGTGTTCGACGTGATCGAGATCAGCGAAGCTGAAGCAGTTTTGTTGGGGCGCGGACAGTTTATCAATCAACGCTCTGCCAGCTCATGGCCAGCAGTTGCCGTTCATGAGGGACATGCGATCGCTCTCGTTTCGCCACGTGCAGGAAAGCTCAAACCGGATCTGCAAATTCGTATTGCAGCACCGTCGGTACAGTAATTTTTTTCATCGTTTTCAAATCGTTTGCTGCTTTCACTAACGGTCGGTCTCTTCTTCTGAGCAGGCGTAGCATCGATATCCCGGGCGATGATGTCCGGCGACTCGATAACGAACGAGGAGATGAAGTGATTCCTGATTACTGTGTTCCCGATCTGGCACAGACTGGCTCGACGACGGCGGTTATCGCTCTCGCCGCACTTGTGATGGTCACAATTGGTGCAGTAGCGGTGGTTCGCCGCCGACGTGGTGCTATTGCTGCTGTCATGGTGCTGGCCTTTGTGAGCGTTGGTCTGGTTGCTCACGTTCCTGGTGCTTCGGCGTCGGCGGGAGAGAAATCGTGCCCTGCCGGTTACCACTACGACGCATCCAAGGATTCCCATAAGACCACCAAGCCCGCGCCGGCACCGAGCGCCACCTCGGCGCCGAAAGCGCCGCATACAGCCACACCTCGTTCGAATGCGGATGAAAGATGGATGACACCGCAAACAACCTTCACTTTGAAGATGGATGGTTCAAGTGGCCTCGATACCCCTGGTGACAAGCTTGTGAACTGGGATATTGCGAAGAAAACTATTCGTGCCTATATGAACGCTCCCAAGGGAATTGCGAATAAGAAAGAGTCTGCCTACATTCGCGATGTCACGGCGATTACCGAAGCTGCGTCAGCAAAGATCGCAGATGTTTGCCGCACGCAAGTAGCCGCAGGGAAGAAACCTGCAGCCGTGTTTGACGCTGATGACACCACCCTATGGACGTATGACATGGAAGATTCATTCATGAATTTCAACTTCACTGTTGACAAGCAAAATGCGTGGTTTGCCAAGCATGATCTTCCGGCAACCCCGGGAATGGTCAAACTCGTGAAGAAAGTTCGCAGCGCTGGCTGTGAGATTATCGGCTTAACGGGACGCAAAGATTCCCAAAAAGAAGCCACACTCGCTAACCTGGCACGTGCGGGGTATGTGGACGAGGCAGGAAAGCCGATTTTTACGGCTGATAAGTACTTCACCAAGTTTGATCATGGCGCCGCGATTCCTGAATATCTGGTCAAGCAAGGATACTGTGAAGTATCGAAGGGCAAGTGTTCAACGGTGGCCTTCAAGGCGGGTACCCGTCGCCATATCCAGGATGATTTGGGCTACGTTATTGCAGGAAACTTTGGCGATCAGTGGTCGGATCTCCAGGGTGGTGCTGCGCTTGAATGGGTCAAGTTGCCTAATGCAACTTACTACTTGCCGAGCAAGAATTTGAATGATGAGTGGGAAGCGAAAGACCGCGCTGCTGGAATGGCACCAAGCGTGGCGACCTACACTCTCGCTGCTGATGGCTCGAGCGGCTCAGCTGCGGGCGTCAAAGATACTGACATCCCCAATATGGATGTTGTGAAGGCAACGATTCGTTCCTACTACAACGCAAAGCAGAACGACGCTGGCGCGTACGTGGCTAACAAGGCGAAGTCCCCGTACATCACCGAGATGGAGAAACTCACCTCTGCTGCTACAGACAAGGTTGTTCACGCCTGCCGCGCTGGAGTCCAAGCTGGAAAGAAGCCGGCTATCACCCTTGATGCAGATGACACAACGGTGTGGACCTACGATATGGAAGAGGCGATGGAGTTCAACTTCACTCCTGAATTCCAGAAGGCGTATTTGGAAACGCACGATCTTCCGGCAACACCTGGCATGGTTAAACTTGTGACAGCAGCGAAGAATGCTGGTTGTGAGATTATCGGTCTGACAGGTCGTTCGACTTCGCAAAAGGCGTGGACATTGCGCAATCTGTTCGCTGCGGGCTATCCCGGATTCACCGAGAGTCTGTACTTCACCAAGCCATCTTCAGATCCAGCGAAGGTACCGTCTTATGTAACATGCGCGGGAGAGAAGTGTACAACCGTTGAGTTCAAGTCTGGTACCCGTGGTCATATTGAAAAGGATCTGGGATACACAATCGTCGGTAATTTCGGTGATCAGTATTCCGACCTGATCGGTGGACATGCGGACAAGGCATTTAAGTTGCCGAACCCGACCTATTACTTGCCGTAAACACATGATCAAATGTGTGGGTGATGCCTCTCATGTGTCACCCACACATTTCTTTTATCACTCTGCTTTTATGTGTTTTGTGAGACTTGTACCTGGGGCTTCTCCCTCTGGCACTACTTTTTGTAAAAAGTTAAACTGATGGGTATGAGTGAAAACATGATCGAAATCCAGCCAGCATCGTCTGGTTGTGGATGTGGTGGTAAAGGCAAGGCACACGCGCAAGGCGGGCATATCCACGGTAGCGGACATGGGCACGGACGTAGTGGTTGTGGTTGCGGAGGCAAGGGCCGTCACCACGGTGTACGCAGTGAAATGACCCCTGCGTCGGCTCCAGACGACATGTCCGATGGCCGCTCACAGCTCGGGCTTCGCTCGAAGTGAAGCGCTGGTTTAACGCTGCCGATGTACCCGACGATCTCGAATCAGTGGTGACGATCGGTGTTTATGATGGTGTTCATCGTGGGCATCAGGCGATTTTGAATGAGACTATTCGTCAGGCTCGCGCGCGCGGTGTTCAGGCAGTAGTTCTTACCTTCGCTCCGCATCCTGCGACTGTTCATGCCCCGCAGACCCCAATGGCTTTGATCACGTCTCTCGAAGATCGGCTCGATCGGCTCGAAGCGATGGGAATCGATGGGGTACTTGTCCAGCAATACACCCTCAAATACGCAAGCGTCAGCCCAGAAGAGTTTGTTACGCAACAGCTGTGCGGAGTCCTCGGAGCGCAGGCTGTCGTCGTCGGCAAAGACGTCCGTTTTGGGGCAGGAAACTGCGCCGACGGTGATACTCTCGTTGCGCTGGGGGAGCGTTACGGTTTTGACGTCACTCTTGTTGATGATCTGCTTGCAGACGATGGCAGGCGATTCTCGTCGTCATGGATTCGTCAGCTTCTTGCGCAGGGGGACGTTGCCGGGGTAGCGAAAGTCTTGGGACGTCCGCATCGGATTGTGGGGGAAGTCAGGCATGGCTTCCAGCGCGGGCGTGAACTTGGCTTTCCTACCGCTAACCTCTACGGTGACGGCTTAGGCGAAATTCCTGCCGATGGCGTCTATGCGGGGTGGCTGATTCAACGAGGGCCGGCTAATACGCGCGTCTATCTGCCGGCGGCAATATCTGTTGGCTCAAATCCCCAGTTCAGTGGTGAAATTCGTACGGTGGAGGCGCATGTCCTGGGTCGTTCCGATTTGAATTTGTATGGGCAGACAGTGGCGATCGAATTCGTTGATCGGATTCGATCGATGATGACATTCGATTCACTTGATGGTTTGCTTGAGCGGATGGACGAGGATTTACGTCAGAGCGCGGAGATTCTTGGAGTTCCAGTGTCATCACGAGTCGATCCCACCCAGGTGACAGCACACTAATACGGGTGCCACCAAAAAGTGAGGGGTGCGGCGTGGAATTTCTCCCCGCCGCACCCCTCACTCAGTGCAATGATCAAGCAACGATTGCGTGCTCATCGTAGTGATCGCCGTCAGCATGGTGAAGATGACCATCGTGGACGTAATCGATGTGATCCCCGTGCTTAACGGCATCATGGCCGCAGCCTTCACTGTGGGTGTGCTCAGCCATGGTGTGCTCAGCAATGTGCTCATCGTAGTGGTCGCCATCGACGTGGTGGAGGTGACCATCGTGGATGTAATCGACGTGGTCGCCGTGGTTGATCAGGTCGTGGCCGCAGCCTTCGCCGTGGGTATGCTCTGCGAGGGTATGCTCAGCATGTTCGTGTACTGACATGGGGGTTCTCCTTAGTTATTTATCGACGTGTGAGTGTGTGGCTCAGCAGTGTGGAGGAGGGCATCTTCCACGATATGAGCCACGTGGTGATCTGCGAGTTCGTATCGCACGCTCATTCCTTCTCGAATAGCAGTGACGATTCCAGCTTCACGGAGCACTTTGAGGTGTTGGGATGTGAGGGGCTGGGCCATTTCTGTTGCTTGCGCGAGTCCGGAAACGGTCATCGGCTCCTTAATCATCAGAGTGACGAGTGCAAGGCGCTTGGGGGAACCCAGAGCCTTGAAGAGCGCAGCAGTCTCAGCGAGTGCATCGCACTGGCTGCGTTCTTCGGTTGCGTTTGTCTTGCTCATGGTTCTAGTTTGCCAGGCTTATTAGGATATTGCAAGAACCTAATAAGGTGGGTATTATTCTCAATAAGGTTTCCCTTGGCAAAACGATGACGTGACTGCCGTGGTCGTATTTGTGGCGGCGATTTTAGCCTTGGAGTGACGACGTGGGTGACGTCACCAGGGGAAGGCGAGTGTGACGTCGTCGCGCTTTGGATGACTGTGGTAGCCTAGAAAGGCCGTCTGCCGGCCACGGAATGTCATGCTCGGGTGAACATGCCCCGGGCTCCGTGCAACGATCAAGGAGAAACGTATGGCTCTCGAAAAAGAGCGCAAGGATGCCATCATTGCTGAGTACGCAACACACGAGGGCGATACTGGCTCCCCAGAGGTTCAGGTTGCAATTCTGACTGAGCGTATCAAGGACCTCACTGAGCACTTCAAGTCGCACAAGCACGATCATCATTCGCGCCGCGGCCTCATGCTGCTCATTGGTAAGCGCAAGCGCCTTCTTCGTTACCTTGCGGAAGAGGATATCGAGCGTTACCGTTCGCTGATCTCACGCCTCGGCATTCGCCGCTGAGGTAGCAAAGACGGCCCGAAGAAATTCGGGCCGTCTTTCCACGCGTCGTCACTTCACATGTGAAGTGAGCGCAGTACATTCATCTTGAGGAAACTCGTTGTCTCCCTGAAATAAGGGATCTGGGTTCACGCCCAAAGAAGAAACATCCCCCGGTTGTCGGTTGTGGTTCGCGCACAGTAGTACCCACTATGTGCGCGAATGACAAACGATGGCCGAAGGATTTAAAGAAAAGAAGGAGGTCCCATGGAGGGTCCTGAAATCAAGTTTGCTGAAGCCGTTATCGATAACGGCTCATTCGGCACTCGCACTATTCGTTTTGAAACTGGTCTGCTCGCACAGCAGGCTGCTGGCGCCGTCATGGCTTACCTTGACGGAGAAACCGTTGTTCTCTCCACGACAGCTGTTTCAAGCCAGCCTAAGGAGCATTTCGACTTCTTCCCACTCACTGTGGATGTCGAAGAGCGTTCCTACGCTGCAGGCCGTATCCCAGGTTCGTTCTTCCGTCGTGAAGGCCGTCCGAGCACTGATGCTATCCTCGCTGCTCGCCTGATCGACCGCCCACTTCGTCCAGGCTTTGTTAAGGGCCTGCGCAACGAAGTGCAGGTCATTGAAACCGTTCTTTCGGTTCATCCTGATGATGCATACGACGTACTGGCAATCAATGCTGCCTCGGCATCGACTCAGCTCTCCGGTCTGCCGTTCTCAGGCCCAGTTGGCGGTACCCGCATGGCACTCATCGATGGTCAGTGGGTTGCTTTCCCACGTTTCAGTGATCTTCCGCGTGCGACTTTCATCATGGTTGTTGCAGGCCGCATCGTGGGCGACGACGTCGCCATCATGATGGTCGAAGCTGAGGGCGGCGAAAATGCACTGGCGAATATCGCTGCCGGTGGCACCAAGCCAACTGAAGAAGTTGTTGCTGGTGGTCTTGAAGCTGCCAAGACCTTCATCCGTGTTCTGTGTGAGGCTCAGTCGGAGCTCGTTGCTCAAGCTGGAAAAGAAACACGCGAATTTCCGCTGTTCCCTGACTACACTCCTGAAGAGTTCGACGCGACAGGCGAGAAAGTCCAAGGTCACTTCGAAGACCTGTGGGGAATCAAGGACAAGCATGAGCGTGACAATCGCCTTGGCGAGATCACTGCTGAAATTGTCCAGGCCCTTGCTGAGGAATTCCCTGAGCGCGAGCAAGCGCTGACTTCTGCAGTGAATTCCCACTGGAAGCAGGAGATGCGCCAGCGTGTTTTGACCACTGGTGAGCGCATGGACGGCCGAACGCCCGTGGAGATTCGTACCATCACTGCGCAAGCGGGGATCCTTCCGCGCGTTCATGGTTCAGCTCTGTTCCAGCGCGGCGAAACCCAAATCATGGGTGTCACCACCTTGAACATGCTCAAGATGGAGCAGCAGATCGATAACCTGACACCTGTCACGCACAAGCGTTACATGCACCACTACAACTTCCCGCCGTACTCAACTGGTGAGACCGGTCGTGTTGGTTCGCCGAAGCGTCGCGAGATTGGCCATGGTATGCTCGCCGAGCGTGCATTGGTTCCAGTATTACCCTCGCGCGAAGATTTCCCATATGCCATTCGTCAGGTATCGGAAGCACTCGGTTCGAACGGCTCGACCTCGATGGGCTCGGTGTGTGCTTCGACCATCTCGTTACTCAATGCAGGTGTCCCCTTGAAGGCTCCTGTTGCAGGTATCGCCATGGGCCTGATCTCGGGAACAATCGACGGTGAACAGCGTTACGTTGCACTGACCGATATTCTCGGTGCAGAAGACGCTCTGGGCGATATGGACTTCAAGGTTGCCGGCCCGCGTGACTTCGTCACAGCACTTCAGCTTGATACCAAGCTTGATGGTATCCCGGCTGAAGTTCTCGCAGCCGCACTTTCACAGGCTCGTGATGCCCGTCTCGCGATCCTCGATCTCATCGAGCAAGCTGTTCCGGAAGTTGAGGAGATGGCGGAGACTGCTCCTCGCATTATCACCGTGAAGATCCCTGTGGACAAGATTGGTGAAGTCATCGGACCCAAGGGCAAGATGATTAACCAGATCCAGGATGACACTGGTGCTGAGATCACAATCGAAGAGGACGGCACCGTCTTCATTGGCGCGACAAACGGTTCTTCTGCTGAAGCTGCTCGTGCAACAATCAACCAGATTGCTAACCCGCAGATGCCTGAGGTAGGCGAGCGTTTCGTTGGTACTGTTGTGAAGACCACCACATTCGGCGCATTCGTCTCCCTTTCACCGGGTAAGGACGGCCTGCTCCACATTTCGCAGATTCGCCGACTCGTTGGTGGCAAGCGTGTGGAGAATGTCGAGGACGTCCTCAACGTCGGCGACAAGGTCGAAGTTGAGTTGGCTGAAATTGATGCCCGCGGCAAGCTCTCCCTCCATGCTGTGCTGACCGAAGAGCAGCTTGAGGCAGAGAAGGCAGCAGAGGCTGAGCACAAGTCGTCTGGTGAAGACAAGGGTGACAAGCGCGAGCGTCGCCCGCGTCGTCGCACTCGTACTCGTTCACATGACGAAGACTGAGTAAGTTGAGCGTAGGGCCCGGGAATATTGTTTCCCGGGCCTTTGCGCACATTTCACTGAAGTTCGCGGCTGATAAGGCTAAGTGCTTCCGTATTTTTAATCTGTTGAGCAACCTGCGCGGATGCATCATCGTGATGATTGAGCGTGGGGAGCGTGACTGCCCTTGGAGAGATTTCGATGTTTACCCGTATTGCGCTCACTAATGACCACAGTGATATCCGCTTTGAAGAGAACGGCGTGATTGGTCGCCGCTCAATCCTTCCCGGTGGAATTCGCGTTCTCAGCGAAAAAGTCCCAGGTCAACGATCGGTTTCTTTGGCACTGTGGATCGGTGCTGGGAGTCGTGACGAAGCTCCCGGCCACGAAGGATCCACACATTTCCTCGAACATCTTCTCTTCAAGGGCACTCATACACGCACGGCCCGAGAGATTTCTGAACTTGGCGATTTTCTTGGCGGAGCGATGAATGCGTCTACTGCGCGTGCCTATACCAATTATTATGGCCGTGTTTTTGCCGACGATCTCCCTCAGCTCCTTGAGCTCCTGATCGACATGGTCACTGCTTCTCGCTTGGACGAAGCCGATATGGAACTCGAACGCGGTGTGATCCTTGAAGAGCTGGCTGCCTCGGAAGACGATGTTTCTGAGGTGGCTGAACAAGCGATCCTTCCACTCGTCTGGGGACAGCATCCGCTGGCACGCCCGGTCGGAGGCTCTCGAGAAGCTGTACGTGCTCTGGCTCCCGAGGCAATGCGCTCGCATTATCGCGCAAACTACCGTTCCGATGAGCTTGTCGTAACGGCAGCAGGCGACGTCGATCACGATGCTTTGTGTGCGATGGTTCTTGCGCTATTAGAAAACTCTGGCTGGGATTTGACCCCAGGCGTTGCGCCCCAAGCTCGCCGTCGGGGAGAGGATATCGTCTACGCTACGGGTGGTGAAAACATGATCGCTCACCCAGGACGTCAAACCGCTGTCGTTGTCGGTATGCCGGGCTTAACTCTTTCCGACGCTGATGAGCAAGCAGCGATCGTGCTCGACACAGTCCTGGGTGGTGGGCAATCATCTCGAATGTTCCAAGAAGTTCGTGAAAAGCGTGGATTGGCCTACTCCACTTATTCGTGGATGATGTCGAACCCAGAAGGTGGCATCTTTGCGCTCGAAGCTCAGTGTCAGCCCGATGTCGCACACGAAGTTGCCCACGTGATGCAAGAATGTCTCAACGACGTTGCCGCCAACGGAATCACCGAGCAAGAGCTACTGACCTCGTTCCATCAACGCCGTGCGCAGCTGGTATTTTCTGCTGAAACGAACGGGTTCCGTCGTTCACGTTTGGGATTTGCTGAACTCATCCGCGGCGAAATTTGGTCAATCGAAGAAAATTTGCAAGCGGCAAAGTCTGTCACCTGTCATGATGTTCAGCAGCTGGCTCAGCGCTTGGCAGCCGGTCCTCGTTCGCTTGTGATCGCTGGAGAGCAGTAAAGAGCGATTCGACGTTAGGCTGGGGCACAGCTGTGCGTGTCTTCGGGCAGAGTCACCCACCACAGGTGCTCAGTGATCTGTGCGCCGGATATTTCTGCCGAACGTCGCAATGGTCGGGGAACGAAACCCGTTTGGGAGAGCACGGAGGTCATAGCGTCGTTTCCCGCGATGGCCCAGGTATGGATTTCTGTTGCACCTTCTTCGCGTGCAATATCAGTTAACGCAGCCATCAGACGTGCCTCGTGACCGGCCGATGCAAAGCGAGGATCGACGTCGAAGTTTGTGATTTCAAACGCGACGCGCGGCGAACCTGTCTCAGGATCGTACCCATCGACTTGATCACCGTCGAGAATGTACGGATCGGAAGGAGCCATTGCAGCAAATCCCTCCACCTGTTGGCCAGATAATGCGACGAGCACACAGTGTTTCGCAGAAGGCAGGTGCATCAGAGTGTTTTTCCACGCTGCAATCAAATCTGTGGCGGTGAAAGCGAATGCATCGTCGCGGATGTGGGCGTCTGTCCCGCTGCGCACCGCTGCAGGTAGCGTCGTCGCTTGAATCGTTCCGATAGCTTCGGCGTCGGAGGGGAGAGCTGGACGAACTGACTGCTTTATTTCTAACACAGCCCTATTCTCTCACGGCTTGCTCATTGAGTCGTAGGCAATTCGTGAGAGAATGGGGCTGTGACTAAAGAGAAACTGCCGGCACCCCTTGCGCCGGATACTGTAAGAATTGTTCCCTTGGGCGGCATCGGGGAAATCGGCCGCAACATGACCGTTTTCGAATGTAACGGACGCCTTCTCGTGGTTGATTGCGGCGTGCTGTTTCCAGAGGAGAACCAGCCTGGAATCGATCTGATTCTTCCTGATTTCACCTATATTAAGGATCGCCTCGACGATATCGACGCCATCGTTCTCACCCACGGACATGAGGACCATATCGGTGGTGTGCCGTATTTGCTTCGCATGAGGAACGATATTCCCCTGGTTGGCTCAGAACTGACGATCGCGCTCATTGAGTCCAAACTCGCAGAGCATCGCATCACCCCCTACACCTTAGTGGTGAAAGAAGGCGATGTTGAACAACTTGGCGCCTTTGAGTGCGAGTTCATTGCCGTTAACCACTCCATTCCAGATGCGTTAGCAGTGCTCATGAAATCAGCAGGCGGGACTATTCTTCACACTGGTGATTTCAAGATGGATCAACTTCCGCTTGACGGGCGTGTGACCGATTTGCGTGCTTTTGCTCGCGCTGGCGAAGAGGGCGTTGATCTGTTTATGGTGGACTCCACGAATGCTGAAATTCCAGGGTTTATCCGTTCGGAAGCTGAGATAGGGCCGGTGATCGAGTCCGTTTTCGCTCAGGCAACTGGTAAGGTCGTTGTCGCTTCTTTCGCTTCTCATGTCCATCGAGTTCAACAAGTGCTCAACGCTGCGCACAAATACGGCCGCAAGGTATGTTTTGTTGGCCGTTCGATGGTGAAGAATATGGGGATAGCAGCCGATCTGGGCTACCTTGAGGTGCCGGAGAACACGCTGATCGATCTGAAGAAATCAGATTCGGTTCCACCTGAGCAGATTTGCTATATGTCGACCGGTTCCCAGGGCGAACCCATGGCTGTGCTGTCGCGCATCGCTTCGGGAACACATAAATCGATTTCCGTGGGTCCAGGCGACACAGTTATCTTGGCGTCCTCTCTCATTCCAGGTAACGAGAATTCTGTGTTTGGTCTGATTAATCGGATGACCAAGCTCGGAACGAACGTTGTTCACAAGGGCAATGCCCGTGTACACGTCTCCGGGCACTGTGCTGAAGGAGAATTGCTCTACGCCTACAACATCGTTGAACCAATCAACGTCATGCCAATCCACGGTGAGCCGCGTCATCTCGTGGCGAACGGAAAGCTCGCTGTGAAGACGGGCGTCCCGCCTGAAAATGTGGTCTTAGCTGAAGACGGAACGGTGATTGACCTCCATGACGGGATGACCAAGATCGTCGGAAAAGTCGATGTTGGTCTTGTGTTTGTTGACGGCTCGTCGGTTGGCGAGATCTCGGAGGCAGACCTCACCGACCGGCTCACTTTAGGGGCTGAGGGCTTTATCTCGATCTTTGCTGTAGTCGATGGACAAGAACGCACCATCCTCACAGGTCCTCATATTCAGGCACGTGGTATGGCTGAAGACGATTCCGTATTCGAGGATATTCAAGATGACGTCACTGAGGCTCTTCAAAAGGCTGTGCTCAATGAGTCCAATACGCCATACCAAATGCAGCAAGCGATGCGACGCGTGATTGGCCGATGGGCTGCGCGTAAGCTTCGCCGTTCTCCGATGATCTTGCCGACGGTCATCGAAATGTGACACGCGTGAAGGATGAGCTAAAGAGACGAGCGAAAAGGAGAAGGAGTATCTGTGGCCCCTCGTAAGGACACAAAAGAAAAAGGCACACCGCCGCCAGATACCCGTGAACATCATGATGGCCTTGCGATCTTCTTGATCGCTGTAGCGATCGTCGTTGCATTGCGGGAATGGTTTGGGCTTTCGGGGCTTCTTGGGAGCGTCATCCACCATGTGATAGCGGGCCCTGTGGGCGTACTGAGCGTCTTCGCACCCTTTTTAATCTTCGTCACTGCAGTTCGCCTACTCAAACGCAGTGAGCCTGGAAACCACCGAAACTTCGTTGTCGGCCTAACCATCTTTGTCGTGGCTTTGACGGGTATCGTCCATATCTATTTTGCATTGCCGGATCCAACAAAGAGTTTTGCGGCGGTTGAAGGGGCCGGCGGTATCATCGGCTGGATGTCAGGCTCAGGGCTTTCCGCACTTGTCTCAGTGTGGGGTGCTGTCCCTCTGTTGGTTCTTCTCGCGTTCTATGCAGTTCTGGTTGTTGCGAAAAAATCGGTTCGTGACGTGATCGATTGGGTTCTTGCGCGTCGTCAGGTACGTTTGGAAGCCGCCGACGCCGATGTTCAGCACACACCTTCAGTCCCGTTCGATCAGCCGCAGGAAGTCGATGAGCCGGCGCCATCTTCTCGTCTACGGCGAAAGAAGCCACAGTTTCCGGCAGAGCCTGAACCGACAATTGAAGCTGCGCAATCGGATGATCTCACTCGTAAGCTGACTCGTCCGTTTGCGAAGAAAAAGGCATCCCCGTCTCAGTCGCAACCAGCGCCAACAAGCGCGAGCGCTGCGGCGTCGGAGCACAAGCCTGCGCCAACCCAGAAAGTTCCGGCTCGCAAACTTGAGCCACCGAAAAATTCTGAACCAATTCCGCCGCGTATCGAACAGCTCGAACTTGCTTCGAACGTCACGTACACCCTTCCCAGTTTGGATGCGCTCAAGGCCGGCCCTCCGCACCTTGAGCGATCGGAAGCAAACGACCGCGTTGTTGAAGCACTCACCCGAGTGTTTTCAGAATTCAACATTGACGCTGAGGTTGTCGGTTTCTCTCGTGGACCGACGGTGACCCAATATGAGGTTGAACTCGGCCCGGGCGTGAAAGTAGACAAGATCGAATCGCTTTCGAAGAATATCGCCTACGCAGTGGCTTCTTCTGATGTGCGTATTCTGTCGCCGATTCCTGGTAAGAGTGCGATCGGCATCGAGATCCCGAATGCAGATCGTGAGACGGTTCTTTTGGGCGATGTTTTGCGATCGCAAGTGGCACGCAAACAGACACATCCGCTCGTTGTTGGCGTGGGAAAGAACGTCGGTGGTCAGTACGTCGTGGCTAACTTAGCCAAGATGCCCCATCTTCTTGTCGCTGGTGCAACCGGTGCAGGAAAATCGAGCTTCATTAACTCGATGATCACCTCGATCATGATGCGCGCGACTCCCGAGCAAGTGCGCATGATTCTCGTGGATCCGAAGCGAGTTGAACTGACTATTTACGCTGGAATTCCACACCTCATCACGCCGATTATCACGAACCCCAAGAAGGCTGCAGAAGCGCTCGAATGGGTTGTCAAAGAAATGGATCAACGTTATGACGATCTTGCGGCGTACGGCTATAAGCATATTGATGACTTCAATAAAGCGGTGCGTTCTGGCCAGGTCGTTGCCCATGAGGGATCCCAACGCGTGCTGGCACCCTATCCGTATCTCCTTGTCGTGGTTGACGAATTAGCTGATTTGATGATGGTTGCTCCACGTGATGTTGAAGCGTCGATCCAACGCATTACACAGTTGGCGCGCGCTGCAGGAATTCACCTTGTGCTTGCAACCCAGCGTCCGTCGGTCGATGTCGTCACTGGCTTGATCAAAGCAAACGTGCCGTCCCGTCTCGCTTTCTCGACGTCGTCGGCAACCGATTCTCGTACCATCCTCGATTCGGTGGGTGCTGAGAAACTGATTGGTATGGGCGATGCTCTCTTTGCTCCAGCCGGATCGATGAAACCGATGCGAGTTCAGGGGGCTTGGGTGGACGAAGACGAAATTTCGGCCACTGTCAAACACGTCAAGGCGCAGATGCAAGCGGTCTATCGTGAAGATGTGATCCCCAAGGCGGAGAAGAAGCGCGTCGATGAGGAAATCGGCGATGATTTGGAGATCCTGCTCCAGGCTGCCGAACTTGTAGTCAATACTCAGTTTGGCTCGACATCGATGCTTCAACGAAAGCTTCGCATCGGTTTCGCGAAGGCTGGCCGCATGATGGACTTACTCGAGTCACGCGAGATTGTTGGCCCCTCGGAGGGATCGAAGGCTCGTGAAGTTTTGGTCACTCCTGAACAGCTGGGCGATGTGCTGGCCATGATCAAGGGGGAGGACGTCGATCTCCATCGCGATGATCACGCCGAGGAGATCGCGAATATCGATGATCTTGGAGATGGAGTTGTCTCCCGGCAAGCCTCACAGGTTGACGCCTACGACGAATCCGTTGTGGCACGTGAGGAGGATGAATCCCAGCCCACAGAGCAGATCGCACGTACCGTGGTGATGGATGTTGATCATCGTTATGCCGACGATCCGATTGAAGCGCAAGCTCGTGCTGCGCAGGCAAATGCGACGACGAACTACTACGACGAAGACGACGGCACCGGCGAAGGCGGCGAGGACGCCTGGCAGCTCACTGGTCGATGATGAAATGGCTCCAGCTCGAAAGCTGGGGCCATTTCACATCACAGGGCAAGAGTGGCGGTCTGTTTTTGTTGATCGCGCACTATTTCATTCGTGTGAGCGTGGGATTGCCGACGGCGGGGGTGGGCGGAACGCGTCGTTCTTTTCCTGACCCTTTCATCACCGGGAAGGTGGCGTCAGATCGGGCAGCAAGCTCGCGTCGCGTCAGTGTGCTTGTCTTCTTTCCTTCAATGAGATCCGAGAGGACATACAAATGCTCTCCGTTACCTCGGTCGTGGGTCACAGCTGTCCATTCGAGATTCGTGACATGTGCTCGCCCTTTCGGAGGAACACTGACCGTGGCGGTAGTCAATAAGCCTGTTGTTACGCGGTGTCCATGCGATTCAACTGTCTGGCCCGAAATCTGGTTGCCTTGTGACCACACCACCCACATTCCCTTGCCATCGACGCCTCCATCGAGCTTGGTCACAGGCTGGGGAACGTGAGAGTGATTTCCGAAGACAAGATCGATTTCGCCCGAATCAGCTAATACCTTGGCGATATTCTTCTGCTCGTCGATGGGCTGTGAGACGTATTCAGTACCCCAATGCATCGAGACGACGACGAGGTCAGCACCGAGTTCTCGGGCGCGCTTCGCGTCCTCGATGATTGTGTTCACGGGCTGTCCGAATTGTCCGACGACGTTCCATGAATACGGGTGTTTTTGGGGATCGGGATACCGTTCGTCAACGTCGTCGCACTGAGGTGGGCGATTTTCACATCACGTGAACCGCTACGGTAGTTGTAAAACTGAATTTCCTTCGCTTGGTCAGCGCTTTTCGCTGTCCCAGCAAAGCCCAATCCCGCTTGTGTCAGAGCATCAATAGTTGATTCAACTGCGCCAAAACCCCGGTCCATTGAATGGTTTGTCGCAAGCGCACAACCGTCATAACCAATTTTCTTGAGCGATCGTGCCAAATCCCACGGTGCTCCGAACTGTGGGTAATTTGAGGGTCGTTCATTTTTCCGCACGATTGGAATTTCTAACGCGCAGATCGCGAGATCTGCACCCTTGATCCACTGCGAAATGGGTGTGTAATAGGGGGAGTAGTCATAGCCGCCATGAACTCGAGCAGCTTCATTGACCGACAAATGAAGCAAAATATCTCCGCCGTTCACGATCGTCATCGTCGAGGCTCCAGCCTGCGGATCTGCTGTCGAGGACGCCGGGCTCGCCGACGTCGTTGGGGTAACCGATGTCGTGAGGGGAGCGGCTGTCCTCTGGTGGGCCGACGTCGCCGTCGTCGGAGAGACAGAAGTGCTCGGTGTTGAACATGCAGCCACGCAACTGAGCGTAGCGATGGCGACAAGATTTTTTATCGGGCAGTGTTTCATCACTCACGATCATAGTGAGGTTGCCACCATATTGGGAGAATTTTCGCCTACTCTTGACGTGTGGCAAAAGAAAATGACGTTCCGGTAGTCAATATTGCAAATGCGCTGACAGTGATGCGCCTGATCCTCGTACCTGTTTTTGTCTGGGTGGTGTGGACGCTGGGGATTCCCCACTGGTGTGCGTGGGGTGTTTTTGCGCTCGCAGCTGCCACTGACAAACTTGATGGGCACCTAGCTCGTTCCTACAATCTCATCACGAATTTTGGCAAGCTGGCTGACTCAATTGCAGACAAAGCGCTGATTATTACAGCGTTGATTTTGCTCTCTTCCCACGGATGGTTGTGGTGGTGGGTGACCGTCGTTTTTATTGTTCGTGAGCTTGGAATCACCCTCATGCGTATGGCTGTGGTGAAGAAGACAGTTATGGCTTCAGGGCAAGGCGGGAAGATGAAGATGGCGGCCCAGTCCTTTGGCATTGCTGGTCTGCTTATCCCGTGGGGAAGTTTCCTTCCTGATCTCCTGACGACGGTGATGGTGTGGGCGTCCTACGCTCTGATCGGCGTGGCACTTGTGTTTGCGCTGACAAGTGCATGGGAATACATCTGCAAGGCGCGTGCCTTGTGACTCTCGTTGAGCTTGAGGAATTGCTAGGGTTTTCCCTTGCTCATCGCTTCACGCTCGCCGATGAATTTGTTTCGCTACTCCGCTCCGTCCCGACGTCGGTGGCAGTGGCTGAATCTTTGACCGGGGGCGCCCTTGCATCGGCGATTGTGGACGTTGCGGGAGCATCAGCTGTTTTTCGTGGGGGAGCTGTCACCTATGCGACGGATTCCAAAGCTAGTGTTCTTGGTGTCAGTGAGGAGCGCCTTGCGTTGACGGGGCCAGTCGATGGCGTGGTTGCCGAACAGATGGCCCACGGTGTGGCACATTTGTTTTCAGCTGAATTTGCCCTCTCGACGACGGGGGGGGCTGGTCCTGGGCCAAATGATGGATTTCCTGCGGGAACAGTGTGGATTGGGACTTTTGGCCGAACTGATTTCATTTTCAACTTGTCGAGCCGTTTGGCTAACGGTAAAATTTCAGTAAAGAACGAATCAGGTTCGGGTATGGAAGCCGTCTCAGCGTTGCAGATTCGGCTCACTGGCTCTCGGTCTGATATTCGTGACGGAGCGGTCCGATGCGCTCTGGGGTTAGGGATAGCATCCATTCGGCATAGTAAAGTCAGCTAGCCGTGGAATATTTTCTCCAGAAGTTGCGTTGGGTTACTCAGATCAAATATTGAGAAAGAAATGAGGATCTAATGAACATGACGAAGGCTCAGGTCCGTGAGAATATCCTTTTCCGTCAGGAATTGGGAGATGTTCTTCGTGAGTACCGTCAGCGTCAGGGGCGAACCCTGCGTGATGTGTCCTCGGAAGCTCGCGTTTCCCTTGGTTACCTTTCCGAGGTTGAGCGTGGGCAAAAGGAAGCTTCTTCCGAGCTGCTAGCATCCATTGCGACGGCACTGAATGTGCCTCTTAGCCACGTGCTTCGCTTGGTTGCTGACCGTATTGATGTCGCTGAAGGGCGTCCAACTCCTGCTATGAAGCGCCGCATGGCGGCTCAAATTCCAGATGCACTTCCTCCCGAGATGGTCAAGGCTGAGCTGGCGAAGATTCGAGCATGAGGTATGCTGAATTTTGGGCGCTCTTAGATCGGGTATTCCCCGGCGGGCGGGGGCGTTCGATAGCTGAAGACCTTGCACTTGTGGAATACGGTATGATCAGCCCGCGCAGGGCTATCGAGGCTGGTTACGATCCGCAAAAGGTCTGGGAGTCAGTGTGTGACAACATGGATCTACCGCAAAGTTATTACTACTTGCATCGCGTGGATCCAAAGAGTCATCGCGCATAACAAAATCTTGTGAATACTCGTCAGTAGGCGGCCAGGAGGTCTGGTCGCCTACTTTCTTTGGGCGTGTCGATCGTTTTCGAACACTTGTTCGGCTAGAGTTTTCCACGTGCCAATGTGAGCGCTGTTCTTCCACAAGAAAAAGTGATCGCAGATTTTTGTCATAGGTCGGGCATAGTGTGGCACCAGAACGGTCGTAGAGGCCGTGATGAGTAAAGACCTGTTCTGAAAACCGGCGCAAGCCAGAAATGAGGTTCCACATGGCTGGAAAAAAAGATGATCGCGCGAAAGCACTTGAATTGGCTCTTGGCCAAATTGACCGTCAATTCGGCAAGGGATCAGCGATGCGTTTGGGGGATCAGCCCCCGCGTCAAGTCGAAGTTATCCCCACTGGATCACTCGCACTCGATATTGCGCTCGGTATCGGAGGTCTGCCGCGCGGACGTGTTGTTGAAATCTATGGCCCAGAATCTTCGGGAAAAACGACCGTTGCGCTTCACGCGGTAGCCAACGCACAGAAGAATGGCGGTATCGCTGCCTTCATCGACGCTGAGCACGCTCTTGATCCTGAGTACGCAAAGAAACTTGGAGTCGATACAGATGCTCTGATTGTTTCTCAGCCCGATACTGGTGAGCAGGCACTTGAAATTGCTGATATGCTCATTCGCTCCGGAGCCCTGGACATCATTGTGGTTGATTCGGTTGCTGCTCTTGTTCCAAAGGCTGAAATTGAAGGTGACATGGGCGACTCTCACGTTGGTTTGCAGGCGCGATTAATGTCTCAGGCATTGCGCAAACTCACCGGAGCTCTTTCGGCATCAGGGACAACAGCAATCTTCATCAATCAGTTGCGTGAAAAGATCGGTGTATTCTTCGGAAATCCGGAAACAACCACTGGCGGAAAAGCGCTGAAGTTCTACTCATCCGTCCGCCTTGATGTGCGACGTATTGAAACTCTGAAAGAGGGGACAATCCCTGTGGGGAATCGCACCCGAGTCAAGATCGTGAAGAACAAGATGGCTCCGCCTTTTAAGCAAGCTGAGTTCGACATTCTGTACGGAGTCGGAATTTCACGCGAAGGTTCAATCATTGACATGGCGGTTGAAGAAGGTATCGTGCGTAAATCAGGTTCGTGGTTCACTTATGACGGCGATCAGCTTGGCCAGGGCAAGGAGAAAGCTCGCAATTTCCTCAAAGATAATCCCCAGATTGCTGAAGAAATTGAGAATAAAGTCAAAGCGAAACTCGGTTTGGGTGAACCAGGGGAAGAAACCGAAGAGTCAAAGATCGATACGGAAACAGACATCGATTTCGAGTTGGATGATGTGGAGTAATGGTTAATTACTCCGAAGATGCGGATGTCCGGCCGCGGAAGCGCTCAAATCCTCGCGAAATTGAGCAAAGGAAGCAAGCGCGGGCTGCTGCGAGATCCGCATCTGAGTGGCGTTCATTTGCACGTGACATCGTCTATCGGCGTTTGGCCGTTCAAGATCGTTCAAGTGCTGAACTTCGTATGGCGATGGAACGAGAACTTGTTCCCCAAGAATTTATTGATGAGACGCTAAAGAAATTTAGTGATGCCGATCTTGTCAATGATGAACGTTTTGCTCAGAGCTACGTGCGTTCGCGTTTCGAATCGAAATCAACATCTCGGCGATCTCTGACGCATGACCTTCGTCAAAAAGGAATCATTGGTGAACTTGCAGATCAGGCGCTTTCACAGATTTCCGATTCTGATGAGCAAGCGAGTGCGAATGCATTTGCCATTCGTCGGATACGTTCGATGACAAGCCTTGACGCTCACGTGATTCGCCGTCGACTTTTCGGGGCACTCGCCCGGCGTGGTTTTTCTCCAACACAGGCATTGTGCGCAATTGACTCTGCATTTGATGCGGTGGAGAGTGACCCAGATGACCATAGGTAGAAGCGACATGAACCCTGTTTTAGAATGGCTGAGATGAACGCAACACCAACGACTTATGCTGTACGCACCTTGGGGTGCCAAATGAACGTCCACGATTCCGAGCGACTTGCAGGTCTGCTTGATTCTGCTGGCTATGTGCCAGTTGAATTAGTTCCCCAGAAAGCTGCACGTGCCACCGAGGCGGGCGACGAAGGTGCGGATGTTCTGGTGATTAACACGTGCTCGGTACGTGAGAATGCCGCGAATAAACTTTTCGGTAATTTGGGGCAGCTCGCAGCTGTGAAGAAAGAGCGTCCAGGGATGCAGATCGCCGTCGGTGGATGCCTCGCACAACAGATGCGTGAGGGCATTGTCGAGAAAGCTCCCTGGGTTGATGTTGTGCTCGGTACCCACAATCTCGACGTGTTGCCGGCCCTCTTGGAACGAGCTCGTCACAACAAAAAAGCGGCGGTGGAAATCGAAGAATCACTGAAGGTTTTTCCCTCCACTTTGCCGACTCATCGTGAGAGTGCTTTCGCTGGATGGGTGTCGATTTCTGTTGGTTGTAATAACACTTGCACGTTCTGCATCGTTCCTCACCTTCGCGGCAAAGAACGAGATCGACGTCCTGGCGAAATTTTGGCGGAAGTCGAAGCCCTGGTAGCGCAGGGTGCTATTGAGGTCACGTTACTCGGGCAGAATGTCAATTCTTATGGCTGGGGATTCGGTGACAAAGGCGCGTTTGCAAAACTCTTGCGTTCATGCGGGGAAGTTGAGGGCCTGGAGCGCGTTCGTTTCACCTCACCTCACCCTGCTGCGTTCACTGATGATGTCATCGATGCAATGGCACAGACATCAAATGTCATGCCTTCGCTCCATATGCCGTTGCAGTCCGGATCAGATCGCATTTTGCGTTTGATGCGCCGTTCGTACCGATCAAAGAAGTTCCTTGGAATCCTTGATCGCGTTCGCGAACAAATTCCGCACGCTGCAATTACGACAGACATCATTGTCGGTTTCCCCGGAGAGACCGAGGAGGATTTCCAAGCGACACTGGACGTTGTCGAAGCCTCACGTTTTTCCTCGGCATTCACGTTCCTCTATTCACCGCGTCCAGGCACACCAGCGGCCGATATGGACGACCAAGTTCCACCTGATGTTGCCAACGAACGTTATCAACGTCTGATTGCTTTGCAACAGCGTATTTCGACCGAGGAAAACGCCAAGCTCGTCGGAACTACTGTCGAAGTACTCGTTTCGGCAGGCGAAGGACGAAAGGACGCAGAAACCGACCGTATTACAGGTCGTGCTGCCGATAATCGCCTTGTGCATGTTGCAGTCCCTGCAAGCGCATCACGTCCTCGTCCAGGAGACATGGTCCGCGCCACGGTGACACATGGTGCTCCGCATCATCTGATTGCAGACTCTGGTATTCACGGAGGGCTATTCGACGTTCGTCAAACTCGCGCGGGAGATGCTTGGGAAAAGCAGCAAGTAACGAAAGCACGCCTCGAAGCTGAAGCTGCCGGGACTGCGCCGGTTGGACTCGGAATTCCTACGATTCGTCCGCGCTGATGGAAGAACTCGCCTTCCCGGTCGTCGGCATTGTTGGTGAAACTGCCTCAGGAAAGACAGCGTTTTCAATTGCGCTGGCGAAGGCCCTCGGTGGCCCAGACCATGCAGAAATCATTTCTGCCGATGCGATGCAACTGTATCGAGGCATGGATATTGGGACAGCGAAAGCAACGTCCGACGAACGCGGTGGCATCTTCCACCGGCAAATTGATGTTCTCGACGTTGCAGATGAAGCCTCAGTGGCGGCTTACCAACGCGAGAGCCGTGCCGATATCCGCGATATCACGTCGAAGGGGAAAGTCGCTCTTGTGGTTGGAGGGTCTGGGCTCTACATCAGCGCGGCGCTGGATGAGCTAGATTTTCCAGGGACCGACCCGTCCTTACGGCGTGCGCTTGAACAGCGTGTTGCGAACGAAGGGCTTGGTTCACTCATTGATGAATTGACACAAAAAGATCCAGTTTCTGCGCGCACGATCGATATTCATAACCCGAGGCGAGTGATCCGTGCGCTCGAAGTCGTTTGTCTCACCGGACGTTCCTATACTCCCGTTTTCCCACCGCATACCTCACACTTCACTCCCACGCTCATGCTCGGAGTTCGGCGTGAACGTGACGTGCTCAATGAGGCCATTTCCCAGCGCGCGGCCGCCATGTTCGAACACGGACTCTTAGAAGAGACGGCTGCGCTTCTTGAGCATGGCCTGGCTTACTCAGCAACAGCGAAGAAAGCGACTGGCTATGCTCAGGCGATCGACGTCCTTGAGGGGAGGCTCAGCGTGCAAGATGCCATCGAGTCTGTCGCTCAGGCCACCCGGAGGCTCGCTAAAAAACAACGTACCTGGTTCAAGCGTGACCAACGAATCACGTGGATCGATGTCACGAGCACTGATGGAAACTCCGTTAAGGAGTGTATTGAGTACCACGCTCGCGTGCAGGCACAGATCATTCGTGCGCTTTAAGCGCGCGCCTTAGTCACTTCGAGCAAGCGGAATCCCTTCGATGACGCATACTTTGAACTGGCAAACCCTACCGAGTTTAACCATGCCGACAGCGAATCTGCGCCGAGGTTCTTTTGTACCACCAGGTATGCCACGCCGTCGTCACTGAGCAAACTGAGCCAGTCGGTGAGCAGAGTGTGCAGCGCTTCTTTGCCGATCCGAATCGGAGGATTAGACCACAGCAAATCAATTGGGGTTGCATTGGACTGAAATTTTTCCAATATCGAAGATGCTTGCCCGATTGTGACATTTTTATATTCGGCTGTATTGGCTGCGGCTAACTCGAGGCTGCGTTTGTTGACATCAACGCCCCACACTTGAGCTTCAGGGTGTTCATGTGCAAGAGCAATCGTGATCGGCCCCCAACCGCACCCCACATCGACAGCGACGCGAGCTGAGCCTGTGAGTGGCACCTTCTCGAGTAACACCGCTGTTCCCTTATCAAGGCGATGCGATGAGAAGACACCCGACGACGATTGAACTGTGACCTCGCGCCCACGAATTTTTTCAGTGAGTGTGACGGACTGCTCCTTCGCGGACGGAGAATGTGTGAAGTAGTGATCGCTCATGCCCTAAGAGTAAACGCACCTGGAGTATGAATGCGAGATGGCAAGCAGACCATCGGTGAGAGACAATAGAACCCGATGGCAAAGGAGACGGATATTAAAAACACACACGAGCATTTCGACGTCCATTCGCACGAGGGAACCGCTCTTCAAGACGATCCCGCATACACCGGAAAATGGGCGGGCGATCAACTTGAGCGCGAAGCACGATCTTCGCTCAAACGTGTTGAGAACCTCTCGACAGAGCTTGAGGATGTCACAGAAGTCGAATACCGAAAGCTTCGTCTCGAACGTGTTGTCCTCGTCGGCGTCGTCACGGATGGATCCATGGAAGCGGGGGAGGACTCGCTGCGAGAACTCGCTGCGCTTGCCCAGACGGCGGGTTCAACGGTACTCGACGGCGTGCTCCAGCGCCGTGCGCTTCCAGATGCGGCAACCTACCTGGGTTCAGGAAAAGCACAAGAACTTGCGCAACTTGTTGCTGCAGTGGGAGCGGATACCGTAATCGCGGACTCGGAATTAGCTCCGTCTCAGCGCCGTGCGCTCGAAGACATTATTAAAGTCAAAGTGATTGACCGCACCGCTTTGATTCTCGATATTTTTGCTCAACATGCCAAGTCCCGTGAGGGAAAGGCTCAAGTTGAGCTTGCCCAACTTGAATATCTGCTGCCCAGGCTACGCGGATGGGGAGATTCGATGTCAAGGCAGGCCGGTGGCCGCGTTGCTGGAGGCGCTGGAATTGGCTCGCGCGGACCTGGTGAAACCAAAATCGAACTTGACCGACGTCATATTCGCTCGCGTATGGCATTGCTACGCAAGGCAATCCGAGAGATGAAAACCTCCAGAGAGGTACGCAAAAGCCAGCGCCGTGCTCGCAAGGCGCCTTCCGTCGTCGTCGTGGGATATACAAATGCGGGTAAATCGTCCCTTCTGAATATGCTCACTGGTGCAGATGTCCTCGTCGAAAACGCCCTCTTTGCTACCCTTGATCCGACAGTTCGCCAGACTCACACCGACGACGGCCGTGAGTTCACGATTACGGACACCGTCGGATTCGTTCGAAATCTGCCGACACAACTTGTTGAGGCCTTCCGTTCGACATTGGAAGAGGCAGGAGAAGCAGATTTGTTGGTTCATGTGGTAGACGCCTCACACCACGATCCACTTGGACAGATTGATTCGGTTCACACTGTCCTCGCTGATGTTCCAGGAACCGAATCGATTCCTGAGCTCATCGTTTTTTCGAAGACAGATATTGCTGACCCGCTTGATGTCGCAGCATTAGTGTCACGGTTCCCCGCGGCTGTGCCGGTTTCGGCCCTCAGTGGAGAGGGCATGGATGACCTGCGCGAGGCAATCGCGCAGTTGCTTCCGCGCCCAGGAATTACCATCGACGTCGTCATTCCATTTTCCCAGGGTGCGCTTGTGTCGAAAATCCACGAGTTTGGGGAAATTGACTCAGAGTCATACGAAGAAGGCGGCACGCGAATCCGTGGCAGGGTAACACCACAAATTGCCGGAGCACTCGCTGAATTAGGGCTGATCGATACACGTGAGTGACAATCTCGATCTTGAGGAATCGGTGCGCGCGCTCCACGTCGTCATCGATTCAATGAATGGAACTACCCGTGAAGGGCAGGAAACGATGGCGCACGCCGTCTATGAAACGCTCATTGACGGTGCGCATCTCCTGGTTCAAGCGGGAACTGGAACAGGAAAATCCTTTGGGTACCTCGTTCCTGCACTGCTATGGAATGCGAAAACCTCTCAACGTGTCATTATTTCAACGGCCACACTTGCTCTCCAACGCCAGATTATGACCTCAGACGCACCACGAGTCGCTGCGGCGATTGGTGAGATAACTGGCACCCAGCCTCGCGTTGCCCTGTTGAAAGGGTGGAATAACTACATTTGCCTGCGAAAAGCGAACGGAGGTTATCCCGAAGATGGTACGTTGCTTTCGCGTGCCGAGGCAGAGGTGGGCGCTACTGCAACGGGCGAAGAAGTGGTTCGCGCCCGCGATTGGGCGATGGTGACTGACACAGGTGATCGCGATGATCTTGTGCCGGGAGTCAGTGACCGTGCCTGGGCGCAGGTCTCGATTCCCAAGGCCGAGTGTATTGGTGAGAAGTGTCCGCTGCGTGCCTCATGTTTTCCTGTGCTTGCCCGTGCTCAGGCCGACGAGGCAGACATTGTGGTGACGAACCATGCGATGCTCGGTGTGGCGGCAACAAAAACTCCTGTTCTGCCCGAAGCAGATGCGTACATCATTGACGAAGCGCATGATTTAGTCGATCGGGTGACAAATCAACTCACCCGTTCGCTGTCCAAAGGTGACATCACCGGCGTCGTGAGAATGTTGCGAACAGCGAAAATCCTACCGGGGCCGCTTGAGGATACTGCCGAGGACCTTGCCGAGGTACTTGCTTCTCTCGGCGAGGAACGCCTGACCTCGATTCCGGCTCCTTTAATCGACGTCGTGACTCGACTGTTGGGGCAGGTGCAGGACGTCGGAGAAGAAGTCAGCACCCTATCGACGTCGAACGAAGATCTTGCGACGTCAAAGCAGATTTTGCGCTCGCGACTGGGAGAAATTGCGCACGTGTGTGAAGGGATTCTCTCAGGTGAGGTTGACGATGAAACTCTTGTTGCTTGGGTAAGCCAAATTCCAGACGGCCCGTCGTTTTTGAATTTGGCGCCGCTGGACGTCGCAGCACCGATTGCTGACGAATTGTTTGAGGGGAAGCCAGTAGTGCTCACGTCGGCGACCCTCAAAATTGGTGGGAAGTTTGATGCGATCGCATCGAAGGTGGGGTTTGCCTTCCCCTCACAAGGGCCGTGGGAGGGAATCGACGTGGGAAGTCCTTTCGATCCGCAACGCCAAGGCGTGTTGTATATCGCGCAGAATCTTGCCGAGCCTGGGAAAGATGGCTACGGCCAAGAACATCTTGATGAGATCGTTGAATTAGTACGATCATCGCGAGGAGGTGCGCTGGCGCTCTTCACTTCGCGTGCCGCAAGCGATAGAGCGGTTGAATATGTGCGCGAGCGTGTCGATCTGCCGTTCTTTGCTCAGGGGGAGGATCAGTTATCGACGCTGGTGGAGAAATTCGCTGCAGATCCTCATGCGTCTCTTTTTGGCACGTTGTCGTTGTGGCAGGGAGTTGATGTCCCCGGGTTGACGAACCGACTTGTGATTATCGACCGGATTCCGTTTCCGCGTCCGAACGATCCCTTGATGCAGGCGCGTAAAGCGCATGTTGATGCTCATCAAGGCAATGGCTTTATGCAAGTGACTGCGGCTCATGCGGCTCTTCTTTTGGCACAGGGCGCGGGGCGTTTGCTCCGACGCGTTGATGACCGCGGAGTAGTTGTGATTCTGGATCCGCGATTGGTGCGCAAGCGCTATGGTTCTTACCTGATGGCTTCTATCCCAAGGATGTGGTATACGTCTGAACGGGACGTCGTCTGCGGAGTTTTAGGGAGACTTGCCGATCAGGTTGAGCCAGAAATCACGGTGTGATGTGTGCTCAAAGAATTTCAGGAGAAAAGCCGCTCCAGCGGCTGTTTTGCTTGTCATAAAGCTCGCAACACGGTGACAACTTTGCCGAGGACGACTGCGTTGTCGCCAGGGATGGGTGCATACTGCGAGTTGCGTGGAAGTAGCCACACGTGGCCGTTTGCTCGAGAGAGCGCTTTCACGGTGGATTCGCCGTCAATCATGGCTGCCACGATTTCGCCATTTTCAGCGGTCGGCTGGCGACGGATCACCACCCAGTCTCCATCACAAATTGCCGCGTCGATCATTGAATCGCCGTGGACTTCCAGCATAAAGAGTTCTCCATCGCCTGTAATTTGCCGGGGGAGTGGGAAGACATCTTCGACAACTTGATCTGACAAAATTGGG
The DNA here is from genome assembly GCF_029625435.1 of Arcanobacterium canis. Classification (GTDB taxonomy): domain Bacteria; phylum Actinomycetota; class Actinomycetes; order Actinomycetales; family Actinomycetaceae; genus Arcanobacterium; species Arcanobacterium canis. Next base: position 1,161,674 of record NZ_CP121208.1, on the reverse strand, counting down.
CCACCCGCGGCAATTCTCCCTACAAGGGGAACATTGACAGGGGCAGAGATGTCTTCGTCAAAATCGCTGATACGAACTGACTGCGAAATAGCTGGGGGAGATGTTTGCGTCAGCGGGCGGATTTCGCCAGTGGTTGTATCCAGGCGTGAGCCAAGATCCGTAATCTCAATTGTCCGAGAACGGCGAGGATCCTTATGAAGAACCCCGGCTGACTCGAGAACATCAAGGTGATATTTCACAGAGGAAGGCGATGTTAGGCCTGTCAAATCGCAGATTTCGCGCACTGTCGGTGAATAACCCTGATCATTCTGGTATTCGATAATGGCCTGGAAGATGGCAAGTTGGCGCTTTGAAAGTGAAGTGTTCATGTGCGCCCCTCCAAAAGTGATCGCAATTTTGTGTCATACCCCGGTGATTTCCTGATATCGACAGCATATCTCCTTAGCAAGAGGTGTTCAAACATTTGTTCGGATGTGATTCGAACAAATGTTTGCATTTTTGGATGTGTGGGGATAGGATTCAAACAGATGTTCGAGAGTGTGGGTTTGAGGAGGAAAAATGAGCGCACTCGCAATTGCGCCTGCTATGCGTGTTAAAGAGCGATCAGACACGCACAAGGAAGTCGGCCATCGTGGTGGCGACTATGTCCGCCCGGATCGCCCTGTCTGCGCTCGTGTTACCCCACTCCGTGCAGTCGATAGCGCGTTGAGTGCAGATGAGATTTTTGCCCCGCATCACATCGCTCCGGTGCGTATCGTTCGCGAATCGGGAATGTGGAAAGAGGTTCATCCATCGTCTCGCCAGGGTGGCCGCCGCCCTCGTCGCGTGGTTGCACACAAACAATTGCGTACGGTATCGCCGAGTTATCGGCGTGTTCTGGTTGATCGATCCGATGGGCGCTCAGCTCTTACTGGCTCACTTGAATCAACGTTGCATGTCTTGATAACGGTACTCATGGCCGGCGTCGCTCTCCTCGCTGGCATGGCTATTGTCAGCGTGTTAGGGCTGGGCGCAGCTAACGCAGACACTATGAGAGTTCAAGAAGGACAAAGTCTGACTTCCATCGCTTCTCTTGTGATGACTGATCGTCCAACAGCCGACGTTATCTCCGACATCCGCTCAATGAATGGGTTGGATTCGGATCAGATCCGGGTAGGCCAGGAGTTGCTTCTCCCGGCCTACTGAGAGGTAGTGGTCGCGCTTTTCGTGTCCAATTTCTTCGCCACTATCTTGGCCCGCGCTACACTGTCTGAACCCATGTGTGTGGCGCGGGCTTTATATTGCAAGTGGCGAATCTGTGTCAAAACATATATTTTGTTGGCATGAACTGCCCATTTTGTCGCTATGGCGATTCGAAAGTGATTGATACGCGTCCGTCGGATGATGGCTTGTCGATTCGTCGTCGGCGGGAGTGTCTCCATTGCCACCGCCGCTACACGACAACCGAAACTGCGGGCCTCATGGTCAAAAAACATTCTGGCACCACGGAGCTTTTTTCGCGTGAGAAAATCATCGCCGGTGTGGGTAAAGCGTGCAAAGGGCGGCCCGTCACAAGTGCCCAGCTTGCTGTCCTCGCGCAGGAAGTTGAGGATTTAGTTCGTTTGAATGGGTCTGCGCATATCACTACCGACGATATCGGCAAAGCAGTACTTGGCCCCCTTAAACATCTCGACAAGGTTGCTTACTTGAGGTTCGCATCCGTGTATCTCGATTTTTCGTCATTGGAGGATTTTGAGGAGGCAATTACCTCCCTTAAATGACAGTGCCGCACCTGATGATGTGGCACTGCCGTGAAAGTTACGAGCGTTTAGTCAGTGGCTCCAGGGATATTCGTTGAGCTCAGCACGATCATCTGCTGGGTCGCGCGGGTCAACGCAACGTAGAGATCGCCAGGCCCATCAGACATGATAGCCTCGGGCTCAACGACAATCACGGAATCAAACTCAAGACCTTTCGCTTCACGGGCACTGAGTACGGTGACTCGTTTATTCGATGAGGGAGGTAAGAAGTCCGATCCTCTCGGAGTAATGACTGCGAGAGTGCCAAAACCTTCACCGTAGAGGTCATCGAGAAAATCACACTGTTCGCGTACGTGGATATCGAGCGCAGTGCGTAGTTGCTCTGAATCCAGACGGTGGAACGCATAGGCTCCAGGCACACTTCGAGCTGCCCGAACTGGACGCACTCGATAACCAACCGCATCCATCATGTGTTGTGCGCGGTCAAGAATTTCCTTTGGAGTTCGATACGAGACTGTCAGAACTTCTTCGTGCGTGAACTGTGCCATCGAACCAAGTACTTCGGCCCAGCCGCCTGCGGGAGGGCCTGCTGGATACTGATCAAGATCGCCCACAACTGTCATCGACCGTTGCGGGTTGCGCCGTGCCACCATACGCCACTGCATCGGTGAGAGTTCTTGCGCTTCATCGACGACGACGTGACCATAGGTCCACGTTCGATCATTTCCTGCACGCTCTGCTAGTGTCATCCCGCTTGCATCATCAGTGAGATGTTCGACAAGCTTTGCTGAGCTGACGATTCCACCCCCGAGATTCATCGCCTTCATCGTTGACGAAGCGTATTCACCGAGTTCACGTGCTTGAGCTTCTTGCGCGTGGCGAACATGTTTCGCAGCATCGGATTCGAATGTCCCCAAGTGCTCAGCCATTTCGTCCATGATCGCAATATCTGCACTCGTCACGCCAGTTCCTTTTGGCCGCAGGAGGAGAGCTCGCTGAGCATCATTAAATTCCAGGGCGACGTCGGCCAAGTGCTCTGGGAATGCCAATAGACGTTCGAGCAGCTGTTGGGGGGACGATGGAAGCCAGTGCCGGTTAATTTCACGTCGAGCGTCAAGCGATTCTGCCACGTCAGCAAGTAACCATGCATTATCTTCGAAAGTGACCTCTTGAACGTCTGCAAGCTGCCTGGCGAGTTCCTTCACTAGGAATTTTGCATACGTTTCACGTGCTTCATTGTGTGGAAGCTCGGTTGCTCGTGCCTTCGCTTGTGCCTGCGCAACGAGTTTTCGAGTCAGGACAAGTTTGTGAGATCCCACCATGACTGCCACATCAGCACGGGCGGGCTTTTCAAGCATCCGCTTCACTGCTCGTTTTGCGATTGCTGCCCACTCGATGCGTCCCTTGAGTCTTGCCACTGCTTCCGATTCGCTGATACTCGGACGTACGCCAGGAAGAAGATGATCGATGGTTGAGGACACAACGTTGGTCTCACCCAGCGAGGGCAGAACCGCATCAATATATGTCAAAAACGCTTCAGAGGGGCCAATAATCAAGACGCCTGACCGCGCTAGATGTTCACGCTGTGCGTAGAGGAGATAGGCTGCGCGATGGAGTGCGACGGCGGTCTTTCCGGTTCCTGGGCCGCCTTGGACGACCAGGATGCCGCGGGCGTCAGCACGGATAATACGATCCTGCTCAGCTTGGATCGTAGCGACGATATCGCCCATCTTGCCGTCGCGGGCTTTATTCATCGCAGCGAAGAGCGCACCTTCACCAGTGAGGTTGAGCTCGTTCGTTTCTTGCGACGCTAAGAGCTCATCTTCGACCCCTGTCACTGAACGGAAGCGAAGTTGAATATGGCGACGGCGAATAACATTGCCCGGTTCGAGAGCGGTAGCTTGATAGAATGGTTCCGACTGCGGAGCGCGCCAGTCGATAAGAAGAACAGCACCGTCGTCGTCGCGCAAGGTCAGCCTTCCGATGTGGTGAGCCGTGCCATCAGTCAAATCTAGCCGTCCTAAGACAAGCTTGTTTTCAAGGTTTCGAAGACGGATGAGGTTGTCTTCATAATGAGTGGCGAATGAATCGCGCTCGCGGCGTGCCCCTGGCGTGCCACCACCTCCTTGGCGGCGCACGCGAGCCAGTTGCGTCTCATAACGAGAACGCTCCGAATCGAGAGCAGCGTACGCCTGGTCAACAAACTCTTGCTCCTGGCTAATCGCATCCTTTGTGCCCACGTGTCCTCCTCAACATCAAAAACAGGAACATTATTATTCCGGAAAACGTTGCCTGGTGCGAGCGGTTATTCTTGGCGCGTATTTGTGGCGAGGAAGATCATCATCTGTGGTGTGAAAACCACGACCTGAGATCACTCAAGGCGCCCGGGTAGAATGAACCGAGAAGGAGGTCACATGCCCACATACATTCATATTGATCCAAGCCTTGGCAATATCGAGGTTGATACTCTCGTTTTGAATCTTGTGGATCGTTTGGTTGACGCCGGTGAGGTTGCGGCGACGATGGAAGCTGTCATTTCGGATCTCGATTTCGTCGGGATTGCCTCATTCGATTCGGACCCTCTTTATGATTTCCGTGCTCAACGGCCAATTGCCACATATGCTGATGGCCGTTTAGCAGATATCGCATACCCATCGATGGATCTCAAGCTTGTCACTGACGTTCAGGGGCGAACATTCCTTTACATCAGCGGCCAGGAGCCAGATTTCCACTGGCCGGTTTTGGCTCGAGATATCGTCGAAATCGCCACCACCTACAACATTTCACATCTGTACTCATTTGGCGGAATGCCGGCACCTGTCCCGCATACGCGCCCGGCAGATATGGTGGTGCGCTCGACTCAGCCGCGCGAGAATGAAATTCTTCACGCTTACGTCGAGCACTACGCCACACTTGCCGACATGGTAGAAAACGAGGCGGGCAAACGCGGCCTTGCGGCTACCTCTATCCGCACTCGTGTGCCTGCGTACCTCGCGCGTGCAGACCAACCGTTCTTTTCGGCCGCGCTCGCTGTAGCGAAAATGTTGGCGTCGCTTGGCGGCCCAGTGATCCCTGTTGGAGATCTTGAGCAACGTGTGGATGAACAGATGGCATTCCTTGCAGCAGCAGTGGAATCGAACCCAGAACTCGCTGAACTGGTGACAAACCTTGAGGATGAGTACGACAAGCTCCCTGAGGGTGTTGGGTTCGTTCGCAATGACGATCCAACGATCCCGACCTCGGACGAGATCGGTGAAGCAGTGGAACGTTTCTTGGAGATGCGTGAAGAGAAACCACTCGAAGAGGCAGTGAAGAAGTCCAAAGCGAAGAACCCTCCTGTGCGTCGTGGACGCCATTCATGGCGCACGCCGCCGTTGGAAGACACCGCTCACCGCTCCACCGCACACAACGATGACGACACCGAGTCGCCGACGTCGGGGGATACCGTCGAGTAAACGCTCGAATTTCGCCCTGGCACGGGTCACCTGATGCGATGGAATGTTGGGTGATCTATGCGTGAACTTTGCAGTATCCCGCATCGTAAAACCCGCTCGCACCTTCGCCAGATGTGGGGTACAAATGGGGGAACGTTGATCATCTAGCGAAGGGATAACATGAGACGCGGAGCCTTGCGCGTGTGGATGTCGGCGATGGCGATCTATGTCGTGGCAATGGCTGGCCGAACCTCACTTGGTGTGGTCGGTTTGGAGGCGATGGATCGCTTTTCGATGTCAGCCTCCGTGCTCTCGTTGTTTACTGTTGTTCAGCTAGGTGTTTACGCATTAGCTCAGATTCCTGTAGGGATCGCACTGGACCGTTTCGGTACGCGCAGAGTGATGGTGGTCGGAGCCGTTGCGATGGCAATCGGACAAGTGGGGATTGCTTATGTCCCCTCAGTTTCCGCCGCGCTCGCGGTACGCGCACTTATCGGTATGGGGGATGCGACGGCCTTCACAGCAGTGCTTCGCGTGATTCCCGCATGGTTCGCTCCAGTTCACGTTCCGGTCATGACTCAGCTTACGTCAATCTTCGGTCAGCTCGGGCAGGTGATTTCCTCAGTGCCGTTCGCTGCGGCAGTGGCCGTGTGGGGGTGGGGCACAGGGTTCTCTCTCTTGGCCATACTCGGGGTCATTGTTGCTGTGCTGGGATTGATCCTGATTCGAAACACTCCGACCAATTTCTCGGCATTCGCTGAACATGATCGTAAGCGCCTGGCATCAGTGACAAGCTCTGTGGAAGTGAGCTCCTCGGCGCCGGGTATATGGGAAACGTTGCGCAATCCAGGAACGTTACTGGGATTCTGGGTACATTTTGTTGCCTGCTTCCCGCCAATGGCATTCCTCCTTCTATGGGGAGTGCCCTTCTTTCAGGTACATGATGCAATGCCTAAAGCGCAGGCTAGTGCGATGTTGATCATCAACACTCTTTTCGGCATCATCCTGGGTCCCATTATTGGCCGTCTTGTCGCTGCCCACCCATTACGACGTTCGTGGATTGTCTATGGAACGAGTGCAATATCGGCGTCGGCGTTCGCAGTCGTTCTCCTGCTCCCTGCGCCGACACCCCTTGTTGGGAGTGTATTCTTGCTTTTCTCCACGGCATTGAGCGGCGTCGCGTCAAATGTCGCCTTCGACTTTGCGCGAACAAGTGTGGATCCCAGGAGACTTGGCACTGCCAATGGGTTGATTAACATGGGCGGTTTTGTTTCCGGCCTGAGCGCAGCGTTGATCATCGGTTTTGTCCTCGATCTTGTCTCTCCTCGCGGCGTCTACACTGCGCGCAGTTACTCGATTGCGATGGCGTCACAGTTCGTATTACTCCTCGCACTTGGAGCAGTCGAATACTACAAGCGCAAAGTGCGTCATGATCGAGAAGCGAACGGCGGGCCGAAAGTGCCTCCGCTTAGTGATGTGATCCACCGCTACCAAGAACGTTGGGATCGGCGTCGGCAGGCACACATCACTGCTCGTCGAATGGCCAGCCGACGGCGGCGTCGGTGAGTGGCGAAGCGCTACGGGCGGCTTTCTCGAGTGCGGTCTGTCCGACGACGGTGGTCGGCAACGATAACCGGCGAACATGTCGGTCGATCTGCGCTGTATTAATCGGTGAGTCAGATGCGACGAGTACCACGTTTCCGCGACGTTTCCCTCGGGCAATCGCTGGGTCAGTAATGGCGATGAGGTGGGAAAAGCTTTCAAGAACAGCAGCTGACTCTTGATAGACATCGCTGAGCGATCCGCCGGCAGTGTTCAACAAATATAATCCACCTTGGGCTAAGAGGCGCGATGCTGCTGCATGTGCCTCCACGGTCGCCAGCTGCATGGGTACGCGAGCACGATAGAATGCATCGCGAACAATCACATGCCACGATCCCTTATTCGTGTCGAGAGTGCGACGTGCATCTTCGCTGCGAATCCGCAATCGGGGAGAGGACGGCAAATCGAACCACTGTCGTGCGAGCGTTGCGAGTTGCGGATCAATTTCGATTGCGAGCTGGCGCGAATTCTTGCGCTCAGCGTCCAGTGCTCGAGCGAATGCACAGCCAGCTCCGCCCAGGTGAAGAACACGAAGAGGGGCGCCAGTGTCAAAGGTTGCGTCAATCGCAATTCGCATCTGTTGCATATACTCGAACTCGAGATGAGTTGGATCGTGAAGGTCCAGTGCTGACGATTCGGCATCGTCGATGTAGAGCGTGACGATATCCGTGCCAGGCACAGGCTCAACTCGTAGTCGGGACATGTCTGTGGTTGCGGTGATCGTATCCATGGCGGTGATTGTATCGGAGGTGAGAATGTCACGGGCACCGAGGTCAGCTGCGGCGAAGCGTAGCTGGGGGAGTGACGACTCGCAGACCAATATCATGCATGTGGATATGGACGCCTTTTTCGTGTCTGTTGAACTGCTCGAGCGTCCTGAGTTGCGCGGATTGCCAGTCGCCGTCGGCGGTGAGAGTCGTGGCGTTATTTCAGCGGCATCGTACGAGGCGCGGCGCTTCGGCGTGAACTCTGCGATGCCAGTGGCACGTGCCAAACGCATCTGCCCTGAGCTGATGATCATTCCACCCGACCATCACAAATACTCCGCGATCTCGAAGCGGATCATGTCACTTCTAGCTGACATCACTCCGACAGTGGAGCAACTATCAGTCGATGAGGCTTTTCTTGACGTCGGTGGTGCGCGCAAGGCAGTGGGAACCCCCGTAGAGATCGGCCGACGTCTGCGCGCTCGTATTCGTGACACCGTCGGCGTCCCTGCCTCGGTTGGAATCGCAACCACAAAGCATGTGGCGAAAATAGCTTCTGCACATGCCAAACCCGACGGCTTGCTCCTCATCCCAGCAGATTCCACTCTCGATTTTCTCCACTCATTGCCAGTGGGCGCCTTGTGGGGTGTCGGTGAGAAAACGCGCGAAAAACTCGAATACTACGGCATCCATTCAGTTCGTGAACTGGCAGCCCTCGGCGAGAATCGGCTTGTTCGCATGATTGGAGCAAGCGCTGGGCACTCGCTCTATGCGCTCGCGATGGGGATTGATCCTCGCCCGGTCATTGCCCAACGCGAAGAGAAATCGATGGGGAAGGAGCGCACTTTCTTCGATCTGTGTGACCCACATGACGCACCCAACGTACTCCTCGAGCAGTCGCATTCTGTCGCGCGTCGTCTGCGAGAGGCCGGGGTGCGTGCATGGACCGTCGGAATCAAAGTACGCTACGCCGATTTCACCACGATCTCTCGCTCGGTGACCTTCGGTGCCCCAACAGATATCGGCGCGGAGATTTTTCGTGCGGCGACGCACCTCTTCGCACAGATCCCGGCGCGTGGGGGTCTGAGGCTCCTGGGGGTGAGAGCCGAGAATCTTGACGACGGCGAGGCAGGTATCCAGCTGCGAATCGACGACGACGGGCGTGGTCGGCGCGTTGAGAGTGCGGTTGACGAAGTGCTGAAGAAATTCGGTTCGTCGGCAGCTTCGAGCGCATCCCTGATCAAGAATACTCACGGTGGGGTGCCGTGATACCGAATTTTTCGGTACTGTTAGGGACGACGCTAGGAGGAACATGGCACTGTCTGATCGTGAGCGTGAAATGCTCGAAGAGCTCGAAGCTCAACTTAAGGGCGAAGATCCGAAGTTTGCAGATGCACTTCGCTCGAACACCCGAAGTATTCCAACTCGTATGACTTTCTCACCGCGCCATCTGGTGTTGGGCATCATCATTGCCGCACTTGGACTCGGCGTTGTGGTACTTGGTGTGTCTTTAGAAATCACTCTTGTCGGTGTGGCAGGTGCGATCGTCGTTTTCGCCGGTTTGTGGTATTTGTCCACCGGCGCACGCCAGGTTCCCGTCTCCGGCGGAGCGCAAAAGCCCAAGCAGCGCGCGACATCTTTTATGGAAGCGCAGGCTGAACAGTGGCGTAAGCGACGTGAGGAGGGTGGACGCTAGTCCTCCACTTTCCTCCACCGGAATTTTCTTTCGGCTTTTATGGCTCAGAGGTCTCACCTCTGAGCCATATTTTATGCCGGTAAATGTGGCGAAATGTTCATTTTCCCTCCACCCGATTTTTCCCTGGTATTAAGCGAATAATTCATGTGCGACACGCGCCATACATGTTGATTGTGGGGCAAAGTGGGGTAAGGTGGAGGGAAGTTGAGGAAGGGGGTGAAGCATGTTCCTTGGAACCTATGAGCCGAGGCTCGATGTCAAGGGCAGGCTGATCCTCCCTGCCAAGTTTCGCGATCAACTTGCCTCTGGCTTGGTGATTACCCGAGGCCAAGAGCACTGTCTGTACGTCTATCCCGTGGCGGAATTCGAAGATGTGCTCGCTCGACTTCAGCAAGCCCCGCTCACCTCGAAGGAAGCGCGTTCCTATACGCGTATCTTTCTTTCGGGTGCGGACGATCAGATCCCTGATAAACAAGGACGCATCACTATCCCCGCAGCGCTTCGCTCCTATGCGAGTCTCGATCGGGAGCTGTCAGTGATCGGCTCTGGTTCTCATCTTGAGATCTGGGATACGGCGGCATGGAACGCGTACTTGACAGACAACGAATCTGACTTCGCAAACCGCGAAGACGAACTCATCCCTGGAGTTTTCTAAATTTCGTTCCTCCCCGGTGTCCTGCGGTTATTCCCCGACTTCAGGGCACCGGGAGGAAGCGATTAATTGGTGACAGAAAGAAAGGAACGGCACATGGCTGACGCAGATGGCAACGCACTTCACGTGCCAGTCCTTCTCGAAACCTGTGTGGCTCTGCTTGCACCCGCTTTGACAGATGGAGCATTGCTCATTGATTGCACCTTGGGTATGGGAGGCCATACCGAGGCTTTCTTAGCTCGATTCCCGAAGATCCGTGTGGCGGGTATTGATCGCGATCAACAAGCGATCACGTTGGCATCGGATCGCTTGTCACGTTTTGGGGAACGCTTTATTCCAGTTCATGCAACCTATGATGCCGTAGCAGACGTGGCGCGGAAGTACGGTGTGGATGGCCGCGCTGACGCCATCTTGATGGATCTGGGTGTCTCATCGCTTCAACTTGATGAAGTTGAGCGAGGCTTCTCCTATGCTCATGATGCTCCACTCGACATGAGAATGGACAACACGATGCCTTGGACTGCGGCAGATATTCTCGCAACAGCGTCGGCTGGGGAGATTGCTCGTATCCTTCACCGTTACGGCGAAGAAAAGTTCGCCAAGAAGATTGCCATGCGCATTGTCCGAGAACGTGACAATGCTCCGATCACGCGCACCGGACAGTTAGTAGAGATCGTTCGCGAGTCGATTCCAGCAGCTGCACGTCGAACTGGTGGAAACCCAGCCAAGCGTACGTTCCAAGCATTGCGTGTGGCGGTTAACGATGAACTCGGTGTTCTTGAAGCGGCGGTTCCAGCAGCGATCGATGCGCTCCGTGTGGGAGGGCGCCTCGCTGTGGAGTCGTATCAGAGTCTCGAAGATCGCATCGTGAAAGATGCGATGCGTCGTGGTCTCGTGTCTTCAACACCTCCAGGTCTTCCGGTTGAACTCGAGGACCATAAACCATTTCTTGTCTCGCTTACACGAGGCGCAATCAAAGCCGATGCCGAGGAAATCGAACGCAACCCGCGTAGCGCCTCCGTCAGACTTCGTGCAGTTGAAAGGACTGCGCCCACGCCCGAGCACATCAAACTTACGACCTCAGGAGTAGCTCAATGACTGCACTTGCTAAGGCACGTCCCGCGCGCCAAGTTTCCCCAGTAATTTCGGCTCCTGGACTTTCTGTCGTCCCCACACCAGCCACGGCACGTGGGTTCTTTGGCACAGTCGTGCTGTGTGCTGCAATTTTTCTCGGTGCGATGGGTATCGCATTCCAGCTCAACACACTCATGGTTCAGGGCGCGTACGATTTAAAGAACATTAATGTTCAGATCAACGAGGCGGATGCGAAGGCAGCCACCTTAGAGAAGGAAGTAATTTCAGTTTCTGCGCCTGCCAACCTTGAACAAGCAGCAAAGAAATTGGGAATGGCCCCGGCAACGGCGTCGAAGTTCCTAGATCCGAACACCGGAAAGATTGCTGAGTTCGCTCAAAAGAAGTAGGGGAGCTGATGGGGAAGCTGCACGTGATCACCGACAGCCTTCGGCGGCGAATTGCAGGAACCGAATCGTTTAAGTCTCCGGAAGAGCAAGTCACCTACACTCGATTCCGTCGGATCGTTGCCATCGCCATGGTGGCATTATTGATTCTCGCTTCACGTTTGTTTTATCTGCAAGTGTTTGTTGCGAACGATCTGGCATCAACAGCTCGAGAGTTTCGCACCCGCTCCTATACTCAGGAAGCTAAGCGCGGCGATATTTTGGACGCTCACGGAGCAGTTCTCGCGACATCGATCGAGCGATATAACGTTCGAGTGAACCAGCCAGAAATTGCTACGTACACCAAATACAGCGACGCCGGTGAAATGATCGGCACCGGAGCAGCTCTTGCAGCGAAGGAGCTAGCTCCCATCCTCGACATGGATCGTGCGGAACTCGGTGGCATCCTCATCGGCGGTCAGAAGAAGACTCAGTGGGGGCTTGTCGCATCAGACATCTCGCCTGAAAAATGGCGCGAAATCAATGCGTTAGGTATCCGTGGAATTTATCCGGAACGCTTTATGCAACGCTCCTATCCCAACGGCAACATTGCAGGAACAGTCCTTGGATACGTGGGGCAAACAGATAAGTCCACGGAAGTCGTTGGACGAGCGGGAATCGAACAGTGGGCGAACTCAACGCTTTCAGGAAAATCTGGGCAACTCACGATTGAAGTCGGTCCAGCAGGAACCGTTTTTCCTCAAGGGACAAATAAAGAGGTGCCGGCGGTCGATGGGGGTGACGTGAAACTGACGATTGATCGTGACCTGCAAAAAGTTGCCCAGGAAGCAATCCAAGAATCTGTTGATCGTTTTGGAGCAAAATGGGGGGCCGCAGTCGCAGTCGAAATTGGCACTGGCCGAGTGATCGCTCTGGCTGACTCTCATGAGCCAGACCCGGGTAATCTGGCTGCCGCAGATCCGTCTCATCTGAATTCACGCGCAGTCTCCGCCGTCGTTGAACCGGGGTCCACTGGCAAGGTCATGACCTTCGCATCGGCAATTGATCAGAAGACCGTCAACCCTCTCTCCGCATTCCTCGTCTCATCGAACCGACGTATGCCGAACGGTGAGTTGATCCATGACAACGATCCTCATCCGACGCAGATGATGACTACCGCAGGTATTTTGGCGCTGTCGTATAACTCAGGCTTGGTTCAGATTGGCGATACGCTTGATGACAAGGTTCGCTACGACTATATGACGAAGTTTGGCCTTGGTTCTCCTACCGGCATCGAATTACCGGGTGAGTCGAAGGGCATTTTGCGTCACTACAAATCGTGGGGAAACCGCGAGCATTACACCACCATGTTTGGTCAAGGCTGGGCCGCTACCCCGATGCAACTTGCGCAGATGGTCTCCATTATCGGCAATGGTGGGGTCAAGGTTCCCCTTCATCTTGTCGAGGGAACCTATGATCGGGAGGGGAAATTCACCCCGAAGCCCGTCGGAAAATCGATGCAGGTGATCTCGAAGGAATCGGCTGCCACGATGGTCGCGATGATGCAGGCTGTTACGCAACCGGGATCAACGGCACCGCTTGCTCGTGTCGATGGCTACAACGTTGCTGGAAAGACTGGAACTGCACAGGTTCCGGATGCGAATGGCAAGCTCACCCAACGTGTTGGATCTTTCGTTGGCCTTATCCCTGCTGAGAAACCTCAAATTGCCGTTGCGGTTGCTGTCTCAAACCAACCGCCGCCTGGCTATGGCGGTGAGGTTGCCGCTCCTGTTTTTTCGAAGATCGCAAGTTTTGCCATGCGACAGCGTCAAGTACCACCCTCGACACAACCGCTGAAGAAGTTCCCCTGGACGAAAGCTGAAATGCATGTTGCGAAGTGACCATACACCGTCGATTTTGTTAAGTGATCTTGCGAAATTAGTTGGCGCTTCTTCACCCGATCTACACATCACAGGTGCGGTGATGGATAACCGGGCTGTGCGCAGCGGGGATCTCTTCATTGCGATGCCTGGCGAGCGTGTTCATGCCGCGCGCTTCGCATCCGACGCAGTCGATGCTGGAGCTGTCGCCGTCGTGACAGATGCTGAAGGCGCGCAGATTGCGGGAGATCTCAGTGTTCCAGTGATTGTGGTTCCTGACGTCGCGGCAATTGCCGGGACGCTCGCTGCAGCAGCGTACGGTATGCCGGCAAGGCACCTGCGCTCGTTTGCCGTCACCGGTACGAACGGGAAGACAACCACAACTTTCATGATCGATTCGATTCTGAGCAAACTGGGCGCGACGACGGGACTGATCGGAACGGTTGAGCTTCGGCTCGCGGGGCAGACTTTTCCTGCTCGCATGACCACGCCGCAACCTGATGAGCTTCAAGCCACGCTTGAAGTTCTGCGTGAGCGCGGTGGAACGGACCTCGTCATGGAGGTGTCTTCTCACGCTCTTGCTCAGGGACGTACACGCCCCATTTGTTTCACTGTTGCTGGTTTTACCAACCTGACTCAGGATCATTTGGATTTTCATGAGACATTTGAAGATTATTTCGCGGCGAAAAAGGCCCTTTTCGATACTGCAAACTCCTCGCGCTGTGTCATCACAGTTGATGACAAGTATGGACAGCGCCTTTTTGATGAAGTGAGTAGGGAACGAGACGGCGTCGTTGCGCTTTCGCTACATGGCAATGCTGCACCAGGTGGGTGGAATGTCAGTGAGATTATCGAGGCTGAACATGGGCACTCATTTACACTCACTGATCCAACCGGCCGCCATATGCGCACCTCAGTGACGCTTCCCGCAATATTCAATGTGGCCAATGCTGCTCTGGCAATTGCAATGGTTGTGGAAAGCGGCGTGTCATTTGACGAACTTTGTGCCGTTGTCGCCGACGGAATTTCTCCTATCGTCCCCGGGCGGATGGAGGTCGTCGCACGCCAGCCACGGGTCGTAGTGGATTTTGCCCACAATGAAGATGCTCTCGCCAAGGCAATGGATGGGCTGGGAACCGTGGATGGGCGACTCATCGTCGTCACCGGATCAGCGGGAGATCGCGATAAAGGGAAACGCCCAGCGATGGCGCGCGTTGTCTCCGAACGTGCCGATCTGACGGTGATTACAGACGATGATCCCCACTATGAAGATCCTGGGGCTATTCGACGCGATCTGATCTCCGGGATCGTCGAGGGAGCGCAGTGGCGTGAGATTGCGGATCGCCGCGAGGCGATTCGGTGGGCGATAGACTACGCTGGTCCAGCTGATACGGTGTTATTAGCTGGTCGTGGGCATGAGACTACTCAAAACTATGGAGACTTTTTTATCGATATCGATGACCGCGAGGTTGCACGAACCTGCGTGAAGGAGAAAAACGAGCAATGATCCAGATGACTCTTGCACAAGTGGCGCGCGCGGTCGGCTCGCATCACGAGTCGGATGTGGCTGTGACAGGCGTGTCCACCGATAATCGCACGGTTAAGGAAGGTGACATCTTCGTCGCCATTCAAGGGGATCGCGTGAACGGCAATGATTTTGCCGGCCAGGCTCTCGCTGCAGGAGCAGTTGGCGTTGTGACGTCGGATGCCGACGCCGCGGTTGCTAGCGGTGCCGACCCTTCAGCTGTCATTGGGGTCACCGACGTCATCAGCGCATTGGGTGACTTAGCTCGGGAGAACTTGCGTTTGCTACGTGAATGTGGACGCCGCGATTTCAAGGTTGTTGCCGTCACCGGTTCGGTTGGAAAAACGACGACGAAGGATCTGCTCGCAGCAATGTGTACACACCGCGGCCCAGTCGTCGCACCTCCGGGGTCGTTCAACAACGAACTTGGAATGCCGTTGACTGTTCTGCGTGCTGACACTGAAACGGCGACACTTGTGTGTGAAATGGGAGCCGATCACATCGGCAACATCGAATATTTGACGTCGATCGCTCCGCCGGATGTCGCAATCGTGCTCATCGTGGCCCGAGCCCACTTGGGCGAGTTTGGCGGGATTGAGAATGTCGCCAAAGCTAAGAGTGAACTTGTCACCGGAACGGCACCAGGTGGCGTCGTTGTGCTCAATGCTGACGACCCACGCGTGGCTGCCATGGCTCAACTTGCCCACACTCCCGTTGTGACATTTTCGAAAGCTGGTCATGGCGACGTCATGGCCAGCGACATTGAAGTTGGAGCGGACTCGCGTGCCACATTCACTCTCAGTGCCGGTGAGGAACATGCTCGAGTGAGCTTACGTTTGGTTGGCGCTCACCATGTGGCAAATGCTCTCGCCGCAGCAAGTGGTGCGCTTCAGCTTGACGTACCGTTTGATCAGATCGTTGACGTACTCAACTCCACTGGTCCAGCCAGTGCCCATCGCATGGACGTGTTCGAGGCTGATTCCATGACCATCATTGATGACTCCTACAATGCCAATCCTGATTCAATGCGGTCTGGCCTCGACACATTGGTACAGATCGGTGCAGGTAAACGAACCGTTGCAGTTTTGGGCTCGATGCTTGAGCTTGGACAGATGAGCGAAAGTGAGCATCGGAATCTTGGAGCCTACGTCGCTCAACGCAATATCGACGTCGTCGTCGGAGTCGGAGAGGAAATGGCACCGTTGGTTGACGAACTTCACACCCGCGGGCGTACCGCTATGCTCACTGACGCGGCGAGTGCAGGGAGTGTACTTTCCACGATCCTGAGTCCGGGTGACGTAGTCTTACTCAAGGGTTCAAACGGATCCCGTGTGTGGACTATTGCCGATGCGTACAAGGGGAAGTAACAGATGGTTTCGATTTTGATTGCGGTTGCATTCTCCCTGGTCGTGACCTTGTTCGGCACGCCCGCCTTCATCCGCTTTCTCCATAAACGCCAGTACGGTCAGTTCATTCGCGACGACGGTCCAACATCGCATCAAGTCAAGCGCGGCACCCCGACGATGGGTGGCCTTGTATTCATTGTGGCCGCAGTCCTGGGCTACTTTGTGGCCAATCTTCTCACTGGGCGTGCTCCGCGCGCCTCGGGTTACCTTCTTGTTTTCCTTACAGTGGGAATGGGCCTGGTAGGTTTCGCCGACGATTTCACTAAAGTTTCGCGCGAGCGCTCTTTGGGGCTGACGCCAATGAAGAAGATTGCTGGTCAGGGCCTCGTTGGCATTATTTTTACGGTGCTTGCTTTGCAATTCCACGACCACTTGGGACGAACCCCCGGTTCCACTGCGATTTCGATTGTGCGTGCTACTCCGCTGAACCTGGCGTTCGCTGGTGTCACCCTTGGGGTCATCCTGTTCGTTATTTGGGGAAATTTTCTCATAACAGCTTGGTCTAACGGCGTGAACCTGACTGACGGTCTTGACGGCCTTGCCACAGGTGCCTCAATTATTGCTTTCACCGCATACTCTGTGGTGTCAATCTGGCAGTCCTACCAAGCGTGCCACGCAGTTCTCGGGGCGGCACCCGGTTGCTACTCCGTTCGTGATCCGCGTGATATTGCGATTTTCACGGCAGCTCTTGTGGGCGCCCTGCTTGGTTTTTTATGGCACAACACTTCTCCGGCTCAGATCTTTATGGGTGATACAGGATCGCTTGCTTTGGGTGCAGCTTTTGCCGGTGTATCGATTCTGACCCAAACGCAGATCCTTGCTGTTGTTCTGGGCGGACTTTTCGTCGTCATCGTTTTCTCTGACGTTATCCAGGTGGGAATGTTTAAGGCGACTGGCCGACGAGTGTTCCGTATGGCTCCGTTGCATCACCATTTTGAGCTCAAAGGCTGGAAAGAGGTCACGATCGTGGTCCGCTTCTGGCTGATTCAGATTTTGTTTGTTGCAGCAGGATTGGGCCTGTTTTACACAGAATGGTTGGCAAAGCAATGATCCCCACCGCGCCAGATTTTGCGCACAAGCGCATTGGCATCCTTGGCCTTGGTAAATCAGGAAAAGCCGCTTTTGAGGCGCTGCGCGCTCATACGCAGGCGCAGTTGTCGGTATGGGACTCGCGAAGCGAAGCCGTTGAGATGTTCGACGCCGAGGGTGGTTCGGATCCCGACGGCGAAGCTCTGGTTGCTGCCTTGCTTGACTGGCACCCCGACGTCGTTGTTATCGCGCCGGCATTCCGACAAAGCGGGCCGGAATGGGCAGCGCTTCGTGCCAGTGCAGTACCCGTCTGGTCAGAAATCGAGCTTGCCTGGCGTTTGCGTGCGCAACGTCCAGATGGAACATTTGCTCCGTGGCTCGCTATTACCGGCACAAACGGAAAAACAACGACGACCACAATGCTTGAGTCGATTCTCCAACACGGCGGACTGCGCGGAGTCGCTGTAGGCAACGTTGGCAATCCGGCTGTCACCGCTGTCAGCGACGAATCTGCAGATGCTCCAGATGCCTTCGCATTCGAGCTGTCGTCATTCCAGCTAGCAGCAACGTCGTCGATGTCGCCAACAGCGTCGGTATGTCTGAATATCGACGATGATCACCTTGAATGGCACAACACTCGTCGCGAATACCATGATGCGAAGGCCAATGTTTACAATCGCGCCCAAGTCGCTTGCCTATATCCTGTCGGCGACGCCGAGGTACAAGAAATGCTTGACGACGCCGACGTCGTCGATGGTGCGCGAGCGGTTGGACTGACGCTCGCAGTGCCGTCTGTCGGACAGATTGGGCTAGTTGACGACGTCGTCGTTGATCGTGCCTTCACTCCTCAGCGCTACACTCACGCAGCTGAGATTTTCACTGTCGCTGATATTGAACATCTCGCACCTGAAGGCAGCGATCTGCCGGTACACATGATGAAGGATGCAATGGCGGCCGCTGGTCTTGCACTCGCCATTGGGATTTCTCCGGAGAATATCCGGCGCGGCTTACGGTCGTATCAGCCCGGTCACCACCGCATCGAACTGGTTGCCACGATTGACGGTGTTCGATACGTCGATGATTCAAAGGCGACGAACGCTCATGCGGCTCGCGCTTCTCTTCGCGCCCAAAATGACGGATCAGTGATCTGGATTGTGGGTGGCCAGGCTAAAGGCGCACATTTTGCCCCGCTTGTCGTCTCTGTCCGCAACAAGCTAGCGGGAGTCGTCGTCATTGGCACTGACCAACAGCCGTGGAAAGAAGCGCTCGCAGGGAGTGAGCTTCCGATCCACTACGTCAATCCTAATTCGTCAACACCGATGGATGACGCTGTGGCGTGGGCTTACGAACGGGCAACCGCTGGTCAGACGGTTCTGATGGCTCCAGCGTCGGCGTCGATGGACCAGTTCGCGTCCTACGCTGATCGTGGCGAAAAGTTTCGCGAGGCGGTTGAGAAGGTTCGCTCATGAATAGTTCCTTGACCATGCGCGATCGGCGGATTCGCGACATCATGTCTCAATCGCTCACTGTGATGATGGCCGCGACCGCTGTCCTCGTTGCAATCGGTGTGTTTATGGTGTTTTCAGCTACCGCACCTTCGTCAATCCGTAGTCTTGATGCGGACCCGACGGGGAAACTCTTCGCAATTGCCATTAAGCAAGCGGCCTTTGCAGCAGGAGGAGTAGCCGTTGGCCTGTTGATTGCCAAGTTCATTCCTGCTCAACTCATTAAAGTGACAGCGAACGGCATTTTTGGTGGTGCTCTTGCGCTTCAGGCGATGGTTTTTGTACTTGGTTCGCATTCTGTTGGAGGAAATACAAACTGGCTGCGCGTTGGTCCGGTTTCTCTCCAACCTTCGGAGTTTCTCAAAGCTGCGTTGATCATTTGGCTCGCCGTTGAGCTTTCGCAGCGCACAGTCAAAGAAATGGCCGATTGGCACAACTTCCGTCGTCCCATCCTCGGCTTTGGACTCGCCATCGGATTGGTCCTTTTCGGCGGTGACGTCGGTACAGGTTTGATCTTTATTTTGATTGCAGTGGGACTGGCATTTGTGGCTGGTATCGCGCTCAAAGTATTTATTGTCCCTGCGATTTTAGGTGGGCTTCTCGTCGGAGTGATGGTGGCGTTTCGTCCCTCGCGTATGAACCGAATCGCCGACTTTCTGGCAAATTTTTGGAATCTCCCCGATATCCACGAACCTACTCAGGCGGACTATGCGCTCTTCGCGTTCGGCTCTGGGGGCGTGTCCGGTGTGGGTATCGGCGCTGGAAAAGAAAAATGGCGCGATCTCGCTGAAGCCCATACTGACTTCATTTTTGCTGTTGTTGGAGAGGAACTGGGTTTCCTCGGATGCGTGACGATCATTGCGCTGTTCGTGGCCCTGGGGTGGGCTCTCATGCGCATCTGTTTGTTCCATCCGGATCGATACGCTCAATTCGTTGCAGGTGGGACTGCGCTGTGGCTCATTGGCCAGGCAATTGCCAATATGTTCGTTGTGAGCGGCTTGTTGCCAGTTTTCGGGGTTCCGTTGCCCTTCGTCTCGATGGGCGGTTCTTCTATGATTGCTTCGCTTGTCATGCTCGGCATTGTGGCAGGTACGGTTCTGACCGTTCCGGGAGTGCGCCAATCGCTGCGTATCAATCCTCGACTGGCGTCAAAGGCAACATCTGTGCTGAGGAGGAATCGATGACATCCTATGTTCTTGCTGGCGGTGGGACTGCTGGCCATGTCAATCCGTTGATTGCCACTGCAAAGGCAATCCTCGAAGAAGATCCTGACGCCCACATTTGCGCTGTCGGCACTCCAGGGGGACTGGAAGAAGAGCTGGTCCCACGCGCAGGTTTTGACCTTGAGCTGATCGAACGGGCTCCGTTCCCTCGTCGCCCTGGCATGGCAATGTTGATGTTCCCGCAGAAGTTCCTCCGTGCGGTTGATTCAGCAACCCATCTCCTGCGCTCTCGCCGTGCCAACGTCGTCATCGGTTTTGGAGGCTATGCCTCAACTCCGATCTACCTCGCTGCGAGAAAACTTGGAATTCCTATCGTTGTCCACGAAGGGAACGCTTCCCCAGGACTGGCAAACAAACTCGGCGCTCGCTTCGCCGACGTCGTCGCGCTCACGTTCGATTCAACCCCGTTGGCTGCCCGACGCGGCGAAACGATCACTGTGGGTTTGCCGCTGCGACAGGCAATCCAAGATCTTGCCGAATCTGATCGCACCGAAGCCCGAGCGCTGGCTGCAGCGAAGTTTGGCTTGGACCCAAGGCGCGAGATCCTTCTCATCACAGGTGGCTCACTTGGAGCCGCTCACCTTAATGAGGTTGCGGGCGAATCGTTGAGCGCGATCCGTGAACGTGGTTTCCAAGTCCTCCATATCACTGGCAAAGGAAAAGCAGACGCAGTCCGTCAGGCAGTTGGTTGCGAGGATGATTACGTTGTTCTTGAATATCTCAACGACATGCAGGACGCATACGCGGTTGCTGACCTTGCCCTGACACGTTCGGGGGCGGGGATGGTGGCAGAACTTTCAGCTCTGAACATTCCTGCGATTTTTGTTCCACTTCCCATCGGCAATGGCGAACAAGAGAAGAATGCAGCGGATGTCGTCAGCGCTGGGGGAGCAGAACTTGTGCGTGATCGCGATTTTCATCATGAACGCTTTGCCCAACTTCTGACACAGCTCGATGCGCAACGTCTTGCGCAGATGAGAGACTCACTCGATGGGGTATCACCAATGGATGCAGCTGCAGCGCTGGGCCAGATTGCGATGGGAGTAACGAAGTGAAATTTCATTTGATTGGTATCGGCGGCGCTGGGATGAGTGTTGTCGGTGAGCTGTTGTTGGCTCAAGGTGTGCAGGTCTCCGGGTCAGATCGCAGTGAGTCAGATAATACCCGCACACTCGAAGCAGCCGGTGCGAGGGTCTTTATTGGCCACGACGCAGCGAACGTTGATCCTGATGCCGTTCTTGTGGTGTCCTCAGCGATCAAGGATTCGAATCCAGAACTCGCTGTGGCACGATCACGTGGACAGCAAGTACTGCATCGTAGCCAGGCACTCGCATTGGCTGCGGGTGATCGTGATTTCATTGCGGTGGCGGGAGCTCATGGCAAGACGACGACGTCGGGGATGCTGGCGAGCGCTCTGGCAGAACTGGGGTGCGATCCGTCGCGTGCTGTCGGATCGACGCTTGCCGGAGGCGAGCCAGGCGGATACCTCGGTACGGGGTCGATGCTCGTGGCAGAGGCTGATGAGTCTGACGGCTCATTCTTGAACTATTCGCCGCGGGTAGCGATTGTGACGAACGTTGAGCCAGATCACTTGGATCACTACGGCACTCAAGAAGCATTTGAAGAGGCCTTTGCTGAGTTTGCTCGCAAGATTGTTCCTGGCGGATTGCTTGTTGCGTGCGCTGACAACGATGGCTCATCGCGGCTTGCTCAGGCAGCGCAGATGGACGGAATTCGGGTGGTGACCTACGGCCGCGCGCAGGGGGCGGAGAACCACGTGAAGGTCATTGACATCGAGACTCCCGATGGAATGGCTAGCGGTGTCTTCGAATACGCAGGAAAGAGCTTTCCAGTGTCATTGGCAGTCGCTGGTGCGCACAATCTTCTCAATGCTGCCGCTGCATGGGCAGCGGGCGTCGAACTTGGCATCGAGCCTGGAGCAATGGCACAGGCACTCGGAGCTTTCCACGGCACTGGGCGGCGTTTTGAACTGCGCGGTGAGGTTAACGGGATCCGTGTGGTTGACGACTACGCCCACCATCCGACCGAAGTGGAGGCCACACTCGCCACTGCTCGCACAGTAACGGATGGACGTGTCCTCGTTCTCTTCCAACCACACCTATATTCACGTACACGCAACTTTGCTGCTCGTTTTGCTGAAGCACTTAGCCACGCAGACTCCGTCGTCGTAACGGCTGTCTATGCTGCGCGCGAGGTCCCCGACGACGGCGACGAAGCAGATGTCATCGTGCGTCATCTTCCTTCGGCCCGGTTTGTTCCGGGCATGATTGACGCTGCTCACGTCATTTCATCTCAAGCGCGTGCCGGCGACCTTATCCTGACGATGGGTGCTGGCTCGGTCACCACGATGGGGAACGTGATCCTCGCCGATTTGGAGCAGCGATGAGACCGCCGTCGAGGCCGAAAAAGCCTCGTGCCCTTGAACAGAAAACTACAGGTGAACGCTCCCACCAGGAAGTGGTGTCACCGAGCGTTACACGACGTCCGCGTGAGGAATCACCCTCACGTGTTGAGCCGCCGACAGAGAGCCAGCCACCTACGGTTGTGAAATCCAAACCTCGGCGGTTGTCCCTGCGCCGGTTCAAAGGAGCTATTGAGCACCTGCGCCATCCGAGTGGCGACGAGTTATCGCTCAGGAGGGCGGAACGACGTCGTGAGCGACAGCGTTCCTTTGCACGGCGTCTTGGTATCTGGATCAGTGTGCTGGTCATCGCGTCTCTGATCGTGTGGACGGTCTTCGGATCCTCTCTGCTGCGCTACCGTTACAGCGCTTCCGATGTCACGATCGTCGGGACGCCCGGTGCTTTAACCAAGGCGAAGATCGAGAAGGCTGCGCGCTCGCTTGAGGGAACATTGCTTGTGACGATGGATATTGATGCCATAGAGAAACAACTCATGGACGACATTCCCGAAGCTTCCAGTATCACTATTGATCGCCAATTCCCGCGAACGCTAGCGATTTCAGCGCGAGCTGCGCGCCCGGTGGCATGTATTGGAAACGCCGAAAACTGCACAGCAGTGACTGAAAAGGGGCGCACAATGGAAGCGGATGCGAAGATGAAGAGTGGGCTGCCCATTCTCAAAGCGCCCGGATCATCTCAGAAGGCTCAAGCCAATACTCGACTAGGGATTTCGGTGCTTGCTGCTTTGCCTCCCAAGCTTCTTGGACAAGTCAAAGGGATCGATATCAGTGAAGCTGGTCTGATTTCCATGGAACTTAACGGCTCGAAGAAAGTCTATTGGGGCGATGTCTCAGAAAACGCCCTCAAGGGAAAAATTGTGATGTCTTTGATCCACACAGGTGCGTCACAGATTGATGTGTCGTCGCCGTCGTCACCGGTGACGAAGTAGAGCCGATCAATTTCGTAACACGCCCGGTATGTCGTTGCGAGGAGACAATTTGGCCTCTATCTTTTGCGCGAGATTGGACAAGAAATCCTTCAAGTTGTACTTGAAGTTTCGAAAGGAAGAGCAATGTACTCTCTGGACAACAACGCAACCATCAAAGTTGTGGGTGTCGGTGGTGGCGGCGTCAATGCCGTTGATCGCATGATTCAAGATGGGCTCGCAGGCGTCGAGTTCATCGCTGTGAACACTGACAACCAGTCACTGGTCAAGTCTGAAGCTGAGATCAAACTTGATATCGGTCGCGATGTCTCGCACGGTTTGGGAGCTGGAGCTGATCCATCTGTTGGCCGTCGCAGCGCCGAAGAGAATAAAGATCTCATCGAGCAGTCGCTTGAAGGTGCTGACATGGTCTTCGTGACCGCAGGTGAAGGTGGAGGAACCGGTACTGGTGCAGCCCCAGTCGTTGCAAAGGCAGCTCGTGATCTCGGTGCCCTCACCGTTGGCGTTGTTACACGCCCCTTCTCCTACGAAGGCCTTCAGCGTTCGAATAACGCGACCGAGGGAATCAAGGAATTGCGTGCGTCAGTTGATACGCTGATCGTCATTCCTAATGACCGACTGCTGGAGATTTCCGACGACGACATCTCTGTGATCGAAGCGTACCGCCTTGCTGACGAGGTACTGCGCAACGGCGTCAAGGGTATTTCTGACCTCATTACTCAGTCCGGTGAAATCAACCTCGACTTCGCTGATGTCAAGGCGATTATGAAGGACGCGGGTACCGCGCTCATGGGTATTGGCTCAGCCTCCGGGCCTGACCGCGCACTGCGCGCAACCGAAAACGCTATTTCGTCGCCGTTGCTTGAGGCGAAGATCGATGGCGCACATGGTGTTCTCCTTGCATTCACCACCCCGAAGGACTTTGGCATCAAGGAGCAGGCGGCAGCGGCTCAGCTCGTCAAGGAAGCCGTTGACCCGTCAGCGAATATCATCGTCGGCCAGATCATTGACGATTCTCTTGGCGACGAAGTCATTGTGACCGTGATCGCTGCTGGTTTTGATGAGGAAACTGATTACCTTGTGCCTGCAGAAGAGAAGCGCACCCCGGGATCGGTTCGTGTTGAGGCTCCCGCTCCGGCCGCTCCTGGGCCAGCGGCACCCGTCATTGCCGAACCTGTGATCACTCGTCCAGTGATCGCTGAACCTGCTCCTGCGCCAGCACCGGAGCCTGAGCACAAGCGTCCAGATCTCGATATTCCACCGTTCCTGTTCGACGAGTGATCGAAACCTCGTGATTTCTTGTCCACTGCGGGCCTGGAGAACCAGGTCCGCAGTACTTTTATCGCCCTAAAATAAAGGTATGGGCGTGATGGAATTACACAGTGTGCGTGGTGAGCAGGGGATAATCACCTATGGATTTACCAGTCGACGTGGGGGAGTATCGACCGGTGAATACGGGGAGCTGAACCTCGGCCCACACGTAGGCGACAGTGCAGAAGCTGTTGCACTCAATCGGCAGATCGTTGGACGAGAGTTCAGTGAGCCTATCGTCTGGATGAACCAGGTTCATTCCGATGTCTATCGGTGTGCGTCACAGGCCATGCAGATCAATGGCGCACTTACCGTGGGCGATGCTGACGCGGTGATCATTGAACATGGACAGGCTGCGGCAGTGATGGTTGCAGATTGTATTCCATTGATCCTCCTGGATGTTACTGGCACCCGTGCTGCCGTGGTGCATGTGGGACGAGCAGGCCTAGAAAAAGAAATTGCGCTAAAAGTACGTGAGGCTATGTGTGAACGTGGCACTGCGGCGTCGGCGATTCGTGGGATTGTGGGGCCGCATATCTGCGGACGATGCTATGAAGTACCTGCCGATATGATGTATGCCATCGGTTCGCGCTTTTCCCGTGCGATTTCGCAGACTAGTTGGGGTACTCCTGCTCTTGACCTCTCTGCCGGGCTTGCTGAGCAGCTTGGCATGGAACTTGATATCAGTCGCTATTGCACCCGAGAATCTGAGCTTTATTTCTCACATCGGCGGTCGAGTACACTCGGAAAACAAGCAGGACGATTTGCTGGAATCGTTGAAGTGGCAACACACCCAGGTCGCTTCCACGAAGAGTTGCCGCAGCTGTCATAGGTTAGCGGTAGCAAACTTTAGGGAGGACACCATGGGATTTCTCGATCGACTCGGCGCAAAAGCTGCTCCGACTGACGATATGTACGATGACGAGGAGTTTTACGACGAAGAGGAATACTTCGACGATTCCGACGTTGCTCAGCTTCACCCTGTTGCAACGAATGATATTGCGCGCATTGTCACGGTGTGGGTCTCGTCTTACCGTGATGTGAAGGATTTTGCTGTCGAGTTCCGAAACGGGCTTCCAGTGATTTTGAACCTTTCCGATGCTGCCGACGCTGAACGTGCTCGCATCGTCGATTTCGCGCTTGGATTGTGTTTTGGCTTGGCCGGGCAGTTCTCACGCATTTCTGAAGACGTCTTCCTCCTTACGCCACATGTTGTGAAGCTTGATTCACGTGGCGACGACAACACTCACGATTTCTCCTGATGGCTTTATTCGGATATTTACTTTTCTGGACAATACAGATTTACCTGTGGGTGTTAATCGCCCGCGTGGTACTGGATTTGGTAGGGATGCTCGCCCGTGACTGGACTCCAACGGGAGCGCTCGTGGTGATGGCGAATGCTGTGTATCGAGTAACAGATCCTCCCCTGAGATTTCTCGGACGTTACATTCCGCCGCTGCGTTTTGGCGCAATTGCCTTTGACATGGGCTTTCTTGTCCTCTTCTTCGGATTGCAAGTCCTTGCCCGTATTGTTTTTTGGGTTTTTTAACTTTCGTACTGTTACCGAAATGTGATAAACCTAAGCCGTAATGAACGTGGAAACACTGCGCGCTCACTCGTGGTCGGGTAGTCTAATCCACGTAACCCACGTTATTTCGAGACCGACGAGGTGAAAACCAATGGCACAGCTTCTGACTGAGACTGACGTTGTGAACATGCGCTTTAAGGAGCCCCAGCGCGTCGAAGAGGGCTATGACCAGGATGAGGTGGATTTCTTCCTCGATGAGGTCGCATACTCGATCACTAAGTACCGCGAGGACACCGAAAAGCTCAGGGCTGAGCTTCAGGCTGCTCAAGCTCGCGTCACTGAGCTCGAGAACCAGGGTGCCCAGGCTGTTTCGGCTCCGGCAACCGACGCTACTTCGACTGCTGCTCTTGCCTCGACGCCGAACATGAGTGAAGCACAGAGCGCGACGGGAATGTTGTCGCTTGCCCAGCGTCTTCACGATGAATATGTGGCAAACGGCAAGGCTGAATCGGAGCGTATCGTGTCTGAAGCTGAGGCCGAAAAGACCCGTATCATCACCGAAGCAGAAGAAGTACATAATCGTACCCTGACGAAGCTCGAAGAGGAGCGTTCCGTTCTCGAACGCAAGATTGCTGAGCTTCGTGAATTCGAGCGCGATTATCGCACTCGTCTCAAGAGCTACCTTGAGTCGCTTCTTGCAAACGTGGATTCGAAGGCTGAGCAGAAGTAATCGAGTCATTAACTTCATGAGGGGGAGGGGATCACTGGTCGCCTCCCCCTTGTAGTACCCTAGTGGAGTGAAACTCCGTAACTTTCTTGCCGCAATGTTCGTTGGCGTTATTTTGGTAGTCATCGATTTTGCTACCAAACAGTGGGCTCTCAGTGCTCTGAGCGACGGACACACTGTATCGCTTATAGGTGACATCATCGGGTTGAAGCTGATTTTCAACTCTGGAGCAGCTTTTTCTTTCCTCAACGGACACACCTGGATTTTCACCCTTCTCGCTACGGGCGCAGTTCTTGCGCTACCAGTGGTGGTGTGGAAAAACAAACCAATGTCGATCAAACTCACTGTTGCTGCGATTTGGGCTGGGGCACTGGGCAATCTCATTGATCGTCTTTTCCGAGAACCAGGTTTCCCCCAGGGGCATGTTGTCGATTTCATCAAATACGGAAATCTCTTCATCGGTAATTTTGCTGACATTGTTCTGGTTGTCGCTGTGGTTATTTTGATTGTCATGCTCGGGCGGGAGGACGCCCGTCAAGGGGGCGAAAAGTGAGCACGTATCTTGTTCCTCCGGGGTTCGATGGCAACCGTATTGACACAGTGCTCGCGTCCTTGACAGGTTTATCCCGCTCGAAAGCTGCAGAGCTTGTGGCGAGTGGGAAAGTGGAAGTTGATGGCCGAATCGTCGGGAAATCTGAACGTGTCACGCAAGGTGCCCTGATCGCCGCTGAGCTTGCGCCACCGCCGTCGTCGCAACCACAACCCACACCAATCGATAACCTGGACTTGCTCTACGAAGACGCGGATATTGTGGTGGTCGATAAGCCAGTTGGAGTGGCAGCACATGCCTCGTTAAATTTCGAAGGCCCCAATGTTCTTGGTGCGCTTCTGGGAGCAGGAATCACCTTGACGACATCTGGCCCTCCTGAACGCAAAGGGATCGTTCATCGTCTCGACGTCGGTACGACAGGTGCGATGGTGGTGGCGAAGTCCGAGCGTGCTTACACAGTGTTGAAACGCGCTTTTAAAGAGCGCACAGTGACGAAAGTCTATCACGCTCTTGTTCAAGGACATCCGGATCCCTTATCAGGAACGGTCGAGGCACCCATCGGACGTGATTTTCGCCATCAGTGGAAGATGGGGATTCGAGAGGACGGCAAGTGCGCTGTCACTCACTATGACACTCTTGAAGCAATGGCCGGTGCTACCTTGGTTGAAGTCCACCTAGAAACTGGGCGAACTCATCAGATTCGTGTCCACATGAGTGCGATCAAGCATCCTTGTGTCGGCGATGAGATGTACGGCGCCGATATGGTACTGGGGCAGCGGTTGGGCCTTACGCGCCAGTGGCTCCATGCGGTGCGGTTAGGCTTTGCGCATCCGATCACGGGTAAATATATGGAAGTGACATCCTCATATCCCGCCGATCTGCAACACGCATTGGACATGATGAGAGAGGGGTTGCTATGAAGATTGAGCGTGTGAAAGACGACATTGTTGGCCTGCGTCGC
The DNA here is from genome assembly GCF_029625435.1 of Arcanobacterium canis. Classification (GTDB taxonomy): domain Bacteria; phylum Actinomycetota; class Actinomycetes; order Actinomycetales; family Actinomycetaceae; genus Arcanobacterium; species Arcanobacterium canis. The sequence goes on along the minus strand of NZ_CP121208.1, from coordinate 1,133,373 downwards.
ACCTGAGTGATTCGCCACGACGTGTTCGTTGATGAGCAACAAGTTCCGATTGAAGAAGAGATCGACGATCTCGACCTGGATCCGAGCACACTCCACGTTCTGGCCGTTGAAGATGGCGCCGAACTCGGATATGAGGTTGTTGATGGGCGCTCATATTGCGATGCGGGAATTCCTCACCAAGAGATGAAACTGAGTGTGGAAATCTCACGCTGAAACCCGCCATCAGCACATTGGCGTGGCGTTCCTCGCAGACGAACCTGAGTAGAAAAAGTAAGCTATCATCATGGCCGATTTCGCTCATCTTCACGTCCACACCGATTACTCGTTGCTTGACGGCGCTGCAAAAATTAAGAAACTTGTTGCCGAGGTCAAAGCGCAGGGTCAAAGCGCAGTTGCCATCACCGATCACGGCTATATGTTCGGCGCGTATGAGTTCTACAAGACAGCAACGGACGCAGGAATTAAACCAATTATTGGCGTCGAAGCGTACATGACTCCGGGGACATCACGTTTTGATAAGACACGCGTGCAGTGGGGCACCGAGGCGCAACGAGCCGACGACGTCTCTGCCCGTGGCGCCTATACACACATGACACTTCTGGCGGAAAACAATACTGGCCTCCACAATCTCTTCCGGCTCAACTCGCTTGCCGCTACCGAAGGTTTGATGGGCAAATGGCCGCGTATGGATCGTGATCTTCTTGAACGCTACCATGACGGAATTATCGGCACGGCGGGTTGCCCTTCGGGGGAGATTCAGACACGCTTGCGTCTGGGCCAGAAGGAAGAAGCGTACAAAGCTGCCGGCGAATTCCAAGATATCTTTGGCAAAGACAACTTTTTTGTCGAGATTATGGATCACGGCATCGAGATTGAGCGCCGCGTTCAAAAAGATCTTCTCGAATTGGCGCATTCGATCGGAGCTCCGATCATTGCCACAAACGATTCGCACTACGTGCGCCAGGAAGATGCACGCATTCAGGACGCGATGTTGTGTATTAACTCCGGATCAACACTGATGGATCCCGACCGATTCAAATTCGACGGTTCAGGATACTATCTGCGATCGACCGCTGAAATGAGCAAACTCTTTGGCGAAATTCCTGGCGCGATCGATAACACCTTGTGGATTGCTGAGCGTTGTAACGTTTCTTTCCGTACCACCGACGACGGCGCCAACTACATGCCGGCATTCCCTGTGCCAGAGGGGGAAGACGAGTTTACGTGGTTTGTGAAGGAAGTCGAGAAAGGCTTGCACTGGCGCTATGGGGAACATATTCCCGACGATGTTCGTGCTCGTGTCGATTACGAATCACAAGTCATTCTGCAGATGCGTTACCCTGGTTACTTCCTGGTGGTGTCAGATTACATTCGCTGGGCACGCGAACACGGTATCCGCGTAGGGCCAGGACGTGGATCAGGTGCAGGCTCAATGGTGGCCTATGTTCTGGGAATTACTCAGCTTGATCCGATTAAACACGATCTGCTCTTCGAGAGATTCTTGAACCCTGAGCGCATTTCAATGCCCGATATTGACGTGGACTTCGACGATCAGCGTCGCGAAGAAGTCATCAAGTATGTCGAAGAAAAATACGGTAAAGACAAGGTTTCTCAGGTAGTGACCTTTGGAACGATCAAGGCCAAGCAATCGCTGAAGGATTCGTCGCGCGTTCTGGGGTACCCCTACGAAATGGGTGATCGTTTAACAAAGGCGATGCCTCCCGGCGTGATGGGTAAAGATATTCCGGTGAATTCGATTTATGATCCCAAGCACCCACGTTACGCCGAAGCGGTTGAATTCCGCGAGACTGTTGACAACGATCCAGATGCACAAAAGGTGTTCGAACTGGCAAAGGGCTTGGAAGGTCTTGTCCGACAGACAGGTGTACACGCTTGCGCCGTGATCATGTCGTCCGCTCCGTTGTCTGACGTGATCCCGATGATGAAGCGTGCAGCAGATGATGCAGTGCTGACCCAGTTTGAATATCCGCAATGTGAGGAACTTGGTCTGGTCAAGATGGACTTCCTGGGCTTGTCCAACCTCACGGTGATCAACAAAGCGCTGGAGAATATTCGCAATAACGGTAAAGAACCGCCCGATATTGACGCCATTGCGCTTGATGACAAAACAACCTTTGAGATGCTTGCGCGTGCCGAGACTCTCGGCATCTTCCAGCTCGATGGTGGCGGAATGCGTACTCTTCTCAAACAGATGAAAATCGATACCTTCGACGATATTTCCGCTGTGTCAGCGCTATATCGTCCAGGGCCAATGGGAGCGAATTCTCATACAAACTACGCACTTCGTAAGAATGGGCTTCAAGAAAAGACGCCGATTCACCCAGAACTCGCTGAGCCTCTTGAAGAGATTCTCGGGCCTACTCACGGTTTGATCGTCTTCCAAGAGCAGGTGATGCGAATTGCGCAGAAGGTTGCTGGCTTTTCTCTTGGACAAGCAGACGTTCTGCGCAAGGCCATGGGAAAGAAGAAGGCCGAAGTTCTTCAACAACAGTTTGCTAGTTTCTCCCAAGGAATGCTAGACAACGGATATTCCAAGGAGTGTATCGACACTCTGTGGGAGATCCTTGTGCCATTCTCGTCCTACGCGTTTAACAAGTCGCATTCGGAAGCTTACGGTTTGGTGTCATACCAAACCTCGTATCTCAAGGCGCACTACCCAGTGGAATTCATGGCGGCGTTGTTGACATCGAATGCCTCGAACAAAGCGAAAGTCGCTACTTACCTGTCTGAATGCCGTCGTATGGGGATCAAGGTGAACGTCCCCGATGTCAACGAGTCTATGGGGGACTACTCGGCTGTTGGTGAAGAAATTCGCGTGGGGCTGGGGTCGGTCCGCAGCGTTGGGACTCAGGTAGTTGAAGGCATTATTAGTGCGCGTGAGGAAAAAGGACCCTACACATCGTTTCAGGATTTCCTCGACAAAATTCCTCAGGGAGCCTGCAATAAGAAAGCACTTGAGTGTCTGGTCAAAGCTGGCGCGTTCGATTCTCTTGGAATTAATCGTCGCCCGCTGTTGACGATTATCGACGAAGCTGTGGATACTGTTTCGAGTGTCAAGAAGAACGAAGCGGCAGGACAGTTCGATCTTTTTGCTGATCTTGGTGGTACTCAGGCCTCGCAGATTGGAGGCGGATTCACCGTCGAGGTTCCGAATTTGCCGGAATGGCCGAAGAAGGAAAAACTCAACTTCGAGAAGGAAATGTTGGGGCTATACGTTTCCGATCATCCCTTGTCGGGGATGGAAGCCTATTTGAACCGGTCAGCGGATCACACGGTGGTGGGCTTAGTCTCGGATGAAGGCATCGCCGACGGCGAGCAGGTGACGATTGCTGGCCTGATCACGGGCGTCCAAACGCGGATCTCGAAGAAAAATGGGAAGACGTGGGCAACTGCCACCATTGAAGACCTCACAGGTTCGATTGAAGTCAATTTCTTCCCCGCAACCTATCAGCAAGTCTCTTCGATGCTTCGTGTAGACCAGGTTGTTCAGCTGACGGCCCGTACATCGGTACGAGACAGTGCGCTGCAGCTTAATGCACGTGAGATGCGGCTGCCAGCCCCTGGGGATTTGGACGCGAATGCGCCAATCGAACTCAAGATTGCTGAATCGATGCTCACAGCAGAGCTCGTTGATCGTTTGGCAAGTGTGCTCAAGCGCTATCCGGGCAACGCTCCTGTTCGTGTGCAAGTGCGCAGAATTGATCGCACAACGATTATTCAGCTCGGTTCCGCATTCGATGTCAGTCCAGATCCATCGTTGTATGCGGATTTACAAGTCCTTCTCGGACGTGGCTCGATTATGCGAGGCTAATGAATGAAAAGATGGGCACGGGGAATCCGTGCCCATCTTTTCAACACTCTCATGCTCTCTCACGTGATCCCACGCGAAGAGCCACAACTTCGCCGTCCAATGTTGTGGCGGAGACGACGTCGCCTTCGGCAAGTTTGTGGCGGCGTCGCGTTTCGACGTTACCGTTCACGCTAAAGGCTCCGGAAGAAATAGCTTCGGCAGCCTGACCACCTGTTTCGGTGAGTCCTGCAAGTTTAATGAATTGACCTAGCTCAATCGGGAGCTTTACCGGGAAAGTTTCCATGTGCTCATTCTTGCGTTTTTACCTGCAAGTGACAAATGCGTGTTTATCTGGGAGAAAGTTATCTTTTGTTTTGCCGATATGTTGTGTTTTGATAAGGCACTGCGGAAAGTAGAGAGAACAAGGTGAAGGAAAAGTCTCAGGCATTGAGATGGGAAAGAGCTGGGTTTTATCTGAGGAATTGTTTGTAGTACGGTGTTGTTTGGATTTCAATTGAACACGTTTGAATGAGAATCGTGTCCATTCATACAAATATTTACGCCTGGCGTAAATTGAAGGGAGGGGGAGTTAGATGCGAGCATTTTCTGCGGAAGTCTCGACAACTGACAGCCGAAAAATCAAACTTTTTGCTCTATTTGCAACAATGGGGTTTGTGATTGCGCTGGTGTTTGCGCAGACTTTTGCATACGGTGCAGATCCAAAACCGCAAGCTTTGAAAGATCAGTATTCTGTCACGGTGAAAGACGTTGTCAAGCGCGTTGGTGACACTGTGCAACGCCAAGAAGTTGTTGATGCAGTTTCAACTACTGCGACTGGGAAGTCACCTGTGGTAAAAGCAATGGTGAACTCTTATTTAAAGAGGTTCCCATTTACCATTGAAAAGCCGGGTCACTACACATTCCCTGTGCAGGTTACATACGCCGACAAATCAATCAAGCAGGTCAACGTGAAGGTGAGAACCCCGCTTTACTTCGGGCAAATCAAGGAAGTTGATGAATCTGGAAACTCTCTTTCTTTCTTGACCCCAATGACCGAGGGAAAGTATCGCGCTTCTGAGGTAACGAAAGTTCTTGATGAGCAACTTGAGAAATTGACGGGGTACGCTTTCGTCAAGCTTGAAACCATCGAGAACTCAGATACCAAGAACGTCACTTATCGCTACCTTGTGAAAGAAGTTCCGGCGAAGCCGGCACCGAGTGCTGAGCCGACGAAGGAAGTTGATCCGAAGCCGGCACCGAGTGCTGACCCGAAGCCAGAAGTAACCGCTCCGGTGTATTTCGGGCAAATCAAGGAAGTTGATGAGTCTGGAAAATCTGTTGCTTTCCTCTTTAATATGGAGGACGGTAAAGCAAGTGGTTCTGAGGTAACGAAAGTTCTTGACAATGAACTGGACAAGCTCAATAGCCAAGGCTACGAGTACGTTGATTATGAGGTTGTGACAAGTGAAGATGGTAAGAACATCACTTATCGCTATCTTGTGAAGAAAGTTCCGGCGAAGCCGGCACCGAGTGCTGACCCGACGAAGGAAGTTGATCCGAAGCCGGTTCCGAGTGTTGAGCCGACGAAGGAAGTTGATCCGAAGCCGGTACCGAGTGGTGACCCGACGAAGAAGGCTGATCCGAAGCCACAGGCGAAGCTTGCCACTCCGCAGCCGAAAGCTCAGCTGCCGTTCACAGGTGCCTCTGTCGGAATCTCAGTACTAAGCGCATTGGTGCTTGCTGTTGCTGGTATGGTTGCGCTTGGGTTGCGTCGCAAGGGTGATCTTGCGTAAACCTAGCTGAAGGTAAAACAACCTTCTACACAAAAGGGTGCTCCTTGAAATTGCCTTTCAAGGAGCACCCTTTTTGGCTAATAAGCCCAGTTTTCTTTAAAGTCCATGGAAGAGCGCGCGATTACCGCAAAGTTGTGGATGAACTTTTATGGCGCACAGGGGGTTGCTTAAAGCTAGCCAGCCATGTCTCTCTTCATGAAGATAGGTAGAGAGATCGTAAGGATTTCAGTTATGACATTTGCGATAAATTGCGTAACTGACCAATACAAGAGCCAGCACACTCGCCACAAGAACAATCGGATTAGCGGCAACTGCTAAAATTACGGCCTGCCAAGCTGCCCACCCAATCGTTGAATAAATTGTTGCCCACATCAAGGCACCTGGAATAACCGTAAGTGTAAAGAATCCCCACGTAATACCGATAACTCCGGCACTAAACATGATCGCTGTTTGGAAACCAACTGTTAAGAATCCAAGAGGAATTGCCGGCCACCCGCGTCGGCGGAGAAAATCCATCGCGTGCTCAACAGAAGGAGCGTGGGAGAATCGCCACAGATTTGCGCGCCACCCATGGGGTGCCTCATCAGCACTGATTGTCAGCCTACGCGCAAAACGTCCCAGTAAGTAAGTAGCGTGAGCACGAGCTGACGCGCCAAAAAACAAGAAAAGAAAAACCCAGATAATCGGGCCGTTCGCGAGAAAATTTTTCAGCCAATCAACCATGGGCCTGTGCAAGCTCCTTGGAGCATTTCGCACACAATCCCCAGACTTCGAGCGAGTGGCTGGTCTGGCTGAAACCATGTTCAGCGGCAACCTTGTCTGCCCATGATTCGAGCATATCGGTCTTCAATTCAACCGTTGTTCCACATCGGCGGCAGACCAGGTGGTGGTGATGATCATCAGCGCAGTAACGGTAATATGCAGTCTCAGAGTCGCCTGGGCGAATCACATCCACGAGACCGCCCTCAGCCATGGTCTGGAGGTTGCGATAGACTGTCGCAAGCCCGATCGCAGAACCTTCTGCCGCAAGCATGTCATGGATCTCCTGAGCGGACTTGAACGCGTTCGTCCCTTTCATCAGGTCAGTGATCGCCGTGCGTTGGCGAGTCATTCGCTGAACCATATTCTCTCTTTCGGTCTGGGAATGTACTGAAAGCAATATTACGCGTGAAAAGACGCGACGCAAGAGGGCGGATTGCCGCGACGATGGTGTAGAGGATGATTGCGTAAATGACGATTGTTGCTCCGGGGCTCCAGGGTTTGACGTAAGTCGTGGTTAAACCAGCAAGTGCCACCACGACTCCCACTCCCATCGCAATATGCATGGTGGCGCGGAAGGATTTGGCAACCAGCTGAGCGATCGCTACCGGCACAATCATTAAGGCGGACACCATCAGAGCGCCGACGACGCGCATCGACACAGAAACAGTGAGTGCGGCTGTTACTGAGACTAATGCCGACAGAAGCGGAACATTGAGTCCTGAAGCGCGAGCATGTTCTTCGTCGAGACAGAGGACAAAAAGTGGTCCACGCAAGCCCAGCCCTACGGCAAGAATGAAGAGGGTGAGGGCAAAGGTCCAATAGACATCGGACTCACGAACCGTAGAAATTGAACCAAAGAGATAGGCGTTGAGATTTGCTGTGGTACCGCCAGCGATTCCGATCAGGAGAACGCCACCGGCAATGCCTCCATAGAAAAGAATTGCGAGCGCAACGTCGCCGGCTGTGTGTCCTGAAGATCTCATCCATTCGATTCCCAGCGCTCCGAGCACAGAGGCTACGACAGCGCCAGGAATAGCCCAGGCCTCGACACTCGCAGCATTCGCTGCCGAAGCAGCGAGCCATCCGAGCGCAACACCGGTCAGGGCGATATGACCGATCCCATCACCCAGCAGGGTGAGGCGACGTTGAACCAAATATGTGCCGATTACAGGGGCAGTCAGTCCAACGAGAATCGCGACAATAAATGCGCGTTGCATCAGTGGCGACGAGAGCATTTCGTAAATCATTTGACGGTTCCTCCCATATGAGGGGTACGAAAGTGGGGAGCAACGTTCGCATGTTCGTCGAGGTGCTCGCAGTCGGGAGACATCGTGAAGGAACTGATGCGTCCATCGTCGAGAACGAGAGTCGAATCGATGAGTGATTCAAGATCGTAGAGCTCGTGCAGGATCAGGACAATCGTTGCTCCGCGACCGCGGGCGTCGGCAAGCGTCGTAGTAATTTTCTCGCGGGAAGTGGAATCAACTCCGGCGAAGGGCTCGTCGAGAACAATCAAGTCAGGATTCTTCACCAGTGCCCGGGCGATAAGAACGCGTTGCTGTTGCCCACCGGAAAAAGTTTGAACTGAGTCGCCTGCTCGGTGCGCCAGTCCTACTTGTTCAAGAGCGGCAAGAGCTTTTGCTCGTGCTCCACGTTGGGGGAGAAGATGGCGGCCGTAAGTCATGCCGCTCATCACAGTCTCCAATGCAGTCGATGGAACTCCGGATGTTGTCGTGACGCGCTGAGGAGCGTATCCAATCCGGCCCCAATCGATATGTGAGCGTTGCTGGATGGATGTGCCAAACAGGGTGATGCTCCCTGACTCTATGGGGTGGATACCGACGAGGGTCTTGATGAGGGTTGTCTTGCCAGAACCATTTGCGCCAAGAACGGCGAGTGTTTGACCGGTAGTGACGTCGAAAGAAACGTCTTTTAAGATCCGAGTTGCTCCCAACCTCACATTAAGGTTGGCAACATCAATCACGTGCATCATTCTTCTCCTAGAAAGATCAGGGCGTGTCTAAGCCTCGGCTTAGGCACGCCCTGATTCTATTGATCGAGACCGATCACTTGCACTTCATAGCGTCCTTGAGGAGCTTGAGGTTGTTCTGCATGACGGCAATGTAGTCCTTAGACTGGTCCAAATGCGAGACTGCCGGGTCGAGGAGCTGGACGGTTGCGCCTGCTTCCTTTGCCACGGCTTCAGCGCCCTTCTTCTCAGATTCAGAGGTAGCGAAAATAACCGTCGAGCCAGCCTTCTTCATCGTATCGGTGACTTCCTTCACACGAGCTGGCGATGGTTCGGTATCAGGATCAATACCGGCGATACCAACCTGGGTCAGGCCGTTCTCAGTTGCGAGGTAGCCGAAAGCCTGGTGTGTCACCACGAAGGTGGTGGACTCACACTTCTGTGCGTTCAAGGTGTCCTTGTATTCCTTGGCGAGTGCGTCGAGCTTGCCCTTGAGTTTCTCGCCGTTGGCCTTATAGGTCTCAGCATTGCTCGGGTCGATGTCAGACAGCGTCTTGACAACTGGTGCAACTGCAAGCGCCATACGCGACGGGTCGGTAAAGAAGTGGGGGTCAAATGCGCCGTGGTCGTGTCCCTCGTGGTCGTGTCCCTTGGCATCGTGATCATGGCCCTCAGCTTCGTGGTCGTGATCCTTGGCGTCGTGGTCGTGTCCCTTGGCGTCGTGGTCATGTCCCTCGTGGTCGTGATCTTCGGACTCGGCGTTCGGGCCGAGCTGTTCTGGGGTCAGGAGGTTAACGGAGTCGCCAATATTGACCACAGGCTTGATCGAGACATTTGATGCAGCTTCATCGATTGCCGAGGAGAAACCCTTGATATAAAGCATGGCCTTGGTCTTCTCGATCGAGGACACATCGGCTGGTGAAACTTCAGCGTCGTGAGCGGAAGCACCTGGTGCAGTGAGCTCATTGACCTTCACCTTGCCACCCGAAACTTCATTGACGAGGTACTCAATCGGGTACATCGACGTCGTGACCGAGACGGCGTTGGCGGGTGCCGACGTCGTTGAGCCTGCCTTCGGTGTAGAAGAAGAGCAGGCGGTGAGGGACATTGCTACTGCGGCAGTAAGCGCCAGAGATTTATTCAACTTCATGAGAATAATTCTTGGTACTACTATCGCGTCATGTCAACTAAGGCGGTACTTACATGCCGGAAGCAACATACCGCTGGTGAGAGGAACAAATATGCCGGGTGCCCATATAATAGGGGCATACGTCGGTGATCCGGCGATGCGGCAAAGGTCCGCCACTGCATCATCCAGATGCAGAAAAGAAAGGAGCACAACGCATGGCCAAACCGGCTCCATCGCGTCTCGACAACGTCATCTCGCTCGCAAAGCGCCGCGGCTTCGTTTTCCCCGCAGGTGAGATTTATGGAGGCACACGCTCGGCATGGGACTACGGCCCGCTTGGGGTTGAACTCAAGGAGAACATCAAGCGCCAGTGGTGGCGCGCAAACGTCACCGCTCGTGAAGACGTCGTCGGCCTCGATTCGTCGATCATCCTTCCGCGTGAAGTGTGGGTAGCATCTGGGCACGTCGCAACCTTCTCGGATCCTCTCATCGAATGTCAGTCATGCCATAAGCGCCTTCGTGAAGACGAACTCAAGGAAAACTACGCTGCCAAGCACGGTGCTGATGAAGCCGACGTCGAGATGACCGAGGTGCCCTGCCCGAACTGTGGCACTCGCGGTCAGTGGACTGAATCGAAGCCCTTCTCTGGCTTGCTCAAAACCTACCTTGGCCCGGTCGATGACGAAGCTGGCCTGCACTACCTGCGCCCGGAAACTGCTCAGGGAATTTTCGTCAACTTCAACAATGTGCTCACTGCTGCGCGGAAGAAGCCACCATTCGGCATTGGTCAGGTTGGCAAGTCTTTCCGCAACGAAATTACCCCAGGCAACTTCATCTTCCGCACTCGCGAATTCGAACAGATGGAGCTTGAGTACTTTGTAAAGCCTGGTGAAGATGAAGCCTGGCACCAAAGCTGGATCGATGCGCGCCTTGCCTGGTACAAGGATCTCGGAATTAAAGAAGAGAATCTCCGCCTGTATGAGCACCCCAAGGAGAAGCTCTCGCATTACTCGAAGCGCACAGTAGATATTGAGTACAAGTTTGGGTTCCAGGGGAGTGATTGGGGCGAGCTTGAGGGAATTGCTAACCGTACTGACTTCGATCTGTCTGCTCATTCGGAGGCATCTGGCAAGAAGCTCGAATATTTCGACCAGGCGACCGGTGACCGTTACACGCCGTACGTCATTGAGCCTTCTGCTGGTCTGACCCGTTCGCTCATGGCCTTCTTGACCGATGCTTACACAGAGGACGAGGCTCCCAATACAAAGGGGGGAGTGGATAAGCGCGTTGTCCTCAAACTTGATCCACGTCTTGCTCCCGTGAAGGCAGCAGTCCTGCCGCTGTCGCGCTCGGAGAAGCTCTCGCCGGTGGCAAAGGAACTTGCGGCAACCCTACGCAAAAACTGGAACATTGATTTCGACGACGCCGGCGCGGTTGGTCGTCGTTACCGCCGTCAAGATGAGATTGGTACACCTTTCTGCATCACTGTTGATTTTGATTCTCTCGAGGACAATGCTGTGACAATTCGCGACCGCGACACCATGGAACAGATCCGTATCCCAATGGGCGAGGTCGAAGCATTCCTCGCTGGAAAGCTCATCGGAGCTTGATGGCTCATCACGTGAACGTGCCCGGCGAGGAAATCCCTCTCGCCGGGCACGGGCATTCCCACGGCGCAGTTAATCTAGAACTTTCAAGTCATGATCGACGTCGCGTCCGCGCCATTCTTGCCGCAATTGTTATCCCGATTGCGCTCGCGGTCGCTGTGGGAATGGTACTTTTGTGGCCGAGTGGAGCAAGCAAAATCGGATCAGTGCCGCTCACCTCGTCAACAACGTCACAAAAGATTGCGGAAGTAACCTCGATCGCGCACAAACCTGACGATCTCGGGCAAATCAAGGTGACAGCAACGGTTGATGGAGCGCAAGTGCCGATTCAGGTACCTTTTGATATTGCGCTTAACGGCATCAGCGTCGGTACCCACATCAAAGTGTTGTTTCAGCCCTCAGGGTTGGAGGGCGGTACACCCTATATCTATATGGACACAGTGAGAACAGTCCCGCTCGGGGTTCTTCTCGCCGTCTATCTTGCCGTCGTTCTTGCAGTTGCCGGCAGGAAGGGACTAGCAGCGATCATTGGTCTCGCCTGTTCGTTGGCAGTGGTCGCATTCTTTATGCTTCCAGCGCTAATCGGCGGATCTTCGCCTTTATTCGTGGTTCTTACTGGTGCTGGCGCCATGATGTTTGCATCGATCTATTTGGCGCATGGAATCTCCATTCGCACCACGACTGCTGTAGTAGGAACTTTTGTCGGCTTGGTGATCACGGGGGCAATTGCCGCGTGGATGATCCGGTGGGCGGCAATGTCGGGAACAGCAACTGAAGAGTCGATCGCACTTTTGACTCAAGTTCCCGGACTGAAAATGAATCAGATCCTCTTGTGCGGAATTATCCTTGCCGGCCTTGGTGCTCTGAACGACGTGACGATCACGCAAGTCTCAACCGTTTGGGAGCTGCACAATGCGAATCCACGAGCCGGACGTGGCCAGGTGATAAAAGCCGCAATGGCAGTGGGACGCGATCACATCGCTTCGACCGTTTACACGTTGGCATTTGCCTATGTGGGAACTGCGCTCCCACTCTTCATGGCCGCTTCCCTCATTGACCGATCAGTTCTTGATCTCTTGACGATCGCGCAAGTGGCTGAAGAAATTATTCGTACATTGGTTGCCTCCATTGGACTTGTTCTTGCAATTCCGTTGACGACGGCGCTGGCTGCCATTCTGGCACCCGTTGCACCAGGGAAATCGCGTGTCGCACGCGGCGTTGCTGGCGTTGTCCACGACGCCGATGTGAATGTTCCCGCTCCGGTCGCCACTGTCGATCAGCTCCAGGACCTCGACACACCAGAAGGAAAACACTGATGATTCAACTCCAAGATGTCACCTTGGGAACAAACATCATGCTCGCACCTATGGCCGGTGTGACGAACCCACCGTTTCGTCAGCTGTGTCGTGAATTTGGCGAGGCAGGGGCACGCGCTGCTGGGCTCGACGTCGGGCCTGGAGAGCGGACGGATGGAACTATTGCCCCCACCGGTCTGTATGTCTGTGAAATGATTACCGCACGTGCTCTCGTTGAGCGCAATGCCGAAACCATGATGATGATTCAGCCCGATCCGGGGGATCCTGTACGATCGATCCAGCTCTATGGCGTCGAGCCAAAGGCGATGTACGAAGCGGCCCGGATTCTCGTCGCTGAAGATTGGGCAGACCATATCGATATGAATTTTGGGTGCCCGGTTCCAAAAGTCACTCGCAAGGGTGGGGGTTCCGCTTTACCATGGAAATTTGATCTCTATGAAGCTATCATCCGAGCTGCACGCGAAGGTGCGACGGCGGGGGCAAAGAAGCGTGGGCATCGTATTCCTGTCACCACGAAGTTCCGTATTGGAATCGATGCGAATCACGAAACCTTCGAGGAAGTCGCCCAAATCTCGAAGCGAGTCGGATTGGATGCGCTGACACTACATGCTCGAACCACTGTCGAACATTATTCAGGCAGGGCACACTGGGAGCGAATTTCCCAGTTGAAAGAGATGACTGATCTGCCAGTCTTCGGCAATGGTGATGTATTCGAAGCCGAAGATGCACTGTCGATGATGAAAATGACTGGCGCTGATGGGGTGGTCGTTGGCCGTGGCTGCCAGGGGCGTCCCTGGTTGTTCTTCGATTTGGTGGCTGCGCTCAACGGATCATCTGCGCGTTATGCACCGACCTTGAGCCAAGTTGCTGATGTGATCATGCGTCACGCTCAATTGTCGATTGACCACTTCGGTGGTGAGATGCGCGCGATGCGCGAAATGCGTAAGCACATTGGCTGGTACCTCAAGGGCTACTCGGCGGGTGGCGATATTCGGCAAAGGCTTGCCCTCGTTGAATCCTACGATCAACTTGGAGAAATTCTGTCCTCACTGGATCTCTCCCAGCCTTACCCAGATGACGCTAAAGGTAAGCGCGGACGCACTGGACACGCGAAGAAAGCGCATTTGCCGGATCAATGGTTGGAATCGCACTTCCTCTCAGAAGCTCAACGTGAACGAATTCATGAGGCAGAGATCGGCATTTCGGGCGGGTGATCATACCGTCATCCACACCACGTCGCCGGGAGGAAGAATAAGGTGCTGATCGTCGTTGGCAGAAGGAAGCTCGATACGTGAGGACATGACGACTCGCTGACGATGCACTTCAACGTTATCCCAACCGAAGTTAATCATGACCTCGATGTTCTTGTTGAACAGTGACACGATTCCTTGCCCCGCTCGCGAATCATCGACTGCCAGATTCCCCTGAGGAAGATTGGCGCTCTGACGTAGGCGGAGGGTGTGGCGTGTTGATGGGCTACGCGAAATCACGCCCTGTTCGAAATTCGCGATTCCTGGGAGCGCAAGGAAAATCAACGCAACAGCGGCGTCGGTGAGTCGGCCCGATGCCGCGGTAATCGACGAATTTGTGATCATCCATGACGGCACCATGCCTGATTCACTGAAGAACCCAAACGACTCGTGAAGTAGATCGGCAATATTTTCAGGAGTGAGCGGATCCTTCATGTAGGGCAGACGCGCGATCGGGACATAGTTGTTTGGCACAGGAGGGGCAAATGAGCCGCCCTCATTGGTGATCAAGCCAACCGAAAGGAATCCTTCATCAATTCCCGTTTGCTGAGCGAGGCAGACGAGGCGCTCAAACATCATCGTTGGCTCTGTGGAATATCCAGCGTCAAGACCGATACCGATCGAAGAAATTGCCTTCCAGTACTCAAGTGCGTCGAGAATTTCGTCATCACTGTGGAAGTCGGCATCAACTCGGCCAATGAGGAGCAGATCGCGCTTGTACGCCATGCGTGCGAGTTTGACGAGATCCACATCAAGATCAACAATCGGCACGGAGATCGTATTGATTCCGAGGCGAGCGGTACGTTCAATAAACTTTTCAGGATCACTCGTCAGCTGTCGGTGTGACGCACGGAACCACACGTTTCGTTTGAGATCACGTGCGTTTCGCGGGCGCGTATGGATCACTGTGTAACTAGCTGACATTGCTGACCTTTCCCTCACCTCCACTATTGTGACACGGCGAGCGGTTAAAGTAGAGCTGTGAACTACTCTTCGAACGATTTGGCACGATTTGTCCCAGAGGAACCGAAAAGCCCGTGGCGTAGTGATTTTGAGCGCGATCGGGCGCGTTTGATCCACTCCTCAGCACTGCGTCGTTTGGGAGCAAAGACCCAAGTTCTCGGGCCGGAAGCTGATGATTTTATTCGAACCCGCCTGACCCACTCACTCGAAGTTGCTCAGGTGGGGCGGTCGCTGGCGAAGAACCTCGGTGCTGACCCCGACGTCGTCGAGACTGCCTGCCTTGCGCACGATCTCGGCCACCCGCCATTCGGACACAACGGCGAACAAGTCCTTGACGTTATCGCGAGCGATATTGGCGGGTTCGAAGGTAACGCACAGACGCTGCGAATTCTCACCCGTCTCGAACCGAAGCGCTTCGGTGCCGACGGCGAACCTGCCGGATTGAATTTAACGCGTGCAGTTCTCGACGCCACCGTGAAGTACCCATGGTATCGACACAGCGGGCCAGCGGGGGATGCAAGTCCGAAGTTCGGAGCTTATGCTGATGACGCGCCCGTTTTTGAATGGGCTCATCAGGAGCACGGGCAGGTCAAGAGCGCTGAAGCTCAGATGATGGATCTTGCTGACGACATCGCCTATTCAGTCCATGACCTCGAAGATACGATTGTTCGCCGGGCAATGGTCCCACAAGATTTCGCAGCTCAGGGTGTCCGCGAATGTGACAGCGTCGTTGAATCGACATTGGCCTGGTACGGGACGAAGATTTCCGGAGATGAACTCGATGCTGCTGCTCAGCGTATATTCGCGTTGCCTAGCTGGCCACAGGTGTTCAATGATCAGCTTCGTGATCTCGCTCAGCTCAAAGACCTGACATCGGATCTGATTGGACGATTTGTTTCCGCTGTCACAGATGCCACACGTGCTGAGATCGGCTATATGCCGCTGATTCGTTACGCAGGCAATGTGGTGGTTCCGCGCGATACGCTTGCTGAGATATTTTTTCTCAAGGGGATCGCGGTTCACTACGTGATGGCACCGCGAGAACACGAGCCAATTTTCTTCGAGCAGCGCACGATGTTATTTGATCTTGTTGACGCGTTCAGCGAGACTCCCGAGAGTCTTGAGCGCCCGTTCCTTGACGCTTATCAACGCGCTTCCAACGACGCGGAGCGTTTGCGTGTTGTCGTGGACCAAGTGGCGTCCCTCACTGATCAATCTGCTCGTGCGTATCATGCGACATTGGTGGGCTTCTTGCGTCACTGATATTGAGATGAGTCCACAGGTAGCGAACCGCCTCCACAGCGAAGCACCTGACCAGTTAAGATAAGCGCTATGGCAGGGTTAATCAAACAAAATTCGCTCGAAGAGGTGCGTAATCGCGTCCGCATCGACGAATTAATCGGCGAATATGTCTCGCTCAAGCCTGCTGGAGTTGGATCGCTGAAAGGGTTGTGCCCTTTCCACGACGAGAAGACCCCGTCGTTCAATGTTCGTCCGCAGATGGGATTTTTCCACTGTTTCGGGTGTGGACAAAGCGGAGATGCCATTACGTTTATCGAGAATATCGAACATGTCAGCTTCGTTGAAGCAGTTGAATTTCTCGCTCGTAAGGTGGGGGTGGAACTCGAATACGAAGAGGGCAGTGCACAACGCCGGGGGCCCTCCGACGTCACTCGTGCTCGCCTGATTGATGCGCACCGAGTGGCTGAAGATTTCTATGTCTCGCAATTATCGAGCGCTGAAGGCGCTCCCGCACGCGAAATGCTCGCTGCTCGCCATTTCGATCCGGAGGCGATCATTCACTTTCGCGTGGGATATTCACCTAATTCGTGGGATGGTCTGCTCACTCAACTCAGGAAGCGGGGATTTACTGAAAAGGAAATCGCTGCTTCAGGATTAGTGACTCAAGGAAGTCGAGGGGTCTATGACCGCTTCCGGGGTCGTGTGATGTGGCCGATTCGTTCGGTAACGGGCGAGACTATCGGTTTCGGTGCGCGAAAGCTCCTTGATGACGATGGTGGTCCGAAGTATCTCAATACCCCTGAAACTTTGCTCTACAAGAAGTCACAGGTGCTCTACGGCCTCGATCTCGCAAAGAAGTCGATCGCCACCGAACGCCGGATCGTCGTCGTCGAAGGCTATACCGACGTGATGGCGGCGCATCTGGCCGGTGTAACGAACGCTGTTGCGACGTGTGGCACCGCGTTTGGACATGAACACGTTAAGATTGTGCGAAGATTAATGGGTGATTCTGCGAATCCTGCGGCCGGAGTCATTTTATCGAGTGGGCGAGCCTACGGCGGAGAGGTGATCTTCACTTTCGACGGTGACAGCGCAGGTCAAAAAGCTGCGATGCGTGCTTTCAAAGAGGATCAGAATTTTGCCGCGCAGACGTTTGTTGCGGTGTCACCTGGAGGTTTAGATCCGTGTGATTTGCGAATAAAATACGGTGACGAAGCAGTGCGTCAGCTTGTGAAGGAACGCGAACCGCTCTTTGCCTTTGTTATCCGGTCAGTTCTTTCAGAATTTCCCCTCTCCACAGCTGAAGGACGTTCCGCTGGCTTGCGCGCTGCAGCGCCTGTCCTTTATTCGATCCGCGACCGCGTGCTGCGTGGCGAGTATGTGCGGCAACTCGCCGGCTGGCTAGGTATGGATGAACACGTGGTGCGGGGAGCCGTGCATGATGCTTCCCGCTCACATGCTCAAATTCCTCTTCTGACTGAGCATCAAGAAGATGACGTTCATGTTCCTGTGTTAGCGGATCGGCGTTTGCTTCGTGATCCAATCGAACGCATCGAACGTGAAGCACTTGAGGTTATTGTCCAGCTTCCGGTTCTTGCCGTTGCTGCAAATGCCGGTCAACTACCTGCTGCCTCATTCCAGGTTCCAGTGCATCGAGCGATTTTCGATGCGATTCGTGCTCAAGGCGGCCCGAGCCAAGCGAAGACGTATGCAGATTCACTTGTCGAGTCAGGTATGCCTGCAGGCGATGCGGAGAAGAAAGCAGCTGGTCGTTTTGTCGAGCAAGTCACGAGAACAGCCGATGACGTTGTTCGGCGCGCGATTGTTCAGCTCGCGGTTGAACCTTTGCCCCAAAGCGAAGTGGAAGATCCGTGGCCCTATGTGAGGGGCATCATGATGAGCCTAATCCGTAGTGGAATTACTCGCCAGATTGCAGACGTCCGTTCGCAGATGCAACGCACGGACTCTCGTGCTCCAGAACAAGAGGCACTGTTTAACCGGCTAATGGAACTTGAAGCGCAACGGCGACTTTTCGTTGAAGAAAACTGAGCTTTCCTGTGGCGTATGTGATGGGGTCAGAATGAGTAATCGAGTTGGGATCTAGCGCCTCGAATAGGGAAAAATTCGGTGATCGGGTAATATCTTATCCGCGCCCCCATAGCTCAGATGGTTAGAGCAGGGAACTCATAATTCTTTGGTCCCGGGTTCAAGTCCTGGTGGGGGCACATTGCCGGCGTCTCGTCAGAGGCGCCGGCTTGTGATTTTGAGGGAAGATTTTTATCCCACTAGCATTTGATCGTTAGACTGGGAAGGGTAATTCTCAGAGAGGGGCTCATATGACGTCGCAGGCCGAATCGCCACACAAATCGACGGCGAAGACTTTTGTTGCGTCGATGTTGTTCCTGGTCGTCGTCGGCACCGCCGTCGTCGCGTATCTCTTTTCTGACTCGGGGAAATTTGCTCGTGACTGCTCAACGCAAGTCTCCCTCGCCTCAAAATCTCAAGAAACGGCGGCCGAGGGTGTACGTGAAGCCGATCGTGCTTTACAAGATGCGGCCAGCGTTGATGTGGGTCCAGGGATTGTCAAAATCACGTCAGATCTGATCGCCGCCAAGAATACTTTGCAACGCGTCAACGGAATCACGGTTCGCTGCATGAGCACCACTGATCTTGAGCAATTGACGAAACAAAACGCCGCGATTACGCAGGCCGCTGAGACGGTCAAACAACAAGCTGCGAAAATTGCTGAGCGGATAGAAGAAGTCCAGACAGCGTCGGCACTTTCTGATGCTCGCCGTCTCATGACATCAATGAAAACTGGTTTGTCGGTGATTCGTTCGCGTGCTATCAAGCAACTAGCGCGTGTCGAACGCACACCTGCGCTCGCAACATTCGAGCAAGTCCACAGCGCCTACGAGAACCTCAAGAAAGCTGTCGATGAAGCGGCCACATTAGATATGTCTGATTCAGGAAAAACGCGGCAGGATGCGCAGGCGATTACTGATCGGGCGAATACGATTCGTGATGCAATCGATCAGATTAATCAACTCACGGGCGACACTGCGATGGTCATCGATGAAATTGAGCGGGCACAAGCTGAAGAAGAAGCACGTGTGCGAGCCGAAGAAGAACAACGGCGATTACTTCACGAGCATGAGCAGCTATACAGCCCAGATAGCCACAGCGGGCAGAATGATCACCCTTAAGCGTGGTCAATAATCGGTGCAAATACTGCTCGCGTGAGGGAGGCGAGATCGGTTGGGTTGAGTGCTACGGAGATCGACCGCTTGCCTCCAGACACAATCATTTGCGGTAATTCTTGAGCGTGGGCGTCGATCACCGTGGGGAGCCTTTTGTGCTGGCCCAGCGGAGAGATCCCACCCGTGACGTACCCTGTCAGACGTTCAGCTGCCGCAGGGTCCATCATCTCGGCCCGCTTGCCATGTACTGCTTTCGCCAGTGACTTGAGATTCAGACGATGGTTGGCCGGGACAACAGCGACCGTCGGCTTGCCATCGACAAGTGCAAGAAGGGTTTTAAAAACGCTTGCCGGATCAACGCCGAGGATCTGAGCCGTATCGAGTGCGTACCCGTCACTCATTTGTCGCGAGTGGGTGTATTCGAAGATCTCATGTGAAGTCGATGTGTTGACAAGGACATCGATTGCAGGGGTTCCACCGTTTTTCTTCTTGGCCATACTCTTATTGTAGGCCGGTTTTCGATGTGTCGTTGACACAGGCTGTGGATAACTTTGCGTTGGAAAACAACGGCTTTGTTAGCGTTGAGGTATGAAAAGAGTACTCGCCACTATTATCTGTTTGCTTTGTGCCACTGCCGCCTGCTCAGGCTCACCCAGTGCCGGCTCCTCGGTATCAGCTTCCGCGACATCCCCATCAGCAGCGAAAGCATCGCCGACGCCGACGTATACGCTTCCGCCACGCCCGAAGGTTGACAAACCTCAGTTCACTCCGACGGGTGAACTTCGCCAAGATCTCGAGGCGTTTGGCCGCTATGCACTCAAGGTGTACAGCTACACCATGGCTACTAGAGATCCCTCGCTGTGGGAGAAGCTAAGCGCTAAAGGATGTAAGTTTTGTAATGAAACTCGGGATGAGGTTAAGCGAACAAAACCTGGCCAATGGTCCAAGGTCGATTTCGAGGTAAAGAAAAGCGCTGTGTTTGATTCCTCAGAATACGAAGATGTGTATAGGCTCGATTATCTTGTTAATCGATCAGAATATACCGAATATGAACCCACAAAGAGTCACTCATTGAAACCAGATAGTCACACAGTCACGATTGCTGTTGAAGTAGATGGCAAGCAAATACGTGTTGTTTCGTGGGGTATTGCGAAGCCAGAAGCTTTCGGGACGAATGTAAAATGATTGCTGAACTTCTTATCGTATGCTCTTGCTTCCACATTGAAGTACCAAAGTGGGATGCGAATATTGCGAATGACAGTACCGTATATGTCGATCTACGAGGTGCCGTTACTCGGCCAAGAGTCAGACATAGCAAAAATGCAGTACCGAAATCAGAGGCACAGATCCGTTTTGAAAAGTTGGTGCATGATGCGCGTTGGGAAAATAATCCGCTTGCACTAATCCCTGGTGTCCAACGACGTGATGAAGATTCATGCTTGTGGAGATTGCGTATCAACGCAGTCCCAGAAGAGACAATTCGCAGGGTATGCGGAGATGATGTTGCGAGTGCAAAATCGCCGAGCGTCGATGACGTGGTTCAATATCTCAATGCCCGAGTAGTTGAATTTCTTCAACCAGGCAAGATTACCTGGCAACCCGCCCGTAATGCACTAGTGAATAAAGACGTTTACTTTTCCACAACAGCGCGTGCCTTAGAGAAAACAGTTTCCGTTCTCGGAGTTTCTGTTCGCTTGCGCGCTCAGCCTATTGGCTATACGTGGGATCTTGGTGACGGCCGCCAATTCTCTACTGAGAATCCAGGTGGAACATGGCCACGGGGAGATGCGCATTGGCCTTATTCGACACCCGGGAACTATATGCCCTCAGTAAAGATCGAATGGGTAGTTGACGTTAGTGTCGGGGGAGAGTCACGGAGGCTCGGCACTCACGCCTATACGCTTGCTCGGGGGAAAACATTGCGTGTTACGGAAGCGGAAGCTGTCCTCACTCGTAGCGAAGAGACACGGTAAGGTGGGAAATATCGACTGACAAGGAGAGATATATGAGCAACGAGCCGACCCCGCCGAAGAATCTTCGAGAACAGTATCGTCAAGCAAAAGAAAATCTGTCGGAGGAGGACGCTGCGAAATTTAAAAAACAACAGCGCCTCATCTTCGCTATTTTTGGAGTGCTCGCAATAGTCACACTGATTTTTGGTTTCTTCTCTGGGCGAGCGATATCAGAAAAGCGTTCGCACACAAACTCTGCGGTCTCTTATAGCCAGAACTGGGAGGTGGTGTGATGTTCAGGCGTGAAAATATTCCTTCGTTTATCGAAAAAGTTTTTCCTCAGAGGCCGACGTCGGCCGCCCCATTGGCAGATGGACGATGGGTTGCAGCATGGCCGACGATGATGGCGATTGTGAGCGAGACATCGCAGGAAGTATTTGAGTGGAGCGAATTCGAATACGGTCGCTGGAACGAGGAAAAGTTAGAGCTTATCCTCGTCCTAACGGAACGGGGACAAACAGCCCCGCTTACGCTCCAACTTGTTGACGGTTCGGACCACAGTGTAGTGACGATGGTTCGTGAGCGTATCGACAGATCTGTTATTTACCAGGTTGTCAGAGAACTCCCGAGTGGAAGTGTTGCGCGAGGGCAGGTGCGCCGAAATGGTCATGAGGAACTCTTCACCGAAATTCTCACACGAGGACAGGTGCCAGCAAGTGATATCGATGCGTTGAATGATGTGGAAACTGAACTTCGCGAAGCTGTCGGTTTACCGCTCTCCAAAAATCTGTAGAGTGACGTGCGACACAGGTGGCGTATTTAAGCCAAAAAGTCGCGATTATTCATTTTGTCATCCGAATAAAAAGTCGCTAAACTATTACTCGTTGCGATCCCGCGTAGCTCAGTGGTAGAGCATCCGACTGTTAATCGGACGGTCACTGGTTCGAATCCAGTCGCGGGAGCAGAAAAGGAAAACCTCGGCAAAGCCGAGGTTTTCCTTTTTGTTACCTGCGTCGCGGGCGCTAAACTTGTCGCATGGCTTATCGCGATATTCGAATTATTGGTGATCCTGTTCTGCGTACGAAGTGTGAACCGATCACAGAAATTACTCCCGGCATCCGAGCATTGGTTGGTGATCTCATGGAAACTGTGAATGAACCTGGCCGTGCTGGTTTGGCTGCGAACCAGATCGGTGTGTCGTATCGGGCATTCTCATGGAATATCGATGGTCAGCGCGGATACATCCTCAACCCTGAAATTGTCGAGGTCTCCACTGAGGAGTACCAAGATGGTGATGAAGGCTGCCTCTCAGTTCCTGAACTGTGGTTCCCCTGCGAGCGTGCCTGGTATGCCAAGGCAGAGGGGATAGACCTCGATGGCAACAAGGTTGTCATTGAAGGCGAAGAAATCTGGGGACGACTCATCCAGCATGAAGTGGACCACCTCGACGGTCACCTCTACATTGATCGTCTCGATCGAAAGACTCGCAAGAAAGCGCTCGCAGAAATCAGAAAGTTCTCATGAGAATTATTGAGGTCATTCTTACTCGACATGCAGCCGCCCAGCGCTCTTACGTATTCCGTATTTTGCAATTGTTACTGCTCTTGGTAACGCGAGAGGAAGCGCTGTAATTAGGGTGACTTCGGACCTCAATTGTGGCATTCTTGACTATGTGACGCCTTGAAGTGTTAAGGGGAATTTCACTTAGAGGAGGTCACAGTGAAAAACAAACACACCACTCGTGGTGTCATCTTCATTCATTCGGTCACACCGGCTGTTCAACCTCACGTTGAATGGGCGGTCACTAGCGTGCTTGGATATCCCGTCCATTTCGAGTGGACGAAGCAACCTGCCCTGCCACAAATGAACCGCGCAGAGGTCTCCTGGGTTGGCGAAGTTGGCATGGGTGCGATGCTTGCCTCAGCCCTAGGAGGATGGGAACATTTACGCTTTGAAATCACCGAGGAGCCGTCCCAGATTTCCGACGGTGGTCGTTGGTCGCACACGCCTGGTCTCGGTATTTTCTATGCGCAGACAGATCAGCTAGGAAAC
This sequence comes from Arcanobacterium canis, assembly GCF_029625435.1. Lineage (GTDB taxonomy): Bacteria > Actinomycetota > Actinomycetes > Actinomycetales > Actinomycetaceae > Arcanobacterium > Arcanobacterium canis. Next base: position 1,110,327 of record NZ_CP121208.1, on the reverse strand, counting down.
GTTGTCGTTCCTGAGAACCGTATCCGGGCTGCAATCGAGAATTCGGCTGGCGATGCCGATGAACTTCGCAGACTTCTTGACATTGCTCTGGGACAAGCATGGGATGATGAGCTAGAAGTCTTCCGCTACGCCGGAGCTGGAGCACCTGTGCGCTGGCTCCATCGAGTCGGTTAACAAGATGTGATGTGCTGCCTCCGCGCAAATATCATGATTGAGTGGCCAGTCGGTGGTGATCGACTAGCCACTCATTTTTCTGGGAGTTGTTGATATTCCCCATCACCTGCCCTTTGAGAGGGGCAGTAGTGAGATGCCCCTCTCAAAGGCGCGATCGGCGAACAGCAGCTGTTTAACGCACATTCAGCTGCTGCCTTTCTCGCGTGATCGCGAGAAACAGACACAGATCCACGCACACAAGACCTGCGTCTGAATCGAGACATCTGTCATGACGGTGAGATGTCAAAGCCCCGGACAGACAACCGGGAGATGTCTCTTTCGCTCTTCCGTTTGCGACAAAATAAGCATATCGATGACCTCATGATCTGCACAAAGCCTTCACCATGGGTAGTACTACCCATGCGTTCGCCTTGACATTAACGCTTAAAGAAGTCTGCTAAATTTGCAAGTTCTTTTTCCAGATTTTCGGCTGTTTGACCTGGCGAAACATTGCTGTCGTCGGTGTGCTCAGACGTGCCAGCAATGTCACGGGGTACCGACGGAAGAGAAGTATTGCCGCAGTCTTCTTGATCCGAGTTCGCTGATGCCTGAATTTCTTGTGGAAGTGGAGCATCAGAAACTGCAAGTGCAACAAAATCTTTGACAGTGGCAGCATGATCGATCTGCGAATCAAGGAGCTCAACCCGAGCTATCCTCTCAATTGCATATGCCACTTGCCATTTGGCAAGTGTGTCAAGACCGAGATCCTCAACAAGACGAGCTTTAAGAATGAGCTCTGCATCCTCAATTTCTGGGGCAGATTGCTTAAAAGCGAGGCGAACTCGTGACATTGCTTGTTCCATATCAACATTCTATTGCACGCGAGCTAGGCTTCGTAAAACCGAGTAATGTAGAGGTATCTGATGAAAGGAAAGCAATGTCGCGCCTAGTTGAAATTCATCCTGACAATCCTCAAGAACGCCTTGTGTCAAAAGTTGTCGATCGTCTTCGTGGTTCGGGTGTTATCGCGATGCCGACAGACTCTGGGTATGCGCTCGTATGCACAATGGGAAACAAGGAGGGGCTTGAGCGCATCCGACAGATCCGTGGTGTGGGAGAAAACCACCATTTCACTCTGCTATGCCATGACTTTGCGCAGTTAGGAAACCTTGTCATCGTTGACAACCGATTCTTCCGACTGGTCAAATCGCTCACGCCCGGTCCCTACACTTTTATTTTTAAAGGCACTAAAGAGGTTCCAAAAATATCTCTCAACTCCAAAAAATCCACAGTCGGGGCTCGAATCCCTCGCCACCACATCACCCAAACTATTCTGGCGGGCATGGGGGAGGCCCTCATTTCCTCGACGCTTATTCTCCCAGGAAGCGATGAACTCCTCACTGAAGGATGGCGAGTACAAGATGAGCTCGGTGATCGGGTAGATCTAGTGATCGATGGTGACATCGATGAACCACGTCCGACGTCGGTTATTGATTTGTCATCGGGTCAAGCAACAATTTTGCGCGAGGGAGCCGGCGATCTGTCGATGTTTATCCGTGAATGAGCTGCCTCGTGATTGAGAATCCCGCGGTTTTCAATCACGAGGGGAGCCGGCAAATTGTGACTGGTAGAGATCCCAGTACGCACCTTTTGCTGCGAGCAGCTGGTCATGATTGCCCATCTCCACCACATCACCCTCGACCATGACGATGATCAGGTCAGCGTCGCGGATAGTGGAGAGCCGGTGTGCGATAACGAATGATGTTCGTCCTGTGCGTAACTCATTCATGGCTTTTTGAACAAGCATCTCGGTTCGCGTATCGACACTCGATGTTGCCTCGTCCAAAATCAACACTGACGGGTCAGAGATATAGGCGCGCGCAATTGTTAAAAGTTGCTTTTCACCAGCGGAAATGTTGTTTCCTTCGTCGTCAATACGTGTGTCATACCCGTGGGGAAGTTGCGCAACCAATCTATCGATGCCGGTGGCGCGGGCACTTGCGACGACGTCGGCGTGAGTTGCGCCATCACGACCGTAAGCAATATTTTCTTCGATGGTTCCCTCGAAGAGCCACGTATCTTGAAGGACCATGCCGATGCGTTGACGCAATGAATCTTTTGTAAAGTCACGTGTTGATACGCCATCGATCGTGATTTGCCCGGAGTCAATTTCATAGAAGCGCATGAGCAAATTCACCAGGGTTGTTTTTCCGGCACCTGTTGGCCCCACAATGGCGACTTGTTGTCCTGGGCGCACAGTGAGGTTTAGCCCGCGAATCACAGGTGTTTCCGGCTCGTAGCCGAAGTGGACATCGTGGAAGACGATTTCGCCGCGTCGGTGGTTAACATCGACAAGATCGGTGTAGGCCGCGTCCGTATCGCGGTCCATTTCTGACGTATCGAGGAAATCAAAAATGCGTTCGCCTGAGGCGGCACCAGATTGGAGGAGGTTGGCCATCGATGCCACTTGAGCGACCGGTTGATTAAGCTGGCGAGTGTATTGGATGAGCGCCTGGATGCCGCCGATGGTTACTTGACCGGTGATGACCTGAAATCCGCCGTAAATTGCCACAACGACGAATGACAGATTTGATACGAATCCCATCACGGGTTGTGTGAGCTGCGAGAGCGCTTGTCCGCGGTAACTGGCCTGGAAAAGCTTGTCGTTCGATTCGTCGAACACTCGGTCGAACTCGTCCTGCAGATTGAACGAAGTGACGACGTCGGCACCGGTAAATGATTCTTCGACGATCGCTGAGACATCGCCCATTGCGTGCCATTGTTTGCTGAATTGAGGCTTGGCGCGTTTCATGATGACAATCGTTGCCACCATCCCCAATGGGTAGACCGCGAGAGCAGCTAGTGACAGTGACCACGACAGGGTGAACATCACAGCGAGGATGCCGATGAGAGCAAAAATAGATGACAACAGGTTATTGAAAGTTTGCATCAATGTTTGGGTGATGTTGTCAATATCGTTGGTCACGCGTGAGAGGAGATCGCCACGCTGTTGGGCATCGATCCATTTCAGGGAGAGCCGATCGATTTTCGACTGAGCCTCAGAACGAAGTCGTTTGCCGAGGTTCTGAATCGTCACGCGAATGAGGGCGCCACCGACAAAGTTTGTCACCGCAGAGAAAACGTAGAGTCCAATGACGAGGGCTAGCGTGTATCCGAGGGCGGAAAAGTCCACGCCCGCGCCGTTTTTCATCCCATCGACGACGATGTCCGTTCCTGCACCGAGTAAGACAGGCGCGAAAACTTGGCTGACTACGGATGCAAGGATCAAAATCGATAGTGCGATGATTCGTGCTTTTTCATTGCCGAGCATACGTGTGAGGCGTTTGAGAGCGCCAAGGGTATCGCGTGCTTTCGAATCTGGAGCTGCTGCTCCACGGCCGCCTCTCATTCCGCCTCCTCTTGGGTTATTTGTGAATGAACGATTTCTTGGTAGACAGAACATGTAGCGCTGAGCTGCTCATGGGTGCCTTTACCGACGACGCCGCCGCCGTCGAGAACGAGGATTTCGTCGGCGTGGCGGATCGTAGACACGCGTGCAGCGACGATGATCACTCCAACTCTAGTGAGATAGTGGGGAAGTGCTGCGCGCAGACGGGCGTCGGTTGCGTAGTCAAGAGCAGAGAAGGAGTCATCGAAAAGAATGATGTCTGCTCCCAGAAGTCCAGATGCGTCTGGAAGCGCTTTGTAGATTGCGCGAGCGATGGTCAGTCGTTGACGCTGACCACCAGAGAAGTTCTTTCCTCCGGATTCGACCGTTGCGTCGAGCCCGTCGGCGAGCTTACTGACGAATTCCCATGCATCGGCTGCTTTCAACGCTGTGGTGACACGCTCAGCGTCGTACTTGTGGCCAGTACGAATGTGGCCGGAAACGTTTGACGCGATTGTTCCAGAAAAGAGGAATGCTTTTTGTGGGACCATGGCAATGCGTTGGCGAAGCTCAGCAGGATCCAACCGTTTGATGGGGATACCTCCGGCTCGAATTTCGCCGTCTGTGGCGTCAATCATTCGTGGGAAGAGACGTAAAAGTGATGTTTTTCCTGATCCGGTCGAGCCGATGATACCCACTGTCTTTCCCGGTGCCACAGTGAAGGACACGTCATCGAAGACAGAGGCTGATGCGCCGGGGTATCGCAGACCGACGTGATCGAACTCGAACGTCACAGCCCCGTCCGGAAGGCGGTCAGGGGTGGAAGGCGCCACGATCGATGGTGTGGTTTGGAGAATTTCGTTGACACGTTTTGCACAAACTTCACCTCGCGGAAGGAGCATTGCCATCATGCCGCTCATCATGACGGATACCAAAATCATCATGAGATAGGAAATATAGGCAGTTAATGCGCCGACTTGCATTTGTCCTGATGCGATCCGGTGGCCTCCGAACCACACGACGGCGGTTGAGGAAAGACCGACGACAAGTTGAGACGATGGGATCAAGACTGCCCAGAGTAAGCCGATTTTTAACCACGTTGAGCGCAGATCACTATTCGCCTGATCAAATTTGTCTCGTTCAGCTTTCTGTCGAACAAATGCTCGGATCACTCGCACTCCCGTGAGCTGTTCGCGTAACCGGGTATTGATGGCGTCGATTCGTTCTTGCAAGACGCGATAGGTCGGGACGAGGTATGCCATGACCCATCCGATAATGATGAAGAGAACGGGGACAGCGATCGCTAAAACCCAAGCAAGCGGAGCATCTTGACGAATTGCCATGACCACGCCTCCAACGCCCATAATCGGTGCCATCACCATGATGGTGAAGGTGAGGAGAATGACCATCTGGATTTGCTGAATATCATTTGTTGCACGAGTGATCAGTGACGGCGCACCAAAATGATGGGCATCTGTGGCGGAAAAAGATTGCACATGAGTAAACACTCCGCGGCGCAGATCTCGACCAAAGGCCATTGCCGTTTTTGATCCAATATAAATTGCCCCTACCATCGCAGTAATCTGGAGCAACGAGACCAAGAGCATCAGAAGACCTTGTGTCCAGATGAGCTGTGTGTGTCCAGCGAGCACTCCGTCGTCAATGATCGTGGCATTGATTGATGGTAACCACAGGCTAAAGGCGATTTGCACCAGCTGTAGCGCGACAATCGCGGCAACCAAATGTATGCGGCCCACCATAAATTGCCGCACGATGCGCAATAAAGTCACATTTCCTCAATTCTCGAAATCCTATCGGCCAAGCCTACGCTTATCAAGACGTTTGGCGTGCAATGTGTCCTCTAAATTTTGATGATGGCGAACACAACAGGGGATCGTGAACTGAGATAAAAGTGAGGCGTAGCTGGGGAATCTAGCTACGCCTCACTTACTCCTGATGAGGACTACTCCTTACCAGACGTACCCTTCTGCGGGTTGAAGAGGTCGTACTTCGCGATGGCCTCGCCGATCTTAGAACGATCGATTTCGCCTCGATCAGCCAGTGCCTGAAGCGCACGGACTACCATCGATGCTGAATCAATGAAGAAGTGGCGGCGAGCAGCGCGGCGCATATCCGAGATACCAAAGCCGTCGGCACCGAGGACGTAGTAGTCACTTGGCATCCATGGGCGGATCGAATCCTGTGTCTGCTTGTCAAAATCAGACGTCGCGATGAACGGGCCCGATTCGCCCTTGAGCTTGGCGTGTAGATAAGCCTCACGAGGAGCTTCCTCAGGATGGAGGAAGTTATGCTCGTCAGCTTCCAGACCGTCACGACGCAATTCGTACCACGACGTCACGGAGAAGACGTTGGCGTCAACGCCCCAGTCGTTCTTCAGCATTTCGCGAGCCTCACGTGCCCACGGCACACCGACGCCTGAAGCGAGAAGATTCACGCGTGGACCATTGCCTTCGGCCTGGTCAATCTTGTGGATACCACGCAGGATACCCTCAACATCGACGTCTTCCGGCTCAGCTGGCTGGTGGATCGGCTCATTATAGACAGTGAGGTAGTACATGACGTTCTGATCGCGTCCGTCGCTACCGTCACCGTACATGCGCTCGATGCCGTCCTTGACAATATGGCGAATCTCGTAGGCGTAAGCCGGATCGTAGGAAACGATCGCCTTGTTAGTTGACGCAAGGACCTGCGAGTTTCCGTCCATGTGCTGCAGGCCTTCGCCGGTGAGCGTCGTACGGCCAGCCGTCGCACCGAGGATGAAGCCACGCGTCAACTGATCGCCTGCTGCCCAGAATTGATCGCCAGTGCGCTGGAATCCGAACATCGAATAGAAGATGTAAACAGGCACCATCGGGTACTTGTGGGTTGAGTAGGACGTACCTGCTGCCTGGAACGCTGCCACCGAGCCAGCCTCTGTAATGCCGGTGTGCATGATCTGGCCCTTGGTAGATTCCTTGTAGGACAAGAGCATGTCGTGGTCCACAGCAGTGTATTCCTGGCCGCGCGTGTTGAAGATCTTGGCCGTGGGGAACATTGCCTCCATGCCGAAAGTACGAGCTTCGTCAGGAATGATCGGCACGAAACGGTGGCCGAACTTCTTGTCGCGCATGAGCTCCTTGAGGAGACGCACGAACCCCATCGTGGTGGCGACTTCCTGCTTTCCAGAGCCCTTCTTCAACACATCGTAGTGCTTGGCATCCGGAAGCTCGACGCCGCCGACGAAGGGAGCGCGCTTGGGAAGCGGGCCTCCGAGTGCTGCACGGCGATCCATGATGTACTTCCACGCCTCGGAGTTGTGATCTGGTACGTAGTACGGAGCGTTGAACGGATCTTCGAGTGACGACTCCGGGATATCGGTCAGGCCCAGAGTCTCCCGCAGACCATGAAGGTCCATCGTGTTGAGTTTCTTCATCTGGTGTGCGCCGTTACGAGCGGTGAAGTTCGAACCGAGTTCGTAGCCCTTGATTGTCTGGGCGAGGATCACGGTTGGCTTGCCCTTGGTATCCATTGCGCGCTTGTACGCGGCGTAGATCTTCTCAGAGTCGTGGCCACCGCGGCGCAGACCGAAGATCTGATCGTCAGACAGGTCCGAGACGAGCGCTTTCGTGCGCGGATCGCGACCGAAGAAGTTCTCGCGGAAGTAGCCGCCGTCGTTTGCAGAGAAAGTCTGGAAATCACCGTCGAGAGTGTTATTCACCAACGACGTGAGGGCGCCGTCCTTATCTTTTGCGAACAGTTCGTCCCATTCACGGCCCCACAGGACCTTGATGACATCCCAGCCGGCGCCTCGGAACTCTGCTTCAAGTTCTTGGACAATCTTGCCGTTGCCGCGGACGGGGCCGTCGAGGCGCTGGAGGTTCGCCGAGACAACGAAAGTCAAGTTGTCGAGGTTCTGGTAGGAGGCGAAGTGGATCAGACCACGCGATTCGGGCTCGTCCATTTCGCCGTCGCCCAGGAATGCCCATACATGCTGCTTCGAGGTGTCTTTGATGCCGCGCTCAAGCATGTAACGGTTAAACCATGCCTGGTAGATCGCAGAAATCGGGCCAAGACCCAGGGATACTGTCGGGAACTCCCAGAAGTCGTCCATCTGGCGCGGGTGCGGGTAGGACGGCATACCGCGTCCGCCCGAGAAGCGTGATGCTTGCTGGCGGAATGAATCCAGGTCCGCTTCGCTCAGACGGCCTTCAAGGAAGGCGCGCGCATAGTTACCCGGCGAGGAATGCCCCTGCCAGAAAATCTGATCGCCGCCGTCTTCGCTGTCCTTGCCGCGGAAGAAGTGGTTCAAACCTACGTCGTAGAGGGTTGCCTGAGCGGCGAATGAGGAAATGTGTCCGCCAACGTGGATGCCATCGCGCTGCTGGCGGGTCACCATAACGGCAGCGTTCCAGCGGGTCCAGCTACGGAACTCATGCTCGAGTTCTTCGTTACCCGGATACTGTGGCTGTTCGGAAACGGGAATGGTGTTGACATATGGGGTGTTAAGGTCATCGGTGGTTGCAACACCGCGTGAAGCGGCGCGAGCCTTGAGCTCCTTCAGGATGAAGCTTGCTCGTTCGCCGCCGTTGGCGTCGATCATGCCATCCAGAGACTCCAGCCATTCGCGGGTTTCCTCGCGGTCGGAATCGGGAACCTGGTTCAGGAGGCCGTCAATTGTGGGCCTATCCAATGATTCACTCACGTTTATCTCCCTTGTTCTTGTCTTCGGGTATCACCGCAACGCATATTGCGGTGCGCTAGTATCCAATTTACCTTTTTCGGGTCTTTAGCCCTAGTCATTTGGATAAATCGTTGTGGGACAAGGGTCACGTTGAGAGGGACTTCCGGCCTGGAAGGGGTAGCTGAGAGGGGTTGGCATACGTTTCACCTCGCACTGACGGTGCTCAAGTACTTAAAATGAGGTGTCAAATAGCGCGCAGGAAGGAAGAACAAGCGTGTCAACAACCACAGCGCTCGAGCTGGGCTTTTCATCGGGTGCGATTGTGCAGGAGTTTGGTTACGACGACGACGTCGATTTCGATCTCAGAGATCTGATCGAAGAGGCCATTGGTTCCGCGATGGAAGACGAAGACTATACGGCCGTTGCGGATTCGGTTCTCGCGTGGTGGCGTAGTGATGATGGCGATACGGACGATCTTACGGATTACCTTGTTGATTGTGCGGCATCGCTTGAGGGCGCATCGATTATCTGGCTTGCGATCCCCGCACGTGGTGTGGCAGGCCATGTGAATGCGACGGATGTTGATGAAGCCGCTCGTACAGCAGGAATGAACGCTACTTCTTCCCACGGTTTGAAATCTGATTGGATGCTGTACCGCATTGCTGCTCGCGGAAAGTAAGAAGTCGCTAAAGCAAGATAGATCACTTTTTCTTGATCTCGCTACCGAAAGAGCATATCTGTCCCGTAATATCGTTGACGGACTCTTAGCTCAGTTGGTAGAGCAACGCGTTTACACCGCGTAGGTCATCGGTTCGAGCCCGGTAGGGTCCACAGAGCCGGGTTAGCATGATGCTGACCCGGCTTTAGTGATTTCTTTCAGCCTAAGCGGAGGTTGTAAGTCTACGCTTAGGGGGAGGGGCAGGCTTACGTGTCAGGTTGGGGTAGGCTATAGGTTCAGATCACTCTTTCGAGGCCGTATCACACCGAACCGTGATATAACTAACACATTATTTATTGAGATAAAATACTCCCTTTTTGTTGTATGGACCATGTTTGTTGTATTTGGGATTGTTAAGTTATTTGTCAGACATTCCTCCTTTTTGTTTGAATTGTCCGGTAGGTCACATCGACGATTGGATACTGATGACAAAGGTTCTCTCGTTCGTCCTAGCTTTTTTCCTAGGATTTACTGGTTTTGTTGCCCCTCTTGCCGCAAACGCGGATACTCCTGCGCCGCACTATTACAGTACGAAGGCAGAACCGATGTTTTATGGAGCTGCAAAAATTACGCTTCCACGCGGTTTTCCTTTCGATCCATCTGATACGCGTTTTCGCTCGTTCGTAAAGGATTTTGAAGACGGGGATCTAACACAAAAGGTGACATCTTCGTCAAATGTCAACACTAGTATTGCAGGGGAATATGCGCTCAACTATTCCGTTACAGATTCGCACGGCAATAGCGCACAGCGCACAGTTCCCGTCACTGTTGTTGGGGATCCACAGGCTCAGGTGGAGGTAGAATGGGATATCTATGCCCGTCCCAATACGTGGAATATTCGCTCTGTTGGTATTAATCGTGGGGATCGCTCGGATCGCCAACACATCGGGCTCTACTTAGCTGCTAACGACACCATTGAGGCACGTATCATCGGTCAGTCACCAGATCTGCGAGTGAATTTCTTAACGGCTAACAAAGGGCAAGAATCCACGATCACGCTCAAAAAAGGTGGTAACTGGACAACGTTGAAAAATGTCAAGAATGGACAGTCCTATCCGAGTGTTCCACAGGTTTATTCGCCAGAACTTGCCAAAGATGCCACCGATATTTCCCAGACGTATCGAATTGCATTGCGTTACCCTTCGTCTGCAAAAATGCTTAATTACTACCGAGCTGGTGATGAAGAGATAAAATTTCGTACTAAATGGAAGAAATCGGGCGCTCAGTACGCCGTCGTCGAAAATGACTATGTCAGTGTATTAACTGGAATTTCTGCTGAATCTAAACTCACCACTTTTAAACGCGGATTTAAAACTCTTAATCAGTTTCTACAGTATTACGCTAACGTCATTGAGATGATGGATAGTGGAATCGGACTTTCGCTCCACCCATCGAATGCATTAGACCAAAACGTGCGCACACGCTATACGATTCGCCCCGTTGGAGCCAATGGTTGGGCTGCTTACTACAGCGAAGACCACGTTGGTATTTCCAATGCAGATGCCGCCTCATTTTACGAGATGAATTGGGGAGGTTTGCACGAACTTGGCCACGGCTATCAAGGCAGGTTCGGACAGGGAAAAATGTTCTTAAACGAAACCTCGAACAATATTTTTGCCCATTACATTCAACAAACTCCGTCTGTTTACTTCCACGGCCCATACGGTTTTAATATGAACGATCAAGATGTCAAGGCTAATAAGTTGCGCATCGATAAGGGCAAGAACTTTTCCAACTATGGTAGCGGTGCCTACGATGGAGCATCTGAGCGGCTGTATGCTGTGGTTAACCTTCTCGATGGTTTTGAAGGACTCAAAACTTACGCAAAGATTTTCCAGTGGTATCGCAGCGAAGTAAATGCAGGGCGCGATTATGATAATCAGGATGTCTATGCTCGCGCAATCGCCGCGATTTACGGTGTTAACGTTATTCCGTACCTTGAAAAATGGGGGTTGAGGGTTTCAGATGCAACAAAATCTGCTCTCTACGACCGCGATCTTCCACTAGCAAATATGCTCGGTGAGATTCTGAACGGCGATAACTTGGCAAAAGCGAAATCCACCATGAGTTCAAAGCGCACCTGGCAAGTTGTTAAGAATAAAGATCTCCCTGATGTGGCCTCTTCTTTGACTGTGAGATTCGAGATCGATAAGTCCCAGCTTCTTGAAGGCAAGAGTGTTTCTCTCAAGTCTGGCGATAAGACTGTAGCGACGGCGAGGATTTCTGGCGCTAAAGCCACCTTCACAGGGATTCCTGTTGGAACCTATGTTTTGCAATTGCCAATTCTTTCCGATTATGAATCAGGATATAACTGGGTTGATGTTAAAGATACTGGGTCTGAAGTGAAGTATGTCTACCGTCCATTTTCTTCACAGATTCTTCCCAATCTGAAGCTACGACTAGCTGGTATCTACCACACTTTCGGTTATCAATTACAGTTTGCGCGGGATATGAAGAGTGCAAAGATTGCCTTCCGTGGATCAAGCATGGGCAATGCGGCACCGGCTGTGAAAATTTTTGACACAAAAGGTGTCCTTGTTGATACACAGGTAGTGACGAAAGCCAGCGATGGAAACTACTACTTTAATCACAGTCAAGGAACGAAGAACATTTCGCTGCAAAAAGGTTATCGTATTGAGGTTTCCCATCACGCTCCAGGAAATGTAACAGTTTTCGATGAGAATACGAATACTGTGGTTGCCGGCTTGAACCCCAAGACGAAAACGACGACCTATATCGTTGAGCCCTATGGTTTGCGCCTTACTAGTCAAAATGAAGATCAAGCACGGGAGATGTATTACCAAAAGCTCAAAGAACCGGCTGTGAAGACGATTCGCAATTATCAAAATTCAGTTCGCGATGAGATACTTGCCGATCCCTACAAAGATCTTGGCACAAAGAATCAAGTGCGCAAGGCATTTGCGATGCTTCGCGGACCGCACCAGGCTCAATTTGCTGATTTCATTGAGAAAATCTCCGCCAATCAGCAGAAATCTCAAGACGCTCCTGATCAAGGACCGGATCTGTCACCAGAGGTAGTGCATAACAGATCTGTGTTTTACTGGACACCAATATTTTAGGTTCCGATCACATCTATAGATTCCCTATCAGGTTTCGTTGCCTTATCGCATCAATGACGCTTCAACAGATGTGGAATTGAAGCGCTCCTTGTAAAAACTGTTGCATTCAGTTCTTTTTGCAAGGAGCGCTTCACATTTCGCTATCGTCCCTACCGCCTTTGGCCTGACCCAAGCTTGCGCGCATGTGGAGGGACATCGGGACGACGATGGTGGTACGTTCTCTCCTGCTGCGATTCGTGGCTTGTGCGATAAGGAACATTGCAGCTTTGTATCCAATCTCGAAGCTTCCGGTACTCAACGATGTGAGTTCGGGATCTGCCATATCGCAAATCGAGGAATCGTCAACCCCAATAACTGAAACATCGTACGGAATCTTCGCCCCAAGCCTGTGTGCTTGACGCATGAAACCAAAAGCCATCAGATCGTTGTATGCGACAACTGCCGAGGTGATTGATCGGTTCCAAATACGTGCGCCGTCTGCTCCACCGTGAAGATCAGGGGATAAGAACTTTGTTCGAGTCAGCGTAAGCCCATTAGCGTGACACTGATCCTGGAGCGCACGCCAGCGCATCGCATTTGCCCACGACATTTCTGGGCCTGCAAGATACAGAACATTCGTGTGTCCAAGTCTTTTCAACTCTGTGCACACCGCAGTCATTCCACCAGCGGTATCAGGCACAATACACGTGTGCCCATCGAGATAACGATTCATTAATACGAGCGGCTTGATCTTTTCCACCTGAAGAATTGCGGCGGGAGTTAATCGTGAAGAGGCCAGGGCAACACCATCGACGTCGGGAAGTACTTTGCGCAGTGTGTGGGCTTCAATAGCTCCTGATTCATCTGAATTAGCAATCACCACAGCGTAACCGTTTTCGTCAGCTGCTTTATGGAAACCCCGATACATTGTTGCAAACGTGGGATTAGCCATATCTGCAACCATGAGACACAGCACATGAGTGGCCTTATTTCCACTTGCATAGGAGGCGCCAGAGGAACGGAAACCAAGTTCACGAGCAGCTGAGAAAATCCGCTCCGCGCTATCAGTTGATACACGCGCAGGGTTTGAAAATGCGCGAGAAACTGTTGAAGGAGAAACTCCTGCTGCTTTGGCCACATCGTAAATCGTGGCATTCTTTTTTCTCATCACAAAAATTCCAGGTTCTCATCTAGCTCTGCATTGAACATTTACATAGTAACAATGAAAGCAGAACGGGGTTTGCGGTGCTGAAAATCGCAGCAAAGTTCCTGTGCGAAGCATATTATTGCCCGCACAGGAACTTTATGAACGGTGTATATTACCGCAGTCACTGTGAAACGGAATCTAACTTGAAAACCTTGCGGGGCTGGTCGGAAGTCAAAGCCTTGATCCAGTAGAACGCGCTGCTGCGTGAAATGCGCCCTTCAACCACATATCGTGCGAGGAATACCGAATCGAGGCGTCGTGACATATCGTGGCGTGCCGGTATTGATAAGAAAGCACGCGTATCGTCAATGAACCCCGAAGCGCGTGAGAAACCGGCAGTCTCCGTCGTCGCGGATCTAAAACGCAAAATTGCATCTGGCGCGTCAATAAACCACCACGGAGCACCGATAAAAACTGACGGGTAGAAGCCGGCAAGGGGAGCAAGTTCGCGAGAATACACCGTTTCGTCAATGGTGAAAAGCACCAGGTGAAGGCGCGGATCATTTCCATATTTTTCAAGAAGCGGACGGATATTCTTCGTGTACTCAGTCTGGAGGGGAATATCGTGGCCGGTATCTGGCCCAAAAGTCTCAAAAGCGGCAGTGTTGTGGTTACGATAAACCCCTGGGTGAATTGTCATCACGAGGCCGTCCTCAACGCTCATACCTGCAAAGCGCAACAACATTGCCCCTTCGAAAACATCCGATTCATGCGCAGTGAGGCCTTCATTGACCGCCTTACGGTACAAGGTACCAAGTTCATCGTCGTTGAGATCGAGGGTGAGTGGATGAGCAACACCAAAATCAGCAGAGACAGCGCCGTGCTCGATGAAACGAGCACGTGAAGCGCGAAAACCTTCAAGGTAGCCGTCAAAAGAATCAACATCGTAGCCAACTGACGCAGTCAGGGCTTGTGCGTGCGAGCGCCACTGCGGTTGACGAGTATTGACATAAGGATCCGGGCGCCATGTTGGAATCACGCGCCCCGTGAACGTCTCATCGGCTGCAAGAGCGGCATGGTATTCCAAAGAGTCGAGAGGATCGTCGGTAGTTGCCAACACATCGATGGGGAAAGAGTTAAAAAGGGCGCGCGGTCGGAACTCATCACTTGTGAGCTTCGCACCGATAATGTCGAAAAGCTTATCTGCGTTTTCGGCGCATGGCTCTTCCTCAATTCCGAATAAGGTGACAAACTCGTGTGTGAGCCAGTAACCCGATGCGGTGCCGTCAAGCAGACGCCAATTCTCACAAAAGATACGCCAGGCAGCACGCGGATCGACGGGATCTGATTTTCCAACGCCGATTGAGGCCAGATCTACCCCCGCTGAGTGAAGCATACGGAATACATAATGGTCATAGGTCAAGAACAAGTTCGTTGCATCTGAAAAAGGCTCATTGTCAAGCAACATTTTGGGATTGACATGGCCGTGAGGAGAAACAATAGGCAAATCTTTCACAGATTCGTACAGTTCACGGGCAAGTCCGCGAATTTTTTCATCAGCGGGAAAAAGTCGATCAGGATCGAGAAAAAGTGTGTTAGTCATATGAAACGTCCTTGTCACAAATAATGAGCTAGTAGGTGGGGAGAGCGAAAATTCGTTCTCAGCGCCTAGTAAATCGAGCAGATCCAGTAAGCTCAGTAAATCCAGTAAGTAAATGCGAATAAATATCGAAGAGCGGGTGTGGAGGTAAGGCGGAGGGTTTATACCTCCACACCCAAGAGCGATCTATGTGCGAGTTAGCGTTGAACGCGGGCGCTACCGCCCCCAACGAGGCGTTCAACTTCTGTCAGAGAGGCCATTGAGGTATCGCCAGGCGTGGTCATTGCCAGAGCACCATGTGCAGCCCCGTAGTTGACAGCCTTTTCGATATCACCGAACTCCATCAATCCGTAGATCAAACCTGACGCGAAAGAATCACCGCCTCCCACGCGGTCGAAAATCTCAAGGCCATCGCGCTGAATCGCCTGGACGAAACCTTGCTCACGGCTCCAGGCAACCGCACCCCAATCGTTGATTGTTGCAGTGCGAACTTGGCGCATTGTGGTGCCGATTGCTTCAAAGTTCGGGAAAGCAGCGCTCGCCTTTTCGATCATTTTTTTGAATGATTCAACTTCGAGATTGTCGAGATTTTCATTTGCACCTTCGATTTCAAAACCGAGTGAGGCAGTGAAATCTTCTTCGTTACCGATCATCACATCAACATATTGTGCAAGTTCACGGTTCACTTCTTGGCACTTTTCTTGGCCGCCAATGGACTTCCACAGCGATGGGCGGTAGTTCAGATCGTAGGAGACAATAGTTCCGTACTTTTTGGCAGCGGACATTGCTGCTTTTGCAACTTCAGCGGTAGATGGCGATAGTGCTGTGAAAATACCACCTGTATGGAACCAGCGCACACCTAGGGAACCGAAAAGATAATCCCAATCAATATCAGTGGGAAGCATCTGTGAAATAGCTGTGTTGCCGCGGTCGTTGTTTCCCACAGCTCCACGAACGCCAAATCCGCGTTCGGTAAAATTCAAGCCATTACGCACGCTTCGGCCAACGCCGTCAGAGTCAACCCACTTAATGAAAGTGGTATCAACACCGCCTTGAAGAATTAAATCTTCAATGAGCATTCCAACTTCATCACGCACAAGTGCTGTGACGATTGCAGCACGGCGTCCAAAGGCACGCCGTGAACCGCGTGCAACATTGTATTCCCCGCCACCTTCTGAGGCGGAAAAACGACGTGCGGTGCGGATACGTCCTTCACCTGGATCAAGACGAAGCATCACTTCACCGAGTGAGACGATATCGTAGCGGCACTCACTTTCAGGGCGCAGAACGAGTGTCATCGTGTCGCCTCCTGAGCAATAGACATCGCTTGTTGGGAAAGTTCTGTGATGGCAGCAAAATCGCCTGCTTCCACAAGAGACGGAGAGACCATCCATGAACCGCCAACGGCGGCAATAAAGGGCTGAGCGAGCCATTCTGCAGCATTTTTATGGGAAATTCCACCTGTTGGGAGGAACTTTAGTTGTGGGAAAGGCGCTGCGAAGGCCTTCACGAGTGGAAGACCGCCCAGTGCAACAGCAGGGAAGAATTTCACGACGTCGATGCCCCATTCAAGAGCGGCCATGATATCTGTTGGGTTGGCAACTCCAGGAAGCAGCGAAATATTTCGATCAGAAGCAACTTGGGCGACATCAGTGGAGAAACCTGGGCTGACAAGGAACTGCGCGCCGGCATCAATTGCAGCGTTTGCTTGCTCAGCGTTAATCACGGTTCCAGCTCCAACAGTGATGTCGGGAACATTTTGTGCGATTTGCGCAATGCACTGTGCTGCTACTGGTGTGCGGAAGGTGACTTCTGCGCTTGTGATTCCACCGGCGAGCAGAGCATTTGCCGTTGGCACGGCGTCTTCAACACGGTTCAGGACAACGACGGGGACAATCGGGTTCTTCTCTAGAAAAGGACGTGGCGATGGGATAGACATAGTGTATTTTCCTTCCTCACTATCAGTTCTTCATCTTGGAGATGGATTCGTAAAGTCCTGAGAGATAGACAGCTCCCAGGGCGCGATCATAAAGCGGATAGCCTGGGCGTCCGGTTTCCCCCCAAATCATTCGTCCGTGATCGGGGCGAACGTACACATCGGGGTTCGTATCGTAGATGGCTTCCATAATGGCGTGCATATCGAGATTGCCGGTGGAGGAAGGATGCGGAGCCTCGTGGAACTTCTTTTCACCGAGATATTTCACGTTGCGCACATGGGCAGCGTTGAGTAGTCCTCGCTGGCCAAACTCACGGAAAATGGCAGGAACATCGTTTTCAGGGTGAGATCCAAGAGAACCAGAGCAAATGCAAAAACCGTTGTATTGCGAATCGTAGAGCTTCGCAATCTTATCCATATCTTCGCGGTTACGATAGATACGCGGAAGACCAAACAGATCCCAGGCCGGATCATCAGGGTGGCACGCCATCTTGATTCCGACTTTTTCAGCGGTAGGGATGATCCCTTCAAGGAAGTAACGGAAATTATTGCGCATATCCTCATGGTCGATATTTTCGTACAGAGCCATGACTTCATCGAGACGTTCAAGGCGATCAGGCTCCCATCCTGGAAGCGTCAAACCTCCTGATTCTTTGGCAGTGAGCTCAACGATATCGCGCGGTGTCATTCCTTCAACATCGGCATGATCGTAGTACAGGCAGTTTGAGCCGTCCTCAGTTTCATGAGCGAGTTCTGTACGTAGCCAATCAAATACGGGCATAAAGTTGTACACCACAACCTTGACACCGTTATTCGCGAGGTTTTCCAAAGTGGTGTTGTAGTTGGCGATATACTCATCGCGCGTATCAAGACCCATTTTGATGTCCTCATGGACGTTGACAGATTCGATTACTTCGCACTCTAAACCAGCAGCATGTACAGGGGCGATCATTTCTTTAATCTCGTGATCTTCCCAGACTTCACCTGCGGCTTTTCCTGAAAGTGTCCCCATAATGCCCGTTACTTCTGGAATCTGCTTAATGTACTGTAACGGAATCGGATCGTAGCCTTCGCCGTACCAGCGGAACGTCATCTTCATTGGTGTCTCCTTACAATAATTTTAATAAAAATGCGGACTTTTCAGTTGGCGTATTCGCGTTCAAGGACGCGGCGTACAGCACCTGGAGCACTGATGAGCTCAGCGAAGTAAACCTCGACTTTCTTCGCTAAAGGCGTGGTGTACAGATCGACTGCGAAAATCTGTGCATTGGACAAAATAGGTGCGAGAATCTCATGTGCCTCGTCCGCGCTGAGAGCAGCGCCAAGCTGTACGCCCCCGAGTAACTCTTGGAGTTCGTCAAGCAAGGGATCCGAAGCCGGGGTAAACGGTTTTCCGTCGTCGGCAATGCCTGTGAGATATCGCAGCCATAGTGCGAAAACAAGCGGAATCGTGTGAAGCGAATCAAGATCGAGATCTCGTTCAATATATTTCTTTATCGTTTCACCAAAACGAATCGGGATTTTTTGCGAGGTATCCATGGCGATACGCGCTGGATCGTCGGGAAGATACGTATTGGGGAATCGGACGTTAAGAACCTCGCGCAAGAAATCTTCAGGCGCAACAACGCCTGGATCAACGACGACGGGCAACCCTTCTTTCCATCCCAACTCGTTGACCATCGCGCACAGAGCAGGATCGCGCATTTCTGAATCGATTGTTGGCATACGCAGCAGGCACCCGCTGATTGCGAGCGCCGTATGCAACGGGTTCAAGCACGTGGTGACTTTCATATTCTCGAAATCGTCACACACTTGACGATCAACGATCCGCACGCCGTAGTTTTCGAACGGAGGGCGTTCACCAGCAAATTTATCCTCGATAATGAGGTATTCGGTCGGCTCAGCATTGACGAAGCCGGCAACTGGTGTGCGCCCAACGAGTTCGATTCCCATGTCAGTAAATCCGAGTTCAGCAAGTTGACGCGAAACTTCTTCATGAGGGCGCGGGGTGATTTTATCGATGACAGAAATGGGGAAGGAAACGTTCTTTTCATCACTGAGCCACGAGATGAAATCGTTATCGACGCGGCCATTTTCTTTCCAGCCGCGAGCAACAATGAGGAGAGATTCGCGTAATTTATCGCCGTTGTGGGAGAAGTTGTCTGTAGAAAGCATTGTGATAGGTGCTCCGCCAGCTTCAAATCGGTGCAGAAGGAGTCCGGCTATCAGCACCATCGTGTGAACGTGATACCCGCGAGGATCCGTGTTGAGTTCTTCGACGAGCATTGGCTGGAGTTCGCCAGTGGAGGTATGGACTGCGTAACCTTTTTCTGTGATTGTGAAAGACACCAGGGAGAGGGAATCACTGCGGAAGATCTCAACGAGACGGGCGAAGTCTTCTTCGCGCTGCGTGGCGAGAGCTTCGCTTAGGCCTGCAATCACACGAAGATCGCGCTTTCCATCTGGGTTGAGTGTCACGCCTAACGACATCAAATCATGTGCCACAAGCTGGAGGTCTAACTCTTTGGGGGAGAGTGTCTGTACCCCAGTGACTGGCCACATGTGTCCGTCAGTAATGAGATCATGAGCGATACGGGCAACGAAGATTCGGAAAATATTTCCAGGGCCGATTTGTACCCATCGTGGTGTTTCTTTTCCGATCTTTTGCATATGAGCTACGTCGAAAGAAGGCAGGCGAATATCGCCTTCAATGTCAGTTAAGCCTTTGAGGTTGAGTTCCATTTCATGCGCCTTTGCTTGAGATTTAAAGGGGATAATGTGACTGTAGTACGCCAACACTGTGGCAAGGAGGGATGTTGCCTTAACTTGCCACAGTGTTGCGTGGTTTCTCGCCCATTGCTAACTGGCTCTGTCGTTGTCGATTGTTGCCCATGGGGCAGCAGAAGGAAGCAATGAGGAATATTGTTCAATAAGTGAATGTTGATACTCTCCTGCATATTCTTCAGCGAAGAATCGGGGAAGTGCTTCGCGTGTGAAACGCTCCCATGAGCGGGCTTCGTCACCAGGGAGGATGGGATACCACAAAACGCCTTGTTCGGCTGCGGCTTTGCCGTCGCCTGGCGCATCGCCGATCAACAAAATATGATCGTCGCGGTAACGCCCTTTAGCGAAAAGCTCAATATGTTGTGATTTTGTACCCCACTCTTGACCAGCGATGACGTGAACGTATTTCGCTAGGTCATGCTCGTCCCATTCACGGTGGAGCATGTCCAGTGAGGCTGCAGAAACAACCATCGTATCGGCGTTTTCGCCCATGGCTTCCAGCGCATTTCGCACGCCAGGGAAGGGTTGAGTATTGTGAACCATCCAGGCGACGAGCTCATTGACGATCTTTCCCCATGTGATGCACTGTTCGATCTCGGCAGAAGGATGTTGTTCCAACCAGGTGGTGATACCGCTTTCGGATAGTGGCATCCCGCTGTTTAAGAACTGCTTGAGATCCTCGCCTACGGGAAGCTGGATTCCAGATTCGATCACTTCAGGGCGTTTTTTGAGTAGCTCGAAGAACCGATCAATACTTGCCCAGCGGTTAATCCCACGGGTTTGTGAAAAAAGATTCACAAAGAGCGCGGTTTCGCGCGCAATCGTGGAAATAGGTTGCAGATCGAAGGCTTTGATATACGCTGGAGCGAAGCATTCGTAATGTTTGATCGTCATTTGATCAATTGCGCAGCCATCTGAGTCGATTCCGATGAAGAAATCGTGGTGTGGCGTGAATTGCGTCAGCGGATGTGAAACTGGAGTGGGGGTATGAGGCATTGCTTTTCTCCTGGAGTTCCTTTTCAGATTCGGGTATCGATCTTGCCGCAGAACGCATCCACGGGGCTCACACCGGTGAACTCGCTCTTACCTTCGAGTTTGTCAACAAGCGCTTCTAAGGTGAACTGTTTGTCATCATAAGTATTGATGTAGGTTTTCACTTGCGGAACATCAACAAGAGCGTAGGGAGTGGCTGTCGAAACGTAAATTGTTGGAATTTCAAAAACGTACCATGGAATGTCCACTGTGCCTTTTGTTGCTGGCCACATTACACGCTCGGTAGGTTGCATCATTCCGTCAATCTTCGAGATCAACAGGACAAGATCGTAGGCATCAGTTAAGTGAGCGATTGGAGCTTTGCCGGCATAAGCATTTTTGACAGATTGTGCTTGTTCTTCCGGTGTCATGGTCGCGAGTTTGTCGAGAAGGGACTCATGGCGGGTCACGTCGTAGCCGCGTTCACGCAGAAGCTGTGCGACGCGGTCGGCGGGGTG
The DNA here is from genome assembly GCF_029625435.1 of Arcanobacterium canis. GTDB lineage: Bacteria > Actinomycetota > Actinomycetes > Actinomycetales > Actinomycetaceae > Arcanobacterium > Arcanobacterium canis. Next base: position 1,089,371 of record NZ_CP121208.1, on the reverse strand, counting down.
TTCGTTTTCGCCGCCCCCACCAAAAGCACGAGAAATTGGGTTTTGAGGTCCTGATACTGATACGACAAGCACACGCTTTGAGGTAGTAGGGGAGAGAGGAAGGACATTTTGTTTGTTTTTGACAAGAGTGATTGCCGCATCAGCAACCTCCTTCGCCACACCGGTGTTTGAGGCCAGACCAATGCGTGCCATAGCGCTATCTTTCGGTGGGAGAATTTCTTCCTGAGGAATGAGATGAAGTTTGAGACGAGCTTTCAAACCCAAGATGCGTGTGAGCGCTTCAGTGAGTCGTTCATCGGTGATGATGCCATTGCGGTAGCCTTCCATCATCCACGCGAAATCTTCGTCGGGATCATTGAAGAAAAGGAACAAATCACAGCCGGCTGCGATAGCACGTGGAAGGAGATCCTTGCGTGCCATTGCCCCTGTCAGTCCAACCATATGTGATGCATCGGTGACGACAACGCCGTTGAATCCCATTTTGCCGCGCAAAAGATCAGTGAGGATTTCTGGTGAAAGTGTTGCAGGCAGGAGATCGTCGTCGCTCATTGATGGGTTGAAATGTTTTTGATAGGCGGGTTGCATGATGTGTCCGGCCATAATCGATGGCAGTCCTGCATCGATTAACCCCTGGTAGACCTTGCCGAAAGTCGCATCCCATTCATCAGTGGAGTAATGGTTGACTGAAGCGCTCAAATGTTGATCGCGTTCGTCAAGTCCATCGCCAGGGAAGTGCTTTGCGGCAGGGAGTATTCCAGATTCCATAATGCCTTTCATATAGGCGAGGGAAAGTTCAAGAACCTGATCGGGATCTGACGAGAAAGAACGGTTAGAGATAATAGGATTTCGCCAGTTGCGCATAATATCCACGATTGGGGCGAAGGACCAGTTGCAGCCGATAGCGGAGGCTTCTACACCGCTGATGCGCCCGAGTTCATATGCCCAGCGCGCATCGTGTGTGGCACCGATCTTGACTTCGTAGCCAACGTAGGTGCCGTCGGTACATGCGCCGTTGCCGCCTGCCTCAGTATTCGCTGCAATGAGGAGCGGAATACGCGATTTCGTTTGCAGGATATAGTTTTGATCCCACACTTCGCTTGCAGAAGCAGGATTGTATCGCACAGCACCGATGTGATAGTTATCCAAAATACTGGTGAGGTATTCTTCTGTGCGTTCAGCTCCCATGTTGACGAAGAGCTGACCGATCTTTTCTTCAAGGCTCATTGATTCGATTGTTGAATGTACCCACTCAATCGCTTGAGCATCGAGATTGTAGGGTTGCGCGGTTAAATCTACCATGGGTGATCCTTCAAAAAGTGATGGTGATGAATAATGGGGCTGGCGTGGAATCGTGTTTTGCGCCGGTATGAGAACCGGCGCAAAACACGCAAAGATTACTTGGTGAGTGCTTCACGGCGCTCTTGAAGAATTGCTGTGTTCTTCTCAACAGCTTTCTTTGAGAGCGGATAGAGGAAGTAGAGGGATACGGCCACGAGAACGATGCCGATTCCAGGAACGAGATTTGAGAGCATGAAGATGTTGTCAACAACATTGGGGGTTTGAACATCTCCAGCTTTTGCAGCCACTTCGTCGAAACCGATCCAGCTTAATGCAATACCTGTGAGGAAACCGGCAAATGCTTGCCCCACTTTACGTGCCCACGAATAGATAGCGTACACTGTGCCATCATCGCGCTGGCCGGTGCGAACTTCTTGGAAGTCGATAACATCGGTGATAAAGGCCCACACAAGGAAGTTGAAAATTGCGATCATGAATTGCGCGACGGCAAAGAGAACAACCCAGACGTAGAAATTCTTTGTCTGCAGGCTATAAGCCAAGATGAGAACCCCGCCGCCGATGATTGAAGAAACGATAGCCACTTCTTTCTTACCGAAGCGTTTTGCAAGATAAGGCGCAATGACAATCAGTGCAAAGGTGGGTAAGAGGCCTGCGAAATTAGCAGCAGATTGGAGCTTGCCGTTTCCGAACCAATTGAGAACGAGGTAGCCGACCATACCGGTGAGGAAGAGGTTAGCCAAAACTAAAATGAGTGCAGCGACAATCAACCCAAGAAGTGCTCGGTTGGTGATAATAGTGCCCAGCATCTTGCCGATACCGGGGCGGTTTGCATTCGGTGCAGAAATAACGCGCTCTTCAACGAGGCAATAGCATATTGCGTAGCACACAACTGCCAGAACAGAACATGCAATCGAGGCATACATCATCATATTTCCGTCAAGCACCGAAACGCCTTTATCGTTTTTGGTGTAAACGATCAACGGCAGAACAGAGGTGATGATGAGCATGGCGAGGTTTGCGCCAGTGGAGCGGTAGACGGATAGCTGTGCTCGATCGTCAGAGTCAGCTGAGATCACTGATGCCATGGAACCGTATGGAATATTAATTGCGGTGTAGCAGATTGACCCCCACAGGAAATAGGTAGCGCTCATCCACACGACTTTCATGGTGTAGGAGTTGAAATCTGCAATGAATGACAGGTACATCAACGCTGAGGCAACCGCAACCGGCACTGCAACGTACTTGATCCAACGCTTGAACTTGTACCCTGGGGTGGCAACAGGCAAGCGGTCAATCAAGATTCCCATACCGACGTCGGTGAAGGCGTCAACAAGGCGGGCAACGAAGAAAAGAGTTCCCACATGAGCAGCTTTGACACCGACAACGTTGGTAAAGAAGATCATGAAGAACGTTGCTTGAAGAATGAAAGTGAAGTCGTTGCCAAAATCTCCAAACATATAGCCGATTTTGTCGCGAAGTCCGAATGGCCGTTTGTACCGCTGGGGAATGGAAGCGCTCATAGCTTTTCCTTTCAATTGAAGATTGCGCCGATGCAATCGTTGAAGCGTCTTTGCTGGTTGCGGGTGTGCCGCTATGACGGTGAAGTTCTTATCGCGTCATGTGAATATCGTGACATTGTGGCATGAGCGACATCGAACGTGTTGCCAAAAGTTGGCTTATCGAGACAGTGAGCGCAGGGAGAAAATAGTTTTCAGTAGTCACAACGGCGGGACTAAAGTCTTTGTGGGCATCGGGAGTTGTGCGTGTTTTCGTGACTCACGGAAAGACGTTACTGGTGAAAGGAGGTGGCTGTGCAATGCCAATGCCTCACCACCTCCTTAGCGACACTCAGTATCCGATAGATGCGAGATAACCCCTGGAATCAGCTAAACAATCGAAAGGATCACGCCCGTAGGTCATATCTTGCTCAATAAAGAGGTATTCTGCGCCAGCGTCGATTGAGGCAGGCAGAAGCTGAGGCCAGTTCATATTTCCTTGGCCAACTTCAGCAAATTCGACGATATTGACGAACATCGAGTAGCCTTCTTCAACCTTGCCCTGAGCAAACAGGTCCAACGCCTTTTCAGGTAAAGATCCAACGCGGAAATCTTTGACATGAATGAGTTTGCATACCCCAGAATACTCACTGAGCATATCTAGTGGAGCCATGCCACCACGCTGTACCCAGTGAAGATCGACCTCAAAATTCACATGAGGAGCCACACGGCGCACAATATCGAAGATTCTTTCGCCGTCGAACTGTGCCAAATCCACATGGTGGTTGTGGTAGCACAAGGTGATACCTTCCTCATCTTGGAGCTTCTTAGCCCACGGTTCAACCTCGGCCGCCCAGGCTTCACAGCTCTCTTTTGAAGTCATCGCGCTAAAAGGCATCATTCCAATGCGCAAAAACCGGCAATTGAGGCGTTTGGCATCGGAGACGATCTTGTCATAGTGCTCAACGAAGTTATCTCCATTTGCCATTGGGGCAGGGGCGAGAGCAACGGAAAGTGCGCCAACCTCGATCCCTAATTCTTTTACTCCACGTTCAAGGTCTGCCACGGTTGCTTCCTCCATCGGAATCTGTGACACTTCAACAGCGTGAAGATCCATGCGAGCAATTTTCTCCAAAACCGACCACATGCCCTCCTGGGCAACCTTGTCTTTAAGCATCATCATCTGGACGCCAAGAACAGCCATTTTTCCTCCTTCGCTTAATGATTGCCAGTGCCCACTATTTACGGGACTCAAACTTGCCTTCAGCCTCGATACGCTCGTTGAGTAGTTCGAGGTAGAGATCCTCATCGAAGTTCTCCAACGACACTTCTGTGCCGGTCCAGGAGGACAGATGAATAGCGTTTGCCAGTGCAACGCCGTAGATCCCGTCAGCAATAGGAGCAAGCGGATCGGCGTCGTGCAGAATCTGTGCTGCAAAATTTTTCAAGACTTCTACGTGCTGTCCGCCCCATACTGATTCATAGGTTTTTGTTTCGGTGCTCATCAAGGATTCGCGATCGAGTTTTCCGGTGAAGAGAGCAACAATTTCTTCCATCCCCATTTTGTCTGAGAGCACACGCTCGTCATCAACGAGGCGTGTGATGTGGACAGTGTCGGAGTTTTCCACCACGATTTTCCCACGATCGAAAAGAATTTCGAGTCGGTCAGTTCCAGGTAAATCGTTGGTAGAAGTAATGAAAGTGCCAGTCGCGCCATTGCCGAAATCTGCTAGAGCATTGACTTCATCTTCGACGACGATATCGCGGCGGTACCCGTAGGCTGCTTTAGCGAACACTGATTTTGGTGCCCCACATAGCCACTGCCATAGATCAAGCTGGTGTGGTGCCTGGTTGACGAGAACGCCTCCGCCTTCTCCACCCCATGTTGCTCGCCATTCGGACTGGTTGTAATAGCCCTGGGGGCGCCACCAGGTGGTGATGATCCACGAGGTGTGGCGCAGGGACCCGAGCTCGCCAGAATCGATCAATGCTTTCAAATCTCTGTAGAGGGGATTTGTGCGTTGATTGAAGAAAACACCGCATTTCACGTCAGGCGTGTTTTGTGCAAATTCGATGACTTCGCGTGCCTGTTTTGTGTAAACACCAACGGGCTTTTCGATGAGTGTGTGAATTTTGCGTTTGAGGGCTTCAATGCCCATTTCAGGGTGAAGGTAGTGAGGTACACATGTCACGATTGCATCGACGGTTCCCGAATCAAGCATCTCGATGTAATCGGTGAAGAAGGGAACACCGTAGGAATCTGCTGCCTCTTTCTTTTCGGGGAGGATGTCGCAGATTGCGCCAATTTCCATTTCTGGTACGCGTCCTTCGGTGAGGAACTTTGAATACATTGTTCCTTCGGCTCCGTGTCCGATAATGCCTAAACGTACTTTTTGAGTCATTATTTTCCTCTCCATAGGGTCATCGCAAGGATGAGTGTTCATAAATTGTTTGGGCAATTTTCAGTGATTCATAGGCTTCGCGCGGGGAAATCCAAAATGCTTCAGGGGATTCGAGTGCGGAATAGAAATCGCGAAAGAGAATTTCATGGCTCACGCCCCAATAGGTTCTTCCCGAGGAAGCGGCGTGGCGTTCAGGGTAGTATTCTGTATGCCCATCGTTCCACCGGATCGTCAAGCCATCTCGGATAGTGGCGGTTGCCTTATCCGTATAAATTTCGAGTTCAACGGGTCTGTGAGCGGTATTCGCAAGAGTTGCATACATCGTGCTCGTTGCACCATTGGGGTGCGTCAGAAACAGGTGCGCACTTTCGTCAACTTCGATTACTGAACGCAAGCGATCGAGTGTTACTGATCCACTCACTGAAGAAATACCTCCCATGAACCAGTGAAGAAGATCAATTGTGTGGATTGCTTGATTCATCAGCAGCCCACCGCCCGAGCCTTCCCATGTACCGCGCCAGGGGCGTGAGCGGTAGTAGTTCGCATCGCGGCTCCAGACCATATTTGCGTATGCACCAGTGATAGTCCCAAGTCCTGCATTCGCGAGGCGCGCATGTAAGATCTGGCTAGAAACGTTGTAGCGGTTTTGGAAACAGATACCGATTTTTCCTGATGCTTTTTCGCTCGCTTCGACGATGGCTTTTCCTTCCTCAAGGGAATGCGCAAGCGGTTTTTCTTGGAGGACATGGTATCCGCGTTCGAGTAGGTCAACGGTGAGATTCGCGTGCATATTGTGTGGGGTGGCAACATGCGCGACGTCGAAGGGAAGATTTTCGACGAGATCGTGGTAACTACTGAAATAGGGAACGTTGTAAGTGCGGGCTAAGTTGCGCGCACGTTCAACGTTGGTATCGCATACGCCAACAAGAGTGGCATCTTCGATCTGTGATATTCCTTCTGCGTGAACAACGCTCACATCTCCACATCCAATAATGACCGCCCGTTTCATCGGAAGTCCTTTCCCATTTGGGACAGGACATGGACGAGGGCGTTGTAGGCATCGGTCCACAGATCCGGCCCACACAGTCCGCCGAAAGCATCGAAATCACCCAGATGGGGCTCAATGGAGAGGAACCCATCGAAGCCATCGGCTTCAAGTGCGCGGAAAAGTTGTGGAAATTGGCCATCGCCTTGCCCAGATGGAAGAACCTTGTTGAGACCATCAACGATCTCAGTGGCTGAAGCATCCTTGCAGTGGATGTATTCAACGTAGTCTTTGACAACTGGATAGGCTTCATCAGCTGGAGCAACACCCACCTGAACGTAGTTCGCTGGATCGAAGATTGCGCGATAGTTTGGGGAATCGATTGTTTGCATGAGGTCTGCTACGCGTTGGGGAGTATCGCCGTAGATATCTTTTTCGTTCTCGTGCAAGAGGGTGATGCCCTCTTTTTCAGCAAGGTTCACCATTGCCCGCGTGCGTTTCATGACTTCGTCGCGGTAAATAGCAGGATCTGCGCCTTCTGGAATAAAGAAAGAGAACATGCGAATGTAGGGTGCTGAGAAAAAGTGGGCAACATCCATTGCGTGGGCAGCGCGTTCAAAATGTTTCTCAAAGGGGTCAGTGATGAGAATTTTGCCGAGATCTGAACCAATTGAGGATACAGAAATTCCTGCCTCGCTCAGCTGCGTTTTTGCTTGCTCAAGCTCAGTGGTGTCCAGATCGAGAACTTTTGTTCCCCAGGCACTTCTGAACTCCACGTAGGAGATACCAAGGGTATTGAACAGTTCAATCTGTTCAGTGAGGTCTTTGGAAATTTCGTCAGCAAATCCGGTAAGAGTCCACATTGTTACACCTTTGAACGCAGGGAAAGGAGCGGCACAACAATGTGATCCGCACCATGTTTTCGCTGCTATTCTAGTAAGGGGATGAGTGTGGCGTCTCTAAAGATTTCCTTGCTTTGCAGGCAACTTTTGGCAACATTTCGCGCAAAAATAAATGCTAGGACTTTAGTCTGGTGTGTGGGAGGGTGCGCGAGTTCTCGCTCCCATGAAATTGCGCGCTCAATGACGCTGAGTGAGGTGAGAAATACTGGCACGATATTTTGCAGCTTCCTCATATTCAGCTTGAACTTTTGCTTTGTGCTTGTGTGCCACTCTTGCTCCAACTCCCTTGCGCATAACGTATGTGGCGGCAATCCAGATAACACCCACCCACACAAATGAGAAGATAATTGCCATGAGAGTGAGAAAATCCTGAGCCAAAATAACCATTAAAAATACAACAAAGAGAAGAACACCAACCGCGCTGACCCGTCCACCAGGAAGAGTGAAGCCAGAAGTGTCATGATCAGCTGGCCGACGGTGACGATAAACTAAATAAGCCCAGACAATCATCACCCACACAAAAATAAACAAGAGGGATGAGACGGAGGTGACCATTGTAAAAACCTCCATAACTGTGCCTCCAGTTGCCATGAGAGGGATCGAAGTGAGCAAAATTGCACAAGAAATCATCAGTGACTTCTCAGGGATAAAACGCCGTGACAGCGCAGCTAAGCCAGAAGGAGCTTGACCATTTCGAGCTAGAGCGTAAGCCATTCGGGAGGTTGAATAAACCCCCGAATTACATGAAGAAGCAGCTGACGTGATGACCACAAAGTTTACAACAGAGGCAGCGGCTGTAATTCCCACAAGAGAAAAAAGATTCACAAACGGTGAAAGTTCTGGATCGACGTCGTACCACGGGGTAACCATCATGATCGCGCCGAGAGCCAAAATATAGAACAGCAGGATGCGCAAAGGAATCGAATTGATAGCTTTAGGCAAGGTGACATGCGGGTCTTTTGCCTCGCCAGCTGTGGTTCCAACGAGTTCGATACCAATAAAGGAAAAAATAGCTAGCTGAAATCCGCCAAAGAAACCCGCAATTCCATGAGGAAACAGACTGACATTCCCACGAGAGTCACTCCACAGATTACTCACCCCTGCCACAGTTCCATCAGGGGAGGTGAAGTGAGAGAACGCCAAAACAAACCCCATAATAATCAAGGCAATAATCGCTGCGATCTTGATGAGAGAAAACCAAAATTCAGTCTCACCAAAAGCCTTCACTGTCAGGGAGTTCAGAAGGAAAATAATGCCCACCATAATCAGGGCAGGAATCCACAGCGGCAAATTCGGCCACCAAAAATGCGTGTAACCCGCTACCGCAATGACTTCAGCAGTTGCAGTGACAATCCAGCATAGCCAGTACGTCCATCCCACCACGAAGCCTGCGGTAGGCCCAAGGATGTCGGCGATGAAGTCAGAAAACGTGTGGTAGCCCTCGCGCGAGAGGAGAAGCTCGCCCATCGCACGCATGATGAAGAACAGGACAAATCCGATGATAGCGTAGACCAAGAGAACGGAGGGTCCCGCCGTCGAAATTGTTTTTCCTGAGCCCATGAACAGACCAGTGCCAATTGCGCCGCCGATTGCAATCAGCTGGACATGGCGATTAGACAGGCTACGTTGTAACTCCACACTTTCTCCTTCTTCAGTGCCGCATCCTTTGGAGCGCAATGACTCAACAAAGATGATGCGCAATGGTAAGTCCCAGTGCTGCGGCGGCAATGCAAACCACAATCATACCAGTGCTATTGAATAGCGCGACCAACCTTTCTCCACGGTGCGCTAGTTTCACAGAATCTAATGATGCGGTGGAAAAGGTGGTGAATCCACCGCAAAACCCGGTTCCAAGTATCGCCAGCCAATCTGGAGATAGCGCTCCTTGGCTCGCACCACCAGCACAAATGCCAAGTAAGAAGGAACCAAGAGTATTCACTACCCACGTCCCACGCGGCAAACGCGAATGGGGGCTGGACAAGAGATCGTCGAGAAGGAAGCGGCAAGCAGCCCCTAGACCTGCGGCGAGCGCGAGAAAAGCGATCACGGCCTGCCTCCAATGCGAGTGCCAACCCAGCAACCAACCTCGGCTCCGAGTACGCCAAGCGCTACCGTCGTGGCTGCATAGGCAAATGCCAGTGCCGGGGAGGTGACCAAGGTGACAACGTTGAGAGCGAGAGCAGAGTAGGTCGTAAATCCTCCCAGCACACCTGTTCCAGTGAAGAGTTGCCAGCGACGTCGTTGTGACATGTCAGCGACGTGACCTGCAAGCCCGTCAGTGAGCAGGCCGAGGAGAAATGCTCCCATGACGTTTACTGCCATGAGATCGAGGTAGCCGCCAGGAATCGCTGTAGTGAGGCCGTAGCGTGCAAGTGCGCCAAGCGCTCCGCCTGCGGCCACGATCAGTGCGCATTGTGTTCGAGATTCGATATTCACCACCGATACTTTACGCGCCTTGCTACCCTTAAAGACATGAGACACATTTCCGACGTCGTCAATGCTATTGAAACTGCGTACCCGCCGGCTTTGGCGGAAGACTGGGACCGCGTTGGTCTTGTGGTGGGAGACCCGTCGTGGGAGGTGACGAAGGTTGGCTTCGCTGTTGATCCGTGTGAAGCCACGGTGAGTGAGGCTATTGAGCGCGGCGCGCAAATGTTGATTACTCACCACCCTCTGTATCTTCGTGGTACCTCTTTCGTCGCAGCAACAGGCGGCAAAGGCTCGTGGGTTACGACATTGATTCAGCATAATGTCGGCTTGCTCGCAGCCCATACGAATGCCGACGCAGCGCAGACCGGAACAGCGCAGGCAATGGCCGATCTTCTGGGATTAGTGGACGTGCGCCCGTTGGCTCCGAACCCTGATGCTCCCCACCTGGGCATCGGGCGAGTGGGGCGGCTTGCGATGACGATGAGCGTTCGCGAACTAGCAGAGCGACTCAAGGCTCTTATTCCACCAACTCCGGCCGGAATCACCATCGGTGGTGACCCTGAGCGAATCGTTACCACAGTGGCGCTGTCACCTGGTTCGGGCGATTCATATCTTGCACGCGCAAATGACGTTGGAGCAGATGTCTATATCACTGCTGATCTGCGTCATCACCCCAGCACAGACCATCTGTGGGCAGGAGGCTGTCCTTTGATCGGCCTGACGCACTTTGCTTCGGAATGGCCACTTTTGCCACAGATGCGTCAGCATGTGGCAAAACTTGGCGTCGAGACGTATATTTCAACGCTCGTGACTGATCCATGGACCCTGAGAATCTGAATTTCCCCATAGTGAAAGGCTCACCATGAAAGCACCTCGTACCGATCAACTCGCTCTTCTTGACCTTGCCATCCTTGATTCGAAGATCGGTAAGTTGCGCCGGGAGGATCACAATCATCCCTTGCGTGCTGAGCTGACTGCAATAGTCAACCAGATTGCGGCCACGGGGCGTGAGATCGCCGTCGCCGAGGAGAAATTGATTCAGGCAAACACAGAAGTTGAGCAGGCAGGTGCTGCAACAGAGAAGTTGAGTGCGGTGATCCACGAAAAAGAGGACAAACTTGCCGCAGGTTCCGGTATGGATTCCCGTCAGCTTCTGGCACTGCAAAAAGAGATCGGTGACGCGCGCGCACGGCTTGAACAAGCCGAAGAACGAGACTTTGCGGCGTTGGAAGCGGCAGAGGCATGTGAGCGTGAGCTCGAGGCTGCTCGTGTACACCTGAATATGCTCAATACGCAGATGCTTGAGACTCGATCAACTTTGGAAGCTGAGATTGAGGGCCTGGAACGCGATGTCGCGGATCTCGTGGCCACACGTGAACGGCTTGTTGAGCCTCTCGATCATGATCTCGTCGCTCTTTACGATCGTTCGCGAGCACGTGGCGGTTTCGGGGTGATCGGAATGTATCCCAACGGGATGACCACAGGTGGGCTTCAAATTTCGCCCGTCGAGGCAGCATCGATCAAAGGTGGGGATCCAGATGACGTGCATATTTCGGACGATTATGACGCCATCATTGTGCTGACGAACTAGTTAACGTGATCGATGAGGACGAGTTGAGTCGTTGGTCCGTCGCGTAGTTCGAGCCGGCTAATGTGACCGGCATCGACGAGGATATGAGCGAATTCGGCAAGTTCGTTGACTGTTGTTGGTGCGTTCGTTTCACGAATTAACGCACCTGCGAGTAAGCCTCGGTAGCGTTTCGCATCATGGGAGACAACGCGACGTTGTCCGTCTTTGATACGTTCGACACGAATTTCGACGACGTGCGATCCGTGTGGTGTGAAAACGCGGTAAGGGCCTGAACGTGCATCGACGATAAGGCTGTCGTGAAGCGATTGCGGGCCGACGTCGGCCAGAATGCGTCGCCAGCGGGTGGCATTGTTGCCGCCGGGGAGGGAAATTCCCATTTTTAAGCGATAGGACGGAATAAAGTCACACGGGCTGAGAAGTCCAAAGAGCCCAGAGAAAATGACGAGACGCTCATGAGCACGAGTCCAATCTGTTTCGGACAGATGATGAGGATCCAGGGCTGAGTACAACACGCCAGTATAAACATCGAGTGCGCGAGCAGTAGGGCAGGAAAGCAAGTTGCGTTGGCGGCGGACTTCCGGGGCAACCGAGGCGCCGACTTTGAGAACGTCACATGCATTCTCAGCGCGTGAGACATCCATCAGTTCAGTGGCAAGTTCCTTGCGTAGCGGCGTGAGCTGTGGGAAAGTGAGCGTCTCGAAATTTAACTTTGGGCCGACGTCGGGGGCTGTTTTGCCCTCAGAGGGCGGAAGGAAGATCTGCATACGGATATTTTATCGTCCGTGCTCCATCTCATGACGAACATCGAGGTAGTTTCGACGTCGGGGAGTGCTAAACTTGAGCGTTGAGTATGCCAGGCGGCCGCGCGAGTGACAACTCTCGAGGAACGTCCGGGCTCCGTAGGGAGCAGTGGTGGGTAACGCCCACTCGGGGTGACCCGCAGGAAAGTGCAACAGAAATAAAACCGCCGCAAGGTAAGGGTGAAATGGTGAGGTAAGAGCTCACCGCGAGCATGGTGACATGCTTGGCATGTGTAAACCCCACTGGGAGCAAGGCCAAACAGTGTGCGTCGAGGCGTCCCGCTGAGCACACGGGTGGGCTGCTTGAGGCGTACGGCAACGTACGTCCTAGATGGATGGTCGCCTCTAGCGAATCGCTAGAACAGAACCCGGCGTATCGGCATGGTCACAAAGAGTTGAGGGGGAGATCTTCGGATCTCCCCCTCAACTCTTCAGATATGAACACATCAGGCCTGGGAAGGGTCGTTCACTGCTTCCCACGCCAACGACGCCGCACCCACGATTCCAGCTGCATTACGTAACTGTGCGGGAATAATGCGCGCACGTGTGTGAATCAGCGGAAGGAACTTCTTGTGCTTCTTTGACACGCCGCCTCCAACGATGAACAAATCGGGGGAGAAGAGTTGCTCATAGGTATCGAAGCACAATTGTAGGCGCTGTGCCCACTGCTCAAAACTGAGCTCTTCTTTTTCACGCACACCTGAGGACGCATAGTGCTCAGCTTTCATTCCATTCGGAAGAAGCAAGTGGCCCATTTCGGTATTCGGGACAAGATGACCATGGCTGACAAGCGCCGAGCCAATGCCCGTTCCCAATGTCAACACGAGCACCGTGCCCTGTGTCCCTTTTGCGGCACCATAGCGTACTTCACCATAACCAGCGGCGTCGGCATCGTTGATGACCGTCACCGGACGCTCAAGTGTTGAGGCGAGCAATTCGTGCGCATTGATTCCGGCCCATTCTTGCGAAAGGTTCGCAATGAAAGGAACAACGCCCTTCAGGATTGGTGCAGGGAATGAGACTCCCACGGGAGTCTTCTTCTTCGGGTTAAAATGGGCGACAAGCTCTTTGATGATGGCCGCAATCTCCGCAGGAGAGGCATTCTCCGGGGTGGGAATGCGGTAGCGCTCATCAGCGAACTCTCCAGTGCGCAAGTCCACTGGCGCTGCTTTAATTCCTGAGCCGCCGACGTCAACGCCGATCGCGTATTTCTTCATGTCTTTCTCCTACTTCGTGGGCATTGCTGGGGAGACTTGCCCACGGGTGGGCAGCGTCAAAATTTCAGCGCCGTCGGCGCGAACGACGAAGGTATGTTCCCACTGCGCGCTACGGCCACGATCCTTTGTGACGATTGTCCAGCCATCGTCCCACTGTTCCCAATCGATATCGCCCAAAGTTAGCATGGGCTCAATCGTGAAGACCATGCCTTCCTCAATCGTGGTGGTGTAAAGCTCAGAATCGTAGTGAGGAACGATGAGTCCAGAGTGAAATGCTTCGCCGACGCCGTGGCCGGTGAAATCTTCGACCACGCCGTAGTCGAATCGCTTTGCGTACTTTTCGATCACTCGACCGATCACATTAATCTGGCGACCAGGTTTAACAGCTTTAATGCCGCGCATCATCGCTTCATAGGTGCGCTCGCACAACAAGGCCGATTGAGGGTCAACTTCACCAACGTAGAACATGGCATTGGTATCACCGTGGACACCATTCTTGTACGCCGTGACATCCAGATTGATGATATCGCCTTCCTGGAGCACTGTGGAATCAGGAATTCCATGACAAATCACTTCATTGATGGACGTACACAGCGATTTCGGGAAGCCCATGTACCCTAGCGTTGAGGGGTAGGCGCCATGATCACACATGTACTCATGGGCAATTTTGTCCAGCTCGTCGGTGGTTACTCCAGGCTGAATCGCTGCGCCGGCTTCATAGAGTGCGTCGGCTGCGATCTGTGATGAGATCCGGATCTTCTCGATTGTTTCTTCATCTTTGATATCTGAGGCTGTGACAACTTCGGGCCCATCGTGGAACATATACTCAGGGCGCTCAATATCAGCGGGGACCTTGAGCATGGGCGAAACGATTCCAGGGGTCAAAGTTCCGAGCGGTGCGCGATGTGGGTTCATTTCCCTGCCTTACAATTAAGAGACAACGAACGCGAAGGAGCGAACGATGTACTGGTTTAATATGTCAACTCATGAAGTGGCTCAAGGAGAAAGTTCCCCATGGCATTCGACTCAAACAATGGGACCCTATCCGAGTGCTGAGGCCGCGCACACTGCCCTTGAGATCGCTGCAGTGCGCACGGCATATGCGGATGAAGAAGACCGAGCCGAAGCTGAGCGCGACGACTGGTGATCAGTGGTCGAATGCGTGGGTTCGATCAGGGAACTCGAGGTTCTTCACCGCATCTTTGTAAGCCACAGTAGCTTGGCGAAGCGCGGCACCGACTTCGCCAAAGACCTTGACGAACTTCGGGGTCCACTCCTGCATTCCCGCCATATCCGACCACACGAGAACTTGGCCATCGGTGAGCTTGCCTGCGCCGATACCGATGGTGGGGATATTCAAACGTTCGGTGATTTCGTGAGCGATATCGTAGGGGACCATCTCCAAAACCACTGCGATTGCACCGGCGTCTTCCACAGCCTGTGCGTCGTTCGTGACGGCCAATGCGGCGTCACCACGGCCCTGAACACGCGGCCCGCCCAGAGCGTTTTCCGACTGAGGCGTGTAGCCGATGTGTCCGACGACGAGGATTCCGGCCTGAGTGATTGCCTTGATACGGTCAGCCATACGTTCGCCGCCTTCAAGTTTGACGGCGTTTGCGCCGGCCTTGATGAGGCGAACAGCATTTGCCACAGCGTCGGAATCTGAGGCTTCGTAGGAGCCAAATGGCATATCGCCGACGATAAATGCGCGCTTGGTGCCACGGGCGACAGCTCCGATCGCGAGCTCCATCTGTTCCATCGTGACGGGAACGGTTGATTGATAGCCGAGCATTGTCATGCCGTACGAATCACCCACAAGGAGCATATCGATCCCAGCCTCATCAAAAATATGTGCTGTGATTGCGTCATATGCGGTGAGCATCGTGATTTTCTCGCCGTTTTCTTTCATCGCCCGTAGGTGGTGGGCTCGGACCTTCGCCATGTCACTCCTTCGTTTAATTGGAACGGTCTGCCCACCAGTCTACGCGTTTTAGTTCCAGTCCCCTAAGCGAAGATGCGACAATAGGCTCATGGATAAGCAAGTGGAGAATGTATTGCGTGCCGTTCAAGATCAGAACGTGCGGTTTTTGCGCCTATGGTTCACCGACGTTTCGGGGACGCTCAAATCAGTCGCCATTGCGCCTGCAGAACTCGAAAGTGCCTTTGAGGAAGGAATCGGTTTCGATGGGTCTGCAGTTGAAGGACTGACACGAGTTCACGAATCAGATATGGTGATGCACCCCGATCCTGGCACCTTGCAGATCTTGCCAGCGACGTCGTCGGCAGGTACTGTCGCCCGCTTGTTCTGCGATATCGCGACTCCCGACGGGGCTGGTGTGAGAAGTGATCCTCGCGGTGTGCTTCGGCGTGCGATCGATCATGCGGCGTCAATGGGCTTTATGTTCTACGCTCATCCAGAATTCGAATTTTATCTGTTTCGCCCTGTGGCAGATGAGTATGAGATTCCCACACCGATCGACTCCGGTTCATACTTCGATCATGTATCACGATCAACGGCACATGACTTCCGTGCGCTCGCGGTTCGTTCACTTGAAGATATGGGGATCGCCGTCGGCTTTTCTCATCATGAATCCGGTCCAGGCCAAAATGAGATTGATCTTCGCGTCTCCGATGCGCTGACCATGGCCGATAACATCATGACACTGCGTGTGATCTTGGAAGAAACTGCTTTGGCTCAAGGCGTCAGTGCATCGTTTATGCCCAAACCACTTGAGGGGAAGCCAGGCAATGGAATGCACACCCACTTTTCTCTCTTTGAAGGTGACCGCAACGCGTTCTACGATCCTGCTGCGGAATACGAATTGTCCATCACTGCGCGCCAGTTCATGGCCGGTATCCTCACACATGCGCGTGAGATTACGGCAGTGACTAATCAGCATGTCAACTCCTACAAGCGTCTCTTTGGTGGAGACGAAGCTCCGGCATATATCACCTGGGGAAAGGGCGTACAGAGCGCATTGATCCGTGTTCCGTCTTTCAAACCAGGAAAGGCTTCTAGCGCCCGAATCGAATATCGAGCATTAGATTCGGCAGCGAATCCCTACCTCGCTTTCGCTGTCATCTTGCGGGCAGGACTTGACGGAATTGAACGCGGGCTTGACCTTCCTGATTCCTTAGGAATCGACGGTGCTGACTTGGATCGTCTTGAGCGAAAAGCGATGGGG
Source organism: Arcanobacterium canis (assembly GCF_029625435.1). Lineage (GTDB taxonomy): Bacteria > Actinomycetota > Actinomycetes > Actinomycetales > Actinomycetaceae > Arcanobacterium > Arcanobacterium canis. The sequence goes on along the minus strand of NZ_CP121208.1, from coordinate 1,073,064 downwards.
ATCGAATCTCTCCCCGGATCGTTGCACGAAGCCCTCCGCGAGATGGAGAACTCGGCATTAGTCGCTGATACGCTGGGCGAAGACGCTTTCGACTACTTCATCCGCAACAAGCTTCATGAGTGGGAGATCTACCGCAGTCAGGTCACTCCATTTGAACGGCGTCGTTTCCTCGGGGCGCACTGATGCGGCAGGCCACCCTCACTGGTCAGCTACGTGCCGCTGGCTTCTTTGACCCTTCTCGGGCGGCGAGCTTGCTCGAATCTTTGACACACGATCCGCAACGTTCACGCACACTCATCGATCGATTGGCAAAGGTAGCAGACCTCGACCTCGGTCTGCTTGCTGCCGTGCGGCTTGCCGAAGTCGGGATTGACCTTACCTCAGCAAGTGAGGAGATGCTGTCCGTCGTCGGATTTTCGGCAGGTGCGCTCGATCTCTTGGTCGCTCACCCGCATTTGGCATCTGCGCTCGACACTCGTCTTGATCTGGAATCGGTGAGACTGGAATCAGAAAAGGCATGTGCTGTTCGCGCTCTTGGAACAGAACCTGCCAATGCGATCCGCGAATATTACTACCGTCGTCTCCTCGCAATTCTCGCCGCTGATCTTCTTTCTCCCACGGATGCATTTTTCCACGTGGGAAAGGCACTGTCTGCCGTGGTCGGTGCGACACTCGAGGCGGCTTGGGTAGCGGCGGGCGCCCCGGAAAAATTGGCGGTCATTGCCATGGGAAAAACTGGAGGTAACGAGGTCAATTATCTCTCGGACGTCGATGTCACCTATGTGCTTCCTTCTGATGCTTCGAGCGGTGATATTGAGGCATCCACGACAGCTGTTAGTGAGATTTCACGCCTCATTTCTGCGCCTGGCCCGTGGCCCGCATTGTGGGAGATCGATCTAGCACTTCGTCCGGAGGGCAAAGACGGACCCGTAGTGCGAACAGTGGATTCGTCACTGACGTACTATCGCAAGTGGGCAGAAAACTGGGAGTTCCAGGCATTGCTTAAGGCGCGAGCAATTGCAGGAAATATGCAAGTGGGAATGTCCTATACCGAGGCCGTCGCGCCGATGATATGGGACGCTGCCTCGCGCACAAACTTCGTCGAGTCTTCCCGGGCAATGCGACGGCGGGTCGAAGCACACCTCCCGCCGAAGCGGCGTGATCGCGAAATCAAACTGGGGGAGGGGGGTCTGCGTGATATTGAGTTCACCGTCCAACTTCTGCAGATGGTTCATGGGCGAAATGATGTCGCGCTTCGTATCCGTCCTACCTTAGAAGGGATCGAGGCCCTTGCCGCCGGTAGCTATATGTCACGTTCTCACGCTGCCCGCCTCGATAGTGCGTACCGCTTCCTTCGCAACCTCGAACATCGATGCCAAGCGCGACGATTTCGGCGCACCCACCAATTACCGACCGACGAGGCGACATTGCGTGCAATTGCGCGTTCTCTTGGCATGTCGGGCGTGAAGGAACTGGAGGAACGTTTTCAGTCAATTCGGCGCGAGGTACGGGCACTCCAACAAGAGATCTACTATCGTCCGCTCCTCGGCGTGACTGCATCACTACATCCAGACGAAGTCGCACTCGAACCACATGCAGGAGCGGCCAGACTTGCGGCAATCGGGTTCAAAAATCCAACATCTGCCATGGCAAACGTTGCGTCACTGACAACGGGCCTCTCTCGCACAGCTGCCATTGAGCGCCATATCCTTCCCGCGATGCTTCAATGGTTCTCAGAAGGCCCGATGCCTGACCGCGGTCTGGCTTCCTATCGCACTGTGTCGGAAAGTCTAGGCTCGACGTCGTGGTTTATGCGTTTGCTACGTGACTCTTCGCTTGCTGCTCAGCGCATGGCTCATGTGCTGTCCACCTCTCAATTCGTTCGAGATGGGATGCGCAATTTCGCTGAATCTGTCGCATGGCTCGACGACGATGCCCAACTTGTCCCCAAAACGCGCGAGGCGCTGGGATATGAACTCGATGCTATTTTGGCGCGGCGTGGCCCAGAATCGATGGCACACGCTGGACGATTCCTCCGTCGGCGCGAACTTTTGCGTACTGCGTTGGCTGACATCCTAGGGCTAGTGGATCGCCCCCAGATTCGACGAGCAGTAACAAACGCGGCGGAAGTTGCAGTGAGAGCTGCCCTGAGAGGTGCGAGAGGGGTGGCAGACGACGTTGAGTTTGGAATCATCGCGATGGGCCGTTACGGCAGCTTTGATCTCAATTACGCCTCAGATGCAGATGTCATGTTCGTCTATCGTGGTGGGCACGACGCTGAGCGTGCTGCTGGGGATGTGGCACACGCGTTCATTGCATCGCTGAATTCCATTGATTCAGAGCCTCCTTTGCCTATTGATACCGATTTGCGTCCAGAAGGGAAATCGGGTGCGCTTGTCAGAAGCCTCGATGGTTATCGTGAGTATTACGCGAAATGGGCCGATACATGGGAGCGTCAAGCCCTTCTGAAAGCCCGGTACGCAGGAGGGAACCATGCGATCGTCGAGGAATTCCTCGACATGATTGAACCCGCACGTTATCCGGCACATCTTTGTGCAAATGAGATCCAGGATATTCGCTTGATGAAAGCACGCATTGAGCGTGATCGTGCTCCGCGGGGGACGCGAGGGCGTCACTTGAAACTTGGGCCAGGAGGATTGTTTGACATCGAATACGCGGTTCAGTACCTGCAACTCAAACATGCTCACAGGTTCCCTCAACTTCGAGTGACGGGAACCCAAGAGGCAATGAATGCTGCTGTCGATGTCGGTATTCTTTCTCCGCAGGACGCAAACGTACTGTCGCAGGCGTGGAATATGGCAGACGCACTTCGTGGGGCGAACGTCCTTGCTAGCGGACGAACTCAAGGGGCAAAAGTTGATATTTTGCCAACAGACGTTGACGAACTTGGCGTCATTGCCGCTCTTATGGGAATATCGCCCGAGGAACGTCATGAAATGGAAGAAACCTACTTGCGTCGCTCTCGTATTGCGCGCGGCGTCGTCGAGAAAATCCTATTTGAGGAGGAATAATGCGACTTCACCTCATTCGTCACGGACAGACGGAAGCCAACGAATCGCTCATCATGGACACGCGTTTTCCTGGAGCGAATTTGACACAGTGTGGACGGGAACAGGCACTCACGCTGCCCTCGCGTTTATCAGGTGAGAATATTACCTCGTTATCGATGTCCAATCTGCCACGAACGCATCAGACGATTGCGCCACTGGCACAAGCCTTGGGAATTACACCCGTCGAGCGTCCGGGGCTGGCGGAAATCGACGCTGGAGAATGGGATGGTACACCGATCCCAGAAACCGGAGGTCAATACCTCCAGATCGTCGCGCGTTGGCTCGGTGGGGAGATGGATCTACCACTTGCTGGTGGAACAACTGGACACGAGGTAAAAGAACGCTTTGACCGCGAGATCGAAGCGATTGAAGCGACGGGTGCCCAGGTAGCTGCTCTTGTCGCTCACGGTGCGGTAATCCCGTTTTGGGTAATGGCGACGACAGGAGCTCCGTCGATTGAGTTCTTTACAGAGCATCGATTAAAGAACACCGATATTGTCACCGTTGAGGGTTCGTCTGCAATGGGATATCGCCTGGTTGCGTGGGCTGAAGAGCCCTATAGTGCAGGATGATGTGCCTTTCACACGTTTTGTCGTTCATGTGAAACGTGTGTGAAAGATGGTGAGGGCGTCACGTTGGGTTAGCCAACGTGATGCCCTCACCATCTCATGTGTGTTCTACAGATCGTAGTAGAGCGCAAACTCGTAGGGGTGTGGGCGCTGAGCCAGCGGAGCAATTTCATGTTCGCGCTTGTATGAGATCCACGCTTCGATGAGATCTTCAGGGAACACGCCACCTTCGGTGAGGTAATCATGATCCTCTTCTAGATAGCGCAATGCATCCTCGAGCGAACCTGGTAACTGTTCAATCTGTGAATGCTCCTCCGGAGGCAATTCATACAGATCCTTATCGATCGGTGCCGGCGGCTCGATACGATTCTTAATACCGTCAAGGCCTGCCATCAGCTGGGCCGCGAAGCACAGATAGGGATTTGCGCTTGGGTCAGGCACACGGTATTCAAGACGCTTTGCCTTCGGCGACGTGCCAGTGACAGGAATACGGATACAGGCAGAACGATTGCGCGCCGAGTACACCAGGTTAACCGGTGCTTCAAATCCTGGAACAAGTCGGTGGAACGAGTTGATCGATGGATTAGTAAATGCCAGAAGTGACTTTGCATGATAGAGGAGGCCTCCGATGTACCAGCGTGCCATATCGGACAACCCGCCATAGCCGTTTGCATCGGCGAAGAGTGGCTCGCCGTCCTTCCAGAGCGACTGATGCGTGTGCATCCCGGAGCCGTTATCTCCGAAGAGTGGCTTGGGCATGAATGTCACGGATTTGCCTGCTTCAAACGCGACATTTTTGATCACGTACTTGAACTTCATCAGATCATCGCCGGCCTGGAGGAGTGTGCCGAAGCGATAGTTGATTTCCTGCTGACCGCCAGTACCAACCTCGTGGTGCTCACGTTCGATGTTCAGCCCAACTTCCATGCACTTCGCTGTCATTTCATCACGAAGATCATTCATCTGGTCGTTGGGGGAGACAGGGAAGTAGCCTCCCTTAACACGCGTCTTGTAACCGAGATTTCCGCCCTCTTCTTCGCGGTTCGTGTTCCACCACGCTTCTGTTGAATCGAGATGGTACGACGCGCCGTTCACTTCCGATGAGAAGCGAACTTCATCGAAGAGATAGAACTCCGGCTCTGCGCCGATGTAGACGGTATCTGCGATGCCAGTCGATTTGAGGTATTCCTCTGCACGCTTGGCAACGTTACGAGGGTCGCGTCCGTAGGGCTCATCAGTGAATGGATCAACCACTGAAAAGTTCATCACAAGGGTCTTACGCTTGCGGAACGGGTCGATATAGGCCGTTGATGGGTCCGGAATGAGCTTCATATCAGATTCATGAATTTTGGTAAATCCACGAATCGATGAACCGTCAAACATCATGCCATTGGCAAGAGTCTCAATGTCAAAAGCAGATACTGGGATTGTAAAATGCTGCATCACGCCTGGCAGATCGCAAAAGCGAATATCGACGAATTCGATATCAGAATCGGCGATATATGCCGAGGCTTCCTCGACGCTTGAAAACACGGTTTCCTCGTTCCTCTTGTATTGTGAAATTAGCGTCCACGCATGGCTTTGCGATTTGGACGCGCGTTCATGGGATCGATGCCCTTCGGAATCGGAAGTGCATTGGTGGGAATCGCACGAAGACGCTGGGCGACGGCCGCAACTTCTTGGTTCGAGATTTTCTTTGGAAGACGGCGCATGGCCTTTTCAAGCTGGGAAAGCTTGACTTGACCTTCGCCGTTGCCCACCTTGATCACCTGGACTGGCGCGGAAGGAGCCACACGTTTAATCGCGCGGCGTTCCTCGTCGATCAATTTGTTGACTTGCGCTGGCGAACCGTCACCGATGAGCACAACGCCGGGACGACCGATCGCACGAAACACCATGTCCTGGCTACGCGGATTGAAGCGCACAGGTTCTTCGGTGATATTCCAGCCGCGCTTGATGTTTCCAAGAACGGCTGATGCGGCGCCGGGCATCCCGTCAATCTGCTTATACGATGCAGATTTCACGAGCTGGAGTAAAACCAGCATCGCGAGGGTAGTTGCCAGAATGACACCAACAAAAATGTAGAAGAACCAGGAACCAGTGATGATCGCAAGAATGATGAAAAGAGCGAGGATACCTACAAGCGTTCCCCACACTGCCCAGCCGGTCCACGGATACGTCTTCTTTGACACGCGGTAGGCATCAGCGAGGTAGGAATACCAGCGCTTTTTCTTCGGCTTATTCGTTTTGGCCATGAGTTCCCTTTCTGATACTTCTGTCAACTTTAGCGAACCTGCTTGCTTGAGCTCAAAAGCGTTCCACATGTGAGAAGAAGACCGCAACCAGCAGTGAAGAGGTAGCCCCACGTCCAGTTCGCCTCCACGAGCTGGCCAGTGATCGCGTTCGCCGTCGCAACTCCAAGGATATTAATTGCTCCGAGGAGCGTTACTGCTAGTGCATCGCCGCCTTTGGGTGAAAGCTCACCTGCGAGTGTAAAAATTGCCACCGAGGCTGGTCCGATCGCCATTCCGGTAAGGAAGATCAGGATCGCAAGCGGGATGAAACTCGTGGCGAAAGTGCATCCCACTGATCCTACCGCAAGTCCAATTCCTCCCCAGATGATGCGTGAGCGTAGTGAAAATGTATCGGGAAGAGCAACAGCGCCAATCGACGTGATAGCCGAGCCAAAGCCAAGGGCGGCGTAAATCAGGCCGGCGAGAGATTCGTTCCCCATCGCATTCGCCGCCGCCGTCGTCGAGGTCTGTGTCGAGCCGAAGAACATGCCCAACGCTGCCATGCCGACGAGACAGACCGCCACAGCTTTCGCAACCGTCGATAAGGCGGGAGAGGCACCAGTTTCGCTATCAACTTGTGGACCGACGGCGTTTTTTGACAGTGCGAAACCTACGCCGCACGTCAGTGCCAAAGAAGCGGAAATCAACAGTGGCAAATATGGAGAAATCATCGACGACAGAATGCCGACGAGTGCTGGGCCAAGCACAAATCCCATCTCGTCAATCATCGATTCCCACGAAAGTGCCGCAGCTAACTGCGGAGGTCGCTGTGCAAGGTGATACCACCGTACGCGTGCAAGAGCGCCGACAGGTGCTGTTGTGATGCCGATAAAAGCTGCGAGGACGACGAGGACGCTCAGTGGAGCACCCGCAGTGGCTGCGTACACGTGAATGATGCAGAACAGCGCATTCAGAAGTGAGACAATGAGTAGTGGCCGTCGCTGTCCCAGCTTGTCTGATAGCCGTCCTGTCACGGGTTGGCCAATTCCATTGGCGATTGCCAAGGCAGCGGAAGTAATCGACGCGCTGGCCACGGACCCCGTCGTGACGGTAACGAGAGTGAGGTTTCCGATCACGACCATTGAGGTAGGAAATCGTCCCAAGAAAGATACGATGAGACGCCCACCTCCTGCCAGGCGGGGGAGGTCACGGTATTGCGCAAATTTAGATCCTGTAGCCAAAATGCTCCTTTCAACCTGCTCATTGTATGCAAGCTGTGGATAACTTTACGGCCTTTTCGACGAAACATGATGAGATCGACATATGAAGTCAAAAATCGTGGTAGCGAGTGTCTTGGCCATCTCCATGATCGCTGGTGGTGTGTTGGCAATATATGTCAGTCCGGGACAGACACTGATCCAGGTGGCTCAACGGGTGGTGAGCCGACGCGATGAGGCATTACGCACCCGCGACGTTGATGCGCTTTTTGCGCTGAGCGTTCCGCGTTCGCCTGCCCGAGCAGCGGACGAACGTCTTGTGCAGGTCATTGATGAGCGCGGGATAGATCCGTCTCATGTCGCTACCGTGGTCACCAGCGTGGAGAAGGTACAACGTCATGGTCAAACGTATTGGAAGGTCAACTCAGTTCAAACAGGGGTCGGAGATTCTGAGGCAGACGGTGACAGTGCAGTACGAACATGCGCACTGTGGCAATTCGATGAGGGGAGTGAAAGGATGTTTCGCACAGTGACATGTCACATGGATGAGCCAGATGAATTTGTCGATGGCGGGTCGTGATAGGTCTGCTTGTGAAAAAATACACGTGTGCCGGCAAGGTTTTCCTTGCCGGCACACTCAATTAATGATGATCACAGACCAAGTTCACCTGCGAAATCAGCCTCTTCGAGGCGGAGCTTGACATCACGCAGGAAGCGAGAAGCGTCAGCGCCGTCAACGAGACGGTGATCGTAGGAGATGGCCAGGTAGCACTTGGAGCGAACCTGGATCACATCGTTACCATCTTGATCCTTGATAACAGCTGGCGTCTTGAAGATCGCGCCGGTGCCAAGGATGGCGACGTTGGGCTGGTTAATAATCGGGGTATCAAACAGTGCGCCAATCGAACCGGTGTTCGTGATGGTGAAGGTTGAACCAGCCATTTCTTCTGCGCCGATCTTGCCATCGCGAGTACGCGACGCAAGATCGGCGATCTGCTTCGCAATACCTGCGATATTCAGATCGCCAGCGTTCTTGATCACCGGCACAAACAGGCCCTTGGGGGTGTCCACAGCAAGGCCGACGTGTTCGACGTCGTGGTAGACGACTTCGTTGCCCTCGATCGATGCGTTGAGCTTCGGGTGTGCCTTGAGTGCCTCAGCTGCGGCCTGAACGAAGAATGGCAGATAGGTGAGCTTGACGCCCTCGCGAGCGTTGAAGCCGTCCTTTGCCTTAGCCCGTAGTGCCACGATCTTGGTCACATCAACTTCCATCACGGTGGTCAGCTGAGCCGACACTTGGAGCGACTCGACCATACGCTTCGAGATCGTCTTGCGCAGGCCAGACATCTTCTGACGCGTACCACGCAAAGAGGTTGCCTCAGCGGCCTTCTTTGCAAGATCGGCCTTAACCGAACCAGCGTTGGCGGGAGCGGGCGTTGCCGGTGCCGAAGCCACTGGTGCTGCGCTAGCCTGTGCCGCCTTCGCAGCTTCAGCTGCAGCTTCGACATCCTGACGGCGAACACGCCCGCCGACGCCGGTGCCTGCGACGGTTGAGAGGTCAACGCCCAGATCCTTTGCAAGCTTGCGAACAATCGGAGTGACGTAGGCGTCCTCGCTGCCTGCTGGTGCAGTAACTGGGGTAGCAGCGGGAGCTGCCGGAGCTGGAGCTGCTGGAGCCGGCGTTGCTGGCGCTGCCGGAGCTGCAGGCTCAGCTGGCACTGGTGCCACATCAGGCTCGTTCGACGATGCAGGAACCTCGCCACCAATAATAGCCAGGACAGCGCCTACCTCAACGGTGGCATCCTCAGTCACGAGGATTTGTGTGAGCTTACCTGATGCCGGAGCAGGAACTTCAGTATCGACCTTATCCGTGGAGACCTCGAGCAAAGGCTCGCCTTCCTCAACGTCGTCGCCGACTTCCTTGAGCCACGAATTGACGGTGCCGTCAGTGACGGACTCGCCTAGGGCTGGCATCTTGACTTCGACGCCGGTGCCGCCAGCGGCCTGCTGGACCTGCTCGGTTGGCGAAGGATCACCTGCCGGAGTAGGAGCTTCAGTTTGTGCTGGTTCGTGAGTTGATGCTGCGGACGATGCGCCGGAGCCATCGCCAATGTAGCCCAGGATGGTGCCAACTTCGACAGTCTCGTCTTCTGCGACTTCGATCGACTCGAGCACGCCCGAGATAGGGGACGGGACTTCGGTATCGACTTTGTCAGTAGAGACCTCGAGCAAAGGCTCGCCCTCTTCGACAGTTTCGCCGACCTGCTTGAGCCAAGCGTTCACGGTGCCGTCAGTGACGGATTCGCCGAGTGCTGGCATTTTAATGGGTTCAGACATGTGTTACTCCTCAGTGGTTGTGAAGCGGCTTGCCAGCCAGCGCAAGCATCGCTTCGCCGACAGCCTCGTTCTGGCTTGGATGAGCGTGAATTAGACCGTCGAGATCCTCCGGGAAGGCTTCCCAAGCTACCAGGAGTTCACCTTCGCCGATCTGCTCGGACATACGTGCGCCAATTGCATGGAAGCCGACGATGGGGCCATCCTTTTGGCGAACGAGCTTAACGAAACCGGCAGCACCCAGCATCTGGGACTTGCCATTACCGGTGAGGTTGAATTCAGCAGTCTCAACTTCGCCGTACTTTTCCTTCGCTGCCTTTTCCGTCAGACCCACCGAAGCGATCTCCGGGTTGCAGAAGGTGACGCGTGGAATGTTGTTCTCGTCGAGGGTCTTCGGGTTCAGGCCAGCGATTTCCTCGGCAACAAAAATTCCTTGGAGGAATCCACGGTGAGCGAGCTGCACACCGGGGACGATGTCGCCGACAGCGTAGATATTGCCGACGCCTGTATGGAGACGCTCGTTGGTGATCACGAAGCCACGATCAAGGGTGATGCCTTGCTCTTCGTAACCCATGTTGGCGGTGTTGGGGCCGCGGCCAATAGCAATCAGAAGGTATTCAGCGTCGAACTGCTGACCATTCTGAGTGAAGACATGAACGCCATTCGCGTCCTCTTCCACGTGGTCAAACATGGTCTTGGTCTTGAAAGCAATCTTGCGCTTGCGGAACTGGCGCTCAAGGTTCTTCGAAATGGCTTCATCTTCGTTCGGGACCAGATGATCCAAGCCTTCAATAATGGTGACCTCGGTGCCGTAGGATGCCCAAACAGAGGCGAACTCAACGCCAATCACGCCGCCACCAAGGACGACTACCGACTTCGGAACAACGTCAAGGTTGAGTGCCTGCTCAGACGTAATGACTCGCTGAGTAATGGTCTGTCCAATGGTCTTAGAGAATGAACCAGAGGCGAGAACAATGTTTTTACCTTTGATCTGTTGGCCATTGACTTCAACCGTGTCAGGACCAACCAGGCGGCCCCAGCCTTCGATCGTGTCAACGTTGCGTGATGCCACCAGGCCAGTGAGGCCTTTGTACATCTTCTCAATCACGCCGTTCTTGTAGGCGTTGACGGTTGGCATATCGACGTGGTCGAAGCTGCCCATGACGCCGATGTGCGCACTATCGCGCATTTCATCAGCAACTTCTGCGACGTGCAGAAGTGCTTTGGTGGGGATACAACCACGGTGGAGGCAGGTGCCACCAACCTTGTCTCCCTCAATCAGCGCGACCTTAAGACCGAGCTGTCCGGCACGCAGTGCGGTGGCGTAGCCACCGGAGCCTGCACCGAGAATAACGATGTCGTATTCCTGAGTAGTCACAAACCTCTCCCTCGAAGTCAAGAAGTGGATGCCGGACCTCTTCCAGCACTTTAGTCCTATTCTTTCATGCCTTGGCGTTCGATGCGCGTTCTTATGGACCGTATTTCGTTGCGTAATTAACGTTTTTGTGTCAGAAGCCAGGTCCAATTCGTGTGAACCTGGCTTCTGAGAGGAAAGTGCTGTGGCTTACTGAGCAACCTTTTCTTCAAGGAATGCGACCAGAGTACGCACCATGACGCCGGTGGCGTTCTTTGGCGTGTAGCCCCAGGCAGCATCCTGGTTAAACGACGGCCCAGCGATATCGATGTGGGCCCACGGGGTTTCGCCTGTGAACTCCTTGAGATACAGGCCAGCGACGAGCATTCCACCTTCACGCGAACCGGAGTTGCGCATATCGGCGATCGGGGAGTCGAGGCTCTTACGCAGTTCCTTCGGCAGCGGCATGGGCCACGTGAGCTCGCCAACAAGGTCTGCCGCGGCGACGACGTCGTCGCGAACCGAGTCCGTTCCCATGACGCCCGAGTAACGCTTGCCAAGAGCGATAATTTGCGCGCCCGTCAGCGTGGCGATGTCGATGACTTCGTCGGGCTTTTCCTCCGTTGCCATGATCAGGCCGTCGGCCATGACCACGCGGCCTTCAGCGTCGGTGTTGTTGATTTCAACGGTCGTGCCGTTGCGATAGGTGATGACATCGTCAGGGCGGGTGGACGTGGCAGAGACCATATTTTCGGCCAAGCACATCCAGGCGACGATTCGACGCTGGATACCCAAGCGAGCTGCCGCGATGATCGTTTGAAGAATCGTTGCAGAGCCGGTCATATCGGTCTTCATCGTCACCATCGACGTCGATGGCTTCAAAGAGTATCCGCCCGAATCATACGTGATGCCCTTGCCCACAAGAGCGGTGAAGCCTGTGGCGCCTTCGGGATTCCATTCGATGCGCACCAAGCGGGGTCCGTGCTCTGCACCCTTGCCAACGGCAATGAGGCCATTCAGGCGCTCGTCAATCAGCTCTTGTCCTTCGTAGATCTTGACCGAGAGCCCGACTTTCTCTGCTTCATCTTTGGCGATGCGGGAGTAGTTTTCCGGATTGAGATCATTGGGAGCGGTGTTGACGAGATCGCGTACGCGAGCAATGGAATCACGCAGAATGGTTGCGTGCTCGATCATGACATCAGCGTCTTGAGAATACGAAGAATGTACCGTCATCGCGGTCACTGCAGGCTTCTTCGGCGCTGTGTATTTTGTGAAGTCGTAGGCGGCAAAGAGCGCGCCTTCGATCATGGCTTCAAGTTCTGCAGCGCTGTCATGAGCAATGGCAATATGCACTTCACCCAAGCCGGCGGCTGCGCGGACACCTGAGCCAGTTGCTTGGCGGAGGTCTTCGTGGTCTGGATTTTCTCCGAGGCCGACGCCGATCACGGCGGCTCCGTTGTGAACCACGGTGGTCGTCGAACCACAGCTAGTGGACGCATCAACGAGAGCGAAAGCCTCGCTGAGAGCGTCATTCGTTGCCGCGTCTGTCAGGTTGGATACCACGCGGACAGTTTCTCCCGTCAGTCCGACGATTGTGGGACCAGTTGGGACGGACAAAAATTCTGAAACAGTCAAAGTACTCACGTCACCATCCTATGTCAGCGGTGCGTGATGGTATAAATGGTGCAATGAGCAAGGGCACAAGAACAAGAACTTTGATGGACAACCGCACACGTTCGTGGGGTTGGCCGATTGCACTCATGGGAGTGCTTGCTTTGGGCTCGATAATCTTTACGTGGCGTGCGATTTTGGCTGGGTCACACCAATTTGTCCACGGCGACGTATTTGGGGCAACGACGACGTTTGTCGCGGCTCTTGCCTGGGTATTCGGTACAGCCGGATTAATTCACAATGGGCGAAAAATGCGGCGTGTTGCCTGGGCATGTTGGATTCTCAACGCCGTAGGAACTGTGTGGGGCATTGCTATGCCGCATCTATTCTGCGCAGTTAGCCCATGGCAGATGGCCGGAAGGACGTATTACTTCCTCCCGGCCATCGGTACTGTGTGTACTCTTCTGTGGCTTGTGTGGTCAGACCCTGCTCGGGTTGCCGCTCGGGGCCACTAATTCTTCTTCCACTCTTTGTAAGCGGCGAGTGCAGCCGCCCAATCCTCCTTCGAAGCTCCCTTGGGATATTCGCCGCGCGTTACTTGAGCTGCCGGCATACGCCAACGACGAAGGTAGAACGTGCGCCCGAGCATCTGCGAGAAGTAACCGCGTGCGACGCGGTCAAAACCGAAGCGATGTCCTGCCAAAATCTTGGCCTTGCGTGCGAGAAACGCGCCTTGGATTCCCATGATAATGAGGATGACATAGATGCCCAGGGTAAAGAACACGCCAAAGCGCGGGAACTGTGCCTGGAAGAAAATCGTGGGCAAGAGGAGGAAGGCTAATGGGATAAAGAACGCTCCCCAAGGCCCAGATGCATCAATGTAATCGCGTCCAAACCGGCGCCATTGTCCCTGAAAGCGGGCTGGCATATGGCGCTCATCTCCGGTTCGCATTGCTTCTTGCTCGCGGTGGTAGGCCTCGTCAGCACGCGCACGATCTTCGGCACGTCGTGCCTTGCGCTCCTCCTTCGATAGAGAAGTGCGGTCTTGGACGAGGGGACGCTGACGACGGCGAACCTGATCCTTACGCCGGGGTGTCGGAGCCCCTTTCGACGGCGTATGGCCTTTCGGTAGGGACAGATCGGCAACCTGTGTTTCGTCGGTCGCTTCGTTTTGCTTCTTTGCGAACACTCGTGATCCTTTACAAGTCAAAATTTTTAAACCCCAACCATTTTACGCAACACTTGTGCGAGCGCGATAGGCTTAAGGGTATGAATGAAATTGCAAAACGCATTGATGACAAGATGGATGGCTACATTTCAGCTCTCACTGAATTTGTTGCCATTCCCTCGGTTTCTCAGGACTCATTTGACCAATCGCATATGCGTGACAGCGCCGAATGGGTTGCGCAGAAATTTAAGGCGCTTGGCCTCACGACAGAAGTGATCGAGCTGGAGGCAAACGGAAAGAAAGGTCGTCCAGCGATTCTCGCCTCGCGTGAGGCTGAGCCGGGACGGCCAACAATTCTCTTGTACGGCCACCATGATGTCCAACCCACAGGTGAACGAGATTTGTGGGATCAGGATGACCCGTTTGTTGCTGTGCGTCGAGGAGATCGTCTGTTTGGCCGTGGCGCGGCTGATGATAAAGCCGGCGTTCTGGTGCATATTGCGGCGATTGAGAACGCTGACCCAGGGGTCGGTATCCGGGTCTTTATCGAGGGGGAAGAAGAGATTGGTTCGCCGACGTTCGAAGATTTCCTGCATACGTATAAGGATCGTCTCGAAGCTGACGTGATCGTCGTCGCCGATTCAGGCAACTGGAAGGTCGGTGTGCCGTCGCTGACAACGTCGCTTCGTGGTGTGGCACAAGTGGAGGTGAATCTCGAAGTCCTTGACCATTCCCTGCACTCAGGAATGTACGGTGGGCCAATTTTGGACGCAGTGACCTTGATGGCACGTCTCATCTCCACGCTCCATGACGACGAAGGCAACGTTGCTGTTGACAATTTGGTGCAGGAAGATCTAGCAACTGTTGACTATCCGGAAGAGGATCTGCGTCAAGATTCAGGTATTTTGGATGGCGTGCAGTTCGTCGGTTCAGGTTCACTTGCCGGTCGATTGTGGACGAAGCCTGCGATCTCAGTGATCGGAATGGATGTCACACCCACAGCGATTGCATCGAATACGATTGCGGCCAAGACAAAGGCACAGATCTCTCTTCGCGTTCCGCCTGCTCAGGATCCGGCTGAGGCTGCCCAGGCGCTGGTGGATCACCTGGTGTCACACGCACCGTTTGGTGCGCACGTCACGGTCGATATCCTTGAAGCTGGTCCTGGTTTTATTGCCGGTGATAACACCCCGGTCCAGGAACTCGCTCGTGAGGCTCTCGCGCAGGCCTTCGGACACGAAAGTGTCGATATCGGATTGGGCGGTTCCATTCCTTTCATTTCGACGCTCAAGGCAGAATTCCCGCAGGCAGATATTTTGGTCACTGGTGTTGAAGACCCTGATACCCGTGCGCACTCAGCAAATGAATCTCTCCATCTAGGGGACTGGCGCAATGCAATCGTTGCTGAGGCCCTGCTTCTGAGTAGGCTCGGCAAGTGAGAATTTTGCTTGTTGCGAGCGCGCTTGGCGGATTAGGGCCAGTGGCCGTTGCCGGGCGCGCTCAGCGTGCATGGTATACCGTTCGTCCGAACGACGACGTTTTGATCGCACCAATTGCTGAGGGTGACGTCGTTGCGCACGTCGGCACTGGCCTCGATGAGGTCATGGAGTACATCAACCCTGAACTGACTTCAGTTCAGCTTGGGGACGAGCCGCGCCGAATATGGTGGAGCGGCCGCAACGAGTGGACATGTGACCTCGCGAATTCGGTGACCTGGGCGGGTCAGTCGGATCCGCGTGGAAGTACTGAATTCCTCGGCGCAGACATTGACCATGTGATCATGTCCGGTGCACACCAGATTCACGTTCACGTCCCGACGATGATGCGCCACAGCGATGTCGGGCTGGGTATGTTGACATACCTTGCCGGGCAACCGGTATCGACCGATCCTCACGAGCTTTCACTCGCTTTACTTGCTGCCCGACAACGTTTGGCAGGGGTGCGGCTGATCTTGACGTATCCCTCCGCTGTGACGTTAACAGGACTTTCTGGCGTCGCGCGGCATTGGGAACGGTCGATCGGTCAGGAAACGGCACTCGATGCTGAACGTGATATTGGAACCATCGCTCACAACCTTCAGATGGCTGCTGAGCAAATATCGCGCAGATCGCTTCTCTCCCACACCTCACCCGTCTCATCACCATATTCAGGAGTAGGCGGTGGGCTGGGGTTCATGTTTGATCTCCTCGGAGCACAAATACGTGAACTGGGAGCTTTCCTCGCTCATCGGGGGCAAGGTTTAGGGGGAGAACCCTTTGACCTCGTTGTCTACGTTGGCGACACTATTGGAGTAGACCTACCCTCTGGCCTGCGGGCATGTGCTGATATTGGACGCCAAGAGGCAGCTCCTGTGATCGCAATTCTCGATCGCGCAGGATTGCGCAAAGGCGAGTTACCTCGGCTCGGTCTCAATGGAGCTTACGAGTTGCGCCAGGACGCCTACGCAGAAGAGGAAACGCCGATAGATGCGTTGGCAATGATCCCGATACTTCTCGATGAACAAGTGAGTCGTGTGGCACGAACGTGGGGTTGGGACTAGAAACTCGGCGTCCATCAGAATAGGGTAGTGGAGCATAAGACCTAGATAATAGGAGGACAAGCATGACTGAAACGACAGAAGCGACGCACAACGTTGCTCTCACCGAGGGGGCAGCGCTGAAGGTGAAATCGCTCCTCGCTCAAGAAGGACGCGATGATCTTCGCCTGCGCGTAGCTGTGCAGCCAGGCGGTTGCTCGGGTCTGATGTACCAGTTGTACTTCGATGAGCGCACGCTTGAGGGCGACGCGATTCGCGATTTCGACGGCGTCGAAGTTGTTGTGGATAAGATGTCGGTTCCGTACCTTGATGGTGCAACCATCGATTTTGCTGACACGATTGAGCGTCAGGGTTTCACAATCGATAATCCGAACGCCCAGGGCTCGTGTGCCTGTGGTGAATCTTTCCACTGAGTTGAATTATTGGTCCAACCCCGCCTCAGTTGCGGGGTTGGACCGTGTCAAAGGAGAAAAAATTGCGTAAAATCGCCGCTTTGGCTTTTGCGGGTGCCCTTGCTGCAACTCTGGCGGGTTGTGGTACCTCACAGCCTTCGACGAATCCGTCCGCTTCTGCGTCGAGTAGCTCTGCTCAGGCGCAGTCCGTTAAACCTGATACCAACCCCGATGCATCGACGATGCCGACGGTTACCGGGAATGGAAAGGGGACAAAACTCGCCTTTCCTCGGTCAGCAGCGCCAAAAGGTTTGAAAGTTCTTGTCAAAGAAGAAGGCAAGGGGCGCGTCCTGGAACCCACTGATACGGTTGTGGCTCACTACGTCGGTCAAGTCTGGGGCAACGAAGCTCCATTCGACTCGTCTTTCGGACGTGGCGAACCCAGTACATTCTCTTTGCAAGGAGTCATTCCTGGTTGGACACAAGGCCTTGCAGGACAAAAAGTCGGATCCAAGCTTATCCTGTCGATTCCTAGCGAGCTTGGTTACGCTGATGGCAACGACCAAGCCGGTATTAAGAAGGGCGACACCATCGCTTTCTACGTGGAAATCGTTGATGGCTTTGGCAAGAACTCATCAGGTGACCCCAAGGCGAAAGTCGAAAAGACGCAGGCAGATCTTCCCGTGACCTATAAGGGCGAGCTGGGGCAGCCAGTGACTGACTTGAAGGTAAAGCCAAATCAGAAGGCGCCTGAGAAGTCGTCAGCGATCGTCATTGCTCGTGGCAATGGTCCCAAGATTGAAGAAGGTAAGACCATCTACTATCAGACCTCGACAGTCGAGTGGGGATCGAATGCGAAATCCCAGTCCACTTATGAGCTCTCTGGGCCACAAAGCACACCATTCGTGGCAGGAAATGGCCTAGATCCGCTTAAGGGCGTTGAAGAAGGATCGCGCGTTTTCTTCACGAGCGTCGATCCCAATAACAAGAACGCTCCCGTCCAGGCATTCATTTTGGACATTGTTGCCGTTCACTGAAATTTGTGGGGAAAGCTCGTACCTGAGCTTTCCCCACAACGCTTTTGTGCACCCCACATCCGCAACAGAAAGCGGGTAGAATGGCGGAGTCTACACACTTGGAGGTTATGTCGATGACATCTATTCGAATCCTTGTCTACTCTGACAACTTACATACACGTGAGGATGTCATCCGTTCGGTGGGCCGCAAGATTGACGATCGCTCGATTGACTGGACCGAAGCAGCCACCCATGAAGGTGCGATCCTCAAAGTTGAGGAGGGCAGATTCGATCTGCTGATTCTCGATGCCGAAGCAGGAAAGCTCGGCGGAATCGGAGTGGGCAAGACCGTTCGCGATGAGATCGACGAGAACATGCCCTACATTATTCTGGTTGCACGTCCCCAAGATCGTTGGCTGGCGCGTGTGGCGAAGCCAGAAGTCATTCTGGAATATCCATCGAATCCGCGCGATCTTTACAGTGCCGTGAAAGGCATCGTGGATGCCCGTGTGACTGCCTGAAAGTGCGTGATCAGCATTTTCAGGCAGTCAATATCTGAAACATCTTGGTGCCTGGGCAAAGTGATTGCCCAGGCACCATCAGTACGTCGTGCAAGAGGCACCGGGGAATCGACGCTCATGAGGCGGGTTCCGTCAGAGAACTGAAGCGAGAACAGGAGCATGGCGCAAAAGCGAGATCACTTAGACTCGCGCTCCGTCGTCGTCGAAATCACGCTTTGTGGGCAAGCTGAGCCAGATAGCGACGACGAGGGCACTGAAGCCAATAGCGCCGCCAATTCCGGCAAGGGAAGAGGAAAGCACGCCAAAGAGTCCCAGGAACGCCACAATAAAGCCAGCACAGGCCAAAATGAACATGATGACCACTGACACAGGAAATGTCTGGTGTGGCTGTTCAAGAATCTCGCGGTCGAAGGCTGTTAATTCTTCTTCGTCCGGTGGGCTCCAGTCACGCGGGCCGCGCTCTGCCGCTGCTCGAGCGTCAGAGGAGGGCTCATGTGGGACTGAACTCCCACCGAGCGCCAGCTCAGCTTGTGCCTTGCGCCACTCGGCGTCAGCATTCCATTCCTCATTCATGGGTTTCACACTAACACCCGATAGAATAAAGGCGCATTACTGTTCTCAAGTATGGAAGGAAACCGATGACTGTTCGTCGCGTTGCCCTGCTCACTGCCGGAGGCTTTGCCCCCTGCCTATCCACCGCTATTGGTGACCTGGTCGAGATCTACACTCGCGAGGCCCCGGAAGTTGAAATCATTGCTTACCAGTACGGCTACTACGGCCTGCTCAAGGGTATGCACGTCGTTTTCGGAGACGAGGTGCGCAAGAACGCTGAAGTTTTGACCCGTTTCGGTGGTTCGCCGATTGGAAACTCTCGCGTCAAGCTCACGAATGTTCAGGATTGTGTCGATCGTGGCCTGGTACGCGAAGGTGAAGATCCTCTTGAGGTCGCTGCCGAGCAGCTCAAGAAGGACGGCGTGGATGTCCTTCACACAATCGGTGGCGACGATACCAACACGGCCGCGGCTGACCTGGCGGCTTACCTGAAGGAACACGACTACGATTTGACCGTCGTCGGCCTGCCAAAGACCATCGACAATGATATCGTCCCGATTAAGCAGTCGCTCGGTGCATGGACTGCCGCTGACGAAGCATCTAAGTTTGCACAGAACATCATCGGCGAACACCGCTCGAACCCACGTATGCTCATCATCCACGAGATCATGGGCCGTAACTGCGGTTACCTTGCTGCCCAGGCTACCGCAAACTACCATGCGTGGGTGAAAGAACAACAGTGGCTTCCTGAGGCTGGCCTCTCGGCTGAACGCTGGGATGTCCATGCTTTGTACTTGCCGGAAATTCACTTCGATCTGGATGTCGAAGCCTCGCGTTTGCGTAAGATCATGGACGAACAAGGCAATGTCAACATCTTCCTCTCTGAGGGTGCTGGTGTGGCTGAGATCATCGAAGAGATGGTTGAAGATGGCGAAGAGCCAGAGCGTGATGCCTTTGGACACGTCAAGCTGGACACCATCAACCCAGGACAATGGTTCGCCAAGAAGTTCTCGAAGATCATTGGCGCAGAAAAAGTCATGGTTCAGAAGTCGGGTTACTTCTCGCGTTCAGCTGCATCGAACGAAGCTGACCTCACACTTATTCGTGACGTTGCTGAACTCGCAGTGAAGGCTGCATTCGCTGGTACGCCGGGTGTTGTGGGCCAAGATGAAGAGAACAATGACGAGCTGTCCGTTGTTGCTTTCCCACGTATCGCAGGCCACAAGCCATTCAACACTGATCAGGAGTGGTTCGCCACATTGATGCAGGAGATTGGCCAGGAGTGGTCGGCTAAGTAAGCTCACGTGAAAAGGCGGCCGGGGGTGTCCTCGGCCGCCTTTTCAATCTCAACAGTCCCATTGCGTGCGCAAGTGACTAGGATATTCGTGTGAATCAACCTCGTTCGTCTTGGAAGGTGAAAGAAGCGCTCTACCAGCCGGTGTATCACGATCCCGACCGGCTTGAAGCAGTGCTTGCACATATTCGTACCCTCCCGCCCCTTGTTTTTGCTCCAGAAGCTGACACGTTGATGGAGAAGCTTGCCGCAGCTGGCGAAGGTAAAGCATTTATCCTCCAAGGAGGAGATTGTGCAGAATCTTTCGCAACCTCGGGAGAGGAAGCAATTCGTGGCAAAGTCCGTACGATTCTCCAGATGGCACTTGTCTTGACGTACTCGGCCTCGGTGCCAGTGGTAAAAATCGGGAGAATCGCTGGCCAATACGCCAAGCCACGTACCCATATGACTCAAGTACTTGACGGCGTGGCCCTACCGTCATATTTCGGTGATGCGGTTAATGGGCACGAGTTCACACCAGAATCTCGCACCCCGGATCCCGACCGCTTGCTGACGATGTATTCGCGATCGGCTGCATCGCTGAATCTGATCCGTGCGCTCGTCGGTGGTGGCTACGCAGATCTCAATCTCATTCATGAATGGAACTCCGGTTTTGCTCGTAATCAAGCCTATGAGCGCTATGACTCGATGGCACAGGAGATTGATCGGGCGCTTCGTTTCATCGCAGCAACTGGTGAACATGGGAAGCAGCTGCATACGGTGGATTTCTATTCCTCGCATGAAGCATTGCTTTTGGGATATGAGGACGCTCTGACACGCGTCGATACACGATCAGGGCTCACATATGACACATCTGCGCATTTTTTGTGGATTGGGGAGAGAACCCGTGATCCGCAGGGAGCACATGTCGAGATGCTTTCTCAGGTCGCAAACCCTATCGGGGTCAAAATCGGTCCAAGCGCGACAAGCGATGATCTTCGTCGCCTGATTGATCGCCTCAATCCGCAGGGTATTCCCGGACGCCTGACTTTTATTACTCGAATGGGCGCGAGCAATGTGCGTCAACTTTTGCCGCAGCTCGTGAACGCGGTGAAAAAAGATGGTCGGCCAATCACCTGGGTCTGCGATCCCATGCACGGCAACACATTTATGGCATCGGGCTACAAAACTCGTCGCATGTCAGATGTGATGGACGAAATTCAAGGATTCTTCGATGTACACCGGGCTACCGGTACCGTACCTGCGGGGGTGCATATCGAACTGACTGGCGACGATGTCACTGAGGTCCTGGGCGGCGCGAACGAGGTAGTAGAATCACAACTTGGTCAACACTACGAGACTCTCGTTGATCCGCGTTTGAACCATGAGCAAGCTTTGGAACTGGCATTCATGGTTTCTCAGATCCTTACACAACGTTGATTGTGACCGTTGATCCCTTCTTTGCCTTTTGTCCAGCAGCCGGGCTCTGAGCACGCACGGTGCCGAATACTTCGCCCCAGAGCGCGTCTGCTTCGACTTTCACTGTGAAACCAGCTTCTTCTAGCTTCTTGATCGCTGTCTCTTTCTGTCGGCCAAAAACTGAGGGTACTTCAATGAGTTCTGGGCCTTTCGATACCACGAGTTTGATTGAGTCATTCTTATATCCGGTTCCCGAATGAGGGTTTTGAGAGATCACCGTTCCCTGATCAACGGAATCGGAAAACTCCTCAGTGACATCCACTGTGAAACCGGAGCCAGTGAGCTCTTTCTTAGCTGTGTCAGCAGACTTGCCTGTATAGTCTGTGATTTCGATCGGTGCGCGCCCCTTGGAGACCACGACGGTGACGTCGGAGTCATGATTGACGCTGCGCCCGCCTGCTGGTTTTTGGCTGATGACGTGGCCTTTGGGCACAGTTTCGGAATACTCGTCACTGGTGGTGGGCGAAAGTCTTCCTTCTGTGAGAATGTTTTGTGCTTCGTCGCTCGATTTCCCGACGACGTCGGGAACGGTGACTTGCTCGATCCCTTTCGAAATAACAATGCTGATGACGCGCGAGGGGTGGATTTTCGCCCCGCCTGATGGGTCAGTATCCACTACCGTCCCCTCAGGCACGGTGTCGGAGAAATCTTCGCGGTCCTTGTATGTAAATCCGGCTTTGGATAAGGTCGAATGCGCTGATTCGATACTTTGTCCCGCTACCTGAGGAACTTCGATACGCAATCCCGGGCCTTTGGCAAAATACCACCATGCAATTCCCGACGCACATAGAACGAGCGCGAGAACTGCAAGAACAACTGGCCACCGACGTCGGCGGGGAGCCGACGGTGACGACGTTTCTAATTCATCGGTTGTGGTAGGCGCAACTGTCGGCTCATCGATACGTTGGGTGTGCTGATACGTGCCCGACAGCTGAGGCAACGACTCAGTTTTCTGGGGCTGCGAGCTAGACTCAGTTTCAATCACTGTTGTCGCAGTAGGTGCGCAGTCATGTGCGTAGGGGAACACAGGAATCCTGCGGAAGCGGAGCTCTTGAGGAATGGATGCAACGATGTCGTCGAGAGCGTCAAGAGCTGCATACGCACTAGCTGGACGTTTCGCCGGGTCTTTCGCTGTGAAAAGCGCAATGAGAGAATCAACCCCGGCAGGGATCCAAGTAGCAAGCGCACTTAACCGTGGCATGGGCGTGTTGACGTGCGCGTATGCGACTTGGATTGCAGTTTCGCCTTCGTAAGGCAAAGTCCCTGCAATGAGCTCGTAGAGCATGATTCCCGTGGAATAAATATCAGATGCTGGTGTGGCCAGGCCGTGGGATACGAGTTCCGGCGGCACATAGGCAATTGTGCCA
The DNA here is from genome assembly GCF_029625435.1 of Arcanobacterium canis. Classification (GTDB taxonomy): domain Bacteria; phylum Actinomycetota; class Actinomycetes; order Actinomycetales; family Actinomycetaceae; genus Arcanobacterium; species Arcanobacterium canis. Next base: position 1,050,370 of record NZ_CP121208.1, on the reverse strand, counting down.
AGGAGCGTGCCAGTATGGGTTCCTTTCGGATCCGAAGCGGCACGCGCGAGTCCAAAATCTGCTACTTTCGCATGGATGCGGGGAGCATTGACCACTGCAGATGTGTCAATGGTGGCGTCGAGAAGAATATTTTCCGGTTTCACATCTCGGTGGACGACATTTTTTGCATGTGCAACGCTCAAGGCTGCCAATACTTGGCGGGTAATTTCCAGCGCTGTGCCCAAGGGGAGTGAGCCATGTGAGTTCAGCTCCATACGTAAATTTGGGCCAGAGATGAGCTCCATTACGAGATAAGCGCGGTCAGCATCGGCAACACGTGCAATGCCCTGATCGAACACAGAGACAATCTGTGGCGAGGATAGTGATGCAGCAGAACGAGATTCGCGGATGAATCGTTCCACGAATGCCGGATCTTCAGCCAGATGTGGATGAATGATCTTTAGAGCGACCTCACGGTCCAGGCGCGAATCGCGCGCACGGTACACAGTTGCCATCCCGCCTCGGGCGATCCGGGCGGTGATGAAGTAGCGGCCATCAATTGCGCAGCCAATGAGAGGATCTGATGCATTCACACGCCTAGCCTACCGAAAAACACCACGACAGCGCTGTGTCGTGTGGGTAAAGAGAAAACAATGTGCGGCTGGCGAGGGCCAGCCGCACATTGAGAACAGAGATGGCTTGAGATTAGAAGCGGTTCATCGTTGCGCGAATCTTGGACACGTAGACTTTCGTATCGGGGCGCATTCCGTACTTTCGCACGCCGCCAAGGCCTTGGTAGTACCCGGCAATGCCCTGATCAAGCGATGACGCATTGGCTTGGAGGTAACGAATAATCGCCACTCCCGCAGTGATGTTGTCCTGGACTTTGAGGAGGTCAAGCTTGCGTCCGACGAGGCTCTCTGCCCACTTTCCGGAGGACGGAATCACCTGCATGACGCCGATAGCGTTTGCAGGAGAAACTGCTGTGGCGTCAAAGCCGGACTCATTGTAGGCATGAGCAAGTGCGAGACGCGGGTTCACGCCCATTGCTCGGGCTGTCGCGGCAACCATCTGGCGCACTTGTGTACGCGATGGATGCGAACGGCTCACCAGGATGTTTTTGTTGATATTGGCGGCTTCCACAGTGGCGTTGGCGTAGGTGTAACCTGGGAAATTATTTGTTACAAGTCGTTTCATTCCCGACGTGGTTGTGGGACGTGATGCAGTGGTCTTGGACGGCTTCGGTGCCGTTCGTGCCGACGTATGGGAGGCAACCGATGCGGAGAGCATAATTCGCTGTCCAGCATAGATGCGCGACGGGTTGGTGATTTTGTTTAACGACGCGAGCGCGCCCACGGTGGTACCGTGGCTGCGGGCGATCGCTGACAGAGTATCGCCGGGGCGAACAGTGTAGTGTGCCGACGCACGAGCAGTTGCCTTTGTCAGTGTCTTCTTCGCAGTGTCAGAGGTGGACTTCTTGGTTGCGGGTGCTTTCTTCGCGGTTGGGGTGGTCTTTGTCAGTGCTGGCGTGGTTGCCTTCTTGACCACTGGTGCAACCTTTGTTCCTCCTTTCACACGCATTGAGGGGATACGAAGGCGCTGACCGGGGTGGATCACGTCCTTGATTGACAGGCCGTTAGCAGAGGCCAGATCGTACATTGAGATACCTGTGCGCCGAGCAATTGCCCAGAAAGAATCTCCCTTTTTCACCTGATAGGTCATCTCGGGAGCTTTCGCTAGGGCGATCGGTGCGGTTGTGAGTGCGGATGTTCCTGATACCGCGTGGGCAGCAGTGGGAAAAAGTACCGCTGCGGTGGTTGCGAGCGCGAGTGCCGAAGCGACTGTGCGTGCCATCTTGCCTCCTAGCGGAGCCGTATGTGACTCCTCGCATGTTACAAATGTGAAACATTTGAACAAGATTGAATAACGTTCAAGATGTGACTGTAGTGCAAAATGTAGCGTGTCGCTACCGACATATCAGAAAATCCGCGCTATATTTCGCCTGTGAATATCGAATTTTTGCCCACGCAGTGGTTCTCTATCCCCGAAATTGCTGAGTTAATTGGCGTTAAACAGCGTGAGGTTCGCTCAATGCTTGAGGACGGGACACTGATCGCCGTTCGTCGCGGCGAAAATCGTGCGTGGATGATTTATGGCGCAGAACTTCGCTATCAAGATGGTGCCTACGAGCCTATCCCGGCGTTAAAGGGCACTGTGACAGTTCTTGACGATTGTGGCTTGACCAATGAAGAGAAGATGTCCTGGTTACTCGAACCCGCTGATGAGCTTGGCGCATCTCCGATTGAGGCGCTGGGTGAGGGCAATACGCACGCAGTGCGCAGACTCGCCCTCATGCAGGCCTGAAACTATTAGGTTTCCCGGCCCATTAATTGGCCGATCAAGGAATGAAGTAAGGGGGCATTGATATCGTCAGCAGCCTCAAGTGCGAGGTCCTCGCGAGACTGGATCATCGCTTCGTGTTGATCGCGTGCCCCGCACTGAATGATCAGTTCCTGGATAAGACGAGCCTGCGAATCGCTTAGGCGCGTTCCGAGAAGTGATTCTGCTTGCTCTCGCTCGTTCCCCGTGAGGAGGGAACGAGCGAGAGCAAGCAGAACGGTGCGTTTGCCTTCGGTCCAGTCGCTTCCGACGGGTTTACCCGTCGTCTCGGGGTCTCCAAAAATGCCGAGGTCGTCGTCACGCAGTTGGAAGGCTTCGCCCAACGGGCGGCCAACTCGCGACAACGTTTCCAGGAGTTCGCCGTCGGCATCGCGCAGAGTTGCGCCCAAGAGCAGTGGAGATTCGACGGAGTAGCGTGCTGACTTGTGCAAAAGAACTGCCATGGCGCGGGAGATCTCCGTAGCGGTGTCATCAGAGAGCGGCATGTGCTCACTGCGGATGTCGAGATATTGGCCGAAGGCAGTTTCAGCAGTCATTGAAGCAAAGAGTGAGATTGTTGCGGCTAATGCCTGTGGCGAGACAGCCTCTGCGAGAGCGATCTCTTCCATGGCGAGACTCAGGAGGTAATCGCCAAGCAAAATTGCTCCCGCCGCGCCGAAATCAGATGGTGAGCCTTGTAATGACTCTCTTGCGTGAATTTGTGCGAATCCAATATGCGGCGTCAGGCTCGATCGTCGTGTTTGTGCGTTGTCAATCAAATCATCGTGGACGAGGGCCGACAGCTGGTAGAGCTCGACGGCGGTGGCGGCGTGCAGCGGGAAATTTGCGATATCGCCCCCTGCGGCTTGCCACCCTGCAATCACAAAAGCGGCACGTGTGCGTTTCCCACCTTTTGCGAGGGTGAGGAGAGGTTCAACGAATTCTGCTAGCAGGGGATGGTCGAACCGATCAGGGTGAAGAAGATGGTTGATGCGCGCAGTGATGTCGGACGTATAGCTCATAGGAACAGCGTAGCTGAGGACGTAGTTTTCCACATTCTGCCGGAGCGCTCGCTGCGTCCACAGTGTGGTGTAGACACGGAGTGGCGCACCTTGCCGCTGATGTGAAATTACCCCATGAACATGACAACACCACAACAAATTATTTCTCTTATTCCCCAACTTCTTGAGTATCGGCCGCGGCGTGCTGTTGTCGCAGTTATCGCTGATACGAAGAATTCTGAGTCAACGCAGTCCACGATTGGGCCTGTCCTGGTGTGGAATCTTGAGAGCAGTTGCCTTGATCCAAAATTTTCAGCGACACTCACCGCCTTTGCTCACGATGTGGCGGCAGGGGAGTTAGTAATTGTCTGGTACGACGACCCAGCGGTTGAAACCTGCCACGAACAAATCAGTGCCATGATTATTGATGCTTGTGGTCATGTGCCCGAGCATCTCGATATCACTACCGGGCAGCAGATACGCATGAGTGCGTATTACACCGATTATTCGATTTATCGAGCGTTGCCAGCGCAAAGGGAAAGCGAGTTGTATGAACTGGGGCTTGCTAAACTTCGCCAATGCTCTGCCCCATTTCCACAGATTCCTGCTGTAGAGGCGCAGGATGTGTTATACCGCGGATTCGAGCATATTCCTGAGTGGTCAATTGCATCTGTTGAGCGCTATCGCAATGAATACCGAAATGACGTGGTTGATCGATTTTTTGGCTATGTGGCACGAGGGGAGTTGAGCCATTTTGTCCATTGGGAAGAAGCTCTGTCGCGGCTTGATCAATGTGATCCTCAATCAACACTGCATTTAACGAAAGTTCTTCCTCGAAATACCCCACAAGTATTGGCGAGACTTCTGACTCATCTGACTAGATCTGACCAGCGTGATGCCTTGCTGCTGTGGGCGCTGGATTCTTCATATACAAGTTTGGGGGAAGTGAATGTCGATGATATGCGCGCCAAGCTTAATCAACTTAGCGCACGATGTCCCTCAATGCGGCGGATCCGCTTATTGAGTTTTCTTCTGACTGAGCTGGCACGATTGAGTGCTGACGATGATGCGCGGCCTTATGCAATGCTTGCGTACTTGTCTTGGTGGAGTGGAGATGGATATCGCGGCGGTGTCTATGAGCGGCTTGCTTACGATTCGGATCCGACCTATCCCATGGCGCGCTTGTTACATCATGCATACAAGGTAGTTCTTCCACCACCCTGGGTACTTCAATACCAACGAAATGACGAAGATTGCCCAGCGGACAGAGGTGAACATTGCGAACGTGAGGGAGATCAAGCGGCGTGAAAATTTTCATTTAGTGGGATAAATAGGTATCTTCGCATAGAGAGACGGACTTTCGAAAAGTGAGGAACCGAAATGCCGATCATTGTGCCAGTGGAGGCGCACAGCGAAAACAGTGCGGCGATTGCAAAGAGCGTTGTGCTCTCGCGCGCGATGAACGAACCAATCACGGTGGTCATGAGACGACCATTAGGGGAATACTCTCAGGCTGAGATTGATCAAGAAATTGATCAACTCTCTGGGATTCTTGATCCAGAAGAGGTACCGTACAAGTTTGAAGCGCGTCTTGAGGAAGTAGATGTCGTTGACATCCTTCTTGGGATGAGTAAACGCGATAAGGATGTGATCGTGGTTGCGATTGCAACGAAGCCTCAACATGGTCGCCTGCACTTAGGGAAGCAAATACAGCAGCTTTTACTGGAAGCCCCATGTGACGTGATGATCGTGCGTCAGTGACGCGCTCCACCTCGACACCTATTTTTACGTTGGTAATACAACATAATTGTGCTGAGGATACGGAAGTTGTGTGTCTGTCTGGAATAAAAACACGCCGCGACACGCTATAATGATGCTCGGACATTCATGTCCAGCCAGCAGTGATCATCTCTTGAAAGGCTACGCGTGGCAACTTCCGCTTCCTCAACTTCTCGTTCTTCTTCTGCGACATCGGGAGAAGTCGCATCGGTGTCGGCGAAGAAGACCTCCGCAAAGAAGACTTCAACCACGAAGACTTCGTCGGGTACGAAGAAGACTTCGGCGAAGAAAACTTCAACTAAAGCAGCCACAGAGGCCGCCGCTAACGATACTCAAAGCAATGTGAAGAAGACGTCTGCGAAGAAGTCAGCAGCGATTGCTAAAGAAGAATCGTCGGCTCCGAAGAAGAGTGCTACCACAACGAAAAAGGGTGCTAAGGCGAAGAAGGAAGAGGTTGTGACTCCAGACTCTGATGAAGAGGAAGAGGACGACGATTTCGATGAAGTGACACCTGATGAGCCGACGGATCTCGAAGATGAAAACCTTGAAGATCTTGATGATGACACCGATGATCCGGATGATGACGCCATAGACGATGAGCATGACGATGACGATTCGACCGAAGAGGAAGATACCGCTGAAGTCGAGGCAACGGTAGCGAAGAAGGGCTCATACGTCGTTAAAGACTCTGACGATACGGACGAGCCTGCTCAACGTGTTCATGTGGCCGGAGCGACAGCTGATCCAGTCAAGGATTACCTCAAGCAAATCGGCAAGGTTGCACTTTTGAATGCTGAAGAAGAGGTTGAGCTTGCCAAGCGTATTGAAGCTGGAATGCTAGCTCAGCATATTCTTGAAACCACTGAGATTACTGATCGTAAGCATCGTCGTGAGCTTGAGATCATCTCGCGCGATGGACATGGTGCAAAAAACCATCTCCTCGAAGCGAACTTGCGTCTCGTTGTTTCCCTTGCAAAGCGGTACACAGGTCGCGGCATGTTGTTCTTGGACTTGATTCAGGAAGGAAACTTGGGTCTTGTTCGTGCAGTGGAGAAGTTCGATTACACCAAGGGCTTCAAGTTCTCGACGTATGCCACATGGTGGATTCGCCAGGCGATTACTCGAGCGATGGCCGATCAAGCCCGTACGATTCGTATCCCTGTTCACATGGTTGAAGTGATCAACAAACTCGCTCGTGTTCAGCGACAGATGCTTCAGGATCTTGGCCGTGAACCAACCACGGAAGAACTTGCCCAAGAGCTTGATATGACCGAAGAAAAGGTCATAGAGGTTCAAAAGTATGGGCGTGAGCCAATTTCGTTGCACACTCCGTTGGGCGAAGATGGCGACAGCGAATTTGGTGACTTGATTGAAGACTCTGAGGCTGTTGTTCCGGCAGATGCTGTGGGCTTCACGCTTCTTCAGGAACAGCTCCATCAGGTGCTTGACACTCTTTCTGAGCGTGAAGCGGGTGTTGTTTCGATGCGATTTGGACTCAGTGATGGGCAGCCGAAGACTCTTGATGAAATCGGCAAGGTCTACGGTGTGACACGTGAGCGTATCCGTCAGATCGAATCGAAGACCATGTCGAAACTTCGTCACCCGTCGCGTTCGCAGGTGCTGCGCGATTACCTTGACTGAGATTTACTGAGTTTTTATGGCCGCCACGGCGTTGCTCGTTCCCACTGCGCGGGAAGAACAGCACCGTGGCGGCCATATGCATGTGTGTTATAGCGTTCACCACGAGCTTCACGCGCAACAAATTCTCTAAAAATATCAGCGGTGATCAATGTATCAGCCAGCGCTCGGTGGTGCTCGTGCGGGTGCAAGCCAAGGCGCGCGGCAACGTTTATGAGGGAATGAGAACCGTTAGGCAGATAAATGCGAGATTGATCGAGTGTATCGACACCTGCCGATTGCGGAATATGAACTCTTGCTCCACTCATCGCAAGTGCGTGATTGAGGAATCCACGATCGAAGGGGAAATTGTGAGCCACAATAATGCGCGTGGTCAGGAGGGAAATCAGGTGCGGCATGATTTGAGTAAATGTCGGTGCAGTAGCGACATCTGCGTCAGTAATTCCATGGATAAATGATGCGCTGACGGGACGTTGCGGGTTGACGAGGGTGTGGAACTGCGCTTCTTCTTCAAGGGTTTGTGAAAGCTGGATCACCGCAATTTCAATGATCCTGTCAGTTTGTCGGTCCAGACCTGTCGTCTCGCAATCTACCACTGCAAAAGAATTCACGTGGTCAGGCTAGCGTTTTCTTGTGTGCGAATACAATGGCCGAGCGATATTCGCTCGATTCTTTCGAGCCTGTTACTTATCCGCCGCAGGCGAAAGGCAACACCCTGCTTGGAATTTTTTGCAACATTCATGCTTTCATGTTTGTGTGAATACGATGCAAATGATGGAACCTACTTTGACAACAGCTGATCGGTGCGACGCATGTGGTGCTCAAGCATATGTTCGAGTGACAATGCCATTTGGCGAACTCCTGTTCTGTGCTCACCATGCCACCGAACATAAGCGCAAAATCGACGAACTCGCGATCTCAGTTCTCGATGAACGTGAACGCATCAAGAAATAAGTCACAACATGGAGAAGTGGCCACGCTTTCAAGGCGTGGCCACTTCTCCTATAAGCCGCTATTGGCTCATCAGCGGCATGGTTTGTTCCGCGTGTGGATTTCTCCACTTCCGGCGCGCATCGGGCGATCATCAGGGGTTTCGAGCTAAACTCGCTAGGTGCCACAAAACAACGAATACAACGCGCGTCATCTTTCTGTTCTTGAGGGACTTGAGGCAGTTCGTAAACGCCCAGGAATGTATATCGGCTCCACGGATTCGCGGGGCCTAATGCACTGTGCGTGGGAAATTATTGATAACGGCGTTGATGAGGCACTTGAAGGATATGCGCATCGCATCAATGTTCGTCTATGTCAGGACGGCTCAATTGAGGTAGACGACGACGGCCGTGGCATCCCTGTCGACGAAGTTCCTGGGACAGGCGCATCGGGTCTTGAAGTGGTCTATACCAAGCTTCACGCCGGTGGTAAGTTCGGCGGAGGCTCGTACGCGTCGTCGGGTGGGCTCCACGGAGTGGGCGCGTCTGTTGTGAATGCGTTGTCTGCGCGTCTGGACGTATGGGTGAAGCGCGATGGCAAGATTTGGACGATGTCTTTTAGTCGCGGGGAACCGGGCGTTTTCGATGACAGCGCAGGGGTGAGTCCTGACTCGCCGTTCACTCCATACGAGGATTCCTCGCAGCTACGAGTCGTGGGCAAGGCTGCCAAGAAAGACACCGGCACTAAAGTCCGGTATTGGGCGGATCCCCAGATTTTTCCTGACTCTGCACAGTTTTCGTATTCTGAGCTCATTGAGCGTGTGCGTGAAAAAGCATTCCTTGTCCCTGGCCTGACGATGAGCGTCACCGACGAGCGCCGACTCGATGACAACACCGATCGGCACGAAACCTTTCAATATGAGGGCGGGGTCGTCGATTTCGTCGATTTTCTCGCTTCCGATCCTGCAATCACGGACACCATGCATCTGACCGGTGAGGGAACATTCACTGAGACGGTTCAAGCTCTCGATCCGCATACGGGCCATCTTGCACCCAAAGATGTTGAGCGCACTTGTCAAGTTGACATCGCCTTACGCTGGGGAAATGGTTACGAAACCACCGAAGAATCTTTCGTCAATATTATTGCTACCCCCAAGGGAGGCACACATTTGGCTGGCTTCGAGCAGGGCGTGGTGAAAGCCCTGCGTGGAGTCATCGATTCTAAATCTCGTCAGCTCAAGCTCTCAGCCCGTGAACCAAAAATTGAAAAGGAAGATATTCTCGCAGGATTGACCGCCGTCATTTCTGTGCATTTCCCAGAACCACAATTTGAAGGCCAGACGAAAGAGATCCTTGGTACTTCAGCGGTACGCGCGATTGTCTCCAAAGTTGTTGACACGAGGCTGTCTGAGATTCTGTCGTCTCATAAGCGTGATCAGAAGACCGAGACGATGCGACTGGCAGAGAAAATCGTGGCAGAGATGCGTGCGCGAGTCGCTGCGCGAACCCAAAAAGAAATTTCACGACGCAAGAATGCGTTGGAAACATCCACATTGCCTGCCAAACTCGCTGATTGCCGAAGCGAAGATGTCTCGCGTTCTGAACTGTTTATCGTGGAGGGGGACTCTGCGCTCGGAACCGCCAAACTGGCGAGAAATTCAGAGTTCCAAGCGCTCTTGCCGATTCGTGGAAAGATTCTCAACGTCCAAAAAGCCTCGCCTGCCGATATTTTGAAAAATGCCGAAGTGTCGTCGATTATTCAGGTTGTTGGTGCTGGCTCAGGACGCACTTTCGATGTTGACGCTGCTCGCTATGGCAAGATTATTTTCATGACGGATGCAGACGTTGATGGCGCGCATATTCGTACCTTGTTGCTCACGCTCTTTTTCCGCTATATGCGACCACTTGTCGAGGCTGGGCGCGTCTATGCTGCAGTCCCACCGTTGCACCGAATCGAAGTGGCCGGAGCCGGACGCCGCAAGGGAGAGTTCATCTATACATACTCTGATAACGAGCTCGCGCGCGAACTTGCGAAGTTAAAAAAGCAGGGACGTAGCTATAAAGAACCAATTCAGCGGTACAAAGGCCTTGGTGAGATGGACGCTGATCAGCTCGCCGAAACGACGATGGATCCGGCCCACCGTACCTTGCGACGAATCTCGATGGCAGATATTGAAGCGTTGCGTTACGCCGAATCAACATTTGAGCTTCTCATGGGTTCTGAAGTCGCTCCACGCAAGGAGTTCATCGTGGAAAGCGCTGGTCAGATTTCGCGAGATCAAATTGACGCCTAAGATTTTCTTGGAAGAATGGACACCAACAGATTGCCAATGGAAACGAGAGGAGAGCCTGTGGCACAGTGGGCAGACCCTGTACGCAAGGGCGTAAGCTTTCCGCCACCACACCTCGGTTTGGTGTGGCGTCGTGCACGCGTTTCCGATCTTGAGCGAATGCTCATTCTTGCGGCTCAAGCGACGACGGGGGAGAACCATTTCCGCCGTGAGCCCGTGATGCTTGCTCGTCTTGCACGAATGAATGTGCTTCCGGAATTTTCTGATGTGATCGGTGGATTCGACGCGGAAGGCGTTATGCAGGCCTACGCTTCGGTTATTGTCAATCCCCTCAACACGCCAATTGTTCGTGCACAAGTTGAAGGAGTCATTTCTCGTAGCTGGCGTCAAAAGGGGATCGGACGTGCTGTCCTCGAATGGCAAGATGGACGAGCTCGCGAATTAGCAATGAGAGTACCCGGTGCAACAGGAATCGAGATTGATTCCGTTTCTGAAGAAGAAAATGCAGATTTGCGCCGCCTTCTCGCTGCCGGTGGCTTTGCTCCCGTGGAATCGCGACGCTTTTATCTGGCTGACGTAGCACAGATGGCGGTGCAAGGGCGAGAATCCCTCGCTTATCTGCATGGCCATGGATACCATGTTCACGCGTTGCGCGAGGAAGATCTCGATGAACTCCACCTCATGAACAACTCTGACTGCGCAAAATCTCCGTTCTTGAAACCTGCTGGTGATGAAGATTGGCGTTTATTGATCGGTACCGTCAATGCGGAAGCATCAATCGTTGTCGATGATGTCGATGGCATCGCGATGTACGGTCTTGTCGAGGAAGGACGCCAAGGTAGTGGTCTGGTTCGTGCGCGAGGGGTGCGCCCACACGTTTCAACCGACGTGATGCGTCATGTCATCCTCGCTCATGCAAGTTTCGTTGCGGCGCGGTTTTCTCAACTGCGTGTGCTTGTTGCTGACAACGAGCCGATTGTCGATGCGTTGAAACTTGCCGGATTCACCCCCGACGGCGTACTGATCAGATATGCGATCACACTATGATTGCCGAGCGTACCCTTGGCACTGTTGATTGCCATGCCCTGACAAAACTCATTTCCGCCTGTGAAGCTGCCCAGCGGGCCCAACTTCGCACCTCGAGCACCGAAGTGGAGGAATATTTTTCCTCAGATTTTCCGCACCGCATCCGCGGATTCTTTTCTGGCCCCACATTGGTGGCGTATTCTATGGTGCGTCTTCATGACCCCGCGTCGGCGCAGATGACCATGAGCGGGGGTGTACACCCAGATTTTCGCCGTCGTGGAATCGGCCGACACATCATCAGTCGGTCGATTGAAGCGAGTGGCGAAATTGCTCGTGAGCAGCAACTTCTTTCATGGACAATGCGAATGTATGTCGATCGCGATAACAGCGACCTCGAAGCTCTGATGCAAGCCTTTGCTTTTCATACCAGAGATGCGATCGTCTCCATGCGAAAGCATATCGGCACCGGGATGCCCCAGGTTTCTGATGCGCACTACGTACGAGTCGATGCGCTAGAGGAATCCATGGAAGAGGAGGCCCACAAGCTGCGACGAACAGTTTTCGCCGACGCCGGAGCATGGCTTGGGCCTCAGTGTACGTGGCGTTTTGGTGCAATTGATGAGTTTTCTGACCGTCCCAAACTGGTGGGCTATCTTCTGGCCTCACGAGTTGAAGGGTGGGCAGCCCCCGAAGCCCTCGTCGAGGAGCTGGTTGTCGAGCCACAATGGCAGCGCCGACGAGTTGGCGCTCGTCTCCTTGCTGCGGCTGAGGACGCGTTTGCCGCGGAAGGAATCGGCGCAGTGTCTTTAGACCTTGACGCCGAATCTCCCGTTTATGATTCATTCGTCCAACTTGGTTTTACTCCGGTAGCATCTGAGCGAGCATGGGATCGACAGTTCTCTGCTCAGTGAGGCTTAGCCGATTGAGCGGCTTTTAGCCAATTGCCGAAATTGGGCGGGCGAGTGCTTCTCCTGACCCGTCGCGTCGTTCATCGACATCCGGAAGAACGATTGCTTTGCCCTTTGCATCAACTGCGTGTGCTGGCAACGGTCCAACCCAGGCGTATTGCAAGATGTTTTCGCCGCGCAGGAAACGATGTGTTCGCACGCCTCCGGTTGCTCGGCCCTTCGCTGGATACCGATCGAGAGGGGTGAGCTTAACATGCCCAGCGACTGTGCCCGGTAAGGCGTCTTCGGCACCCGAGATCGTAGCAACCACGTGGGCAGCTAAATCATTGCTTGGCACACAGCCAAGTGCAATAACGTGGGCACCCTGACCGAGCTTCATTCCGGCAATGCCACGCCCAGCGTAACCCTGGGGACGAACATCGCTTGCGGAGAAACGCAGAAGCTGTGCATCGGAGGAAACCAGTATCACATCGTCGTCATCGCGAGCGCTAGCAACTCCGACAACCACGTCATCATCGAGCAGAGTGATCAGATACCCAGCGCCTGTGGCGTCGGCTGCATTGGTTCGCTTGATCTTTCCCTGAGCAGTAGCCACGGCGACGATATCGTCGGAGGCCAAAGAGATCAGCCCAACAACTTTTTCTTTCGGAGGCAGGAGCACAATCTCGTCGATCGGGGCGCCTGCTTCGAGTGACGGCGTCGTTTGGGTGCGTGGCAATGCTGGCACGTCTGCTACACGCAAACGTGCCACGGTACCTCCACTGGTGACCACGCCGACGTCGGCGAGGTTGGAAGCGAGGACAGACGACACAAGTGCCCCGTGGGAGACGTCACCTTCGCGGGAGAGGGGGTCTTCTCCTTCAACTCGCGCGACGCGTCCGGAAGTGGACAGAAGGACCCACGCGGGATCATCCGCAAGTTTCTTCGGCTTGCCATTGGCACCGGTTGATGCATCAGATTCGAGCAAGATAGTACGACGCGCAGTGCCATAATCGCGCGCGACATCGCTCAGCTCTCGAGTGATCAATGCTTTGAGAGCGAGTTCTGAACCGAGGATTTCTCGTAGTTCCTCAATTGTTTTCCTCAAATCATCGCGTTCAGACTCAAGCTCGATTTGAGAGAACTTTGTCAGGCGGCGCAGGCGAAGTTCAAGGATGTAATCAGCTTGTTCGGCCGAGAGATCAAAGACTTCCATCAGACGAGCTTTCGCCGTTGCCGAATCTTCAGACGAACGGATCAGTTGAATGACTTCGTCGATGTCCGCGATGGCGATGAGCAGGCCCTCGACCAGGTGGAGGCGTTCGAGAGCTTTGTTAAGCCGGAACTGTGATCGACGGCGAGTTACTGAGATACGGTGGTCAAGAAATACCTGCAGGAGCTCACGAAGGCCGAGTGTGCGCGGTTCGCCGTCCACAAGAGCGACGTTATTAATTCCGAACGATTCTTCCAGTGGAGTGTGCTGGTACAGCGACGCGAGCACTTCCTCGGGGGAGGCGGCGTTTTTCACTTCAACGACCAACCGCATCCCATGATGACGATCGGTGAGATTTTGTACCCCGCTAATACCAGTGAGCTTCTTGTTCTGGACGCCATCTTTAATTTTCTCGATGACTTTTTCTGGGCCGACGAGGTAGGGCAGCTCTGAAAAAACGATGCCCTTCTTCCGCGGCGTGATATTTTCGATGTGCGCGGTTGCGCGTGTGCGGAAGATTCCGCGTCCCGTCTCATAGGCTTGGCGAATGCCGTCGAGGCCCACGATCCGCCCACCTTCAGGTAAGTCTGGGCCAGGGATGTACGTCATCAGATCGTCGAGAGTGGCATCTGGATGGTTCAGAAGATACTTCGCGCCGGCGATGACCTCATTGAGGTTATGGGGCGCCATGTTCGTGGCCATGCCCACGGCGATTCCGGATGAACCGTTGACAAGAAGATTCGGAATCGCAGCAGGCAACACTTCCGGCTGAAGAAGAGTGTTGTCATAATTGGGAATCATGTCAACGACGTCTTCATCGAGTGACGCTGTCATTGCTAGCGCGGCAGGCGCCATCCGGGCCTCGGTGTAACGAGGTGCTGCCGGGCCGTCGTCGAGAGAGCCAAAATTTCCATGCCCATCAACTATCGGCAATCTCATCGTGAACGGCTGGGCCATACGAACCATAGCGTCGTAGATGGCAGTATCGCCGTGAGGGTGGAGGCGGCCCATAACGTCGCCGATCACACGTGAGGATTTCACATGACCGCGGTCAGGCTTAAGCCCCATCTGATTCATTTGGAACAAGATGCGACGCTGGACTGGCTTGAGACCATCGCGCGCATCTGGCAGTGCGCGCGCGTAGATCACAGAGTAGGAATACTCCAGGAAAGAGGTGCGCATCTCCTGCGAAACGTCGATATCGACAATGTGTTCCTTAATGTCAGCCATTCGTCTATTATCGCTGTTTTCCCTAGCAATAGGGGGAACGCCACGGGTGGCATACCTCGCTCGCTGTCGCGTCAGCGACCTCGAAATGAAACAATAGATCCATGATTGATTTTTCTGAGGTTGCTTGTGCGATGCGTTCCATTGGTGCTCATGGTGCTGCTCTGATTGACGATGTTTCAGCGGCGGTCGGAACCGAAGAAATCACAGCATATTTTGCGCGCCCAGAAACTGCATTTGATGACGATGCCGTTTATGAACGCGCTGTGGTCTTTGTTCTGACCACCACTCGTTTAGTCGTTCTTTTTTCTGATATCAGCCACGATTTCACTGCCAAGGGAGAACTTGTGTCTGATATCCAGGTCATTAGTTTGGCTCAAGTTCGCGAGCATCATGTCATCCGTCGTCGTGCGGTAGACGGCGATCAGTTTGGACAACTCAACTCCGCGGTTTTGCGACTGCGCTGGGGAGGGGCATGGTCTACCGAGATTTTGCCGAGCATGTGTGAAGATCCATCATGCACGCTTGATCACGGCTTCATTGGGATGATTACCAATGACGATTTCCAGATTTTCACTGAGCGCTTCGCCGATGCGTCCTACTTCGAACCGACACTGGCATTTATGGGGCAGCTTGAGGCAGCGTTGGGGGCCGTCGGTGAGCGCTGAGATCACCGCAACCCTCGCTGGCGCACTCGACGCCGTCGGCTACGGCATCCCCGGGACTGCCGACGCCGATGTACTGGGGTTCCCGTCGGCCACGAAATTGTGTTTCGTCGTCGTCGATGGCCTTGGAGCGCTCCAGCTCCAGGCGCGACGTGGCCACGCGCCGACGTTGCGTTCTCTTGGCCTTGATCGTGGGATCACGACGGTGACACCCTCGACTACGGCAGCAGCGCTTACAGCGATTACGACGGGTGAAGAGCCGGGACAGACCTCCATGGCGGGGTACACAATGCGTAATGACGCAACACAAGAAGCATTTTCTTTGGTGTCGTGGAAAGGACAGCGTTTGCCTGAACCTCGCCAATGGCAGAGCTGCCCGACACTTTTTGAACGCCTTGGTTCGCGTGCTGATCAGGCACGTGTAATTGCGGCGAAGAGATATATTGGGACGCCCTTTTCACAAGCTTTTCTCCGGGGCGCTCATATGCTGCCTGCTCAGACTCTGGATGAACGTATCGAAGCCGCCGCTCAGGCGCTGCGTTCGGTTGCTGACGTGGTGTACCTCTACTGGGAAAACATCGATAAAGCTGGCCATCACAACGGTTGGAATTCACAGGCCTGGATTGATGCGCTTGAAGAGCTGGATGCTGGAATACGTTCCTTGCTACGCCGGCTTCCATCTGACACTCTCCTCGTGCTCACCGCAGACCACGGGATGGTGGATGTGACCGAGCGGATCGATATCGCAGCTCATCATCAACTACGCCGCGGGGTTGACCTCGTGGCAGGAGAGCCGCGCGCCTTGCATCTATACACCACAGAGCCTGATGACGTGGTTCGCAGGTGGAGTGAATTCCTCGGTGATAAAGCTGACGTATTGACGAAAGCCGATGTCGCTTCATCTGGGGTGCTCGGGCCGATTGCCGAGCATGTCAAGAATCGACTTGGTGACGTGTTTGTCTTGATGAAGGGCACTAGTGTCGTGGTAGATTCCACCACGCAGCCTTCCTCAGCGATCAACCTGATCGGTGTACACGGCTCGCGAACGGATGCTGAGATGTATGTTCCGTTGATTATGGAGGTGGCGTAAATGGCTGAGCTCGTCTTTTTCTCAGGCACGATGGATTGCGGAAAATCGACGCTGGCGCTCCAGACAGTGTACAACTTCCGCCAGCGTGACCTCGCTGGGCTAATTTTTACGATGAATGATCGAGCTGGGCGAGGAAAGCTTTCGTCGCGTATTGGGTTGATCGCCGATGCCATGGAAGTTGAACCAACAACGGATTTTTGGAAGGTCATCGCTGGTGCCCGCCAACGTGGACGCGTGGACTGGCTCATCTGTGATGAGGTGCAGTTTTACACGCGTGAGCAAGTTGACCAACTTGCTCGTATCGTTGACGAGATCGGCATCAACGTCTACGGTTTCGGTATTACAACGGACTTTCGTGCGCGTCTCTTCGAAGGCTCACAGCGGATGATCGAGCTTGCCGATCGTATTGAGCGCCTTCAAGTTGAAGCACTGTGCTGGTGCGGTAAGCGCGCTACACACAATGCGCGCACGATCAACGGGGAAATGGTGACGGAAGGTGAACAGGTGGTCGTTGGAGACACCGCGGGTGCCACTGTCGCTTACGAAGTGCTGTGCCGATACCATCATATGCGTGGGATGACAGCTGCCACGGCACATGCCGCAGAGCTGTCACCGCAAACCTTGGAACTTTAATCGTCTTTCGAATAGCCAAACACAATTTCGTCCCATGACGGCATCGATGGGCGACCTTTGCGCTTCTTTGAGTCCTTTGTCGATGCCTGTGGCGAGGGCGGAATCTCAGCGATTTCTTCTTGCTGTTCGTCCTCGTTCTGAACGATCTCAAGCCTTGCCTCGTTTGCAGTGGCGGCGCTTTCCTCGGAATCTGAACGCGAGGGGAACGCCAGAATGGTAGCGTCAGTTGCTCCCTCGACGTCGGAAGCTGCGGGATGTGCGCCGTCAAAATCGGGCATTGGGCGTGACACTCCGCGTTGAGAGTCGAGTGAATCAAGCATATCCGCGATCGAGGCAGATTCGTCAGACGCATCGTCTGGGGTGATCGGCTCGTGGGGGTCTTCGGCAATATGACGTGCTCGACGCGCCTCAAGAGATGCGGTGTTCTCGCTCATCTGAGGAGTATTGAGGGGACGCCACGGCGACGTGGGTGCAGGGATCTGTGTTTCGGTGAGCCATGTGGCTTCATCGTTGGCAGCAACGACTGTGTGTGCCTTCATATCGATCTTCCACAGTGCGGCGTGCTGCTTTTCTCCGATAGTAAATTCCACGCTGAGGAAACGCTCATTATTCTTTTTGTACGAATCCCAAAGAATCGATTCTGATGTCACGGAACGTGCAGCGAGACGTGAACCGACGAGTTCTTCGAGACTCATGGAGCCGTCTTCTTTGCTTAACATCCACCGGCGTGCCTGCAATGCCGTGTACTGGCGTTCAGCAAGGATCGGACGAGCTAGGCCGTCAAGATCGGACGGGGGAATAGAGGTGATTTCTGAAACCTCGGCGACGGACAAGCCTGCACGGAAATGGGCCTGAATCTCTTTAGGTGTAATCGGGCGAGGCTGCTCGCCGTTTTCGGGGCGGATATCCTTTCGCAGAGCGGCACGAAGTTGCGGTGTAATCGGCAAACGGTAACGGTTTCCTTCGGCGTCGTTCAGGCTTAGTGCGTCGCCGTCAGTCACCACACCCAACAGCTCAAGATCGATCATATTTCCTCCCAAATCTCCAGTAACAAGAGTGCCACGAAATGGCGAAAAATGCCCATTTTTCCTATGGTGTGTTCACCCACGTCAAAGGCATTAATCAGCTGAGAACAAACGTTGACTTCACAAACGAGAAAAAATCTGGTAAAAACAGCGGGAACAAACAGGCGCATGTCAGCGTCTGTGGCGTCGGAAACTCACGCTGTGGGCCGATGTCGGAGGAGAGGAAATATCGAAGGAGGTCACAATGGCCACGGATTACGATGCACCGCGCAAACAAGATGAGGAGATCAAGGAAGACTCCCTGGAAGCGCTGAAGGCTCACTCTGATCAGCAGTCTGGCACTGTCGATGAAGATGAGAACGAAGCGGCAGAGGGTTTTGAACTTCCAGGTGCTGACCTTTCGAACGTTGAGCTTTCGGTTGCTGTTATTCCTGCTCAGGATGACGAATTCACGTGTAGCCAGTGCTTCCTGGTTCACCATCGTTCGCAACTGTCTCATGAGGAGAACGGTCTTCCGGTCTGCTTAGAGTGTGCATCCTGACATGCTTCGGCCCGTTCACTAACGGGCCGTTGCGGTACTCTAGGGCAGTGACGAAACGAAAGGCGCAATAATGGGTTGGTTTTCACGCAAGAAGAATGAAAAGAACACGACAGTTGAAGAAACTGCACAACAGGAGCCGACACACGTCAATGGGCCCTGTGATGCCTCCGAAATTGCCGATCCGGAGGATCTTCTTGATGCCGGCGCGTTGTTGATCCCTGCTGTTCCTGGCGCGCAGCTCCAACTGACATTGAATGAGGACCATACCGCAGTAGTTGGTGTGGTCTACGTGATCGATGGTTCAGCGCTTCAACTTCAAGCATTTGCTGCCCCAAAGTCACACGGAATCTGGGATGAGGTTCGCCTTGATATGCGTACTTCGATCGCTCAGCAAGGCGGATCGTCGGTGGAAGTCGATGGTGTCTTTGGTAAAGAGCTTCACGCCCAGATGCCGGTTGAAGGCGGCACTGCACCTCACCGTTTCCTTGGGATTGACGGCCACCGGTGGTTGCTTCGCGCCACTCTCTACGGCCGTGCAGGTGCTGACGATGCGGCTGCGGAATACATTTTGCAGATCCTGGATCGTGTTGCTGTGCGACGAGGTGCTGAGCCTCACCCACCGCGTGAGTTGCTCACTCTTCAGATTCCGCCGCAGATCCAAGAGAATCTTCAAGCTGTCGAAGGCTAATGGCCAAACGTCGCATCAATGTGCGCGGGAGCGTTATTTCGGTAACGTACCCGGGCACTTCTCATGCGCCGAATGTCACTGTTTCACTTCAAGTAGGCAACGTCGTCCTGCGTCTTGTTTTTATGTCGCGCAGGCAGCTCCATGCGATCGATATTGGTCAGTCGCTTAATGTTCGTGGGAATCTCGTGACGGTCGAAGGCGTCCCCACTCTTTTCAATCCCTCGTACTCGATTCTCCCGGAGGAAGCATGAGCGAAAAATTTGGATCAATGCTGAGCGAGGATTTCGATGCGCTCGAAGCCGTTGGCGGGACACGTGGAATTATTGAATCGTCGCTTCCGACGCTCGTTTTCCTTGTTGCCTACCTTGTGGCTGATGTCAATCTCGCTTTGTGGCTCTCCCTTGTACTCGCTGTTGCTTTTATTGCGGTACGTGCTGCCACCCGAATTCCTGTCACGCCTGCTGTGGGCGGGTTCTTCGCAGCGATCGTTTCTGCTGCACTGACGTGGAGAACAGGGAACGCATCCAATTTCTTCTTGTGGGGGCTGCTGACGAATGCTGCATACTTTGTGGCTTTTGGCCTTTCGTTGCTCGTGCGCCGGCCACTGCTAGGATTTGTCATCGGAGCATTGCGTGGTGAGATGACGGGGTGGTGGAAACGCGCTGGAGTGACCCGACGCCGATACTTCCAGGTGACCGCGCTATTCACTGCTCTTTTTGGGCTACGGATGGCAGTCCAGGTTCCGCTCTATCTTGCCGGTGCAACCTCAGCACTCGGCGTCGCCAAACTCGTGATGGGATTTCCGCTGTTTGCGATCTTGGCCTGGCTAGCGTGGATGCTCGTGCATGATCTCGAGCCGGTTGATGACGTCAGCGCGGATCCCTCTACGTCTAGTTCTGTCCAATAAGGGCAGCGACCGTATTGACTGCGTTCTCAACGGTCTCATCGATTTCGATGACAAGGCTGTCGCCGGAGAGGATAGCGATATCAGGTTCGGGAACAATGGTGGCACCGGAACGAACAATCGAGACGATACGTGAACTCAGTGGCAAAGCAGTGTCGTGTACCGGCTTACCATCGATCGGGGCATTCTTTGCCACGGCACCTTGAAAGAGAGACACAGTCGAATTTTCGAAGGTGAGACGACGTACCAGTGCGCCCGTTTCCATGGCATTTTCGATGAACGATCCGAGAATTTCCGGCGTGGAGGCGGCGACGTCAACTCCCCATGACTCGTCAAATAACCACGAGTTGGCAGGATTATTGTTACGAGCGATGACTCGTGGCACACCAAATTCTGTCTTGGCCAGCAATGACAAAACGAGATTCGCTTTGTCATCACCGGTTGCTGCAACAAGAACATCGGTGGTGCCCATATCGGCGTCGGTGAGAACCGAGATCTCGCAAGCATCACCGAGAAGCCAATCGGCCTGCGGAACTGACGCGACGCGCATTGCTGCAGGATTGCGGTCGATAAGCGTGACACTCTGACCCCGCGCGATCATCTCGCGCGCTATCGAGCGTCCCACCGAACCGGCTCCAGCAATCACAATTTTCATAGCATGTCCTCCGTCGGCGGGTGATTGAGAATGCGTTGTACAGCAGCTGCTCTCACCGTGGGAACAACCATGTGCAAGTGATCGTCGTCTTGAAGAACCATCGAGGACGTGGGCAAGATTCCCTTATTTGAGCGAACGATGTAGGCAACACGTGCGCCAGTAGCAACTTCAATATCACCCAGTTCGGTTCCGTACCATGCGTCATCAACATCGACGTCGATGACGCAGATGCCGGCAGTGGAGTCGGAGTAATCTTCGTGGGGTCCAAGGGGAATCAGTGCGCGCAACATATGTTCTGCTGTCCACGCCACAGGAGCAACAGAGTCAATCCCGAGGCGCTGATAGATCGCAGCGCGTTGCGGGTCGTAAATACGTGTCACGACGTTTGCTACGCCAAAGGTGTCATGAACAACTCGCGCCGCGATGATATTTGAGTTATCGCCCGAGGAAGCGGCAGCGAAAGCGTACGCTTCGTTGATTCCTGCTTGAAGCAGGACATCGCGATCAAAACCATGACCTGTGACTTGTTGGCCGGGGAAGTCCTCAGGCAGTCTGCGAAATGCTGCTGGATCGCGGTCGATAATTGCTACCGAGTGGCCACGATTAGTGAGATCAACTGCCAGTGTGGACCCCACGCGTCCGCACCCCATCACTACAAAATGCATTCCGGAGAGCTCCTTTGCACGAATCCTGGCGTAATGTGTTTCCTGATGTCCAAGAATAGAACAGAATTGTCAGTGTCGCGAGCCTCGTCACTTGTGTTGATCGGTCTCAGCGCCCTCATCGTGCCGCAAACGATGTTACGCTCGATGCCCAAATTTCATGCTGATTGGCGGATTTTCCTTGCTGCCCTCGTCGGTATTGCGGCATTTTTCGCCGTCGTTTTTGGACTAGTGCAGGTGCGTCGTGCTGCTCCCCGGCGTTCTCTTCACCAGCTTGCCCGCTCCTATCTTTCGCCTCAAACCGCGATTATTGTGGCCTCAGCGCGGATCGTGGCATATGCAGCGCTTTGCATCCTTGGCACGGAACTCACCACGGCCGCGCTCATCCCATTCGTGGATATCAGTGCCTTCGCTGCGTGGATTGCCTCAGGAATCATCGCGATTATGGCGGTGATTGTGCTATTGCGCCACTGGGTGGGGAATCTGCGATGGACTGTCCTGTTTATGGCGGGCGCTCTTGCAATGTCCGTGATGGTACTTCTCATCGGCCTGCTGATGGAGACAATGGGGGGAATTGCGTGGCGTGAAGTGGCAACTGCCCGCCTCGACGTTCTTTCAACTGCTGCCGCCACATCTCAAGGTGGTTTCTCGGCGGTTGTCTTGGCTTCCTTATTCCCGACGGGAGTCGTTATTTTACTCGCTGAGAGAATCATGGTTCCCGCTCAGGAACGGCGCGTCGATGTCCGGTATTTAACGATAGCCTTCCTGCCGTCTCTTCTTATTATCCTCGCGACCTTGTACTTAACTGTCATTCTTCAACTTCCCGGGGAACGTTTAGCTCTTCCAATCTTGTCAATGGCGACAGCGTTCACGGGGGTTATCGCGCAATACATCATGGCAGCAACGATCGGTGCAGCAGGCTTGTCAGTGACATTTATGTCTCTTCGTCAGCTACCTCGACTGATCCGTGAGCTCGCGGTTGACGGCCTGGTTCCCAAGCGACTTGCGGCACGCGATGCCGTCGGATCTCGAAATATTATCCTCGTCGTCATTGCTGTGATCTGTGCGGTTAGCGTACACGTCTTGTCGTCTGCGCGCGTGGTGCCCATCACTTTCGTCGTCGCAACGTTCGTCATGGGAGTCCTTGGCTGTGCCGCTCTTGTCAGTCGCGCCAAAACTCAGTTACGTACCTCGACGATCTCTGATGTACGACGTCGAGCCCACCTGGAGAGCTGGCTGTTCCGACTTTACGGAGTGCTCGCGACGGTGGTCCTAGGTGCTGTGACATATATGGAGCCACTGTGGATGGCACTCGATATTGCGATGTTACTTGTGCCTGGTGCATTTCTCGTTGCCCTACGTCGAGGGCAATTGCGCATCGCAGATGAACTTTCGGCTGACACATTGGGAGCAGGGCGTATCATCCCGGCACGGGTGCGCGCCTACGTTCTTGTATCGCGCGTTGACGACCCCACACTCGAAGCCCTGGATAAAGCTCGTGCATTGCGGTCAGCATCGATTGAAGCACTTGCCGTTGATATCGACCCCAACCAGACTCGATCGATCCGCGAGGACTGGAAACGCGGACAGATTGCGATTCCTCTGACTGTACTGGGAACGCCCCGAGGAGCAGCGCGCGGACCGGTGATTGAGTACATTCGTTCTGTGCGTCAGCTCCACCCTCAAGACCTCATCGTGGTAGTCAGCCCAGTGGTAATCGGTACGGGCGCATGGCAACGATTCATGGTGGCACATACAACCCCAGGGATCATTTCCGAGCTACGAATGGAACCGGGAGTGGCGATCATGGAAGTTCCTTTCCATATGAATGATTCCGAGAGCGAAAACGAGGAGAGCAAGTGAAGATTGAGATCACCGATGTCGCTCATGGCGGTGTTTTCGTCGGGCGTGTCAGCAACGAAGTCGTCTTTGTTCGTGGGGCGTTGCCTGGCGAGGTGTGTGACGTTGAGATCACGAAGAAACGATCGAAGTTATCCTTTGCTCGTGTCACCCGTGTCCTTGAAGCGTCTGAGCATCGCGTCGAAGAACGCTGGCCCGATGGGGCTGCAGGCGCGGTTGGGGCAGCGGACTTTCAACATGCTGATCTGGCCTACCAACGTAAGCTCAAAGGCAACGTCATTCGGGCCCTAGCCCATCGCATCGGCTCTCCACAACTAGGCGAAGCTCTGAGCGGTCTGACTGTCGAACCTATCGATTCAACTGACGGCTGGCACAGACGCACACGTTTCGACCTCGTCAAACTCCCTCAGGGGGTGGGAATGTACAAAGAGCAATCCCATAACCTCATCCGCTTAACTGAACAACCCCTGGCGGTCACCGAACTGGAGGATCTCGACCTCTATGGATCTGCATGGGATGATGTGATCGCCGCCGGTACTCGAATGCACGTGGTGGCGCCAGCGTCAGGACCGAACGTTGTCGTCACAGGGAAAGACGTATGGACAGCTCCTCATCACCGGAGCCGAGCGAAGCTCATCGAACGAGCGACAACCGAATCAAAGATTTTCGACTACGAACTCACACCCTCAGGGTTCTGGCAGGTCCATGCGCAGGCTCCGAGTGCGCTGTTGCGTCTGGTCTTGGCAGGTGCCGATGTACACGAAGGCGACCACGTCGTCGAACTCTTCTCAGGCGCTGGTCTGTTCTCGTTGCCACTCGCAGCGGCTATCGGCCACACAGGGACACTCGTGACCATGGAAGGATCGCCGACAGCAGTGGTGGATGCGCGCGCCAATCTCGCCAAGTTTTCCAATACGACGTTCCACACAGGACGAATCGATGTGCGCCACGTCAGTGAACTCACAGAGCACGCTGACGTTGTCATCGCTGACCCACCGCGATCCGGGTTGGGGACGCAACAGGCAAAGGCGCTCGCGGCCTGCGGGGCGCGGCGGATTGTGATGGTTTCATGCGATCCTGCGGCAATGGCGCGCGATGCGGCCACCCTGCTTGGACATGGATGGGAACTGCTCTCATCACGAGCACTGGACATTTTTCCGCAGACGCATCATGTCGAAATTGTCAGTGTCTTTGGGGAAGCATCGCCACGGTGAGCCGCGTAAGATTCACCAAGTAGGCCCTTTGGCACGGTTACCCTGAACGGAAGCGAGGAGGAGTGCATGACGATTCTTGAAACGATCACCAGCCCGGCGGATCTGAGAACCCTCAGTGAAGATGAATTGGTGACCCTCAGTGAAGAAATCCGGCACTTCCTTGTTCACCATGTCTCGGCAACTGGTGGCCACCTCGGGCCGAATCTTGGCGTGGTGGAGCTGACTATTGCGCTTCACCGAGTGTTTGATTCGCCGAACGACAAGCTCATTTTCGATACTGGACACCAGAGCTACGTACACAAACTCCTTACAGGACGCCACGATTTTGACAAGCTCCGCCAAAAAGGTGGGCTATCGGGTTATCCTTCACGCGCTGAATCTGAACACGATGTTGTGGAAAATTCTCACGCATCCACAGCGATTTCCTGGGCAGATGGCGTGGCACGCGGTTTCCAGCTTTCCCATCAAAACAATCGTGCGGTGGCAGTGATTGGTGATGGCGCAATGACAGGTGGAATGGCGTGGGAAGCGTTGAACAACGTCGCTGAAGACCCGAATCGGCCAATCGTCATCGTATTGAACGATAATGGACGTTCCTATTCACCGACGGTGGGCGGAATTATTCGTTCGCTTGACCCGGCGCGTAAACTCGATTCGGTTCGTGTATCCAAAAACTACGAACACTTCCTTGAGTGGGGAAAACGAACTCTCCAGGCGGGTGGTTTGCCAGGGCAGCTCACCTACGGTGCGCTTCGAGGATTTAAGCGTGGCATGAAAGAAATGCTCGTGGACGCCGGAATTTTTGACACCCTGGGTGTGAAATACATCGGTCCGGTGGATGGACACAACATCACCGATCTTGAAGAAGCTTTCACCATGGCACGCGAGTTTGGCGGACCGGTGGTTGTCCACGCCATTACCGACAAAGGACGCGGGTACAAGCCAGCTGAAACAAACGAGGATGACCGTTTTCACGCAATTGGGAAAATTCACCCAGAGACGGGTCTTCCGATCGCACCTTCACGCTTCGGGTGGACGAGCGTTTTTGCTGACGAGATTCTGTCGATCGCGCAGGAAAACGAAATGGTTGTCGGCGTGACTGCAGCGATGCTCAATCCGGTTGGTCTCAAACCGTTCAACGACGCATTCCCCGAGCGCGTTTTCGATGTTGGGATCGCCGAAGCCCACGCGATGACGATGTCTGCTGGCTTGGCACACGCGGGATTCCATCCAGTACTTGCCTTGTATTCGACGTTCATGAACCGTGGCTTTGACCAGCTTCTGATGGATATTGCACTTCACCGCGAACCAGTGACCATTTCGCTGGATCGCTCAGGCGTCACAGGTAACGATGGCGCTTCGCATAACGGCATGTGGGATCTCGCTCTTGCATCGATTATCCCTGGTCTCAAAGTGGCTGTACCGCGTGACGAAGCAACGTTACGTACACAGCTGCGCACCGCTGTCGGCGTCGATGGACCGACCTTGCTACGTTACCCGAAGGGCCCAATGCCACAGCCTCTGCCTGCAGTGCGATCAATAGGGGATGTGGATGTTCTGATTGACAGCGACGATCCTCATCCGTTGGTTCTCGTTGGTATCGGCGCCTTGGCTCACACAATGGTCGAAGCGGCGCGTGTTCTCGACGTTCCAGTGATGGTTGTCGATCCGACCTGGGTCCTTCCTGTTTCTCCAGAGCTGACACAACTTGTAGCATCTTCACGCGGCGCAGTCATTCTCGAAGATGGACTCGCCGACGTCGGTGTGGGGATGCAGATTGCACGTTCCGTTCGTCAGAGCGGATCCGATGTTCCTCTTGAGAATCTTGGCATTGGAAAAGCATTCCTCGCTCATGCAAGTCGTCAAGACATCCTTCATGAGCAGGGGATGGACATTGCGGCGGTGGTTGCTGCTGCCGGTCGGATTACTCGCTGACTGAGCGAATCGTGGATAGGACGGGCGTGACAATGTCGATCTGCCAGGGCCGCGCGCCGGCACTGGCCAGTGCGCGTGTGAGATCCGCTGGAGAATTCCATCCATTCCACGCAATAGTTTTCTGAATGAGTGGTTTGAGAAGAACGTCTTGGCGAATTGAGAGTTCGTCAGCGGCCGCGAAGATCTTGTCACGGATGCTGTGCCAGCGCCGCCCAGCCTCAGGATTGAGATTGTCCCATCGATTTGTTGGTGGGAAGGGATCGCGGTTGGGATCGCGGAACTTTCGCGCTGGCAGCTCAGATTCAGTCATGCGCCATGCCTTGTCGATCGCGTCCCAGAACGCATCCACAAGTTTTTGGCGTTCACGGCTCCGCATCAGGCTTGAACGCTGAAGATCAGATCGAGAACGAGGTTTGTGACCTGCGAGTTCACCAATAAGCTTCGTCGGGTACACCTTGGAAGGGCTCACATCGCGCTTTTGAGCGATGGTATCGCGTGCTTGCCACAGGCACGAAATCATTGCAAGTGCGCGCTGATCTTTGATGCCTGCTTGACGCGCAGCGCGCCGCCAGGGTTGTGCTTTGGGTGGTTTTGGTGGGCGTAGACGAATTTCTTCGCACTCTTGTTCGAACCACTCTAATCGGCCAGCATCCGTCAGAAGCTGAATCATTGAGTCGCGTAGTTCATGAAGGAGCTGGACATCGAGTGCAGCATACGAGCGAAGTTCGGGAGCAAGAGGACGTGCTGACCAATCGGCATTGGAGTGTTCTTTCGCAAGGAACCAGCCGAGTCGGTCGGCGATGAGATGTTGAAGCGATGTGTGATCATATCCTAAAAGGAGAGCAGCCATCTCAGTGTCGAACACTTTTGTTGGCTCAAGTCCAAGCTGACGTAAGGAGGGCAGATCTTGATCTGCTGAATGCAAAATCCATTCACCAGCAAGTGCGTCAGCGAGCAGAGTCAGGCGATCTTCAATCCCTACCGGATCGATCAAATAGATTGGCGAATTTTCACTTTTTACCTGGATTAAGTAAGCGCGGTCAGAATACCTGATCCCCATCGCTCGCTCGGTATCGAGTGCGAATACGCCACCAGGGGAGGCGGAGAGAACTGCTGCGATGGCGTCGATATCAGTTGTGACCTCAGGGATACCATCAAATGGTTCGTTGAGGGGACGAGCGTCAATTTCCTCGCTCAAATCATTGCCACCTTTCGTCGCAGACTTGCGACGTTGTCTGTCCACGGGCCAAGCCCCGCAAGTTTTGCTGCAAAATCGGCCCATCCGAGGAAATGCTCGGTCAAAAATTCGGTGTGCGGTGTCCACGATGCGCGAACTTCGAGTTCCACCTGTGAGGCCCCCAAGACCAGACCACCGAATGTTTCGTTGAAAACCCGCGTGACGGTGCCTGAGAAGCTATGATAGGACGCACCGCGCTGATCTAAAGATTCAGCCAACCATGTCCAGGCTACTTCGCCCAGGAGAGGGTCTGCAGCAAGCTCGGAGTCCATCGGTGCTTTTGCATGGAGCACGATGCGAAAATCACCATTCCAGGCAGGTTGACCATCGGGATCATGGAGCACAATAAACTTCGCCTCCCCGAGATGATGAGCAGGGTTGAGGTCGAGACTATCGTTGACTTCCGCCTGAAGTGCCACAGTCCATGGCGCAATCTGGGTCGGCGGCGGAATCTGGACCACATGTAACTCAGGACGGAATTTCTGACCACGAAGTGAATCAAGGGCAGTGAGAAATTCCTGGGGCGTTTGCATATAAAAACTCTAAAGGGGCGAGCGTCCAAGTGTGGAGTGGCGCGCCGGGTAGGATAGGACACGGATTGTTAAGGAAAGGGATGTGATGAGCCGTTCGCAGTTTGTTCAAATCGATGCACGCGAGTTAGATTCACTGGCACAAAGTGCTGCAGTTCCGTTGCCACTGGAGCAATCAGGAGCGTGGGATCGCTTTGATGAAGCAGTTGAGGGACGTGAACCGTGGCGTCGTTTCAAGTGGATGCTCGACGGTGAAGTTGCAGCAGTGATTTCCCTGACACTGTTGGAAGGGCGTGGTTTCACCTATTTGTGGGCCAAGCATGGGCCCATCTGGTTCACTGAGCCGACGACGGTGATGGAACGCCAATTCCGGCGGGGACTTGCACGGATCGCGCGTGAGGCTGACCGGTCCTTGGCTTTTATTCGCCTCCATGCACAGCCCGCAGAGGATCTCGCAGATTTGCTTCAGTCGGTGACGTATGATCGCACTGTTGTGCTCAATCTCATGCCAAGTGATGATGATCGTCTTGGCGCCATGAAGAAACGAGGCCGCCGTGATGTACGCAAGGCATTGCGTGACGACACGATGGTCGCAGCGGAAGAAACCCAGCAGGCTCTGGATGTGTTTCCACAGTTGTATGAGCTGTTGGTTGAGACCGGCTCACGTGATGATTTTGGAATTCTTCCTCGCCAGACCTATGAACAGATGCTCACCGCTCTGGGACCAACCCATGCCCGACTTTTCACAGTCCGGCGCGAAGGACGCCCACTGTGCTGGGGAATCTGTACGGTCAATGGCACACATGCTTCCTACTACTATGCGGCCTCGAATGAGGAGGGCCGTCGCGCCGGAGCGCCGGATTTACTCGTGTGGTCGATGTCGCGGTTCCTCAAGGAGTCGGGTGTCGAGATGTTCGATTTGATGGGGATCGATTCCGATCGCGCCCCGCAGCTTGCGGGCGTACGCGGTTTTAAAACGAAGTTCAGCGAAGAGATCACGCAGATTCCTGGCGCTTGGGACTATCCGTTGCGCCCGTTGTTCTACCGTGGTCTTGTGGCAGGGCTCAAAGCGAAGCGTCGTTTGATTGCAAAATTGCGATCCCGCTCCCGCTGAACGTCACTGTTTGTGCTGAGATCCGCACAGGTTCCCACGAAAGCACCACACCTCGTTCCTCAACAGGAGCGCTGACAGTATTGTCATCGTCCACTCGTGAAAACACCACGAGGGTGTCTCCACGGCGCATCCATCCTCCGCGCGCGTCGATGTGCGCCGTGGTTGCACCGCGGTCGCCGCTGGCGACGTCGGGCGTTGACTTTCGCAACGCGATAAGTTCACGGACGAATTCACGCATTCGTTTGTGCGCAGGCAACTGAGATTCGTTCCAGTTGATGTGGGCGGCGTCGAATGCTTGGCGTGATTGCGGATCGATCATGGTCTCGTTATCACTGGTGAAACCCCAGTTGGCGAATTCGTTCATTCGACCGGCAAGGATATGCCGTCCAATCTCATCGCCGAAATCTGTGAAGAAGGGAAAACGTTGTGTTGTCGCCCATTCTTCTCCCATGAACAGCATGGGAGTGAATGGGCTTAGAAGGATGAGCGAACGCGAGAGCGCAATTTGTCCAGGTGAAAGTTTTTCGGATGGACGGTCAGACAGATACCGGTTGCCCACTTGATCATGGTTTTCGTCGTACACCATCAGGGCATGACCACTGACACCTGTCGGGAGGGGAGCCCCGGACTTAACTCCACGGAAACGTGAGATCTGGCCGATACGTGTGAACCCTTCAGTGAGCGCCTTTTCTAATGTTTCTGGGTCAACGTAATCTTGGTAGTAGGCGTTTGTTTCTCCAGTAAGCCAGACATGCAAGGCGTGGTGGACGTCGTCGGCCCACTGTGCGTTTGCTCCGCGTCCGCCTGCCGACGTCGGAGTCAACGTGAGGGGATCGTTCGCATCCGATTCGTAGACGAGCGTGAATGTGCGCCCACTACGGGCTGATGCTTCGCTGACAGCGTCGGAAAGCTCGGCGAGAATGTGGCGCGGAGAGTCATCGCGCAAATAGTCAACAGCGTCGAGTCGGAGGGCATCGAAATGGTAGTCCTCGAGCCATTGCACCGCGTTATCGATGAGGTATTGACGAACATGCTGGGAACCAGGCGCATCCATATTTACCGCCTCGCCCCAGGGAGTGTGGTGATGATCGGTAAAATATGGGCCAAACTGTGCAAGGTAGTTTCCATCTGGCCCGAGGTGGTTGTAGACCACATCGAGTGCCACCGCCATGTGACGAGCGTGAATCGCATCGACCAAAGCAACCAGATCCTGCGGGGTTCCGTACATGGGATTGACAGCGAAGAGAGAAACACCGTCATATCCCCAATTCCGCGTACCTGGGGTCGGGGCGATGGGCATTAACTCGATGACGTCGATCCCTAGCTCGCAAAGGTCATCGAGTTTGTCGATGAGCGCAGTAAATGTTCCCTCCGGGGTAAAAGTCCCCACATGGAGTTCGTACCACACGCGTCCCGTGAGATCCCCAGCGTCGCGATCATGGTGAAAGACGAATCGCGAAGGATCCACAACGACGCTCGGCCCATGAGGTCCCTCGGGCTGGCACATCGATCGAGGATCGGGAAGTTTTATTCCACCGTCAAGACGAATCTGGTAGTGCATACCAACAGGGAGGTCAATGCTCCACATTCCATGAGCATCAGATGTCGCAAGAAGGGTTTTCTGTTCGGTCAGATATTCAACGGTGTGCGCCTGCGGCGCCCATAATGACAGTTTCATGCTCGTACCAACACCACCACGGGGAAATCGTCGATTAAATCTGCCAGTTTTATTACGCCTCCATCAATGAGTCGATCGGTGAGAACATCACGCCACTTCCCCTCAGGCAGGACCACCGTATGTGCGGAAAAACCGCCGTTTCGTTCCAGCGAGCCAGCAAACCGTGTACCGACAGTGATGAGCTGGGCAACGTCGTCAGCATCAGTACGGGCGAATGCAAGCGCGTGACCGGTCGATACGGGCAACGCAGCGTAGCCCCACTGTGGCGCCGCGAGACGCATATCCGTGCGCAAGCGCGCTAGACGCGAGGTCAGCCAGAGCTTTTCCTCGTCGAGGGTGGGGCGAGAAGGCAGACCAGTGTCATCCAATGCTGACAGGGCCGCGGCGAGTGCAACAAAATCCACGGGCCGACGATTATCTGGATCGACGAGGGACGTGCGAGTGATTTCCTCGCCCTGATATATGTCCGCAACGCCTACGCCGGTGAGCTGGAATGCTTTGGCAGTCAGGAGATAGCTGCGTGCCGCTGGAGCAATATGTCGGGCAAAGTCGCCGATGATGGCGCGTACATCCTCATGGGAACACATCGCGTTGAGGTAGGCGATCATCTCAGCTTCGCCAGCCTCATTCTGAGCTGTCCATGTGGTCCACAACTTTTGTTCCCGGGCTGCTTTGAGGAAGTAGTCACGCAGGCGTTCGAGATCGATAGGAGAATCATCCACCCAGGTTCCGAGCATCGTCTGCCACATCAAGTTTTCAAAACGCCCATCCAACTCAGCCGGCCGAGCATCGGCGATGGCGGCGCGTGCAGAGGTGAGTACTGAACTCCAATCAGTAGCAAACTCGGATAACACGGCGATACGCGCACGGGTATCTTCGCCACGCTTAGTGTCGTGAGTGGACAAAGTCGTCATCGTCGTCGGCCACGCTTCGTGAAGCTGCAACTCAAAAGCATGAAAGGCGTCCGCTGAGGTCACAATGTGCGCGGGGCCGTGGCCAACCTCATTTGCAGACGTCAGCGGAGTATAACGGTAATAGGTTGTGTCTTCGACACCCTTTGCCATCACAGCGCCGGCGACTTGTTGGAAACGCACAATTGCCTCATTGCGTTTCTCTTCGTGAGTACGACCCGCTGACCCCACCTCATATCCGAGGAGAATCTCAATGACGACTGACAGCGTTTCGCTGCGGAACTCATCCAGATATGTACTAGCGCGCTCAGCAACGCCACGCAGGAGCTCTTCGTCTTGTGGATCAGGGCGCTCACCGGGGACGACGTAGGCGCGATACCGAGGCATATTGACCACCAGTTCGACAATTGCCTCTTTGATCGAACGGAACGTATGATCGCGAAGACGCACATCCGCATGGCAGATTTCCCAGATTAAGGTTGCCAGGCGGTCAACTTCAGCAAAGAGAGACTCCTTGATGATCTGGAGTTTGGCACGGCGTTCAACAGTATCGAGCGATTCGACGGTTCCTGATTCTTCGGTGTAGATCTGCGTCAGATGTGCAATTCCCGCAGGGTCAGTCAGGACACCACTGATATGCCGCAACGAGTCATAGCCCGTGGTTCCAGCCACGGGCCAATCAGAGGGCAGGCGCTCAGCCCCTTCAAGAATCTTTTCCGCCACGATCCATGCGCCACCTGTCGCATCGTTGAGGCGGCGGAGATAACCGCGCGGATCAGCCAACCCATCAACATGATCGATTCGGAATGAATCGATATATCCAGCGTTGAATAGCTCCAGCAAAAGCCTATGGGAATGATCAAAAACATCCTGATCTTCCACGCGCACAGCAACGAGAGTATCGACGTCGAAGAAACGGCGGTAGTTCAATTCATCGTTCGCTACGCGCCAATAGGCAAGTCGGTAATACTGGCGATCAAGAAGCTCTGCCAAAGGTAGCGACTCAGTGCCCGCACGCACAGGGAAAACGTGATCATAATAGCGCAACACTGCCACTTCGCCGTCGGCCTCAAAACCAGGAACAACCATGTTCTCCATGGTAATTTCACCCGAGGTCAGGACATTTCCGATTCGGTCACCCAAGACCGCGAGCAATAAACCATCGCCTGCTTCACTGGGCTCGAAGTCGAACCACGTACTAAAACGCGAATCATGTCCGTCACGCAGCATCGACCACAACGCAGGATTCTTGAATAGTGGAGTCGGAACTGCCATGTGGTTGGGAACCACATCGACGATGACACCGATACCCGCATCATGTAAGGCGCGTGAGAAGCGCTCGAAACCCTCGCGGCCGCCCAATTCCTCAGAGACACGAGAGTGATCAACGACGTCGTAACCATGTGTCGATCCAGGTGCGGCTTGAAGAATGGGGGAGAGGAAGACATCACTGACCCCCAAGGACGACAAGTAAGGGATAACCTCCTGTGCCTGGGCAAATGTGAAATCTGGATTCAGCTGAAGCCGATATGACGTTGTTGGTGTGCGTTTCCCCACTGAAGGAACGTGTGTATGATGACGGGAATTTTCACTCATACTTCTCAGCCTCGCGCGTTTGTGACACATCGAGAGTTTCTTTCGAGGTATTCACTGCAACCGAGGTGCGGCGCTCGCGGCGCAGGACCACAACTGAACGTGAGGCGACCTCAAAATCATCTCCAGCATTCATCTGATCGGGGACTGTGAGAGAGACATTCGTGGCGAGCACCTTATGCCATGTTCCCTCCGGAGTGTTGTCGTTGAGAGGGAGATGGAATGACAGATTTTCATCAGAGGCGTTGAAGGCCAAGATGAAATCATCATCTTTGATCTCTTCTCCGCGAAGGTCTGGTTCGGCAATGCGATCTCCGTTGAGGAAGACCATGATCGATCGCGCGTATGAGGTGCCCCAGTCGTCGTCGGCCATAACCTGACCGTCGTTGCGCATCCACTCGATATCTCCGCGCTCTGACGTACCGCCTCGATCAGCATCGCCCTTGAAGAAACGACGACGTCGGAAAACCGGGTGCTCCTTGCGCAAGGCGATCGCACTGCGGACAAACTGGTACAGGTCACGCTTGGCGTCATCGATCTGCCAGTCAACCCACGAGATCTTGTTATCTTGACAGTAGGCGTTGTTGTTTCCGCCTTGGGTGCGGGCAATCTCATCGCCGTGCGAAATCATCGGAACGCCTTGTGAGAACAGGAGTGTGGCGAAGAAGTTCTTCATCTGCTGGAGACGAATTGCTTGGATCTGTGGATCATCGGTCTCGCCTTCGGCCCCCATATTCCACGAGCGGTTGAAAGATTCACCGTCGCGGCTCTCTTCTCCGTTGGCCTCGTTGTGCTTTTCGTTGTAGGAGACCAGGTCATGCATCGTAAAACCATCGTGTGCTGTGACGAAGTTGATCGAGGCGAATGGACGTCGGCCCGAGTTGGCGTAGAGATCGGAGGATCCTGAAAGCCGTGAGGCGAACTCGGAAAGTGTCGATGGCTCTCCACGCCAAAAGTCACGCATCGTGTCGCGATACTTTCCGTTCCACTCGGTCCACAACGGTGGAAATTCGCCGACGTTGTAACCGCCTTCACCCACGTCCCACGGTTCTGCAATAAGTTTGACCTGAGAGATCTCCGGATCTTGCTGGATAATATCGAAGAATGACGACAGGCGATCCACAGCGTGAAGTTCGCGGGCGAGGGTTGATGCCAAGTCAAAACGGAATCCGTCAACATGCATTTCACGAATCCAGTAGCGCAGGGAATCCATGATGAGTTGCAACGAATGCGGCGAGCGCATGTTCAGTGAGTTGCCCGTGCCTGTGGTGTCGAAATAGTGTGCTTCGTCGCCGTCGACAAGTCGATAGTACGAGGCGTTGTCGATGCCCCGGAAAGAGAGGGTGGGTCCCAACTGGTTGCCTTCAGCGGTGTGGTTGTAGACGACGTCGAGGATCACTTCGATATCGGCCGCGTGGTATGCCTTCACTAGCGCTTTAAATTCGTCAACCTGTTCTCCGCGTGTTCCAGCTGCTGCGTATGTATTTTGTGGCGCAAAGAATCCGATTGTGTTGTAGCCCCAGTAATTTGACAAGCCACGGTCAATTAACGCGGTGTCGTTGACGAACTGATGGATCGGCATGAGTTCAACTGCAGTGATGCCAAGTTCCTTGAGGTACTTCACCATCGCAGGATGTGCCATGCCCATGTAGGTCCCGCGCAACTCATCCGGAATTCCCGGGTGAGTTGCCGTCATTCCTTTGACGTGGGCTTCATAGATCACGGACTTATGGTAGGGGTGACGTGGCGGACGATCATGGCCCCAATCAAAATATGGATTAATAACCACTGACAGCATCGTGTGCCCAAGAGAATCGAGCTCGCTGCGCTCTTCGTGGTTCTCAAAGCTGTAGGAAAAATTCGATTGGTCATTTTCGACCTGACCGTCGATCGCCTTAGCATAAGGATCCAGAAGAATCTTTGAGGGATCACATCGGTAGCCAGCAGCGGGATCATAAGGGCCGTAAACGCGAAAACCGTAGCGCTGTCCGGGGCGGATGCCGGGGAGGTAGCAGTGGAAAACGTGGGCGTCGATTTCGCGTAGTTCAATGCGCTCTTCAGTGAGATCGTCGCTGATCAGGCTCAGCTCGATTTTGTCGGCGATCGAAGAATAGATCGCGAAATTCGTACCGGCGCCATCATACGTTGCGCCGAGCGGATAGGGTTTACCAGGCCAAATTTCCATATTTTTAATATGCCACGCGGTGGGGTTCCATGCGCGATATTGTGCGTTCTGCCGCTGAGGGCTGAATTTGTGTGTGGTGAGTATCAATGCTTCCCGTGCCATCAAGGACTTTGATCCTGGTAGAATTGTCGCCGTCACAGGGGAGCGCAAAAGCGCTGAGAGTGCGGATAAACCGCAGACCCTCACACCTGATCCGGGTAATGCCGGCGAAGGGAGTGAAGTCTCTCCCTTACCTTTTTTGGGGAAGGCCCTCCATCTTATCTGGAGGAACATATGAAGTTTTCGAAGGTCGCAGCGGTTGCTGCTGTTTCGGTTCTTGCGCTCGGAGCGTGCGGAACCTCCTCATCGACGTCGGGGGCTGCTACAGAAGCATCGCCGTCGGCAGAAAAAATCACCGATGTCACAATTGTCACCAATGGTTCGTGGAAACTGAGTGACGAAACCCTCGCAAAGTTCACCAAAGCCACCGGTTACAAGGTCACCCTTGTCAATGGTGAAGAATCAGGAACGCTAGATTCGAAGCTAATTCTGACCAAGTCGAACCCTGTTGGAGATGGTGCAGTTGGTCTGACCGCGAATAATGTCCTTCAGGTTGGAGAAGCCGGAGTGTTTGATGCCCAGTCAGCACCTGCACCAGCTAAGGGAGGCGAAAAGTATGCGGTTGAGGGGGCACAAGGTGCAGTTGCACTTTCTCGTTCCGATGCCTGCTTCAATTACGACATCGCCTGGTTTAAGAAGAACAATCTCACTCCACCTGCTGGGCTCGATGACCTGATCAAACCTCAGTACAAGGGTTTGACTGTGATCCAGGATCCGGCAAAGTCGGATACCGGTTTCGCTCTACTCACCGCCACTATCGCTCAGTACGGGGAAGATGGCTACAAGGGATACTGGAGCAAGCTCCTGGGTAACGGTACGAAGGTTGACGCCTCCTGGACTGACGCCTACCAAGTAGACTTCACGGCCGGTGAAGGCAAGGGCAAGTACCCCATTGTGATGTCTTACGCTTCCTCGCCGTATTGGACCATTAATAAGGAAGGCACCGCTTCGGCGACTGCCAATGTTGAGGGTGGTTGCTACCCGGTTGTCGAATATGGCGGTGTGCTCAAGGGATCGAAGAACCCTGCGGGCGCTAAGGCGTTCCTCGAGTGGCTCGCTACCCAGCAAGTCCAAGCGATCAATGCCTCTGAAAATGTTGCCTACCCGATTGACGAGTCTGTCGAGCTGCCAAAAGGCATGGCTAAATTCGCGCCGCGTCCCGCATCTGGTACGCCACTGGAGACAAAGCTCATCAAGGACAGCAAGCAAAAATGGATCACTGAAGTGACCAACCTGATGTGATGGTGATGGTGGCGAGGTGAGCAGCTGCCTGCCTCGCCACCATCGTTTGCACAGATATGTGTGTTGCGCGTCGATGCTCGTAGACGCTGTGAAAGGGTCAATTGTGACAGTGAACAATTCGCGCAGCTGGAAATGCCGCGAGAGCTCGCACATCGTGTGGGCTCTCGCGGCCATTTTTCCCGCAGTATTTCTCTTTCTGTTCTTCGTGACCCCTGTATGGGATTTGGGGTATTTGGGCGTCGAACAAATCGCCAATGTGTGGCGTGACGGCGGGGCAGAGGGTATTGCGTCCTTACTCTCGGCGACGAATGTGGGTTCGGCTCTCGCCACGACGATAGGCCTTGCATTCGCCGGAACCGCATTATCTGCATTCGTGGGTTTACCAGCAGCATACATTTTGTATTGCACGTCGTTTCCCGGACGCAGTGTGTTGAGATTCCTCATCGTATTTCCTTTCGTCTTGCCGACGATCGCTGTCTCGATGGCTTTCCGCTCTCTTTACGACGACGGTGGCGCCTTCGGTTTTCTTCAGCTCTCCGGCTCACCGATCGTCATTGTGCTGGCCATGATGTTTTTCAATATTTCGGTCTTCGTCCGCACTGTTGGAGCAGCATGGAGTGCTCTCAACCCTCAATACGAGGCTGTGGCACGTACATTGGGTGCATCTGCGACACGGGCTTTCGTGACCGTGACCTGGCCCCGGCTTCGCCCCGCACTCGCATCCGCATCGACACTGGTGTTCTTGTATTGCGCTACGTCATATTCGCTCGTCATTGTTCTCGGAACAGCACAAACTCGTACGATTGAAACTGAAATCTATCGTCAAACATCGCAGTTTTTGAACCTTGGGGCAGCCGCTTTCCTTTCGCTCATCCAAATACTGATTGTTGTGTGTGCGCTGTGGATTTCCCACCGTGCGCAGAACGGACAGAAAGCAGAAACGGCCACGCGATACTCGAGAACTCCTCGTCGACTCACCCGACGCCAAATTCCACTCCTTGTTGGTGTCGTGGCTGTCGTTGCTCTCCTCATCGTTGCGCCGCTCGTTCAGGTTATGCTGCGTTCTCTACGCCGTGATGGGGCGTGGACCCTGATGAACTTCACTGATTTGGCTGTACCTGGGGCGGCGAAAGGGATTGCAGAACCCGTACTGTCATCCATTCGTGAATCTTTATATGCGGCGGTAGCCGCGACATTGATCGCTGTGATACTCGGACTCGCTGTTTCACTTTTGGTGACGCGTAAATTTCGTGTCCATAAGCGCACCATGAAGAAGATAACGTCATTTTACGATTCCCTGTTTGTGGCCCCCCTTGGAATTTCTTCGGTGACCTTAGGGTTCGGGATGCTCGTTGCACTTGGAGGAGCGTTGCGCTTCCTAGCAGACTCGATCTTTCTGCTTCCTCTTGCGCAGGCACTTGTCTCAATACCCATCATTGTGCGTACCGTGGTGCCGATGATTGGGGGGATCAACCGCCGTCTCTACGATGCCGCCGCAACTCTTGGGGCACGGCCTCTTCGAGCATTTTGGGTGGTGGAAGGGCCAACTCTGGTTCGGGCTGTCGGTGTTGCTAGCGGTTTTGCATTCGCTATTGCGATCGGAGAATTCTCCGCAACATCGTTCCTTGTCCTTCAACGCGAACCCACACTACCGATTATGATTTATCGACTCGTCAACCGCGCTGGAAGCGCCGATCAAGGCATGGCATACGCTGGGACAGTTGTGCTCTGTCTCATCACTGGATTGGTGATGCTCGCTGTCGAGCGAGCCTCTATTCACGCTCCCCGTCGTCGAAAGGATAATTCGTGACCTCTGCCGTCGAACTGAAAATTGACCATATTTCCCTGACGTATCCCAATGGATATCAGGCACTTCAAGATGTCACACTCACCGTTTCCTCAGGAGAAATTGTTGCGCTCTTGGGAGCTTCTGGCTCTGGAAAATCGACTGTATTGCGTGCGGTGGCAGGACTTGAACCGATCACTGCTGGAGCAATTCTCTTCGATGGCGACGACGTGACGCACATTCCTCCCCATAAGCGATCCGTGGGGGTGGTCTTCCAAGAAGGCCTGTTGTTTCCCCAGCGTAGTGTTGAACGCAATATTGCGTATGGTCTTGAAATGGCAAAAATGGATTCTCGTCAACGCGCCCAGCGTGTCGAAGTTCTGCTCCACATGGTGGGGCTGGATGGTTATGGACAGCGTGATGTTGTCACGTTGTCCGGGGGACAAGCACAGCGAGTTGCTCTTGCTCGATCATTGGCGCCACGTCCACGGGTAATGCTTCTTGATGAGCCTCTGTCTGCTTTGGATCAAGAGCTACGAGGCCGACTCGCGGTAGAAATACGTCAAATCCTCAAAAGCGAGGGAACGACGGCGATCTTTGTGACTCATGATCCTGCAGAGGCGCAGGTGGTGGCTGATCGTGTTGAACGCATCGATGCGGGAATTCTTCACGCCTGACCAAAGCCGCGCAGCAAGAGAACATGAAAGGCTCGAAAGATCATGATCTTTCGAGCCTTTTCCGGTGGGCGATACTGGGTTCGAACCAGTGACCTCTTCGGTGTGAACGAAGCGCTCTACCACTGAGCTAATCGCCCGGACACTCGAAAACAATAGCGAGAAGGGGAGTACGGATCAAATCTAAAACGCGTGGCGCAGGTCACTTTGAGTCGATTGGACGATTGAGTGTCTTGCGTGTAAATTGATTATTCGTTGCGGGGTGTTCCTCTCAATAATGCGGATGTAGCTCAGTTGGTAGAGCGCCACCTTGCCAAGGTGGAGGTCGCGGGTCCGAGCCCCGTCATCCGCTCGATGGCCAAAGCGGGAAACCGCTTCAACCACATGGTGGGTTGGCCGAGAGGCGAGGCAGCGGCCTGCAAAGCCGTATACACGGGTTCGAATCCCGTACCCACCTCTCAATTGAATAATGGGCGATTGGCGCAGCTGGTTAGCGCGTTTCCTTGACACGGAAGAGGTCGCTGGTTCGAGTCCAGTATCGCCCACGGAAACACGGTTTCAATCGTGTTTCGATGCGGATGTAGCTCAGTTGGTAGAGCGCCACCTTGCCAAGGTGGAGGTCGCGGGTCCGAGCCCCGTCATCCGCTCTCGTTGTATTTTCAGTCTCTTGGTGGGTTGGCCGAGAGGCGAGGCAGCGGCCTGCAAAGCCGTATACACGGGTTCGAATCCCGTACCCACCTCTCAATTGAATAATGGGCGATTGGCGCAGCTGGTTAGCGCGTTTCCTTGACACGGAAGAGGTCGCTGGTTCGAGTCCAGTATCGCCCACGAATGATCCGAAGGCAGGTAGTGCCTTCGGATCATTTCTCTTGAAAGCGCGGTTTCAATGTCATTTGTCCTGCGCAGAGGAAGACCATGGGGCTCAGTATTCGTCACGAACTGAACAGTTACGTGCGCGCATTCGCTGGGCACATCGGGTACGCCGTGCTGCCAGAGCGCCGTCGGCGTGGCTATGGAACTGACATGCTGGCTCACGCCTTAGATCTCCAGGGAAAAGATTCGCCGATATTGGGTGCAAACCGCCAGCTCTACGCGCCCATAATAAATTCTCGGGTGCGCTGCTGCTGGGGGTGTCCGAAAAGTTCCTCTGGCGATCCCTCTTCGACGATGACGCCTCCATCGAGGAAAATCACTCGATCGGCCACTTCACGTGCGAAAGCCATTTCGTGAGTAACAATCACCATCGTCATTCGTTGGTCGGCAAGTTGGCGAATAACGCTCAGAACACCGGCGGTGAGCTGAGGATCAAGAGCTGATGTGGGCTCATCAAAGTAGAGTATTTCGGGGTTCATTGCCAGCGCACGGGCAATCGATGCCCGCTGTGCTTGTCCACCTGAAATCTGCCCTGGCATTTTGTCGGCTTGTTCTGCCAGTCCCATCTGATCAAGGAGCGCACGGGCTGTAATCTCAACTTCGTTGCGGTCGCGTTTCGCGACGGCGATCGGAGCATCCATGACGTTGTGCAGGAGACTCATATGGGGGAATAAGTTGAAGTTTTGGAAGACGAGTCCAAAGCGTAACTTGGCCTGAGCGAGTGCAGAGCGATCGGTGTAGCGTGATCGAGCGCCGTCGTTGGTGGCCACGTCAATCGAGCCATATGACAGAGAGCCCGAATCTAAGGTCTCAAGCAGTGTCAGACAGCGAAGCAATGTCGATTTTCCTCCACCTGAAGGACCAATAATGGCCACGACTTCACCTTTGGTCACATCAAAATCGACGCCGCGAAGAACGTCTTGTGATCCATACGATTTGTGCGCATTGCGCAGAGAGACAACACTCATTTTCACACCATCTCGTAGTTGTAGCGTTTTTCGATTCTGCCCAATGCGATTTCAACACCGAAGTTGACCACCCAATAAATGAGACCGGCCAAAATAAATGGCATCATCGAGGCAGTTGCGGCGGCTTGGGCTTTTGCTACCGAAAACATTTCAAGAATCCCGAGGGAAAAGGCAAGCGACGTATCTTTAATCAAGGTGATAACTTCGTTGCCGGTAGCTGGCAAAATGCGATGAAGGACCTGTGGGAAGATGATTCTTCTGAACGCAGCGCTGCGCGTGTATCCCAAGATATCGGCTGCCTCCCACTGTCCGTGCGGAATTGAACCGAGACCGGAACGGTAGATTTCAGCAAAATACCCTGCGTAATTGAGGATAAACGCGACGGCGGCAGCGATGAATTTTGAGTGTGAATTAAGCTCGATACCGAACACGTAGTACGGGGCAAAATAGATTGCGAGCATCTGGAGCATGAGCGGGGTGCCGCGCATAATTGAAATGTAAATACGTGCGGTCCAACGAAGGAGCCTATTCTTACTCATTCGAGCGAAGGCGATTGGAACGCCGAGAGGCAGGGCGCCAACGAGCGTGAGGACAAAAAGTGTGATCGACAGTCCGAGTCCTTCACACAGACCGGTCAACATCACAGAAATAGACATGGGATTCTCGTTTCGTTCGTCAGCGTGTTATTTGAGCAGCCAGTTTTCCCAGGCCAGGCCATCGTGGGCATATTTTTTCGCAATGCGTTGGGCAGTCCCATCAGCGCTCATTTCACGTAGTGTTCGAGTAACTGCGTCGGCAAGTGCCGTTCGGCCCTTTTTGAAGGCGACGACGTAGTGCTCGCTCGACAGCGGGTCGGTGATTTTCACGTAGGCGCCAGGGTTTGCTGCTATCTGGAATTCAGCGATCGACAAATCACATGCGACGGCATCGACAGCACCAGATTCGAGTTCCATAAAAGCGGTGTTGTAATTATCGCGTTCCTGGAGAGAAGCGAAAGTATCAGCAAGTGCTTTTTGATCGGTGGACAGAACATCGAGCGCAGCTGAATCAACTTGGGTCACGACGTTCTTACCAGCGAGCGCTCGAAGAGAGGTGATCGCAGAGCC
Organism: Arcanobacterium canis; assembly: GCF_029625435.1. Classification (GTDB taxonomy): domain Bacteria; phylum Actinomycetota; class Actinomycetes; order Actinomycetales; family Actinomycetaceae; genus Arcanobacterium; species Arcanobacterium canis. Next base: position 1,008,153 of record NZ_CP121208.1, on the reverse strand, counting down.
TGCTTTGACGATGACGACCTGGCTATTGAGCATATAGGGAGCAGAGAAAGTGTAGTGACCTTCGCGCCCTTCCTTGGTGAATCCGTTCCATATCGCGCTGATTGCGCCAGTATCGAGTTCTGCGTCTTTTGTATCCCAGTTAATTGGTTGGGCAGTGAAACGCCATCCGTTTCGCCGTGCGACTTCTGCCGCGAGATCGAGGTCAAATCCGGTGTAGTTCCCGTCGTTGCCGAGATATCCGTAGGGCGGGTATCCCTGGTCGAAGCCGACGGCGAATTCCATTCCGGCCTGTGGCGTAGGGTTCGGGTTCGAAGGCTGGCCGCATCCGCTCAATACAACCAGCGCAAGAGTGGTAAGAGAAATGATTTTTTTGATTTTCATCGACAGTCCTGACAATAACAGTGGGTAGAAGAAAGTCACGTCGCGCGATTATTGGCGAACGCATGACGCGGGGGATGTCAGTTGGCGTGTCGTGAAGTTTGTGATCCAAGGTGAGCTAGTACTGCTTTGTATCCACCGGCACCGTAGTGTAATGCCTTATTTACGCGTGCAATCGTGGCTGAGGAAATGGCAAGGGTGTCGCTAACCTCCTGGTAGGAAGCGCCACCATCGAGCATTCTGGCAGCTTCGAGACGTTGTGCCATATCTTGAATTTCCCGAATTGTACACAGATCCTCAAGAAAGGCGCGCACCGCATCGGCGGACTCGAGGTGGGAGAGTGCATTGGTTAACTGAGCAATTTTGCGTTCCACGGTGTGCCTTCCAATTTTGGCGAGGGAATTGATATTGAGGTGTGCCTTGCCAACGCCAGCACTTTAGCACTTTAGCGAGATGAAGCGCAAGAGTGTCTAGCTGAGCTAAACGGTGGCAGGTGAGGAGAGGAAATATCGGTAGCGCCAGCCACTGCCAGCACCACCGATATGGGACAACTTAACACTCAACGATTGAGACGGGAATGCCGGCATGTACCGCAAGGCCACCGAGGGCGGTTTCCTTGTACTTGACCTGCATATCGCGCCCGGTTTCTTTCATCGTGCGCACCACGTCGTCCAACGAAACCAGATGCTCTCCGTTTCCGCGCAGAGCAGTACGTGCTGCGGCCAAGGCCTTCACTGACGCCACAGCATTGCGTTCGATACACGGAATTTGTACGAGTCCTGCAATCGGATCGCACGTCAAACCGAGATTGTGTTCCATGGCAATCTCCGCGGCATTTTCCACTTGACGAGGATTTCCCCCGAGGACTGCAGTGACACCGCCAGCAGCCATTGACGACGCCGACCCGACCTCACCTTGGCAACCGACCTCGGCGCCTGACAAAGATGCATTATTTTTGACGACCATTCCAATTGCCGCCGCAGTAAGTAAAAATTCGATGACTCCTTCTTCGCTGCCGGAACAGAAACTCATGTAATAGTGCAAAACAGCAGGAATAATGCCTGCGGCCCCGTTTGTCGGAGCGGTCACAATCCGTCCTCCTGCAGCGTTTTCTTCGTTGACGGCAAGCGCGTATAACGTCACCCAATCCAGGCCACGCAACGGGTCGTCGGCGTTGTCGCGTTCCTTGAGTGATGCGGCAAGAGCTGGCGCACGACGCGGAACGCGAAGAACGCCAGGCAAGATTCCCTCGTCCGACGTGATTCCGTTGGTGACGCAGTCCTTCATCACGTGCCAAATCTCGAGCAGACCCGCGCGCACTTCGTCCTCGCTTCGGCACATCAGCTCATTTGCCATGACGACCTGTGCAATCGAGAGATTTTCGCGCTCACAGATGGCCAGAAGCTCCGCTGCAGTATTGAAGGGGTAGGGGACGGGATGTTCATCTGAGATCACCGGTTCATCAGGAGTGACATCTCCTTCGACGACGAAGCCGCCCCCGACTGAATAGTAGGTGGTATGAGCTAGACGCTCTCCAGAATTGTTCCATGCCTCAAGCGTCATGCCGTTGGGGTGGCCAGGGAGTTCTTCACGCCCCAGAAAAATAATGTCCCGTTGTGGTGGGAAGTCAATGACTTTCACGCCGCCAAGATTCAGTGCCAGCTCTTGTTCGACTTTGTGGACAAGCGGGGCGACGCGTTGAGGATCGACCGATTCAGGCTGTTCACCCATCAAACCGATCATGACTGCTTTATCTGTTGCATGACCGACGCCTGTTGCCCCGAGCGATCCATACAGACGACATTCGACTCGCTCGACTTGGGTTAAATCGTCGAGCGAATCCAAAAACATTGCAGCTGCGCGCATCGGGCCGACAGTGTGTGAAGATGACGGGCCGATGCCAATAGAAAACAGATCAAAAACGCTCAAAGCCATGTGCCCAGATTAACCCGTTTTTGCTCATGTGTGCAGGCGTGGCACCGCTGAGATCGATGAAGGTGAGCAAATGCGCCCAAAGCTAATCCACCGACGTCCCGACAGAGCGGGTAGGATGGTGACGCTACAGAAGAAAAATGCCCGGCGCCCCGGTATGGCGTAGGGTTTTATCAGGAGGAATCCATTGGCACACATCATGTTGGACGGGCAGGCTCGCGAAATTTCAGCGGGAATGACCGGAGCAGACCTCTTCGAGGGGCAGAAGAACATCGTGGCGATCCGAGTGAACAACACGCTCAAAGATCTGTACACATCGCTCGAAGGGCTTGATGGTGCCACAGTTGAGGGTATCGACATCGCGTCACAAGACGGGTTGAACATTCTTCGTCACTCCGCAACCCACGTCCTTGCGCAGGCAGTTCAGAACAAGTTCCCCGAGGTGAATCTTGGCATCGGCCCGTTTATCACGGATGGCTTCTACTATGACTTCGGCAATATCCCGTCGGTCACTCCCGAGATGCTCAAGGATCTTGAAAAGGATATGAAGCGTATCGTCAAAGAAGGACAACGCTTTGTGCGACGTGTCATCTCTGACTCCGATGCGGTGAGCGAACTTGCCGATCAGCCTTACAAGATTGAACTGGTTGGTCTCAAGAGCGATCACGATTCGCACGCTGACGGCGCTTCCATTGAAGTTGGCGGCGGTGAATTGACCATCTATGACAACGTCAATCGTAAGGGAGAGACTGTCTGGAGCGATTTGTGCCGCGGTCCGCACCTTCCATCGACCAAACTCATCGGCAATGGATTCGCCCTGACTCGCTCGTCGGCTGCCTACTGGCGAGGCGACCAGAACAACGACTCGCTCCAGCGAATCTACGGCACGGCGTGGCCAACGAAGGATGAACTCGTCGCTTACCAAGAGCGTATTAAGGAAGCAGAACGTCGTGACCACCGTAAACTCGGTGCAGAACTCGATCTCTTCTCCTTCCCCGATGAAATCGGCTCGGGCCTGGCAGTCTTCCACCCCAAGGGGGGCATCATCCGCATGGAAATGGAGAACTACTCCCGCCAGCGTCACCTTGAAGCTGGCTATTCCTTTGTGAACACCCCGCACATCACCAAGCAGAATCTTTTTGAAGTTTCAGGCCACCTGTCCTTCTATGCCGATGGTATGTACCCTCCGATGCACATGGATGAGGAACGTGACGAGGACGGCAACATCACCAAGCAAGGTGCTGATTACTACCTCAAGCCGATGAACTGCCCGATGCACAACCTCATTTACCGTAGCCGTGGCCGTTCGTACCGTGAGTTGCCGTTGCGCCTGTTTGAGTTCGGAACTGTGTACCGCAATGAGAAATCCGGTGTCATTCACGGACTGACTCGTGCGCGCGGTTTCACCCAGGATGATGCCCATATCTACTGCACCCGTGAGCAGATGAAGGATGAACTGACATCACTGCTCGATTTTGTTCTGTCCTTGCTCAAGGACTACGGCATGGATGATTTCTACCTCGAACTATCGACCAAGGATCCGAAGAAGTTTGTGGGCGACGACGATATCTGGGAAGAAGCGACCCGCACGTTGCAGGAAGTTGCAGACGCCTCAGGCCTTGAGCTGATTCCGGATCCCGAAGGTGCAGCATTCTACGGCCCGAAGATTTCAGTTCAGGCGCGTGACGCACTTGGCCGTACTTGGCAGATGTCAACGATTCAGCTTGACTTCAATCTTCCAGAGCGCTTTGAGCTCGAATACACCGCTCCAGACGGTTCGCGCCAGCGTCCGGTGATGATTCACCGAGCACTCTTTGGTTCGATCGAGCGATTCTTCGGTGTGCTCACTGAGCACTACGCAGGTGCTTTTCCAGCTTGGCTTGCGCCTGTTCAAGTGCGATGCATTCCCGTTGCAGAGCCGTTCATTGGATACCTTGAGGACATTGCAACGAAGCTGCGTGCGAAGGGCGTGCGCGTCGAAGTCGATGCATCCGACGATCGCTTCCCGAAGAAGATTCGCAACGCATCGAAGGAAAAGATCCCGTTCGTTCTTATTGCCGGTGGTGAAGACGCTGACGCCGGGGCGGTGTCTTTCCGCCTGCGTGACGGATCCCAGCATAACGGCATTGCGATTGACGAAGCTGTTGAGCGTATTACAGCAGCAATTGCCTCGCACGAGAATCAGTGAGGTTGACGATGCTCTCTCGTAGTGGTCGTCCGTTCGCGCAAGTGGTTTTCGGACCATTTGCGCGGGCAGCGGTGAAACTTCGTATCTCTGCCAATACCGCAACGTTCGTCGGCGGTTTGGCGACGTGTGCTTCAGCAATCGGATTTTTCACCACCAACCACCTCGTATGGGGCATCGTGGTGACATCGCTTCTGGCTGTCTTCGATAATCTCGATGGGCAGATTGCACGAATGACAGGCACAGTTTCACAGTGGGGAGCATTCCTCGATTCGACGATGGATCGTCTTGCTGATGGAGCGATCTTCGGATCTCTGGCGATGTGGGCGTACCTGCACGCAGACTCTGCTACCCAAGCATGGGGACTCTCGGGTGCTCTTGTTGCCGGACTCGTCGGTGCGATTGTTCCTTACGCACGCGCGCGTGCCCAAGCTATTGGGAAAGACGCTGCGGTGGGACTCGCTGAGAGAGCTGATCGTTTGGTTGCTGCTGGCATCATTCTGATTTTGACGGTGGTCTTTGGTCATTGGGTTTTCGCTGTGGGCATGTGGCTGATTGCGTGTGCTTCACTGTTGACGGTTGCGCAACGCATGGCGTTTGTTCGCCGCCAGATTATGGCCGACGAATCAGTCAGTGAAAATCGTGTCAAGCGTTAAAGCATTTGAGCGAGCAACCCGAGCGGCTCGGGTGATTCCCGAGCCGCTCGGCCGTTTTATCGCGCGGATGATCGGACGAGTCCTGGGGTGGTCCACTCTTGCCTCCGTCTGCCAGCTGAGGAAGAACCTTCAACGAATTCGTCCCCTGAACAGTACATGGGCGCAATACGCTCGAAGTGGCAGGGCCATGAGCTTGTATATGACCTACTATTACGAGATTTTCCGGCTTCCTCATCTCACTCGTGAACAGGTGGACGCACGAGTGCGGGTCAGAGGAGAGGAAAAAATGACAACCTATCTTGACCGTGGTCAGGCGCTTCCTGCTGCTCTTCTCCACATGGGCAATTGGGACTTGGCTGGGGCGTGGGCGACCTCGCACCTTGCTCCGGTTCACACTATCGCTGAAAAGCTCAACCCACCGGAAGTTGCCGACTACTTTCTTCAGCTGCGACGGCAGATGGGAATGAAGATCTATCACGCAGTGAAAGGGAACGGAGCGATCCACGCCCTTGAAGCAGACATGAATGACACAGCATTTATACCGCTCCTGTGCGATCGTGACTTATCTGCACAAGGGATTGAGGTGAGCTTGCGCGGACATCCCATTCGCGTTGCTGTGGGAGCGGCCCTTCTGGCCCGAAAACGCCAGGTACCGATGTTTCCAGTATTTATCGAAGCCGAGCAGATTACGCAGCCGGAGCGCCGCCGTCGGGCAGGCACGACGTCGGGTATCCATATTCGCATTGGTGAACCAATTTTTCCTGATCCTGAAGTGGAACTTGCCGCAGATCTTGAACGAATGAATCAGGAGTGGATGGACGCCGTCGGCGAATATTTGCCCGGACATGAAGAGAACTGGCATATGCTCCAGAAAGTATTTGTTGAAGATTTGGACCGCGAACGACTGGCGAAGCGCCATGCAAAAGAAGAGGAGAATCGTTGAAGATCGGCATTGCGTGTGGCTACTCCTGGGATGTTCCTGGGGGAGTGCAATTCCATATCCGCGATCTTGCGAAAGAGCTTATTTCACGCGGTCATGAGGTATCTGTTATCGCTCCAGCACATCCCGACGCCGATCTGGAACCTTTCGTGACGAGTGTGGGAAGTGCAACGCCGATCAAGTACAACGGATCGGTTGCACGACTTGCGTTTGGCCCGAAGGTCAATCATCGCGTCCGCGGGTGGCTACGCGATAGTGACTTCGATGTTTTGCATGTTCACGAACCCTTCACACCCTCAGTATCAATGCTGGCGTTGATGAGTGCATCGTGTCCGGTGGTCGCAACGTTCCATACAGCAATGGATACTTCGCGCATACTCAGACTGGCCTCGCCTTTTATCGTTCCGTTGCTGGACAAAATTGAAGCGAGGATCGCTGTGTCCCAAGAGGCTCGTCGCACAATGGTTCAACACCTCGGCGGGGATGCGTGGGTGATTCCCAACGGTGTGTTTGTTCGTGACTTGGAAGCGGACAAAGACGAGCGTTTTACCGGTACTTGTGAATCTCCCACTATTGCATTTCTTGGACGTATCGATGAACCGCGCAAAGGTCTGGGAGTTCTTGCCGCTGCGCTGCCCGATCTCAAAGCACGGTTCCCTCATGCGCGTGTCTTTGTTGCAGGAAAAGGTGATCGCGCTGCCGCTTCAGAACTCTTCGGGGAGCACGCTGATTCAGTGACATTCTTGGGACCGATCACAGATGCAGACAAAGCATCGTTGTTGGCATCGGTCGATGCCTATGTCGCACCAAATACCGGCGGAGAATCCTTTGGAATTATTTTGGTCGAAGCGATGAGCGCGGGTGCGTTTATTGTGTCGTCGGATATTCCTGCCTTTCGCGCGGTATTGGGCGACGGGGAGTTCGGGCTCCACTTCGTCAACGGTAACAGTGGCGACCTTGCACGAGTTCTCGGTGACGCGCTTGAGGATCCAGGTCTGCGCCAACACATTGCCCATGCAGCTCAGGCAGAGGTCTGGCGTTATGATTGGTCCTCCGTCGCTTCACAGATTTTGTCGGTATACGACACGGCTATTGTTTCCGCACATGAAAGGCCATCATCATGACCTGGGCCATCCTTACCCTGTGCGTGGTGGTGGTCATCATCGCCGCGGTTATCTTGCGTTCACGCAAACTGGACAACCTTAACCGTGCGGTGGCTCGCAGTAGACGAGTCCTTGAAAACGCGCTCAACGAACGTGCTCATCAAGCTCTTGCAGCCTCGTCATCGGGGAAACTTGATATTGCTGGAGCGATGATTCTCGCAGACGCCGCAACAAACGTTCTTGACACGACGATGCACCCCCTCGTCAACGACGGTTTAGATTACGTCTCAATGGGAGCTCACGATCCCGCTGATCGTCTTGCTCGTGAATCAGAATTATCGCGCGCACTGCGCCTGACTGTTGACGAACTTGAGTCGCCTATTGATCCTCTCGAGAAGGCGCGCGAACGGGTGCGAATGGCTCGGATGTTCCACAATTCTCGAGTATCGCGGGCGCGCCGCGTGCGTGGAAGTTTACTTGTTCGTATGTTTCGCCTTTACGGCACAGCTCCTGTTCCGGCCACGGTTGACCTTGACGACGAATAGGGGAGCGTGCCGATGATTCACTATCCACTGGTCCGAGCAGATGCTGGGCGCACATGGAAATCACCTGTGTACATTCGCCCGGTTGACACCCTTGGTGTCGTTAGTCTCGTGACGGCGTCGGTGATTTCGCTGACCATGGCATGGCCGGTTCTCTTCACACACGCCAATAACGCAGATGTGGCGCGCTCAGTTCTCATCTCGCTGATTCCACTGGCCTTCACACTAGTGTTCGTGTGGGTGATTGATTCATGGGAACCCGAGCCGGGTGCATTGTATTTCGTCGCCTTAACGTGGGGAGGAGGGGCTGCAATTTTTGGGGCGCTCTTCCTCAACGCCTGGGCACAAGCGTTTGCTCCGCTCTTTCTTCCACCGGGCGCAGGGGAATATGAAATCACTGCATGGGTCGCGTCATATGGTGCCCCGCTCTCAGAGGAACTCATTAAGGGCCTCGGAGTGATCATTATCTTCGCTACCTTCTCACGGGCATTCAACGGTCCGACGGACGGTATCGTGTACGGTGCGCTCATCGGTGCTGGATTCGCCTTCACCGAAAACGTTTTATACTTCACCGAGTACTCCACCACGCTATCGAGCACATTCCAGGTGCGCTTTCTCGATTCACCTTTCTCTCATGACGCGTATACGGCCCTTTTCGGATTCTTCGTGGGCTTTGCTGAATACTCTCGCAGACGCATCATGGTGGTATTATGGGCGATCCCTGGACTTGTGGGGGCGTGGGTTTTCCATTTCCTCAATAACAATGCGCTGGGGTGGCACGGTATGACCTACGGAATGTACAAAATGGTCAATACGATTCCAATCGCCGTGATTGCAATCATTATGGTGCTTTACGCTCATCGTGAAGAAAAAGAATCAGTACGTGCGGGACTCGCGTCGTTTGTCGCTGGGGGACAGATCGCTCCTACCGAGCTAGCATTCACCATGACGCTAGCAGAACGACGTCGGTCGAAAGCGTGGGCGGCGAAACGTGCGGTAGCGAAGGGCTACAGTGCTCATGACGGCGCCGAAGCGATGCGTCAGCTCCATAACGAATTGTTGCAGCTTGGCCATCTCAGGACTCGCGCAGTTCGACGCGGAACTGAGAATCAGCGCCGCGTTCTCGCAGCTCAACAAGACCATCTGAATAATATTACTGAACTTCGAGAGGTGTTCATATGAGCGAGATGTCAAAGGAAAGCGCACAGCAGCTTGCCGACGAATGGCCTCGTGACGTCGATGGTTTTCCACATCGGGTTGCCGCACGAGTCGTTGTTCTGGACCGCGATGGGCGAATTTTTCTTATCCTTGGCCACGACTTTGATGATGAGGAGCACAAGTGGTGGTTCACGCCAGGCGGGGGCCTTGAGGCAGGCGAAACATCAAGAGAAAGCGCTGTACGTGAATTACGCGAAGAGACAGGGCTTGTTGTCAGCTCGGATCGGTTGGCAGGGCCGGTTCTGATTCGTCATGCTACCTTTCATTTTGCACGCGAGACACGGAAGCAAGATGAAGAATTTTATCTTTTGCACGTCAGCGATGATGAGCGGGAGCAAATCGACAACAAGCAAGGAACGGCACTGACTCCACTTGAGCAGCAGTTACTGGATGATTATCGGTGGTTTTCCCCGAGCAGATCGAGCAACATGATTCCGCGACGCCGTTTTATCCTCGCGGGCTCGCGGCGATGCTGCGCACCTGGCAGAACTGGGATGGGTCCGTGATCGAGGTCACTGAAACCTAGCCTGTGAGCCAGCTACCGGCGAGGTAAGCCTCGCACGCGGTATCATGGTGAGCGAATTTGTGAACTTACGAAGGAGAATCTGTGTCCGGACACTCAAAGTGGGCAACCACGAAGCATAAGAAGGCGGCGATTGATGCGAAGCGTGGCAAGCTCTTTGCGCGCCTGATTAAAAACATTGAAGTTGCAGCCCGCACAGGTGGCGGCGATCCCGCCGGTAATCCCACACTGTTCGACGCGATCCAGAAGGCGAAGAAGAATTCTGTCCCGGCAGACAACATTGATCGTGCTGTCAAGCGTGGTTCGGGTGAAGGTGCAGATGCAGTCAACTACGAAACGATTATGTATGAAGGCTACGCCTCGGGTGGCGTCGCTGTTCTGATCGAATGTCTGACAGATAATCGCAACCGTGCGGCGTCGGACGTGCGAGTTGGTCTGACGCGCAATGGTGGTACTCTCGCTGATCCGGGCTCGGTGTCGTTTATGTTCCACCGCAAGGGCGTCGTCGAAGTCCCTGCAGAGGGAAACAACGAAGATGACGTCCTCATGGCAGTGCTTGACGCGGGTGCAGAAGAAGTGAATAACGAAGGCGATGTCTTCGAAGTGATCAGCGCGCCCAATGATCTCGTTGCCGTGCGTAGCGCTCTCCAGGAAGCAGGCATGGATTACAACTCGGCCGAAGTCCAATTCGTGCCCGATGTGAAGGTGACTGTCGATTCGGTCGAAGCAGCGAACAAGGTGATGCGCCTGATCGATGCTCTTGACGATATCGACGATATCCAAAATGTGTACTCCAACCTCGATATTCCTGACGAGATTGCCGAGCAGATGGATGCTGACGAGTAAATGATCATTCTGGGAGTTGACCCCGGATTGACGCGGTGTGGCCTCGGCGTGATTGAAGCCGAAGGCGGGCGTCGCGTGAAAATGCTCGACGTCGATGTGGCACGGACCGATCCTCGGGTTGCGCCACATCGACGTCTTTTGACGATCTTCAACGCTCTGGAAGAAAAGATTGCGCGTTTTTCTCCAGACGTCGTCGCCTACGAACGAGTTTTCGCGCAGGAAAATGTCCGTTCGGTGACAGGAACAGCCCAAGTAGCAGGAGTTGTTCTTCTCGCTGCGGCTCGTGCTGGTGTCGCTCTCGGTTCGCATACGCCGTCTGAAGTGAAAGCTGCGGTAACCGGAAATGGCCGCGCGCAAAAGTTGCAGGTTCAGCAGATGATCCAACGCATTCTGGGCTTGCCGCAGCTCCCACGTCCGAAGGATGCAGCGGATGCACTCGCTATTGCAATTTGTCAGGCATGGCGCGGCGGAGCAGATCATATGGTTGACACGACACGTGCGCAGCACGGTGGTGCGGGCATGTTGCCCGATAATTCTGGGCCGGGGCTAACAGCAGCTCAAAAAATGTGGGCCGACGCTGAACGATTGACTCGTCGGCATGGTGCAGTGGCGCCTGAATAGTACTGCCACGCGCTACTGAGCACTTGTGGTGACGTGGCACGGCACGAGGGATGTCGCATCGTTCGATGCTTTTGACGTTGAGCGGCATGAGTGCGGTAGAATCGTACAAACGTTCGAAAGGGGATCGCGTGATCGCGTCAATTCGAGGACAAGTGCTCCAGGTTGGGATCTCCGGTGCTGTGGTTGATGTCGCCGGCGTGGGATATCAGATCCTCGCAACCCCTGCCACGCTCTCGCACCTGCACGTTGGGCATGAAGCACACGTGTGGACGTCCTTGGTTGTCCGAGAAGACTCGATGACTTTATTTGGTTTCTCATCGACGGATGAAAAGGCGATTTTTGAGACTCTCACCGGTGTTTCAGGGATCGGACCGAAGATTGCATTGGCTGTTCTCGCTGTATTTTCGCCAGATGAGCTTCGTCGAGCCCTTGCTGCAAAAGACGAAAAGGCCCTCAGCCGTGTTCCTGGAATTGGGAAAAAGAGCGCTCAACGAATGATCCTGGAAATTGGTGACAAGCTCGGTCCTGCGTCCCAAACTCCTGCGGGAGCCGCACCTGAGCCTGGGCAAGCTGACCTGGCGGTGATTGAAGGACTGATGTCGTTGGGATGGAGAGAATCTGAAGCGGAAGATGCTCTGTGCCAGGCACGAGAAACGTTTACTGGGACAAGCACCGCGGATCTTCTTCGTGCTGCTCTGCAAATTCTTGGATCGCGGAGGTGACAGATGTCGCAATTTGATATGGCCCCGGACGCTACTGATACTGAGCGTGCCCAGGAGGCGGCGCTGAGGCCAAAACGTCTGGATGAATTTGTTGGTCAAGAAACGGTACGCAATCAACTTTCACTCGTTCTCGATGCATCAATTGCGCGAGCGAAATCGCCTGACCATGTGCTCCTCTCAGGGCCACCTGGATTGGGAAAAACGACGCTCGCAATGATTATTGCGGCTGAGGTGGGAGGATCATTACGACTAACCTCTGGACCGGCTATTCAAAAGCCGGGAGATCTTGCTGCGGTACTCTCAGCTCTTCAAGAAGGCGACGTCCTCTTTATCGATGAGATTCATCGCTTAGCGCGTACTGCTGAGGAGATGCTTTACCTTGCGATGGAAGATTTTCGTGTGGATGTCATGGTGGGGAAGGGGCCAGGTGCAACCTCAATTCCGCTTCCGCTTCCTCCATTTACCGTTGTCGGCGCAACGACTCGTGCCGGTCTGCTCCCTGCGCCTTTGCGAGATCGCTTTGGTTTTACAGCTCATCTTGACTACTACACGGTCGAGGAACTTGCACAGATTGTGTCTGCCAATGCAGTGAAACTTAACGCGCAGATTGATAACGATGCAGCCGGAGAAATTGCTTCGCGTTCCCGGGGCACGCCGCGTATTGCAAATCGTTTGCTTCGCCGTGTTCAGGATTGGGCGCAAGTTCGTGGAAACGGTGTCCTCGATCTCGTTGCGGCGAAGTCTGCTTTGGATGTTTTTGAAGTGGATTCACTTGGTCTTGATCGACTTGATCGTGCCGTTCTTGATGTGCTCTGCCGCCGTTTTCATGGTGGTCCTGCCGGTTTGGCAACAATTGCTGTGTCTGTGGGAGAAGAGCCCGAGACCGTTGAAACGGTTGCTGAGCCTTACTTGGTCCGCGAAGGTTTTATTATCCGCACGCCACGAGGTCGCATGGCGACGTCGCTGGCATGGTCGCACTTAGGCCTGACTGCCCCTGACTCAGAGGCGCTCTTTGGCTAGACGATGATTGTTCTTGCCAAACGTTTCTTCAACACACCAAAGTATTGCGATACGTGAGTATCTCATTACTTTTGCAGAGTTTTTCCCGTTTGTTTTCCCCTCACTCGGGTAGAGTTTATCCGTTATGGCCAGTGCGGCCGTGGTCTGATTGAAGGATAGGTTTATGCCCCGTGGTTTCGAGCTGATCATCATTTTGGTGGTCATGGTAGCTCTGATGTGGTTCATGTCGCGCGGTGCGCGCAAGGCTCAAGCGAAGGCAGCTGAGGAGCGTGAAAAGGCGCTTGTTGTTGGCACAAATGTGGTGACAAACTCCGGTTTCTTTGGGCGCATTGTCGATATTGACGGTGACGCGGTGACTCTTGAATCACCGTCGGGCGACGAAACAGTATGGATGAAGCGTGCGATTCTGCAGCAAATGGATCTCCCCCTTGGCTATGCCTCCGACGACGACGTTGTGGAGGAAACTGAGGCTTCCAAGCAGGCGACGTCTTCTGATGATTCGGAAGATACCACTAGGCAATCTGACTCAGACAAGTAATTTTCTCCACGTAAAGGAACAACAATGTCTCACTCCTCTCATGCGGAAGTGAAACCTAAGCTCTATAAGCAGCTGGTGCTCTTAGTCGTGATGATTGTGGCGCTAGTGGGTTCTCTCGCCTACGGCTCACTGACGACGGACAAGAGTCGTTTCACTCCGGATCTCGCTCTCGATCTTGAGGGTGGCACCCAGATTATCCTCACGCCAGTCTCGACCGACGGTCGTGCAATCACCGATGCTGACGTGGCTCAAGCAATTGAGATCATCCGTCAGCGTGTGGATGCGTCCGGTGTTGCTGAAGCTGAAATCAACTCCCAGGGTGGATCGAATATCGTCGTCGGACTTCCCGGAAACCCGAGCAAAGAAACCCTGAACCTTGTGCGCACTTCAGCTGTGCTGCGTATGCGCCCGGTTCTTGCGATCACGCAGAGCCATAAGCTCGATGCCCCAACAATCGCTGCTGCGATGAAAGCAGCAAACAAGAAGCTTGTTGCGGGCAACGAAAAGTCGATGACGCAAGAAGAGATTAAGAAGAACATCGAAGTTTTGGCAGATGTGAACGGCGATGGAAAGATCTCAGACGCGCCGGCGAAGAAGCCCGAGAACCCGTCGGACACTGCGTGGATCACGGAGAAGACCACGCAGGACATGTACCTGCTCACATGTGGGTCACAAGAGGCTCAACTCGCAGCAACGGGTGACGACCCGAAGAAGGCTCTTGTGGCCTGTGATTCCTCAGGAGCGAATAAGTACATCCTCGGCCCGGCTGAAGTGGAAGGCTCTCAAGTCACTCAGGCAACCTCCGGCCCGGCTGTGAATAACCAAGGCACGCCAACGGGTGGCTACGCGGTGAACATGGAATTCAACGCTGCCGGTTCGAAGGCATTTGCTGACTCGACAGCCCGCATTTCCCAACTCCAAAGCCCACGCAATCAGTTCTCGATCGTGCTTGATGGCAAGGTGCTCTCTGCACCCGTTCCCTCGGGCCGAATTTCTGGTGGTGCGCAAATCACCGGATCGTTTACTGCTCCCGAGGCAGCATCGTTAGCTAACCAGCTCAGCTTTGGCTCCCTTCCGTTGAATTTCCACGTTCAGTCTGAAGAACAGATTTCAGCGACTCTTGGTACAGACCAACTTCAGTCCGGTTTGATCGCTGGCCTTATCGGCTTGCTGATTATCGTGGCATACATGGTCTGGCAGTATCACGCGTTGGGCGTGGTTGCCGTGGCCTCGATTCTTCTTTCGACCGGCTTGTCATACTTTGTGGTCTGTTTGCTGTCGTGGGGGATGGGGTACAGGCTCTCGATGGCCGGCGTCCTGGGTATGATCGTTTCCATTGGTGTGACAGCCGACTCGTTCATTGTGTACTTCGAGCGTATTCGTGATGAAATTCGCGACGGCCGCACCGTCACCAGTGCTATTTATCACGGATGGGTTCATGCCCGCCGCACCATCATCGTTTCCGACGCGGTGAACCTCCTTGCCTCTGCGGTCTTGTACATTTTGACTGTTGGTTCCGTGCGTGGCTTCGCTTTTACACTCGGTATTACAACTGTGTTGGATTTGATCGTCGTCATGATGTTCACCTATCCATTGATGACGTACCTCGGGAAGACCGCTTTCTTCGGACAGGGCAAGGCCTATTCTGGCCTGAATACTAAGAAACTCGAAGGCCCGGCGATTTACCAGGGACGAGGTCGGATTCGTTCCTTTGAAACAAAGAAGAAGTCTCGTTCTGGCGTTACAGGCCTTGAAAAACAGGCGCTCTCGGCCGACGAGTATCCCGACGCACGTTTCGTCTCCGATCACACAACCGCAAATAAGCATCAACGCGAAGTTCACCTCGAACGTCGTGAGGGCGAATCGCTCGCACAACTTCGAGCACGCGAGCGTCGCGAGAAGCGCCAGGCAGCGAAAGGTGAGAACTGATGTCGATGTATTCTTGGGGAAATAACCTCTACTCGGGCAAGACCTCTTACCCACTGATTCAAAAGCGCAAGTACTGGTTTAGTGCTGCGATTGCCCTCGTCCTTGTATCTCTGCTCTCCTTCGCAACGATTTCTCCTAATCTGGGAATCGAGTTCCGCGGTGGATCTCAGTTCACAATTTCAGGCACTTCGCAAACAGCACTGAAGCCAGCGACTGATATCGTGACCAAGATCGGTAAAGATACTGCGCCACGTGTATCGAATGTTGGAAGTGACACCATCCGCATTCAGACCGGTGAGCTGACGGATCAACAGACCCAGCAGGTTCGTTCAGAATTGGCAAGTGCCTATCAGGTCAATGAGACAGAAGTGACCTCTACCTTCATCGGCCCCTCGTGGGGTGCAGACATTATGTCGAAGGCAATTCGCGCGATGATCGTGTTCATGGTCCTGGTGTCGCTGGTCATGACCATCTACTTCCGCTCGTGGGCAATCGCCGTCGGCGCAATGGGCGCGCTCTTACACGATTTCATCGTCACTCTTGGCGTTTACTGGATTGGTGGATTCGAGATTACGCCGGCGACGATCATTGGTCTGCTCACCATTATGGGGTATTCCCTTTACGACACCGTCGTGGTTTTCGACAAGGTTCGTGAAAACACGGTTGAACTTCGTAGGCAAAACGACATGACCTATGAAGAATCGGCGAACCTGGCCATCAACCAAACTCTAATTCGTTCGCTTAATACCTCGATCACTGGCTTGCTCCCAGTGATGAGCGTCCTGTTCGTGGGTGTACTTTTGCTCGGGGCGGACACTCTCCGTGACCTTGCTCTGGTGATGTTCGTGGGCATGATTTTGTCAACGTTGTCATCGATCTTCCTCGCTGCACCATTTGCAGTGGCACTCGGAATGCGCAACGACAACGTGAAAGCTCACACCGAAGCAGTCATGAAGATGCGTTCCGAAGCACGAGACAAGATGTCCAAGTCCGCCTCGTCGGAGGAGAACTCGGGTAACATTGACACGTCTCATGTGCTCACCGGCATGCGCTCGAAAAGTGGCGCGAAGAAACGAAAGAAGAAGTGATGTCCGAAGTTTTCCCGCATGACACTGTCGAGATGGTGCGTTCACACGTACGCGAAGTGCAGGATTTTCCTGCGCGTGGCGTACTCTTTCGCGACATCACGCCTTTGATTGCAGATGACCAAGGTTTTAAAGCCCTGATTGACATGCTTGCGGATCACTACCGTGGGAAAGTCGATGCAGTTGCCGGTCTCGAATCTCGTGGGTTTATCCTTGGTGCGCCTCTTGCCGTTGCACTCGGCGTCGGCATGTTGACTGTTCGCAAGGCTGGTCGTCTCCCCGGACCTGTTGTCGGGGTGGATTACGACCTTGAATACGGTTCGGCGCGCATGGAGCTTCAGCCTTTCACTGTCGAAGACGGACACCGCGTTTTAGTCATCGATGACGTTCTTGCTACGGGTGGAACTGCCGGTGCAGCATTTGATCTGATTCGCCAGGCCGGTGCAGTTCCTGCTGCATTGTGTGTGCTGCTGGAGCTCAAAGATCTCGGCGGTCGTGAGCGTTTAGGCGAGGACATTCCGATCGATTCGGTGATCGCGTACTGAACATCATGACGGTGACAATGTGGGGGACGCTCATTTGCGTTCCCCACATTTTTTCACCTGGATTTCACCACATTAGGCACGGTTGTGCGCCTCTGACGTAGAATCTGTTCATGAGCGACAACAATGGTGCAGTCCCGACACGCTTGCGTTCACGTTTCGCGTGGTTGGGTGGGAAGAAGTCATTGCAGGTCCCAGCTCTTCTTGAGCCGATTATGGCGGCGATCGAAGGACGTGGGTTGAATGAACAACGCATTCTGCGGGCTTTTGTTGTTGCTGAAGAGAAACACCGCGGGCAGAAGCGCAAGTCGGGGGAGCCGTATATTACCCACCCCGTCGCTGTCGCGACTATCCTTGCTGAACTCGGTCTCGACGAGGACACGATCGTTGCTGCGCTTCTCCACGACACTGTCGAGGACACAGATTACACACTCAAAGAGCTGACGAGCGATTTCGGTTCAACAGTCGCCCTCCTTGTTGACGGCGTGACCAAACTCGATAAGGTCGAATACGGCGAAGCGGCTGCTGCAGAAACCGTCCGCAAGATGGTCATTGCGATGTCGAAAGATATCCGTGTTCTTCTCATTAAACTTGGTGATCGCCTGCATAACGCTCGCACATGGCGCTATGTTGAAGCAGGATCGGCACAACGCAAGGCCCGCGAAACTCTGGAAATCTTTGCACCTTTGGCACACCGCTTAGGGATGAATTCGATCAAGTGGGAACTTGAAGATCGCTCGTTCCGGACGCTTTACCCAGCAGTTTATGCAGAGATTGAGCAGATGGTTCAGGAACGTGCGCCTGAGCGTGAACGATTCCTTGAGGAAATCAAAGTAAAGATCCAATCGGAACTCACCAAGGCTGGAGTCAAGTGTACGATTTCAGGACGCCCAAAGCACTACTATTCGATTTATCAAAAGATGATTCTTCGGGGGCGTGACTTTGAAGATATCTACGATCTCATTGGTATTCGCGTCCTGGTTAATGAAGTCCAAGATTGTTATACGACCCTCGGTATCGTCAATTCTGCGTACACTCCGATTCAGGGACGAATCAAAGATTACATCGCATCGCCAAAATTCAATCTGTATCAGTCGATTCACACCACGGTAATGGGACCTGGCGGCAAGACCGTTGAGGTTCAGATCCGTACCTACGAAATGCATCGTCGCGCTGAATTTGGCGTGGCTGCTCACTGGCGTTATAAAGAAAATCCCAACGCCACAAAAGGCACTGGTCAGGAAAAACAAGAAGATGCCCAGCTCGAATGGCTACGTCAGCTTGTCGATTGGCAGCGTGATACGGCAGATCCGTCCGAGTTTCTTGATTCATTACGGTACGAGATGTCGGGTAACCAGGTGTACGTTTTTACACCTGCAGGCGAAGTGATGGAGCTGCCCGCTGGTTCGACGCCGGTGGACTTCGCTTTCGCTGTCCACACAGAAGTCGGTTTCCGCACCGTTGGCGCAAAGGTGAACGATCGCCTGGTCACATTGGATCACAAACTCGAATCTGGCGATACTGTGGAAATTGTGACGGCTAAATCCTCTGAAGCTGGACCATCCCGTGGTTGGCTCGATTTCGTCGCAACACCTCGTGCGCGTGCCAAGATTAAATCATGGTTTACAAAATCTCGACGTGACGAGGCGATTGAGGAAGGCAAAGAGAAGCTCGCAAAGGCGATTCGACGCAAGAATCAGCCAGTGCAGCGGCTCATGTCGCACGAGACACTGCGTGCAGTCGCTCAAGACCTCAACCGCAAGGATGTCACGGATCTCTACAGCGCGATTGGTGAAGGCAATATTTCGTCTGAGTCTGTGGTGCGCAAGCTGATTTCTTCGCAGGGTGGACTTGCGGGAGCTGAGGAATCGATGGCGGAAGCCGTCACTCCCACACGTATTATGCGACACTCAGGCGAAGCAGGCTCAGCGGTCGTTGTGTCGTCAATAGAGGACACAGATGTGCTCGTTAAACTTGCCAAGTGTTGTACTCCTGTCCCTCCCGACCCCATTGTCGGGTTTGTGACCCGCGGCAACGGCATTTCTGTCCACCGTGCAGATTGTTCGAATGTGGCAAGCCTCCAACGAGATCGTGATCGTTTCATCGCCATTGAATGGGCAGATGCTCAAGATGCGGTGTTTGTGGTCCAAGTTCAAATTGAGGCTCTTGATCGGCGTGGACTCCTTGCCGATATCTCCAAGGTACTCTCTGATCATGACATCAATATGCTCTCCGGCTCGATGAATACATCGAAGGAGCGCGTGGCGCGTTCAACCTTCCAGTTCGAGATGGGAGATCCACGTCATCTGAGCGTTGTACTGAAAGAACTTCGCAAGATTGACGGTGTTTATGATGCCTATCGCGTTGTCGGCTCGAAACGCGAATCTGATCGGCGTGTGTCAACCGAGGCAGGCAACTGACGCGCAATAGCGCGCGCCTGCCCAATCCCATGGAGGGAATTGAGCTCGCCGGCTCGGCGTGCGACAGCGTCAAGATCACACCCTGCTTTCACAAGAGAATAGACATTTGCTAGTGCATCAGCGGTGTTATGTAGAAGAAGATCAAGTAACGTACGCTCAGGTGTGGTTACCATGATTGATCCCATTTTCTGCAGGTCCTCCTCAGAGTACTTTTTGCGACGCACGAACTGGCTGTCAGGAAGTGAAGTTTCGAGTTTGGTCCGCACCGTTCCCGCCTGATTGCCAGTGTGGATCCATAATGCGGTGTAGCCGAAAGCGATCGAGCCGCTACGAGCAAGAGAAATAATGCGAGCGCGTGAGTGGGCAGTTGTGACCAAATCGATTCCCACGAGTCCGAGTTCGCCCACTTGTACTACTAGCCCCTCATGAGACAGGCTTGCGTGCTGTCTTTGTGAGATGTCAATAAATAGCGATGTCATGTCATGATTCTGCAACGCAGATAAAAAACGTCCGGGGAGGTTTCCACATTTGTGGAAACCTCCCCGAGGAATAAATCGCAGTGTGCTACTTTATTTAGTCAGCCTGAACAGCAGCAAGCCATTGCTTACGCGCTTCGAGTGCCGAGGTGTATTCCTTGACCTTCTTGTCATCACCTGCGGCCTTTGCCTCAGCAATCTGGCCCTCAAGTTCCGCGATTAGTGCTTCGAGTTGGGCGGCCATACCGTTGGTTCGCTCGGCAACAGCTGGGTCACTCTTGCGCCACTGTTCGGAATCGGCATCGCGGATCGCTTGCTCGATGTCGCGCAGACGCCCCTCCGTGCGGCCAACATCACCGCGCGGCACACGACCAATCTTGTCCCACTGTTCGCCGATTTCGCGGATTGCCGTCTTGGCAGCTTCGACGTCGCTGACGGGAACGAGCTTTTCGGCTTCCTTGAGAAGTTTAAGCTTCTTTGCCAGATTCTCACTAAATTCTTCATCGAGCTGATTGTTGTGAGCGTTACGCGCATCGAAGAATACCTGCTGAGCTGCTCGGAAACGATCCCAGAGCTTGTCATCTTCCTTGCGTCCAGCGCGTCCAGCGGCCTTCCATTCATTCATGAGTTGACGGTATGCGGCCGACGCGGCACCCCAATCAGTCGAGTTTTGCAACTCCGTCGCGCGGCGGATCAGATCTTCCTTTGCATTGACAGTGGCTTTGGCTGCCTTGTCACGCTCAGAGAAGTACTGACGACGATGGCGATCAAATTGCGTGCGTGCTGAAGAAAAACGCTTCCATAATGCCTCTTCAGTCGGACGATCAATACGAGCTCCGTGGCGCTGTGCATGTTTCCACTGCTCAAGAAGCTCGGTGAGCGCCGTGCGGGAATTCTTCCAGTGTGTTGTGGATGGATCCTGTGCAGAAATCTTTTCTGCTTCAGCCACAATAGCTTCGCGCTCTTCAAGCGCCTTCTTCTTGGCCTCCGCACGCTCAGCATTGACCACTTCGGCGCGCTGCTCAATGAGCGGTAAGGTGGCGTCTACTCGTGTGCGAAGCGCAGCAATATCGCCAATCGCAGCAGGCTCTTCAAGCTGTGCAGCCAGATGCTTTTGCGACTTGCGCGATTCTTCGGGTGAGATCGTGTTAATTCGCATTTCAAGTAGAGCAACCTGAGACTGTAGATCCAGGAAACGACGAGCGTAGAGAGTCAATACATCAGTGACAGTTCCACCAGCTGTGTACTGGCCAACTACGCGCACACCCTTTCCTTCACCGTCGGTCAGCCACACGTTCCCCTCGTCATCGACGCGTCCCCACTTGGCGGCTTCAGCCGCTTCTGGCTCCGTGAGAGGAGCAGGCGCTGCTGGTGCTGCAGGCGCTGGTGTTGGCGTTGCGGGTGCCGGTGTGGCGGTTGGCTGAGTGGTTTCGGCTGCTTCGTTGCTTGCCGGGGTAGGCATGGTATCCGACATGAGGACTCCTTCAGACGGGGTAATTAATACCGTTCACGTATTGGTACGCCACCACTCTACGCGAATGTCGCCGACTTTTCGCGGTTTCACGTGTCTGCGGTAGAGTCAGATTATGATTTTCTTGCGTTTCAGTGAAACTGTCATTGGAGCCAACACCTATGTGTTGGCTGACGCCGATGCGAAAGTTGCGTTGGTAGTCGATACCGGTGCTGGTGCGGCAACCTGGGTGCCGTCGGCTCTTGAAAAACGGGGATTAACACTCGGGGCGGTTCTGCTGACTCATGGACATGCTGATCATGTCTGGGATTGCGCGGAGGTTGCGGGTGACGCGCCTGTTGTCATCCCGTCGGGAGATCTGTTTCGACTCGAGGATCCTATTGCCACCACAGGGCTTGCACAACTGGCGCCACTCTTCAGCGCCGGAGGATCGGCGTCGTGGATCCGGCCGCGTGACGTACGGGCGTTGCCGGAAGAGTTCTATCAAGCTTCCACCGAAATTGTCGAAGGTGTGTTCTTGCGTGCGATGGCTGCGCCTGGGCATTCTCAAGGTTCGACAGTCTTTCTTTTCGACGGATACGTTGATCCGGGGGATAACCTCCCTCTCGCACCAGGTCAGGGCGGCCACATGATGCTCTCAGGCGACGTGCTATTCAATAACGGAATTGGACGCACCGATCTTCCCGGCTCGGACCCTCGTGCGATGGAGAAAACTTTGCGGCGGATCGCTGCCGAGGTTGACGGGGAGACATGGGTGTTTCCCGGACACGGCCCAGCCACGAAACTTTCACGTGAGCTTAACACAAACCCGTATTTGAGAATGTTCCTAGAGTAAAGTGGGCTACGCCAGCCAAGACGTGAGATACTAAGGCTTATGAAGATTGCACCTTTGTCTGGTTTTCCTGAATGGCTACCGCAAGAACGAATCGTGGAGCAGCGTGCCCTGGACACGCTCAGATCGACTTTTGAACTCCATGGTTTCTCCGGAATTGAGACTCGCGCGGTGGAGCCTGTTTCTCGCCTCCTGGCAAAAGGGGAGACGTCGAAGGAAATCTACCTGCTTAACCGCTTGCAGGGTGGTGATTCACAGGATGCTGAACTCGGTCTCCACTTTGATCTGACGGTTCCGCTTTCTCGTTACGTTTTGGAGAACGCTGGAAAGCTCGATTTTCCGTTCCGTCGTTACCAGATTCAGAAGGTCTGGCGCGGCGAACGTCCGCAGGACGGGCGCTTCCGTGAGTTTGTTCAGGCCGACGTTGACGTCGTTGGCCAAGACACCCTCGCTTTCCATCACGAGGTGGAGCTACCGCTGGTCATGGTTGATGCTCTCTCGAAGCTTCCCATCCCACGTGTGGTGATCCGCGCATCGAACCGCAAGGTCGCTCAAGGATTCTTTGATGCCATTGGTCTTGAAGATATCGAAGAGACGCTGCGAATCGTCGATAAACTCGACAAGATTGGCCCTGCCGGAGTGGCAGCTACTTTGGCTCAGAACGTCGGCGCAACTGAGGAGCAGGCGCAGCTTGCGCTCAAGCTGGCTCAAATCGGCGGCACTGATGCTCGTGTTGCTGATGATGTGCTTGCTCTCGGGTTCCGTAATGAACTCCTTGATGAAGGTCTTGATGAACTCGTGCGCCTGATCGAGGGTGCGAATAAGCTCATCGAGGGTTCGGTTGTTGCTGACCTTTCAATTGCACGCGGCTTAGATTATTACACTGGCTCGGTCTACGAATCCACCCTTGTTGGGCATGAAGATTTGGGCTCTGTCTGTTCAGGTGGGCGCTACGACTCTCTCGTCAGTGACGGCAAGCGAACTTTCCCAGGTGTGGGACTTTCCATTGGAGTGTCGCGTATTCTTGCCCGCGTTATTGGAAAGGAACTCGTTGGCGCCTCGCGAAAGGTCCCCACTGCTGTTCTCATTGCGGTAAACAATGAAGACGAACGAGCTCATGCGGATAAAATTGCCATGAGCTTGCGCGCGCGAGGGGTAGCGACGGAAGTTTCTCCGAACACTCAAAAGTTTGGCAAGCAGATTCGTTATGCAGAGCGTCGGGGTATTCCATTCGTGTGGTTTACCCAGGAAGATAACGGCGTTCTCAGCGAGCAGGTCAAGGATATTCGGTCGGGCGAGCAAGTGAGTGCTGACCAACATTCGTGGATGCCGCCGGAACAGGACATGGTGGCACAGTTGGTGAGTCTGACTCATGAGTGAATTGCAGCGCCCCAGCTCCGATCTTCTCGCACATTTATATGTGCTTCAGGACGCGCTGGAGCGTATGCATTTTCCATTCGCCCTTCGCGGTGCCGACGAGATCAGCGACGTCGTCGCGGATTCACGTTCCCAGTTGCGTGACTACCTCATCCCGCGTCTCGAAAATCTCTCCGCTCCGTTAGTCTGTGTTGTCGGCGGGTCAACGGGCGCAGGGAAGAGCGCGATCGTCAATTCACTCGTCGGTGAAAATGTTGTGCGGTCCAGTGCGATCCGTCCCACAACGCGTCGTCCAACACTCGTCTTTCATCCTGATGATGCCGAAGCGTTTGCCGATGCGCGGATCTTGCCGGATCTTGCGCGAGTGAGTGGTGAAACTGACGAGCACTCTTCCCTGACACTTGAATTAGTTCCGTCGCAGGCCATTCCTGCAGGTTTAGCGTTGCTTGATTCTCCGGATATTGATTCCGTCGTTGAGGAGAATCGTCAGCTCGCTTCACAGCTCCTGGCAGCAGCAGACTTGTGGATCTTTGTGACCACGGCAGCGCGCTACGGGGATGCAATTCCATGGGTGATTCTCGGTGAGGCAGCCGAGCGCAATATTGTTTTGGGTATCGTTCTCAATCGTGTGCCACCAGGTGTCGGTGCAGACGTCCGCGCGGATCTCGCCTCACGGCTCGAAAAGCGTGCGCTGGCACATGCTCCTTTGTTTATGATTGCCGAACAACAGTTGGAAGATGGCCGGCTTGCAAATGCCGACGTCGAGTCAGTCCGTCGCTGGCTGATGTCGATCGCTGAAGACGAGGCTGCGCGAGCAAGCGTCGTCCGGCAAACTCTTCACGGCGCAATTCACTCTCTTTCTGGTCACGCGTCAACTATTCTCGATGGATATGGACGCCAGCTTGCCACCCGCGATGCTTTGCGCTGGGACGTCGATTCTGCTTTTGCAGCTGCTGATGAACAGTTTGCACAGAATGTGGTTGATGGCTCCCTTCTTCGTGGTGAGGTACTCTCCCGCTGGCAAGATGTTGTGGGAACAGGGGAGTGGATGCGACGGCTCGAGGGCGGCGTGAGTGCAATACGTGATCGTCTTTCTTCCTACTTCACGACACGGACGAATCCCTCGACCACTCAGATAGAGTTCGCAATCGACGACGGCGTAATAGCGCTCCTTGTCGAACGTACTGAGGCAGCAATTGCTCAGGCACTTCGAGCGTGGGAGTCCGTGGGGGTTGCTGAAGCGTTGGTCAAACATGTGCGTGAGAATCTGCGTGACCGATCCGAGCGTGAGGCTGTAGCTGCTGAACTCATTCACGATTGGCGCGCAGACATTCTCGAGATTGTGCGTGAGCAGGGCACACGAAAGAAAACGATGGCACGGGCACTTGCAACGTCTGTGAATGTTGTGGGAGTGGCGCTGATTGTCGTCGTTTTCGCCTCGACAGGGGGACTCGTCGGCGGCGAGGTCGCTGTGGCCGGCGGTACTGCCGTCGTTGCACAAAAGCTACTCGAAGCGATTTTCGGTGAAGACGCGGTTCGCCGACTTGCACGTCAAGCCAAGAAATTGCTTGATGATCGCGTTGAAAATTTTGTCAGAACAGACCGTCGTATTTTTGAGGATGCGCTCGAATCTACAGATATTTCTCAAGAGATCAAAAAGGAGTTGGAGACGGCATTTGCACAGATTGACAGGGAAGGAAAAATTCGATGACATGCGTCGCTGAAGGAATCGGTGCATTGCGAAGTGCCCTTGACGCGGGCGAGAGTTTTCTTCCTCAGGAGATTATCGACGAGGCTTCGAAAGTTCTCGAGCTTTCCGTTGCCCGCACTCACGTGGGCGAGGACGTCTGTGTGATCGCTTTCGCGGGATCAACTGGATCCGGGAAATCCTCTCTTGTCAACGCGCTTGCAGGAGAAGAACTTGTGCGAGTTGCTCCCTTGCGACCCACGACGTCTGAGCCAATGGCCGTGATGAATGTGCATGAACCAGCTTTACTTGATTGGCTCGATATCCGTCGCCGCCATGTCAGTGCGCAGCTAGGGGAGCGTTTCTCCGTAAACGGGAAAATCATGCTGGTCGATCTTCCCGATATCGATTCGATTCAGATAGAGAACCAAAGCAAAGCACACGCGATTATCGAGCGTGCCGATGTCACTGTGTGGGTTTTAGATCCTCAGAAATACGCTGATGCTGTCGTTCATGAAGACTATCTGTCTCAGTTACGTGAACATTCTGAGGCACTTGTTATCGTTTTGAATAAAGTGGATCTGTTGAATCCCGACGAACGGCAATATGTTGAAAACGATGTTGCCCGGCTCATTGCCGACGACGGCGTCAGTGTCCGCGTTCTGCCCGTGTCCGTGGCGAGTGGAGAAGGCCTCGCTGAGCTCTCGCAGTTGCTCGGAACAAAAGTGGAGGCAGCCGATGTCCAGCGTACTAAGATCGCCGCGGATCTGCGCATGATGTCGAAAAGAATCAGCGCAACCCTCGTTGCAGATCATGGTAAATACGAGCTGGCGCCTATGCCGTCTTTTGCTCCTGTCGCACATGCCGTGGCACAAGCAAGCGGCGCTGAAAGTGTGGCACGGGCTGCAGGCGGCTCGTATCGTGTTCGTGGACGTTCGAGAACGAGTTGGTGGTTTACACGGTGGGTCCATCAGCGTCGTGATCCTCTGAAAGTGTTGCGTCTGGACACTCCAGCGGGCAAAGTCGCTCCGACAACTGGCTTGATTCCTTCTCCGGGGTATCTTGCAGCAGCTGAGGGCGAAGGCCGGCGGTTCTGTATCCGTGCCACTGAAGGAATGCCGAGAATGTGGGCACGTCGGGTGCAGACACAGGGACAACAACATGTCCAACAGTTTCTTTCTCGGATCGACCCATTGCTCGCGAGCGTGAATGTCGAGCGTGACCGAACGCCGATCTGGTGGCACATCGCTAACGTTATGCAGTGGCTGTTTGCACTTGTCGCGATCATTGGTTACCTCTGGCTCGGACTGAAAATTTTTGGTCCGACTCTCGGTCTCTTTTTGCCGGATCCTGCCCGAGTGGGAATTTTTGAGGTGCCTTTACTTATGTGCATTTTCGCAATGCTCGGTGGCCTTATTGTGAGCGCATGTTGTGTACTTTTTGTTCGACGTGGTGCAGCGAAGGTTGAACGTCGTGTACGGACACGGATCGAGAATGCTGTTCTTCGTGCATCTGAGGATGGTGTCCTTGAGCCGCTTGTTCATGAGCGCCATGTGTATGAAGGATTTGTGGACGCCATGATCCTCATGGGGAACGCCAAAGCTTAAGCGAGGGAAGTAAGAGTCGCCGGCTCCCACAATGGGAAACCGGCGACTTTTATCACTTAGCGCCCTTTTCGGAAATCACCCTTGCGAAGGCCATTCTTGCGAAAGCCTCTGCGTTCGTTCGACTTCCGTCGATCACCGAAGGCACGATCAGCACGTGCTTTGCGCAGTTCGTATGGATCTCGAGCAGAACGTTCACGATCTCGTCGCGATTGCTGATCGGGGTCGTCAATGTAGTCACGGATGGGGCGTCGGTCAAAATCATCGCGGTTCCTCCGGTGTCCCAAGCCTCCCTCTCGCTTGTTGAAACCGCCGTCACGCTTGAATGATCCGCGCGCGCCCTTTGCAGGCCCGTGATCTTTACGAATGCCCAGCTCACGACCAGAAACCTGTGCGCGAGAAATCTTGGAGATTGTGCGTTCATCGAGTTCATGCGCGATCTCGACTAGGGAGAAGGTGGGGTAGATATCAATCTTGCCCAGCTGGGAACCCGTGAGGCCGCCTTCGTTAGTCAAAGCGCCAACGATGGCTCCTGGAGCCACGCCGTCCTTCTTACCGACGTCAACGCGGTACATTGTTCCGTTATGCGCAAAGGTTTTACGGCCACTCTTGTCACGTCCGCGTCCACCACGATCCTCACGTGAACGGTCATCGCGACCTCCACGGACGGACAGATGTTCAGGCTCGTCATCGCCACGCGGCCCTGGGTCACGTACGCCCATCGCAATCAGACCGTATGCAAGTTGCTCCAGGCTCATTGGCGACTCAGAGTCAGCCTGCTGCGCAAGGAACTCTTCGATTGCCTTTTCGTAGACCGACAGGCGACCAATACCGACGCGTTCGATTGCTGATTCAATAAGCCGGCTTGCACGAAGCGCAGATACTTGTGCAGGGGTTGGAAGATCAACTTCTTCCATCTGGGCGCCAGTCGTTTTCTCGATACGGCGCAGACGGAACTTTTCCTTTGGCGTGACGAATGTCAGCGATGTTCCTTCGCGACCTGCACGTCCAGTGCGGCCGATACGATGCACGTAGGTATCAATTTCCTTGGGGACGTCGTAATTTACGACGAGACCGATGCGTTCGACGTCGAGGCCACGCGCGGCGACGTCGGTTGCGACGAGGACATCAATGGAACCTTCACGGAGACGATTAACGAGTTTTTCGCGATCTTTTTGAGCAACATCGCCAGAGAGTGCAGCGGCTTGGACGCCGCGTGTCGAAAGTTCGATCGTGAGGTCTTCCGCCGTTGCACGGGTGCGAACGAACACGAGCGCAGCATCAGCCTCGGTGGTAGCGAGGACTCGAGCCAATGCGCCAGTTTTATGACGTGAGGGCACCACCGCGTAAGTCTGGTGAATGGTATCAGTCGTTGAAGCCGGACGCGTTACGGTAACCTCGACTGGGTCGTTCATATGCTCCTGGGCAACCTTGCGGATCGAGGAAGGCATGGTTGCGGAGAACAGAGCAGTGATGCGTTCCTTCGGCAAGGATGCGGCAATCGTATCGACGTCTTCTGCGAAGCCCATACGCAACATTTCGTCGGCCTCGTCGAGCACAAAGTATGTCACATGTGAGAGGACCAGTGCCTTGCGATCAATGAGATCCATGATACGACCGGGCGTTCCAACAACAACTTGTGCCCCGCGTTCAAGTGCGCGTAATTGCGGCCCGTAGGGCGAACCGCCGTAGACCGAGACGACTTCGAGTCCACCGGTTTTTGCAGCAAACGTCGAAATCGCGTCAGCACCCTGCATTGCAAGTTCGCGAGTTGGTGCGAGAACGAGTGCTTGGACTTCGTCTTTTTCCGCGTCGACGTGGGTCAGAAGCGGAAGTCCAAAGGCGGCGGTTTTTCCTGTTCCGGTTTGTGCAACACCGATAACATCATGGCCATTCAGGAGATGAGGAATGGCCTGTTCTTGGATCTCGGTGGGCTGTGTAAAACCGAGTTCAGTCACAGCCTGAAGAAGGTTTTCGGGCAGGGAAAGTTCAGAAAATGTGGTCACAAAAATATCCAATCTGGGGAATCGGCCCCTTGGCCATCCCCGAAAAACACATCTGAACTAGTGGGGCAAGGCCGTCCTTCTAGCCTACTTGTTTTCTGCGCCGTCGGGAGAGGCTGACGTGGTGCTTTCGGCCACAACATCGCCATGCCGGTAGTCCTTCGGTGTGTCAACGATGTCGGTATCGCAGGGTTCGTTGCTTGATTCAACGCAGGTAGGCTCCTCCAAGCCGAGTCGTCGTGAGACAACAAGACCTACAAACAACAGAACCAACATCGAACAAATCGCAGTGAGGAATGCCCAGTGGCCGAGATCGACTGTCATGGAGAACGCAATACCTGCATAAGCAATACACGCCGCTGCACCCATATTGTCTGCGATTTGAGCTGCCGCAGAAATCTTGCCGTGACGGGACTTCGGCGTGTACCCGAGAGCGAAAACGAGCAAGAGTGGGTAGGTCAATCCGGTACCGAGGCCTGCGATGAGCCAGCCGACAATAACGAGGATCCCTGTGACTTCGTGGAAAGATCCAGCGATAGTGATGGCCGAACCGACGATCTGGCAAATAACGCCAATCGTCGGAATGCGTTTTCTGTGTTCTTCGCCTGCGCGGCTCTGTAGGTATGAGCCGAGCGCCCAGGTCACAGCGCCTGCAGCGAGAACGAGACCAGCACGTTTTGGCCCCCAGTTGTGAACATTCTTCAGCATGAGCGGCAGGTAAATCTCTACCGCGAAATATGTGCCATAAACGATTCCGCGAAGGAGAATAATCGAGGGAACTCCGCGTCGTGCCGACAGGGTTCCGGCCGGAACAAGTGGACGAACGAAGAAGAAAGCCGCAACCGAGCAAATCGCGATCATCGCAAGGGCCCACGTCTTGAAACCGTCGTCGCCGAGTGTGCTGAGCATCTGCAATGCGCCAACCGAAATTCCCACCAGAAGTGCGAACGTGAAAGTATCGCCCAGTCGGAATCGTGCGCGCGGGTCGTGAGTATCGGGGAATAGACGGAGCTTGGACACAAGCAGCGGGAACATTCCCAAAAGCACAAGAGGCACGGCAGCGAAGACCACACGCCAATGGACATACTCGACAATGAGCCCAGCGACAGCCGGTCCGAGAAGTGACGGTACAACCCAGGCCGCGGCAAAGGTGGCAAAAAGTGACGGCTGACGGTCGCTTGGAATATGAGCACCGACGAGCACAAAGAGCGGCACGACGACGAGGCCCGATCCGAGTCCTTGGATAGCGCGTCCAAGAACGACGACTTCGACGGTGGGTGCCACAGAGATAATAAGGAGCCCACTAATAAATAAGGCGGCGCCTGTGAGCAGTGGTTGGTTCGGTCCACGATTATCGGCCCATCGGCCAGCGAGCGCTGTCGTAATAAGCTGAGTTGTCAGAGTAATCCCCGAGGCCAGTGCGTAGAGGTTTTTCCCGCTGAGGAGGTCAACCACGTATGGCATCACAGTTGTCACTGCGATCGTTTCGAAGGCGATGAGCGAAATGAGGATGACAGATAAAAGTCTCAACCAGTATTCGCTCTGAGACTCGGTAAATTGTTGCTTATTACTCACGGAACCAATCGTTTCGCGAAAATACCTCAAGGTGCAAGACCAACACGTATGAGCCGCAGCACCGATTTTCCTACGACTGGAGGCTTATTTCTCCATGTGTGAGGCCAACACAAATGACCCGCCAACGACGACCATGCCACCGACGAGATTGCCGGCACCGGCCAGAAGAAGGGCTAACGCGACATTCGACAGAGTTGCTCCGCCAGCGGGGTTCATCAGGGCAAGGGAGAAGATCGTCATGTTCGCAACCACGTGTTCAAAGCCTGCCGCGACAAAGACTGTAATTGCCCACGAAATGACGATAATTTGAGCCACTTCATTCTTCATTCGGGCGATCGTCCAAATGGCAAGGCAGACCATGACATTACACATCACGGCGCGAAAGAAGATTTCTGGTGCGCCCTTAGACAATTTGCCCGTGGCAACGGCGTCCAGCATCTGCCAGTTTGCGCTGTCGTGGCCAAAGACATTCGCTAACGTGAAAAGTGCAGCCATAACGATTGAGCCGACGAGGTTGCCAATGAGCATGAAGATGATCAACCACGATGCGCGCGCAATGGTCACCGCTTTCTTCAGTGCAGCGAGCGGCATAATCATCATCCCTGATGTTGCGAGCTCCCCGCCTGCAAATACCACGAGAACAAGTCCGATACCGAAGGTCAGTCCCATCATCAATCCAGAAACTGGTGAACCCGCGACATAGAGTTTGGATACTCCGGCAAACATGATCAAACACCCGATTCCCACGAAAGCCCCCGCAAGCGCACCTGCGACGAGATAACCGCCAGGGTTGTTCGCTTTGACTGACTTGGCGAGGCCGACGTCGGCTTGCTGGGCAATGGATTCGGTGATTGTCACGGCAGTTCCTTCCAAGAAGTTGGCTAGCCTGATCATCTTAGTGTCAACATCGACAACTGTGCAGGACTTCCGTCCGACGGTGATATGTGCTTGAGGGGTTGCTCACCTGTGTTCCAGAGAGATGAGAACACATAAGGGGGGCGTAGACTGAGTGTGTGCTCCGCGCCCGTCTCGCGCGAAGTGCCGCCCGCTCGTCTCGCGGGTGTACACAATACATAAGGAGGACACGTGCTTCGCACGCGAATGGCAGGTTCCCTGCGCAAGGAAGATATCGGCTCCACGGTTACTCTCACAGGCTGGGTTGATCGTCGTCGTGATCATGGTGGTATCGCATTTATTGATTTGCGTGATGCTTCAGGCATCGCTCAGGTCACAGTACGCGAAGAGGTTGCACACGAGCTCCGCAGCGAGTTTGTTGTGAAAGTCACGGGAGTTGTACGTGAGCGTCCGGAAGGCAATGCTAATCCGAACCTCCCCACTGGTGATATTGAGCTTGAAACCGAAGAACTTGAGATCCTGAACCCTTCGGCACCGCTGCCGTTCCAGGTGTCGGATCACGCAGAAGACGCTGGATCAGTGAACGAGGAAACGCGTCTCAAGTACCGTTACCTCGATTTGCGTCGTTCATACGAACAGAAGGCAATTCGCCTACGTGCGAAGGTGTCGCAAGCTGCACGTCGCGTCCTTGACGGTCATGACTTCGTCGAAATCGAAACTCCGACTTTGATCCGCTCAACGCCTGAAGGCGCACGTGACTTCATTGTTCCGGCACGTCTTGCTCCAGGATCGTGGTACGCGCTTCCTCAGTCACCGCAGCTGTACAAGCAGCTGCTCATGGTTGCAGGGATGGAACGCTATTACCAGATCGCTCGTTGTTACCGCGACGAAGATTTCCGCGCCGATCGTCAGCCAGAGTTCACCCAGCTTGACGTGGAGATGAGCTTTGTCGAGCAAGAAGACGTCATGAAGGTTGCCGAGGACATCCTTACTGAGATCTGGAGCCTGATCGGCTACAAGATCGAGACGCCGATCCCGCACATGACCTACAAGACGGCGATGGAGAAGTACGGCTCGGATAAGCCGGATCTGCGCTTCGGTCAAGAACTTGTCGATCTTACCGAATACTTCAAGGACACTCCGTTCCGCGTGTTCCAGAACGAGTACGTCGGTGCGGTTGTCATGCCAGGCGGTGCATCCCAGCCGCGACGCACCTTCGATAAATGGCAGGAATGGGCGAAGGCACGCGGCGCGAAGGGGCTTGCATACGTCACGGTTGCCGAGGACGGTACCGTGGGAGGCCCAGTTGCGAAGAATATTTCCGACGCTGAGCGCGATGGTCTTCTCGAAGCGACGGGTGCCACCAACGGTGACTGCATCTTCTTTGCTGCGGGTGAGCCGACGGCGTCGCGCGAGTTGCTGGGTGCAGCGCGCCTTGAGATCGGGGAGCGTTGTGGTCTGATCAAGGAAGGCGAATGGGCATTCGTCTGGGTTGTCGATGCTCCGCTGTTTAAGCCGACGAAGGCGGCACAGGCTGAAGGCGATGTGGCAATTTCCGATGGTGCATGGACCGCAGTACACCACGCGTTCACCTCACCCAAGCCAGAGTGGCTTGAGAAGTTCGACACGGATCCGGGTAATGCGCTCGCCTACGCTTACGACATTGTGTGCAACGGCAACGAGATCGGTGGCGGATCGATTCGTATTCACAGCCGCGAAGTGCAAGAGCGCGTCTTCAAGGTGATGGGTCTGGATGCTGAGGCTGCTCAGGAGAAGTTCGGTTTCCTCCTCGATGCCTTTAAGTTCGGTGCTCCCCCTCACGGCGGCATCGCTTTCGGTTGGGATCGCATCGTATCGTTGCTGGTCGGCGCCAAGTCGATTCGCGATGTCATCGCTTTCCCGAAGATCGGCAACGGGTGGGATCCACTTTCGGATGCGCCTGCACCGATTACAGCTCAGCAGCGTAAGGAAGCTGGCGTGGATGCCAAGCCGAAGAAACCGGGCGTGAAGAAGGAAGAAAACTGACTGCACACGATTGTGACTATGCCTTTTGGCAGCTGACTGTGCAAGGACGAACCGGTGGTCGGGTTCTCTTTGAGGAATCCGGCCGCCGGTTCGGCGTGCGCTTAGAAGAAAAAGATGGCCAGCGCGAGTTAATCGCAGCAGGGGATCCTGACTTGGCGATTGCCGCCATCGCGAAAATTGGTGCAGATTGGCGTCCCGACACCACCACCATGACCACAGAGATCCGCGAAGCGTTGCCTGAAGATATGGCACAATTTCTCGGGCCAGAATGGGGATATCGATGGGAGTTTTGGTACGCCGATTCTCCGCTCCAACCAGTCGCAGGTGCCGAACGCGTTGTGATGCTCTCTCGCGGGAGTGATGAATTAGCTCAGTATGCCGACGATATTCGTCAGGCATTAGCTGCATCGAACCCGATTTCCGACGCCAATGAGTCTTTCGACGATCTCTCGTGGTTTGTCGCATTTGCAGAAGAAGGCCCCGTCGGTGCCGTGATGGGATTTGAAACCCGTGTGGTCGGCGAACAAAGATTGGCTTACTTCCATGGTCTTGGCACCGTCCCGACTTTTCGTGGACGCGGGTACGCTTCGACACTCATGGTTGCGGCGGTCAATCTCGCTCTCGAATCCCATGACGCGATTTACTTTGGTATGTGGGCATGGAATGAGGGAGCAGGACGAATTTACTCACGTGTCGGGTTGACCAACGGTGCTCATCTGATTGAAGGCCGTCGAGAACCCTTCACAGAGTTGGGCTGACACTCTTCCGTCTCGCGTGGCATTTAGCCCGCGAGACGGAATTTTTCATAGAACTTTTTCGCCCATCGTGGCGCCCACCAGTTCCAATCGCCCATGAGAGTCATCAATGCTGGGACAAGCAGTAAACGGACGACTGTTGCGTCGAGAAGAACAATGATAGCCAGGGCTACTCCGATTTGCTTGATTGCAAGCATGTCAGCAAAAGTAAAACCGACGAAGACCGCAATAATAATTGCTGCAGCAGACGTAATGATGCGCCCCGAATGTTGAAGTCCGAGTTCCACGGCTCGGTCATTTGAGTGGCCCTTATCCCACATCTCTTTCACGCGCGCGAGCAAAAAGACTTCGTAATCCATCGCCAGCCCAAATCCGAAGGCGAAGCCCAACGCCACAACGAACGTCTGAAGTCCGCCAACGACAGGTAGCCCCAACAACCCGTGCTCAAAGAGCGACACGGTGATTCCCATTCCCGCGATCAAGGAGAACGAATTAATAATGAGTGCTTTGAGCGGTGCGATAAATGAACCTGTCATTAAGAACAGCAAAATCACCACTGAGACAACCATAATGGCGATTGCCCCTGGCGCTGCACTGAGCACAGCTGCATTGAAGTCTGCTTGCATTGCTGCCGCGCCACCGACGTCGGCGTGTGGGAACGTCGAACGCAAGGCGGCTACGACGTCGGTCACTTTCGTACCGACAGGATCCGCTGCGTTGACGTAAACGTCAACTGCTTGTCGATGACCGAGTTGACGGGGTGCGCTAATATGCGTGACTCCGTTTACCTCTGCGAGCTGTTGTGTTGGTGCCTTGTCGCCGCGGGGAAAGAGGATCGTTGCCTCGGGTGTGCGCAGGAGCGGATATCGGTCCTGGATATCCTGATAACCAGCGATAACGGAGGAATCTTTGGGAACGTTTTCGATGAAAGAGGAACGCATCTGAAGGGAGGCAATTGGCAAGGCTGCGATGATGAGTAATGTGACTGTTGAACATAATACTGGCCACGGGTGGGCGTGGACTTTCGCTGCAATGCGGGAGAAGAATCCGTGATCACTTGTGCGATCACCAGCGCCCTTCACAAGTTTGCCGAAATGAGGGATGCGAGTCAGAATCGATGGACGAATGAGTCGCTGACCAAGGAGAACGATCAATGCTGGCAGGAGTGTCAACGCTGACGCCACCGCGACGAAAGTGACAAGCATAGCCCCGGCACCAATCATCTTGATCATCGGGGGTGCCATTGTGAGTAAACCAGCGATGGAGACGATAATAGTCAGCGCAGAGTAGGCGATTGTCCGCCCAGAAGTCGTGATCATGGCGGTGACGCAAGTGCGGACAAGACGACGAACATCGTCGGGCAGATCACCAGTGGTGAGCGAATATCCTTCGCGATCTAATTCCTGAGCGACTTCTTCTCGGAAACGTGAGACCATCAACAGTCCGTAGTCGATTGAGAGCGCGAGGCCGATAATGGACAAAACATTTACGATGTAGGAATCCACTGTGGTGGCGAACGTCAGGCCCCACACCTCACCCATGCCGATCACGATTGACACTATTGCGGTCACCAGCGGTAATCCAGCGGCAAGTAGGCCACCAAAGATGACAATGAGTAAGACGAGTGCTGTTGGCAATCCGATTGCTTCGCCAGTCACGAGATCCTGCGTCACCTGTCCGAGCACCGCATGTTCAAATAGGTGCGCAGAGACAGCATGGGCATGAGCTGGAGCAATTGTGCGACCAAATGTGTTGATCGCGTCGAGCACCCGTGATTCATCATCAGGACCGTTGTAAGTGATGACGACGGCGTATCCATCTGCACTGATCAAATCAACACTCGGATCGTGCAACTGGGCAATTTTTTCATCAGCAATCGTGCCCGCTTGGTCAGCGATGTTTTTCTTCGCCGCCGATTCTGCTCGGGTAGAAATTGAGGCAAGAAAGCGTTCGCGTTCAGGTGGTGAAAGTTTGGAGAGCTGAGGTTGAGCAGCTGCTACTGCCTGAGCTTTTGCCGCTTCAATCGCCCGAGCATTTTTCGATAGCGCCTGAGTGATCGCCTGATTGCGCTGATCAATCTTCGCATGAGCGAATTTCTCAGCGACAATAAGCGGGTCCGTCACTTGGCCGTGTGGCTCGACGCCGTTGCGCAATTGAGTCAACGCTTCGCGCGATTCTTGCGCGGTTGTTCCGGTGACGGAGACGAGCACGCGATGCTCAGATTCTGTGTTTGTTGCTTGAGCGACGATGTCGGACTGAGAACCAGGAACAAGCGATTTGGTGGTTGCCATTCGCGTAAAAAGTCCACCAGCACCAAAACCCCACATTGCGGCGAGTAATGCGAGAGCCACAAAGGCGGCCCACGCTGCCACCATTGATCGAGGGAATCGACCAACAACCCGAGCGATACCTGTGAACATACTTCTATCGTGGCACTGCGTCGGCAAAGACAATAGCGATTTTCTTGAGGGCGAACGAGTCTCGCAAATGCCGTGGTTCCAGCTGATGTTGAACGTGGGAAACCCCTACGATGGGTGTGTGGATCTTTTTGAAAGTGCAACAGTTAACGACGTCGGGACGCCTGATCATTCACATGCGCCTCTCGCGGTGCGAATGCGTCCACGGACAATCGATGAGGTGGTTGGACAGAAACATTTACTCGGTCCTGGCCAGCCACTGACACGGATGATCAAAGGTGATGCGTCAGCCGCGTCTTCAGTATTTTTATGGGGTCCGCCTGGGATCGGGAAGACCACCCTTGCTTATCTCGTCGCTCGAGCAGGCAATCGGCGTTTTGTAGAGATCTCCGCTGTCTCTGCCGGTGTGAAGGATGTGCGCAACGTGATTGAAGACGCGAAGCGCCGCTTGATGACCGATGGGCAAGAGACTGTCCTGTTTGTCGATGAAGTTCATCGGTTTTCCAAAACGCAGCAGGATGCCCTGTTGCCGGCAGTCGAAAATCTTTGGGTTGTTCTCATTGCAGCAACCACACAGAACCCATCCTTTTCTGTTATCTCACCGTTGCTCTCGCGTTCCCTTTTACTCACGCTCCATCCGCTTGGTTCCGACGACGTCGGCGTACTGATCGATCGGGCGCTTGTGGACGAACGAGGCTTGTCCGGCCGCGTCACGCTTGACGCCGATGCTCGTGACGCGATCATTCGGCTTGCGGGAGCTGATGGGCGCAGGTCGCTGACGATTCTTGAGGCGGCTGCAAGCGGCGGGGGAGCGCATGTGACTCTCGCCGACGTCGAAGCGGCAGTTGACGTTTATGCCGTGCGTTACGATCGCGATGGTGATCAACACTATGACGTTATTTC
This sequence comes from Arcanobacterium canis, assembly GCF_029625435.1. Taxonomy (GTDB): domain Bacteria; phylum Actinomycetota; class Actinomycetes; order Actinomycetales; family Actinomycetaceae; genus Arcanobacterium; species Arcanobacterium canis. The sequence continues at coordinate 970,973 of NZ_CP121208.1, read as the reverse complement.
GGCTTTTATTAAGTCGATACGGGGATCGGACGTGGACGCGGCAATGCACTACCTCGCCCGTATGCTTGAGGCTGGTGAAGATCCGAGATTTGTAGCCCGGCGCTTAATGATCTCGGCGGCGGAAGATATTGGGATGGCCGATCCTTCAGCGCTTCAAACGGCAACTGCGGCAGCGCAATCGGTGGCTCTCGTGGGTATGCCAGAGGCACGAATTATTCTTGCTGAGGCTGTAGTTCATCTGGCAACAGCGCCGAAATCGAACCGTGCATATCTTGCGATTAACAAGGCAATCGCCGATGTTCGGGCTGGAAAAATTGGGCAGGTTCCGGTGCATTTGCGTGACCAAAGTGTCAAGGCATCAAAGATTGCTGCTGCGCAGACGGGTGACAACGTGAACTATATCTACCCGCATGACCTGCCCAGTGGTGTCGCAGCGCAACAGTATCTTCCAGATGAACTGAGAGGGACTGTTTATTACGAGCCGCTAGAGCGAGGCTTCGAGGCGCAAATCACGGCGCGAATGGCGAAGATCCAGCATATTTTAAACAGATAGTGCTATAGTTATCGGGTTGCGCGTGCAACACCTGGGGTCTTAGCCATTGTGGTTGGCCCCGCGTTTTCCCCGAAATCCGGTGAAACGTGCCAATAAGTCGACAGGAGAAACATGTCTTCGAAGAACCGCGCACGCAAGTCTGTGCGTATGTCCCGTGCCCTCGGCATTGCTCTGACCCCCAAGGCTGAGCGCTACATGCAGCGCCGCCCCTACCGTCCAGGTGAGCATGGCCGTGGCCGCGTCAAGGATTCCGATTACTCGATCCGTTTGAAGGAGAAGCAGCGTCTTCGTGCTCAGTACGGCATTCGCGAAGCTCAGCTCCGTAAGATCTGGAACGAAGCTCGCAAGATGGAAGGTATGTCGGGTGAGAACCTGATGGCTCTTCTTGAATCGCGTCTTGACGCCCTCGTTCTTCGCGCCGGTTTCGCTCGTACGATCGCCCAGGCTCGTCAGATTGTGGTTCATGGCCACATCCTCGTTGACGGCAAGCACGTTGATCGCCCGTCGTTCCGCGTCAAGCCTGGTCAGGTTGTTCAGGTAAAGCCGAAGTCGCAGACTTCGCCGATGTTCCTTGCCGCTGCTCAGGGTCAACATGCTGACGTTCTGCCAGCTGCTCCTGAGTACATCAAGGTTGACCTCGAGAAGCTGCGTTTCGAGTTCGTCCGTCTCCCGCTGCGTCCGGAAATCCCGGTTACCTGCGAGATCCAGATGGTCGTCGAGCACTACTCGCGCTGATCATAACTTCGCAACGCGCCGCGGCTCACCGCGGCGCGTTGCTGTATTCAGGTAAACTACCATCTATGGAACCTGTGACTCTCGGACAGATCGCGGCGCTTATTGCAGCGCTTGCCTTTTTGGCTCTCGTGTATTTCATGATTCGGCCGCTGAACAAGCTCTCTGGTGTGCTTGATCGACTCGCTGAATCACTGCGTGAACTCACGGAGCACACCCTGCCAGCGATTGACGAAGCAGCTCAGACAGTTGCTGGCGCGAATAGTCAGGTGGCTCGCTTGGATCAGATCACCGCAGCAGCTGCCCGAACCACAGAAGATATTTCCGCGATGACTACTCTCGTGACCTCCACCGTCGGAGCGCCTTTTGTCGCTCTACGAAAGGGAGCCGCGAAAGTGAAAACTACTTTCTCTCACCGTGAAGAGAATCAGGAAAACTAAGGAAGAGAATGCGTACAGCTGAAATCCGCCGTCGTTGGCTTGAGTACTTCGACAAGCACAACCACAAGATCGAAGATTCGATCTCGCTTGTTTCACCAGATCCGTCGATCCTTTTCACGATCGCAGGAATGGTGCCGTTCATTCCCTACATTATCGGCACGGAGAAAGCCCCCTACCCACGTGTGGCATCAGTACAGAAATGTATTCGTACGAACGACATCGAAAACGTCGGTCATACAACCCGTCACGGCACCTTTTTCCAGATGTGTGGCAATTTTTCCTTCGGTGATTACTTTAAAGAAGGCGCTATTGATCTGGCTTTTGGTCTGCTCACATCATCTATTGAAGAGGGTGGTTATGGTCTAGAAATTGATCGCTTGTGGGTCACCATCTGGGAAGAAGATGATGTCGCATTCAACGAGCTCGTCAAGGTTGGCGTTGATCCGAAGCACATCGTCAAGCTCAAGCGTGAAGAAATCTTCTGGTCCACGGGTCAGCCTGGTCCGGCAGGTCCGTGTGCAGAGATCCACTACGACCGTGGCCCAGCTTACGGCCCCGAAGCTGTTGGCGGCACTGTTGATCCGGGCGGTGATCGCTACTTGGAAATCTGGAATCTTGTGTTTGACCAGTTCCTACGCGGTGAAGGCGAAGGAAAGGACTTCCCACTTCTCGGAGATCTTGACCAAACGGCAATCGATACGGGTGCAGGCTTAGAGCGCCTTGCATTTGTCTTGCAAGATAAGCCAAACATGTACGAAACCGACCAGGTTTACCCGGTCATCGAGGCAACAGAGAAACTGACCGGTAAGAAGTACGGCGACAACTCTGAGGACGACGTTCAGATGCGTGTCATTGCTGACCACGTGCGCTCGGCACTGATGCTGATTGCCGACGGTGTCACTCCAGGAAATGACGGCCGTGGCTACGTGCTTCGTCGTCTGATCCGCCGCTCTGTCCGTTCAGTTCGTCTTCTGGGTTATGATGATGTGGCACTTCCTGTTCTCCTCACAGCGTCGAAGGACGCGATGAAAGAGTCCTATCCTGTACTTGAGGCAGAATTTGATCGTATTTCTCGGGTTGCATACGGCGAAGAAGACGCATTCCGCCGTACTCTCAATCAGGGCACACAAATTTTCGATGCCGCCGTCGCGAAGGCGTCCAAAGCAGGCGTTCCGCTGTCAGGTTCGGACGCCTTTACGCTGCATGATACCTACGGTTTCCCAATTGATCTCACGCTTGAGATGGCCGGTGAAAAAGGTGTCAAGGTTGACGAAGGTGAATTCCGTGCTCTCATGCAAGAACAGAAGGACCGTGCTCGTGCCGATGCACGCGCAAAGAAGACCGGCCATGTGGATGCCACTGTCTACCATGAGATCCAGGCGAAAGAAGGCGCAAATACTCACTTCCTTGGGTACACGGATTATTCTGCAGATGGCAAAGTTGTCGCACTCTTGAAGGATGGCCAGCCTGTTCCTGCTGCTGAAGCACCAGCCGAAGTCGATATCATCCTTGATCAGACGCCGTTCTGGGCTGAGCAAGGTGGACAGCTCGCCGATCATGGAACGATTTCTGTAGCCGGCGGCGGCATGTTCGAAGTCGATGACGTGCAGATGCCGGTGAAGGGGCTTTTCGTCCATCGCGGTACCCTCACAGAAGGTTCTATTGCGCTCAACGATTCGGTATTCTCTCAGATCGACATTCAGCGTCGTGAAGAAATTGCGCGTGCTCACACCGCAACGCATATGGTTCACAAGGTGCTCCACGAGTACCTTGGTGACCAAGCGACCCAGGCAGGTTCTGAGAATTCACCGTCACGTCTTCGTTTCGACTTCCGCCACGGAGAGTCTGTTCCGACAGCGACGATGCACGAAATTGAGGAGCGTACGAACCAGCGATTGCAAGAAAATCTTGCTGTCACGGATCAGATCATGAGCCTGGATGATGCCAAGAAGTCGGGTGCAATGGCATTGTTCGGAGAGAAGTACGGAAAAGAAGTTCGTGTTGTCTCCATTGGTGGCGATTGGTCGCGTGAACTGTGTGCAGGAACGCACGTTCCTGAAACAGGCAATATTGGTCTTGTCTCAGTGCTCGGAGAGTCGTCCATTGGTTCGGGCGTTCGCCGTATCGAGGCTCTTGTCGGCCCAGGGGCCTACGCTCAAGGAGCTCGTGAGCGCGCTATGGTTTCCCACCTTGCGTCCCTGACGAAAGTTCGCCCTGAGGAACTTCCTGAGCATATCGATTCGCTCCTCAATCGTTTGAAGGAAGCTGAGAAGCAAATCGCGGCACTTCGATACGACAAGCTCGCATCCACATTCGAGTCGCTTTTCGCGTCGCGCATTCGTATTGGTAGCGTCGATGCTGTGGTTGCCACAATTGGTGATGTGGCGTCGGCGGACGAAGTTCGTACTGCAGCTACCGATCTTCGTACACGCTTCGGCTCTGAGGCAGGCGTCGTTGCTCTTATTGGCGTAGCGAACGGACGTCCCTCGGTAGTTGTTGCGGTCAACGACGCAGCTCAGAAGAACGGTGTGAAGGCTGGTGCTCTCGTATCGCTTGCCGCCAAGACTCTCGGTGGCGGCGGTGGCGGTCGCCCTGACCTTGCTCAGGGTGGTGGCACGGATATCTCCAAGATTGACGCAGCGCTCGAGACGATTCGGGGCGCACTTGCCTGAGTTCCGTCGGGGAGTAAGGATCTCGGTCGACGTCGGTATGGCACGCGTTGGCGTGGCCAAGTGCGACTCGGCCGGGATCCTCGCAACTCCTCTCGCTACGTTAGCTAGAGGAAAAAACGATCTCGGTCAAGTTGCGCGCTGGGTCAACGATTTCGACGCTATTGAAGTAGTGGTCGGACTTGCTCTGAATATGGATGGAACTGAAGGGAAATCTGCTAAGGAATGCCGTCGATGGGCACGACGTTTGGCCAAACGTGTGGACGTGCCCATTCGCCTCGTGGACGAACGGATGAGTACCGTTACGGCGCATCGCCAGCTCCATGAGGCCGGGAGAGCTGAGATTTCTCATCGCGCAGTTGTTGACCAAGTCGCGGCAGTCATTATTCTTGAGTCGGCACTGCAATTTGAAAAGAACACAGGGCGCGAACCCGGTGAATTGATTGAAAGGACCAACGATGTCTGAATTCTTCGGTGCGGACTCTGCCCACTCGCCAGGGGCCGGGCGACGTCGGGAACGTGCTCGTCGTCGGCGCAAGATCAAGACAGCGATCGCTCTGTTCGTCACCGCGATGCTCGTCACCGGGGTTGGCTTCGCTGTGGTGCCGTGGGTGAAGCATGCCTTGACGTCATCATCCGTTTCGGATTATACCGGTGAAGGTACAGGTGAAATCGTTGTCACGATTCCCGAGGGGGCCACTGGTACAGCGATGGGAAAGATTCTCCAGGAAAAAGGCGTCGTGAAGTCAGCTGCCTCTTTCGTTGCAGCCTTCAAAGAGTCTCCTCGCGCGGCACAAATTCAGCCTGGGTCCTACACAATGCGTAAGCAAATGTCGGGAGCGAGCGCAGTTGCTCGTCTTCTCGATCCAGCAGCGAAAGCGAATGCGGGCGTGACAGTCGTCGAAGGATTTACTGCCCGTCACGTATTTGAACGCATGGCGAACGTCATGCAAATTCCGCTTGAGGACATCGTCGCTGCGTCGAAGGATTCTGCAGCGATTGGTCTTCCTGGTGTTGCCAAGGGCAATATTGAAGGTTGGCTCTCACCTGCGACATATAATTTTGACCCGGGGACAACTCCCGCTCAGGCGCTCAAGAAGATGGTCGAACGGCGTATTAGTGAGCTTGAGAAGTTAGGGATTTCCCAGGATCAGTGGCAACGTCAACTCATTATCGCTTCGATCGTTGAACGCGAAGTCAGCTTTGAAAAATATCGCGGTCAGGTTGCTCGTGTCATTCTCAACCGACTTGAGGACAAGTCAGTCTCTCACGGGCTGCTTCAGATGGACTCAACTGTTCTGTACGGTGTGGGTAAGAGTGGTGGTGTCCCGACGGCTGCCGATCTGAAGAACGACAACCCGTACAACACCTATCGTCATAAGGGCCTCCCACCTGCTCCGATTTCGAATCCGTCGATGGAAGTTATTCGTGATTCGATCAATCCTCCAGCAGGAAAGTGGCTGTTCTTCGTCACGGTTGATCTCAATACGGGGGAGACAAAGTTCGCCGATAATCTCGATGAACACAATGCGAACGTTGCCCAATTCCGCAAGTGGCTTGAAGATCACCCGCAGGATAAGAAGTGAGAATTGAGGTCGTTGGCCCGTCGCGATGGCGCCACTGTGTCATCGCGGCGCATCGGGCGACGGGAGTTGAGGCGACCGGACGAGATGCCTCAGCTCTCGAGGTTGCCGATATCATCCGACACGCACCTGACGACGTCGTCGGTATCGAGTTTCATCCGAGCTTATGTGCCGCCGTCGCAGGCGTGACTGATCTTGACGACGGCCTCGCGAAAGAGACGTCGGTTCGGTCTGTGGTGGCGTTCCAACCGACGGGCAACGCACGTATGGCAATCGGTTGCCACTCGCTCACCTCCGGAATTGTGCGTGCAACTCGTGCTGCAAGCGTCGAACTCGGCACCACAGCGATCCTCGGTGGTCGAGAACTTGCAGCGAGCGCACTCGCTAGTGCGGTAGAGCTCAAAGCGCGCTCAATTTTCCTTGCACCTCTTAATTCGGCAGGGCCAGGTTCAGCAATATCAGCGGCACACCGTTTAGGCCTTGATGTGTCTGCCGTGCGTTTCGATGCACTGATCGGTCGTCTTGGTGAATTCGATTCACTCATGATCTGCGGCATGATCCCGCAGAATGTGAGTGCGCAGATACAGCACTGTGGGGTACCTGTCATCCGTGTCGCTGCTGGTGAAGGAGGCGCCGTTACGTACGGGGCAATTCTTGCTCGACAAATTGAAGATGCGCAACGGATCCTCACCGGAGTGAATCCCGATCTCAGCGTTATTGAAAAGGTTGTGGAAAACTTCGCTGCGTGATTGTGGGCCCGAGATATCGTGACGCCATGGCTGTTTTACTCACCATCGCGGTTGTTCTGTGTGCTTTTTTCAACCAGGACACTCCCTGGCGACTTGCGCTGATGGGAGTGTTTTATCTTCCGTTGATCGCAAATGCCCGCTTAGATTTTCACACCCAAACACTACGAGTGTCGTGGACAAATATTGCGATTATTGTGGCCATGATTGCGGCAATATCCCAGGGGACGCCTCTGCTTCATTGGCTCTGGAGCGTCGGCTGTGCCGGTGTCATAGCAGGAATTTCGTTAGCCAGCCGAGGACGTCTCATCGGAGTAGGGGATGCCCGCTTACTTCTCGCGATCGCTCTGTGGCAAGGGGCCCTTGCACCACAGCGAATATGGTGGGCGTGTGTGATTGCGATCGCTTGTCACTGCGTGGCGCTTGGTACCTTGATGATTCGTCAACGGTTGCATCGGACAGACACCCATCCATTCGGTCCTGCCCTTGTTGCCGGATGTGCGTGCGTTGACGCGTTAACGTGAGATAATACTTTCATGCATTGGTCAACTGCGGGTGAATCACACGGAAAAGCTTTGGTGGCGCTCATTGAGGGAATCCCAGCGGGTGTCGATATCAGTGACGAAGCAATCGAAAAAGCACTTGCACGTCGTCGCCATGGATATGGCCGAGGGAGCAGACAAAAATTTGAAGCGGACCAGCTTGAAATTCTTTCAGGAGTGCGACACGGCATAACTCTCGGTTCGCCGATTGCCATGACAATCGCAAATACTGAATGGCCCAAATGGGAAGCTGTCATGTCCCCCCAACCCGTTTCTCATGATGCTCTCGTGCGTAGTGATGGAAAAGGGGATGCGAAGGAGATCGCACGCTACCGGCCATTGACTCAGCCACGCCCTGGTCATGCTGATCTTGTCGGGATGAATAAGTACGGGTTTTCCTCGGCTCGAAATGTCCTTGAACGTGCCTCAGCGCGAGAAACAGCTGCGCGGGTGGCACTTGGCGAAGTTGCCAAGCAGTTGCTGCGCCAGGTTGCAGACATTGAGATCGTTTCGCAGGTAATTGGTATCGGATCGATTCGCTCCGAAGTTCCACCAGCATCGGCGCAGATGGCACAAGCTTTGGATGCAAGCCCAGTGCGCCAACTCGATCCAGAACTCGCTCAGAGCTTCATTGCTCAGATCGATGAGGCAAAAAAAGCAGGTGATACCCTTGGCGGCATCGTCGAAGTAACGGCGTGGAATGTTCCGCAGGGTTTGGGTACTTACGCAGTTGACGACCAACGATTAGACGCAAAAATTGCGGGTGCGATGATGTCGATTCCCTCGGTTAAAGGCGTGGAAATCGGGGATGGGTTTACCTCCGCGATGCGCCGCGGCTCCCAGGCACATGACGAAATTTACCGCAGTGATCGCGTGTACCGACGCACCAACCGGGCGGGCGGAATTGAAGGCGGAATTTCGAATGGCGAAGCGATCACTGTCCGTTTAGCATTCAAACCTATTTCAACAGTGCCGCGTGCTCTTGAGACAATCGATGTCGTGACGGGTGATAGTGCGACGGCGAATCATCAACGGTCGGATACGTGCGCAGTGGTCCCTGGCGCTGTTATCGCAGAGGCAATGTTGGCACTTGTCATCGCCCAAGCGCTCCTTGACAAGACGGGGGGAGATTCTCTCGCCGAAGTCAGGCGCAACCTTGACGGATTCCTCGCGCATATTCCGCAGATGCAACGCTGATGGTACGTGCAGTTTTTATCGGAATGCCGGGGAGCGGGAAGAGCTCAATTGGACGACGGGTTGCGAACCGTCTTGGCGTCGGGTTCGAAGACACGGATTCATTGATCGAACGTTCTACCGGCAAAAAGATTGCTGACCTTTTCCGCGTCGGTGAAGACCACTTTCGTCAGATTGAAGCTGCGACTGTTGCAAAAGCGATGGACGGGTTCGACGGTATCCTCTCACTTGGCGGTGGCGCAATTCTTGACGCGGGCACGCGTGCATTGTTGCGGGAGGTTCCTGTAGTCCTCGTCGATGCTTCCGACGAAGTACTCGCTGCTCGCGTTGAGCATGGACGCTCCGCACGCCCTCTGTTGGCCTCACGCGTCGGGCAAAAAATTGCGCGGTTGCGTGCCGAGCGTGCCGCTCTTTACTACGAGAACGCAAATATTATTGTGGATTCATCACGGTTTTCGACGGAACACACGACCTCAGTGGTCGTGAATGCATTATTAAATCCTCCGGTTGTTCGACAAATAAACGCTGAGCACTCTTACGACGTCGTTATTGGACGTGCCGTTGCACCTCTCGCGGCTCGTTGTGCCGCAAAATACGCGGCGGGAGTGGTTGTCACGTCTCCCGATGTCGTTCAACTCGCGAACCAGATTGCCACCTCAATGAAGCAACTTGGCACACCTGCCACGGTTCTCACCTTGCCACGTGGTGAGGAAGCAAAGACGGTGACGGTTCTGGAAACAATATGGGATCGTCTTCACGAGATGGGAGTCTCGCGTGACGGCGTCGTCGTGGCTGTTGGGGGAGGAGCGACGACCGACGTCGGCGGATTTGCGAGCGCGACGTGGCTACGTGGTCTCCCGTGGATTAGCGTTCCGACAACACTTCTGGGAATGGTTGATGCAGCTGTCGGTGGAAAAACTGGGATCAACATGTCATTTGGAAAGAACCTTATTGGAGCGTTTCACTCGCCTGTCGGTGTCTTCGCCGATTTCGATGTGCTGGCCACTTTGCCGCTACCGAAATTACGGGAAGGAATGGGAGAGGTCATCAAATGCGGTCTCATTTCGAAATCTTCAATCATCGAGACGGTACTGGAGCAGAAGGAAAGGATTCTCGATCCCACGTCATTCGCGTTGAACGAGGTTGCTGTCCAGGCAATCTCGCTCAAGGCACAGATCGTTTCCGCTGATCTTCATGAATCAGGCCAACGCGAATTTTTAAACTACGGACACACATTGGCTCATGCCTTAGAAGCCGCGAGTGGATACACGATGGCACATGGGGAAGCAGTCGCCATTGGATGCGTTTTTGCTGCTGAATTAGCTGTTGCGGAAGGCCTTGCTGATCCGAAACTGGCGAACCTCCATCGCGACCTCTTTTCAGCGGTAGGTTTGCCGATAAGCGCTCCAAATGCTAATCGTCGCGAGCTACTGAAATATATGTTTGCTGATAAAAAAGTACGTGATGGGCAGCTACGATTTGTTGTGTTGAGTGATGTCGGGGAAGCGCATATTGTGACTGCGCCTGATGGATGTGACCGAGCATTCGATGCGATTGGAGTGGAATGACGATTGTTCTCCTTGGCGCCCCTGGAAGTGGAAAGACCTCCATTGCGCGTGAGCTACAAAACCTCGGCTATACCGCTGCGGATACCGACCAAATCGTTGCGCAACGTTTCGGAGTTGAGCCCGCCGATCTCTATCTCCTTGTTCCACGAGAACAACGAGTCCAGGTGAGCGAATCCGTGTTGTTAGAGCTCCTTGATCAAGTTGACGCCGATGGGAAGTTTGTGATTGCAGCTTCGAGTGAGTCATTGCAACACAACAGCGCTGCCATGGCGACGCTCGGGGAGATGAGCGCTCACGGTGGACGGATTGTTTGGCTTCATGCTGATTTATCGACGTTGGTTCGTCGAAATGGCATGATGGGGCAACACTCAGCAGCGATCATGATGCCTCGACGACATCTGCGCGAATTGATGGAAACAATGCGTCTTCTCGCTGAACCGGTGGTGAACGAGGTGATCGAAACCTCTGATCGAGATATAGCGGAGATTGCGGCGTCTCTTGCGTAAGATCGCTCATAATTGCTTTGTCAATGCTGACAGTTTGCATTGGTGAGCTATCATTGTGGGGCAAATATTTTTGGTTCCCAGGAAGAAGGTTCACGTGGCAACAACAAACGAGTTGAAGAACGGTATGGTGCTCAAGATCGATAACCAGCTATGGCAGGTTGTCGAGTTCCAGCACGTTAAGCCGGGCAAGGGCCCAGCTTTCGTTCGTACCAAGCTCAAGAATGTCCTCTCGGGAAAGAACGTTGACCGTACGTTTAACGCAGGTGTCAAGGTAGAGACCGCAACGGTTGATCGCCGCGATATGCAGTACCTCTACAATGATGGAACTGACTATGTGTTCATGGATCTGGACACTTACGAGCAGCTTCCTATCTCTTCCAATGTGATCGGTTCCTCCAAGAATTTCCTTCTGGAAAACCAGAACGCCGTCGTCGCAACGAACGAAGGAACCGTTCTGTTCATCGAACTCCCTGCATCGGTTGTTCTCGAAGTGACCTTCACCGAGCCCGGTCTCCAAGGTGATCGCTCGAACGCAGGTACCAAGCCTGCAACGGTCGAGACTGGATACGAGGTTCAGGTTCCGTTGTTCGTCAATGAAGGCGACAAGATCAAGGTTGACACCCGCACGGGCGAATACCTCACACGCGCCTGATGTCACAGAACAGGTCTCGCCGTGATGGCCGGCGTAAGGGCAGATCGCTGCAGCGTCAGCGTTCGCTTGATGTGCTGTACGAGGTTGACTTTAAAGGGTTGAGCTCTTGTGACGCGCTAGATTTACTCAAGTTGCGCCAAAGTGAATCGACGCATCAGGTACCGATCGGACAGTATGGCGTCGAGATCGTCTCGCATTTCATTGAGAATGCGGAGAACATCGACTCGATGATTGATGCTGCTTCGGGTGCATGGTCGATTGATCGTATGACAATTGTTGATCGCAATCTACTGCGGCTCGGCGCTGTCGAGCTCATGTATTTGGGAGTTGATCGCCCCGTGGTCATCAATGAGGTTGCGTCACTTGCACGTGAGTTCTCGACAGATAAGTCTGTTTCGTTCACAATGGGCATTCTTAATCGCGTTTCAGAAATCTGGGAGCTTGAAAATTCTGGACGTGAGGAGAGCTAACCATTTATCGTGAGCACTCTTTTGTGAACACGTGAAGAAGGTGTTGGTCAGGCATATTGCAGTCTGGCCAACACCTTCCTTGTTGTTGCGCAACGATATCAGAATGTGAGCGGTGTAACTGCGATGTAAATCGTTTCACCTTCAACCTCTGACCTGCGTAAACGTTTTCGACGGCTATTTTAAAGGCATTTGAGTCTCTCAAAAGTACGCGTGAAGGCCACATTATTCATAAGATATGTAACAAATAACTTCGTGTCCGATCGTTTTCAGGAGGCTATGATGGCTCTTCCCACACTCACCCCGGAACAGCGTAAGGCAGCGCTTGAGAAAGCTGCAGTAGTACGTGCACAGCGTGCAGAGCTGAAATCGAAACTTAAGGCAGGCCAGATCAGCGTATCCAAAGTTATTGAACAAGCGAAGTCAGACGATATTGCTGGGAAGCTCAAAGTTAGTGCAATGCTGATGTCTCTGCCGGGTATCGGTGAGGCGAAAGCTGCAGCGATTATGGAGTCTGCAAATATCGCAGCTTCACGTCGCGTGGCTGGTCTTGGTCCACACCAGGCAAAAGCATTGATTGATCTCTTTGGATGATTTTTCGTTTCCTTCAAGGATAGACGGCCTCGGTGAAGTGTCTCACCGAGGCCGTCTATTTTTGTTTGCGTGGTATGAAAACGTGGCACCATAGGATCCATGCAAGCATTCGTAATTTCTGGTCCCACAGCTGTGGGGAAGGGGACTGTGCTCAAGGAGCTCCTTGCTCGAGCTCCCCAACTGTGGTATTCGATTTCTGCTACCACGCGTCCGGCACGCCCAGGCGAGACCGATGGAGTGGATTACCATTTCGTTTCGGATGAGAAGTTTGACGCGATGGTCGAAGCTGGCGACATGCTCGAATGGGCAATTGTCCATCGCATGTACAAGTATGGCACTATCCGCAAGCCGGTTGAAGATGCGCTCGAGGCTGGAAAAACAGTAATCTTGGAGCTTGATCTCGCAGGCGCACGACAGGTTCGTGAATCGATGCCGGAAGCAATCCAGATCTTTCTCGCACCGCCGTCGTTCGAAGACCTTCAATACCGTCTTCGTGCTCGTGGTACCGAGACGGCTGAGGATCAGGCTCGCAGGCTTGAGACTGCCAAGATTGAACTCGCTTCGGAATCTGAGTTTGACTACATCGTTGTCAACGATACAGTGGCTCAAGCCACCGACGAGCTACTGCAAATTCTCGGCGTAGACGAGTAAACTGAAGACTCGCTGACTTAAGGAGGCACTATGTACGGAACTACCCCAAATCCTGAAGGCATTACGAAGCCTGCTATTGATGATCTGCTCGAGCGTGTGGATTCGAAGTACACGCTTGCCGTCTACGGTGCCGCGCGTGCTCGTCAGATCAACGAGTACCGCCAGGAGCTCAAGTCGGGCGATGGCAACATCACGACTGTTGGCCCGCTCGTACCGTCGGCTCCCGAAGACAAGCCACTTTCGCTTGCTCTTGAAGAGATCGTGGAAGACAAGCTCACGATGTCCTCGGATGCTGAGTAATCGATCATGACGAGCACCCATGAAAATGCCTCCCGACCGGGAGGCGTTTTTCGACCCCGGATTCTTCTTGGCGTCAGTGGGGGAATTGCTGCGTATAAGAGCGCGATTCTTCTGCGTCGTCTCAAGGAGTGGGGCGCAGACGTTCGTGTGGTTCCCACGCCGGCGTCGCTCGAAATGGTCGGCCGTACCACGTGGGAGGCGCTTTCAGGGCACCCGGCATATGTCCACGTCCCAGAGGAAGCCGACGAGGTGGCTCATGTGCGAACAGGCGCTGCGGCAGATTTGTTTATTGTTGCCCCGGCGACTGCCAATACGATCGCAAAATTAGCTACAGGTATGGCAGACAACATGCTCACTGCCTCTGCGCTGGTGGCAACGTGTCCGCTGATTATTGCGCCAGCGATGCATACGCAGATGTGGGAACACCCGGCTACTGTGTCCAATATTGATCTCCTTGCGTCGCGAGGAGCGATTTTTGCCGGTCCCGTCAGTGGCAGACTGACAGGAGTAGATAGCGGCGCCGGTCGGATGATGGAACCGGAAGATATTGCCTCGATTGCGATTGCCAATCTTGTCTCGCGTGGTTTCTGTGGTGCGACGTCGGATGAGTTGCACGGTGTTCATTTCGTCATTAGTGCAGGCGGAACACGTGAGCCGATCGATCCTGTACGTTTTATTGGCAATCGGTCCTCTGGACGGATGGGGATTGAGCTGGCTCAAACAGCGCTCAAGCGAGGTGCTTGCGTGACGTTTGTTGCCGCCAATATCCCTTCGGCACGTCGTGAACTTCCCGGTGCCACCGTTGTGGATGTGGAAACTGCCGCGCAGCTCCACTCAGCGATGAACGATATCTCGCCATCTGCCCATGTCGTTGTGATGGCTGCAGCAGTGTCGGACTACCGGGTAGCTGCCTCAAAAACCAAGATTAAAAGGCAAGGTCAGCTGCACCTCGATCTTGAAGAAAATCCTGATATTCTCGCCGATCTCGCACACCACCGACGTCGCGATGGACAAGTGGTTGTTGGCTTTGCTGCCGAAACTGGCGACGACACGCACACCGCATATGAGTATGGCGTGGCGAAAGCGAAACGCAAAGGGGCAGATCTCCTGGTGATCAATCAAGTTGGCACGCACTCAGGCTTTGGAGATGTCGATACTGAAATCACAATTGTGGACCCGCATGGCCGTACTATCGGGCACGCTGAAGGAAGTAAACATGAGGTAAGCGTCGCTATTGTTAACGCCATCGTGGCCAACCTTTCATGAGCGCGGTAGCCTTATTTTCGGTGAATTTTTATTTGAACAAGGAGTAACAATGGCGCTGCAGCCTTTTACGTCGGAGTCAGTAACTGAAGGACATCCGGACAAGGTGAGTGACCGCATTTCCGATGCGATCCTTGATGCGATCTTGGCTGAGGATCCTGCGGCTCACGTGGCGGTCGAAACTCTTGTCACCACGGGACAAGTTCACGTGGCTGGCGAAATTACGACTGAGGCATACGTTGAGATTCCGCAGATCGTTCGTGAAGTTGTGTGCGAAATCGGTTACACGTCGTCCGCTGTCGGATTTGACGGCACCTCGTGTGGCGTCTCTGTCTCGATCGACGCACAGTCTCCAGACATTGCCGGAGGTGTTCAGGATTCTCTCGAAGCACGTAGCGGCGGGGAAATTGATCCACTTGATCGTCAGGGAGCTGGCGACCAAGGACTGATGTTTGGCTATGCCACCAATGAAACTCCGCAGCTGATGCCGATGCCCGTGTTTCTCTCGCATCGCCTCGCTGAGCGCCTCACTCAAGTTCGTCGCGGCGGCGTCGTCCCCGGGCTACGTCCCGATGGTAAAACCCAGGTGACGGTTAACTACGACGACGCTGGTGTGCCGGTCTCTCTCGAAACGGTTGTGGTCTCCACCCAGCATGATCCTGATGTCAGCCAGGAATGGCTGGCGAATGCGATTCGTGAGCACGTTGTTCTGCCAGTTCTTACTCAGTTCGCACCGAATTTTGCCGACGATGATTTCACCCTTCTTGTCAATCCTTCTGGTCGCTTCGTTGTCGGCGGTCCGATGGGCGATGCTGGTCTGACTGGACGTAAAATTATCGTCGATACCTACGGCGGAATGGCTCGTCACGGCGGTGGTGCTTTCTCAGGCAAAGATCCTTCCAAGGTTGACCGATCTGCTGCATATGCTGCGCGTTGGGTTGCGAAGAATGTCGTGGCTGCGCAGTTGGCTGATCGTTGTGAGGTCCAAGTGGCGTACGCAATTGGTCGGGCTCACCCTGTGTCTGTTCGCGTGGAGACTTTTGGAACTGAAAAAGCAGACCCGCAACGCATCGCGGCTGCCGTGAACAAGGTTTTTGATCTTCGTCCTGCGGCAATTATTCGTGATCTTGATTTACTTCGCCCGATCTATAAGGCGACGGCAGCTTACGGTCATTTTGGGCGTGACGATGCCGATTTCACGTGGGAGCGTACAGATCGAGTCAAGGATCTTCTTGCTGCTCTGTGACAAGTGATCGGCAAAAAGTGTCCTACCCCTATGACACAATTGCCTTATGGACGAAGTTGACGATCTTTTCTCACTCGGGGAGGCGCAGGCACAAGAGGAACTGCTTGCGCTAGAACCTGTGCGGCGGACGCTGACAGGCGATGTTGAGTCGCCTGTTGCGCATGTGCGGCTGGATATGCCTCAGCCGCACATGGATCGTACTTTCGACTACGAGATCCCTCAGAAGTTTGCTTCCGTCCCAGTGGGGGCACGCGTCGTCGTTCCTATTGGACAGCGGAAAGTTGATGCGTTTGTCGTTGCCCGCGATTCACAAACGACGGTCTCAGGGGCATTGCGTCCACTCGCACGTGTCTATTCCGATCTTCCCGTTCTCAGCAAAAATGTTGAACGGCTGTGTGAAGTCATCGCACAACGGCAAGCTGCGTCGGTTGCTGACTGTTTACGTCTGGCGGTTCCTCAACGTCATGCGCGAGCAGAAAAAGAATTCGTCACGTGTGATGCACCAAAATTCGACCTGCGAATGGCGCCTCAAACTTGTGGAGTCTGGGATCAGTACGCCGGTGCGGCAGACTTTATTGCTCACATTGGTCACCGTGGTGCAGCGTCAGTTCGACTAGCACCAGCACACAAAATTGTGCAGATGGTCAAGCCTATTGTTGAGACGACCCTGAGCCGTTCAAAGAGCATTCTCATCGTTGTTCCAACACCAGTCATAGCGAATTCTCTTGCGCGTCAACTTGCTGATCTGGATGAGCCTATCGCTGTGATGACTTCGCAGACAGATCAGGCGCAGCGTTATACCCAATTCCTTGCTGTCCGGTTCCACCACGCGCGAATTGTCATTGGCACACGAAACGCAGCATGGGCGCCGATTGAAAATCTTGGGTGT
This sequence comes from Arcanobacterium canis, assembly GCF_029625435.1. Taxonomy (GTDB): domain Bacteria; phylum Actinomycetota; class Actinomycetes; order Actinomycetales; family Actinomycetaceae; genus Arcanobacterium; species Arcanobacterium canis. The sequence goes on along the minus strand of NZ_CP121208.1, from coordinate 954,378 downwards.
GCAGTCATTGTTGATGATCACCACAGTGCCATGCGTGAACCGCGTAGCCCGTATATTCACGTGCGTGAGCTATTACGGGTTCGATGCGAGCTAGAAGACGCTACGTTCATGTCGTTGAGCTATGCGCCGTCGTTGCCTCTCATCCATGCGGCACGTCAGGGTGAAATCGAGTTGATTGAACCGTACGTGTGGAACCACTCAACATCTGTCCACGTCCTCGATGCAGCCGACTTCGTTTATGAATCTGCTCCATGGTCACGTATGCCATCGTCCGTTTTTTCAGTCATTCGCTCTGGGCTCGAAAAGGGGCCAGTACTTGTGACAGTGCCACGTGCTGGGTATATCCCGCTGGTGGCTTGCGCTCGATGCCGACAAATTGCTTCTTGCTCTCAATGCGGCGGGACTCTGGAAATTGATTCGCCCCAGGCTCCTCCACATTGCCATGTCTGCGCTGCACCAGCGATCCCATTTAGGTGTCCAAACTGCCATTTTACAAAGTTGCGTGCTGTGCGGATCGGTTCCCATCGCACTGCACAAGAAATTGGTCGTGCATTTCGTGACGTTCCCATCCATCTTAATCGAGTCGGCGAATCTATTTCCCAGGTTGATGGGAAGCCAAAAATCGTCGTTTCTACCCCGGGCGTTGCCCCAGCGACGGTCGATGGTTACGCTGCCGGTGTCGTTCTCGATGCGGGCTACCTGTTACATTCGGTAAATCTTGACGCCGAGACCTACTTTCTTCGATCTGTGGCGCATATTGCTGCCAGAATTAAACCGAGGAATCAGGGTGGCAAACTTCTTGTTGTCGGAGACGTTCCTCATCAACTTATTTCGTTGGTTACTTCCTCATGGGATGCCTGGGCGCGCAAGGCACTCATTGAACGTGAGACATTGAGCCAACCGCCTGTCTCGGTTTGGTGCGAAGTGACGGGTGAATGGGACGATCTGCGCACGTTCCTGTCAATACTGAGGACTCGTGCCCTAGCGTCTGGTCTCGAACTCGATCATGAGGTTCCTCTTGAAGCTATTTTGATAGGTGGAGCTCACGGGGTCATCCCTGGGATGAGTGTGTTAGGGCCTCAGCCGGCACGTGGAGCCCAGCGCACTATTTTCCTTCGATTCGATGAGAATCTTCGCGTCCATAGGACGTCGCTCATTCGTGCCGCCATTCGCGAGGTTTCTGCCGCTCATGCTGCTCCCACATTACGTGTGAAAATGGACGCCATGTTGTGACATGAATGTACCACCTGGAAAGGCACAGCCACGCAGATACACTGATGTGGACGTGATTTTATGCAAGAAGGATTCATTCGATTCGGCATTGAGCATAATGGCAGTAGAATGGACGCGTGCGAATTATCTTTGCTGGAACTCCTGAAACATCCGTGCCGTCTCTCCGTCTGCTTGCAGAAAAACATGAGGTTATTGCTGTACTCACGCGTGAGCCTGCGCCAGTGGGGCGCAAACGCGTGCTGACGGCCTCACCCGTCCACGCTGCTGCAGAAGAACTTGGCATCCCAGTGTTGACTCCGAAGAGTCTCAAAGGCGCCGAGATCCATGAGCAGATCTTACAACTTGCGCCAGAAGCTGTTGCCGTGGTTGCTTACGGTCTCATTATTCCCAAAACTCTTCTTGATGTTCCCACGCATGGGTGGATCAACCTTCATTTCTCAGCTCTTCCGCGTTGGCGTGGTGCTGCACCTGTTCAGTACGCCATCATGCATGGTGATAGTGAGATCGCTACGTCCGTTTTCCAGATCGAAGCCGGTCTTGATACCGGAGATGTGTTTGATATTGAGTCCTTCCCGCGCGATCAGCAATTGACGGCAGGCGAAACTCTCGAAAAGCTTGCTCTGGCGGGAGCCGCGCAACTGTGTCGCACTCTCGATCACCTCGAAGCAGGAACGGCTGTTGCGACACCGCAAGTGGGTGAACCGACTCATGCCCCGCAGCTCACCTCGGCGGATGCACGGGTGAATTTTTCATGGAGTGCCGAGCGCATCGCTAATATGATTCTTGGAACGACGCCGTCCCCAGGTCCGTGGACAACAATTGATGGTGCGCGCGTTAAGCTCGGACCCGTGACTATTCTCAACGAGACCTCACTGAACCCAGGTGAGGTCAAACTCGTCGGAAAACGGGCGATTGCTGGCACCGGAACCACTGATGTGGTGTTGAGCCAGGTGGCTCCCGCAGGAAAGAAACATATGCCAGCAGCTGATTGGTTGCGCGGCCTCAAAGGCGAGACACGATTCGAGGTAGGCAATGTCTAAGGAACGTCCCTCTCACTGGGTTCCGGGCCGTTCGGCGTCGGACAAAGCACGATTGGCTGTCTTTAATGTCCTCATGGACGTCGAAGCCGACGGTGCCTATGCAAATATCGTTCTGCCACGACAGCTACGATCGTGGCACTTCGGACGTCGTGATTCCGCATATGCGACGAATCTGGCCTACGGCACCCTGCGTTTGCAAGGCCGATGGGATGCTATCCTTGAGCACTGCATGGGCGGACGTCGTATTGAGGATACCGACCTTCCAGTTCGTGTCTTGCTGCGCATGGGTACCCACCAGCTTCTCGAATTTGGTACAGCGCCTCATGCTGCTGTCAACGAGACAGTCACTCTGACGCGCAATGAAATTGGCACGGGTGCGTCAAAATTTGTCAATGCAGTTCTTCATCGCGTATCTGAACGTAGTGTGAAGGAATGGCAAGAAATTATTCGTGCCGATGCTGGTGGAAAAGCAAATTCTGTCGCGTTCCTTTCACGATGGTTTTCTCATCCTGGGTGGATCATTCGGGCACTGTCCCAAGCTCTCAATGCGTCAGGCCGACCACACAAAGACATCTTGAAAGTCCTCAAGGCAGATAACACGCCGGCTCACGTTGCTCTTGTTGCTCGTGCAATCACACTGGGCGACCTTGAAGCAGATATCGAACGTGGGTCGATGACGTCCGCTCCTGGAAAACTTGTTGATTCGGCACTTTTGTTAACATCTGGTGCGCCTCATCGAGTCTTTGCTGTCAAGGATGGGCTGGCTGGCGTCCAGGATGAAGGGTCACAACTGATTGCACGGACGCTTGCTAACGCGCCGCTAGAAGGACGTGATCAGCTCTGGCTCGATATGTGTGCAGGGCCAGGTGGTAAAACCGCGACACTTGCCTCCTACGCGGCCAAACGTGGTGCGAGGATTCACGCCAACGAAATTCATGAGCATCGTGTGAATCTCGTTGCCGATTCAGTGCGCTACTGGAGCAACATCGTTGATCTGCGTTTAGGTGATGGAACGGAAATTGGTGCGCAGGAACCCCAGGCATATGATCGCATCTTGATCGATGCGCCGTGTACGGGAATTGGGGCGCTCCGACGTCGGCCGGAAGCTCGTTGGCGCAAGGAGGCCGGTGATGCTCTCGACTTGGCAGTCCTCCAAGGTAAGTTACTCGATTCTGGATATGCTGCGCTACGTGAGGGCGGCGTGATGTGCTACTCGACCTGCTCGCCGTACCTGACGGAGACGCGTTCTGTTGTGGAGTCATTCCTCGAGCGCACGGATGCACAGCTTATCGACGCTGGCCCCATCGCATCGGCCCAAGCGAAGATGACGATTGATTCTGCTGACAAAATGGTTCAACTGTGGCCTGATCTTCATCACAGCGATGCCATGTTCTTTGCCCTGATCACAAAGCCGTCAAAGGAGAGCGCATGAGTGTTCGTATTAGTCCCTCGATCCTCAATTCTGACTTCGCCAACCTTTCGAGCGAACTGGCGAAAATTTCCAATGCTGACTGGGTACACGTGGATGTCATGGACAATCATTTCGTCCCGAATCTCACGCTCGGTATGCCTGTGGTTGAATCGATCGCACGCGCTACTGAGCTCCCGATTGACGCTCATTTGATGATTGAAGATCCCGATCGGTGGGCGCCGTCATTTGTGGATGCTGGGGCCCAGTCGGTGACCTTCCATGCTGAGGCAGCAGCTGCACCACTACGTCTTGCCCGTGAGCTTCGCGCCATGGGCGCTCGCGCAGGTATCGCTCTCAAGCCAGCGACACCGATTGAACCGCTGCTCGACATTTTGGATGAATTCGACATGATCTTGATCATGACGGTGGAACCCGGTTTCGGCGGCCAGAAGTTCATCGACTCGATGATGGCGAAAGTCTCACGCACACGCGAGGCAGTGCGTAAGAGTGGACTCGACGTCTGGATTCAGGTCGATGGTGGCATTTCACGTTCCACAATTGAACGTGCTGCCGACGCCGGAGCGGACACATTCGTTGCAGGCTCGGCTGTTTTCGGTGCTGCTGACGCCTCTGAAGAGATCGAAACATTGCGAGCATTAGCAAGCACGCATACGCACTGAGAGGTTTACTGCGCTCGGCGAAATTTTGATCATGATTCGAACTCGTGTGCTATAACTAGCAGTGAAGCAAATGCTCCGGGGGTCAGTGTAAGTCTGAACCGGCGGTGAAAGTCCGCGAGCCCGCATCTGCGGGTTGACGAGGTGAAATTCCTCGACCGACGGTTAAAGTCCGGATGGGAGGAGCATGTGCCCGTCTTTCGTTGCGGGCGCACACCCCGGGTCAGTGCTCGGGAGGATATAAAATGCGCCGCTTTTTCGCACCTTTTGCATTCGGTATTGGGTGCATTGTGCTGTGGGTGCTTTTAACCTCTACCGGCACTGTGGGAGCGTGGGCGCTCCCGAGCCCATTCGACGTTGTGCGTCGACTCTACGAAGGATTTGCGGCAGGTATTTATCTTCCCATGACCGCTCAAACCCTGAGCGAAGCCGTACTGGGATCTGTTATTGCAGCCAGTATCGGGATTCCTGTTGGTTTCGCAATTGCCAATTGGCGTTTGGTGTCGGAAATTTTCGAACCGTATCTTGCTGCATCCCAAGCTATCCCTGCCGTGGCTGTTGCCCCCATCCTCGTGACGTGGGTCGGCTATGGAACCGTGTCCATTGTGTCGCTGGTTGTGGTGATGGTCATTTTCCCGATCATCGTTTCAACCGCCGTCGGTGCGCGAGGCGTCGATCCAGAAGTGATCGGAGCAGCACGAGTGGACGGTGCCGGCTCGCTCAAGCTCTGGTGGAATATCCAGCTACCGCTGGCATCGCCGGGGATCCTTGCCGGGGTGAGAACAGGCTCCACATTATCGATGACCGGTGCTGTGGTGGGAGAGATGGTCATTGGTGGAGGTACTGGCCTGGGTATCAATCTTGTCTCGGCTCAGAACTTTGGTGACATTCCTGGAATGTTTGCTCTCGTGGCAATTCTGGCGGTCACAGCGATCGCTATCTACTTAGTTGTGCGGGGCGTTGAGCATCGACTCGCGCTGGCACTGTTTGGAGAATGATGAAGAAAATCCTAGGAACAATTGTCGCTGTTCTCGCTCTTATGGCAGGCTGCGCAGCACCAACAGCACCAACAGCACCGACGTCGGCAGATCCAGCAGTGACGTTTGGACTGACCTATATTCCCGACGTTCAATTTGCGCCCGTCTACGTTGCCAAAGAGAAGGGTTACTTCGCCGACGCCGGCATCGACGTTACGTTGCGTCACCATGGAGCGCAAGAGGCTCTTTTCGGAGCTCTTGCTTCGGGAAAAGAGGACGTTGTTTTTGCTGGCGCTTCAGAGATGCTTGTTGCCAGAAGTACAGGGACTGACGTGGTGAACTTTGCAACCTTGTATCAGAAGTATCCAGTAGTGGTGATTGTGGGGAAAGATTCTCCCATCAAGTCGCTCGAAGATCTCAACGGCAAAACGATCGGAATGCCGGGCAAATATGGCGAAAACTATTTCGCATTTTTGGCGTTGAAAGCGCGTGGCATCCATGCCACACCGCAGTTTATTGGATACACACAAACTGCTGCCCTATCAACTGGGAAAGTAGACGCAGTACTCGGTTACGCCAACAATGACGCTGTCTCGATGTCACATGCAGGCTTCCCGGTTCGCACGATTTCGCTCGGTGACCTGCCATTGATTTCTGTGGGGCTTGGTTCAATGGCACAGAAAGTGCCAGCATCAACTCAAAAAGCACTCGTCGATGCGCTTCAGAAGGGTGCAGATTTTGCTGCTCAACACCCGCAAGAGACTCTCGATATCGTCACACAATATGTTCCTGCACTCGTCGATCATGCGCAGCGTGAAAATGCGAAAAATGTTCTCGCCCAAACGATGACGCTTTACCAAGGCGGAGAATTTGGCGGACAAGATAGACAAAAGTGGACCAAGATGACGGAATTTCTGGAAAAGTCGGGGATACTCAAGAACCACATTGACGCAACAAAAGCCTTTGTCGAACTGAAATAGATTGCTGTGGCGGGGTGGGCAAACCAGACAGACACCCCGCCACGCATGTCTGTATTTCCCTTATTCGGGTGTTGTGCGTGGTATGCGCTTGCCTGCACTGATGCCTGCCACACCTGCAGCAATAAAAGAGAGCGGATCCTGCTCCAGGCCACGTCCCATTGATCGTAGGGGAGCGGGCGCGTTTTTCAGAGTATCAACTAGCCCACGGGTCGAGATCCGATCGATGAGATATCGGCCTGAGAGTTCGTCGATTTGATTCTCCATCTTGTCAACGGCTCTTCGGTCGATCTGGGCGATCAGCGGATCTTGGGTATCGAGGGCAGGCGCTGAAACAATGGCATTGACGTGAACAACATCGGTGAGGACACGCATCGTGTGATGTGAAATTCCGCGGTGCCGTTCGCGCGGGTCAGCATCCGAGGCACGCAAACATGCAATCGGTTGGCCGCCTAAGACTGCAGCTGCATTGATCGCTTCACCCATTTGAGTCCCTGAGAAACCCCACTTCGTTCCTGTGCCCGCGTTTCCGGGCCCCTGGGCGATGACGGCGACATCGGCTTTCCATACGAGACGTGCAGCGAGCAGGGCTGTGTGGATGTTAATCGCTTCAAGCTCACCACCATAGGATTGGCCCGCTGTGATCGTGCCAAGAATATGCCCAGCGTCGGTCATCGACCGTGCAGTCTGGGAAAACCATGCCGGAAGTGCGGCGCCGTCGGTCTGGATATAGGCAACGCGTGCCGCAGGCTCTGTTTTGTGAATTCCAGCGACAATTGCCGGAAGTGCCGAATGGAGATCAGCAGCAACAACAGGCATCCCATCGATCGAATCTGCATCTTTCAGCAACTCGAAATACGGCGATTCCTGCTCATCAACTGATTGCACCATGAATTGCATAGGTGTGTACCGAGCTTTCATGATGTGCCCGGGGGATGGGGGAGGATCTGTCGGGAGTCGGTCAGGGATAGCAACGATCAGCATGTATCCGCCGGTTCCTAAACCACGAGAGACTGCCGAGGCGGAGAGCAAAACGCGATCCCCTATCTGCGGCAATCCAACTTGTGGGACATACGCCAGTGCGCGGGCTTCGCCATCGGCGCCAAGCGACACCGTGAACTCGATGGCTGCGCCCCACGACTTGCGTTCAGCTACGATTGTTCCTTCTCTCCACATCATCACGTCTCCAAGAGTAGTGCACTAAAGTGGAAACCATGAGTAATAAGAGGACTGCGTCTCAACGACGACTCGCACTTTTAGCGTATCTGCGCACGACGCGGCCCACGATCAATCACATAATGGCGCTGCCGACATATGCAGATTATTTGCCAGGTCCGACGCTCAAACGTCTCATTGCTCGGGATATCGCTGACTTACGTAAGGCAGGATATGAAGTGAGTGTTCAGGGCAGTGAGTATCGCTACGTGCTGAACACCACTGGAGCAATCGATATAACGGGCGCTGGAGTCGAACTTGGCGTTTTGCGTGACTACCTCGATCATCGTGCGCTCTCGATACCGGGTGAAACTGCGCAATCGGGGTTGCATAAGCTTCTTGCAGAAGGTCGCAACGGCGCCTCATCAGGGGTGTACACCGCAAGCGTTCCGACGGGGGACGAGGCTCCTCGCATTGCGCACGCGATCTCTCGCGGGAAAAGGATTGCTTTTACTTACGATTCCACCCGTGGACAGCGCCGGTATGTGCTGGAGCCATGGCAGATCAGCGTCAACTTCGGCGCTTTTTATGTTCGAGGGGAGCTTGTCCAGATCGGGAGTAAAAGCGTCTCTGGTGTGAGAATTTTTAAGGTTGATCGTATTGAGGGGGAAGTTCTTGTCACTGAAAATGCGATCACATCGCAGCCAGTTGCAGTTGAGGATGCATTCTCCCTCATCGATGCGGTTGTTGATGTCAAAGCCGGCACATGTATGCCCTTGTACGCGCGCGCTACCGAGGCAGTTGATCCGAGCCCACATCAAGGATGGGATCGATTAGATCTTCGCCAAATTTCACGTGATGAACTTTTCGAACTCCTTATTTTCTATGGAGTTGATATCCGACTCGTTGGCCCTGATGCCATACGTGACGACTTCGTGGCGCGTCTGCGTCACGCGGTGGAGGTAACGCAGTGATAAGTCTTTCACGCCAACTTGCCATGATGGCATATCTTGATGCAGCGCCAGCATCGATTTCCCAACTCGCACAGCATTTCTCGGCACCTGTACAGGTAATTCGCGCTGAACTGGAAGAAATTTTTCTCACTGAAATTAATGACTCTGCCGGTGCCTACAGTCCGTGGGATTTGGATATTCCTGAGAGCAACGATGAATTTGTGACTTTCGTTGGACATGTGCAGACGCCGATGATGACTCTTGGCGAACTCATGTCCGTCCTTGCTCTTTTGGACAATGTCTTGGAAGCATCCGATGAGTACACCGCCCACTACCTATTGACATTACGCGAGAAACTGGTGGAGGCAGGAGACCGCGCAGGATACGCATCTGCTCTGTGGGCACCACCGGTAAGGCGGATCCGTGCCGACGTGATGAATACCCTTGTGAACGCCAAACGGCAGCGCAAACGAGTCCAACTCGAATATTGGGTCAATGACGGCCTGCGCGCACATCCGAAAATCTACGACGTCGGGATTATCGACATATGTGCTAGTAGCTCAGCCTACGTCACGGCCGACGTCGGGGATCGCCACCTGCGTCACTTTCGCCTCGATCGTATTGGCAACGTTGAGATCACTGACACCAAGTTTTCTGGACGTGATGCGAAGACTGCGGTGAAATCCGCAACCGAAAGAGAAACACCGTTTGGCCCTGTGGCTTCGATTGTCGTTCGGCCGACTGGACGCTGGGTGGCACAAACAGCGCCAGTGGAAGAAACGACTGGCACGGATCCGCTCACTATTACCCTTCGAGCACGTGATTTTTGGCTGGCAACTGTGTGCGTTCGTTTAGGACAGGATCTCATCGAGGCGAAGTCACACAGTGTCAACGCGCAATTGACCCAGCTTCTGGCACATTATGAGGAGAGTCAATGATCTGGTGGATTCTTGGAATCGGGATTGCTGTTCTGAGCGTGTATTTCGCCAGATCAGTTATGAGAGTGTGGCACAGCGGAAAACACGTGGTGCATTTTGTGTCCGACTTTGGCACGGCAGTAGCACACATCAGAACAGAAACAAGACACGATCCTGATCGAGGAGATACACGCGAGCGACAAGCATTTGCACGAGCCACGCGCGAGCGCATCCGTCACGAGCGGGCCACTGGTCGCGAGCGGCGTTTGCACAACGCCCTTGCCCGGTGGCCACAAGCACAAGAAAATTTCGAAAAGAGAACACAGTGAGCACGATCGCCCAAAATTTTGCCGATGACTACGCTCATCGCGGTATTGTTCTCGACCCCTTCCAAATCGAGGCGATTGAAGCTCTCGAACGTGGCATGGACGTCTTGGTATGCGCACCGACAGGTTCGGGAAAGACGGTGGTGGCTGAGTTCGCCGTCGAAATGGCCCTGGCACGCCTTTCTCGTTGTGTCTACACGGCTCCAATTAAGGCGCTGTCTAACCAGAAGTATAAAGATTTATCTGCACGTCTTGGTGAAGAAAACGTCGGGCTTCTGACAGGAGACGTGACAATCAATCGCGATGCCCCAATCATCGTCGTCACCACCGAAGTATTGCGCAATATGCTATTCTCGCGTGACGCAGGCGTGGCGGACATTGGCTACGTCGTCCTCGACGAAGTACACTATCTGGGTGATGCATCACGCGGCCCCGTGTGGGAGGAAGTGATTTTACAACTTCCCTCGCATGTGCGACTCGTTTCGCTCTCAGCAACGGTTGCGAATATTGAAGAATTTTCCGGGTGGTTGCGTTCTGTCCGCGGCCTGACGTCGGTGGTGGTGTCCACTGTGCGTCCGGTTCCTTTACAACAGTTTCTTGCCCGCGGACGCTCACTGATACCGATCGATTCTGGTGTTCCGGCTCGCAAACCTCGCCAAGAGACGGGTTTTCGGCGTCGTGAGCGTCAAGCGGTCAATCCTGCCCGACGTCGTCGGCTCATTGAGTCATTGGATGAACGTGGACTTTTGCCGGCGATCGAGTTTATTTTCTCGCGCAAAGGCTGCGATCAGGCGGTGGCAGATTTTCTCGACAGTGGCGTGACCCTGAACTCTCCTGATGCACAACGGGAAGTTGATCGACGCGTTCGCGCCGTTCGTGAGACGCTGACATATGCAGACGCGAAAGCAGTCCGGTGGGGTTTTTGGGCGAAAGCGATGCGCCGTGGTTTTAGCGCACACCATGCCGGTATGTTTCCTGCCCTGAAGGAACTCGCTGAGTCTCTGATGGATGCCGGTTTGCTGAAATTGGTGTTCGCTACAGGAACATTGGCTTTAGGAATCGATATGCCGGTATCGACCGTTATTATCGACCAGTTGCGCAAGTTCAACGGCGAAGATTTTGTCAATCTCACGGCGACTGAATACACGCAGCTTATTGGCCGCGCTGGAAGGCGAGGAAAGGATGACATTGGTACCGCCGTCGTCATCGATACCGACGATCTGGATTATGAAGCGCTTGGAGAGCTTGCGGCGGGTCAGATCGAACCGCTGATCAGCGCTTTCTTCCCGTCCTATAACACGGTGGTGAACCTTCTATCGAACTATTCGTGTGAGCAGGCCCGCCAGATTATGGCGACATCATTCGCGCAGTATCAGCGCAATGCCGATCTTGGCCAGGTCCAGGGACGGCTTGCGCGTGTGCGGAGCCGGCTCGCCGACGTCGAAAACGAACTTGCCAACGAATGTGTCCGTGGCGATGTGGTGGAGTATCTGCGTCTGCGCGCGGGTGCGTCGCGTGCCTCGAAAGCCCAGCGACGACAAGCGAAAGCTGAGTACCAGAGTCGGATCCGTCAGTCGTATGCTGAGGCTAGTACAGGCCAGCTTTATGCATACGCTATCAGTGGTGAGCTTGAATATGCGCTTGTTCTTTCGGTCGGGCGCGGAAAACTTCGTGTGATCAATGCTTTTGGCGAAATGTACTGGCTGCGTCTGGAAGACCTGTCTGCTCAGATGCGGCATTTAGGAGCTGTTGAGATTCCATTTGGGCGTTCACTCAAGGATGCCGATGTGCGTGAACAGCTGGCTGAATCAATCATCGCCGCTGTAGATGAGCGTAGTGAACTCGGGGTAGACCGAGACTTGATGGGATCGTGGGATCGTTTCGCGGTCCGGGAGAACGCCGAATTGATCGCACATCCTGTTCACACATGTCCTGATTTAGCCCAACATCTTGCACGAGGTGAAGAATTGGTTTCACTCGATGCACGAATTGTTGAGCTTGAGAACATGGCCACCAACTTCGACGATTCGGTTGCTCGAGAATTCGATGCTACCGCCTCTGTCTTGGAACGCATTGGATACCTTCAGCGCCACGGCGAGAAGCTTGTGCCGAGCGCCGGAGCGTATGTGTTGAAGGGGATCCACAATGAGGCAGATCTGCTGGTGTGCCTCTCGCTTGCGGCTCCCGATATGCGTGACCTTACTCCGGCTGAGTTTGCCGGCGTCGCAAGCGCCTTCCTGTGTGACCGGCGGCTGGGAAGCCGCCCACCGACGTCGCCGACGTTGCGGGGTTCGTGGCGAATGATCGGTGCGAATGTCGATTACTTGCTGACGCTGGAGGCCGATGCTGGTATTTCCCGTACCCCCGATCCTTTCCCAGGAGCAATGGGCGCAGTGGCACGGTGGGCCGACGGCGGTGAACTCGAGAGTGTGCTGCGTGAAGGACGGCTTGTTGTTGGTGATTTCATCTCGGCAATGCGACGATTGATTGACCTTCTGGGACAAATTGAGTCCGTGGGGGATGGGCTGTGGTTTGGACAGACGGCTGGAGAAGCAAAGAGGAAACTGAAGCGCTGGGATTGGCTGTAGGCGACACGCCGACGAACACTCCGACCGTCAGAAAGTGATGTACGGCATATCTATTGGTGTGCTGGGGAAATGTCCGTTCACACTGAGAAACACTGCGATCTGGGTTTGATTATTCAGCGATGTTCCCCGTACCGTGGAACTACGCGATGAGCTGTGAAGCGAGTCCCGCGGCGTTCGATAGAAAACGTGACACAGAGTCAACAACTGTGACGGTCCGAGGAACGTTGCGGGGCTCGCTGTTTTCTCTTTTCCACCCTTATCCTTAAGTGGTGAAAAACTTTTTCGTCTCCTGCATTCTCGCTCTCAGTGGAGGAATAGCGCAATGGTGTGCCGGGCAACCGCTCGGCTGGTGGCCCTTGTCCTTTTTCGGCCTTGCAGCGCTGTGGTTCGTCACGGTGCGTGGGAGTGCAAAGTCTGGAGCTTGGTGGGCTCTGGTATGGGCAACGACATATTTCCTCTTGCTCTTTGACTGGGCTGCATCAGCGGCACACACCGTTCTCGCACAGATTGCACTTTCACTGCTTGAAGCTTTGTTCATCGTTGTTGTGGGAATTTTGTGGAACGGTTGTGCCCAGGTGTTGCGGTGGGGAGCGGCTCCGTGTGCCGCTCTCATCTGGGTGGCAATTGAATACCTGCGTTCGACCTGGCCCCTGGGAGGTATGCCGTGGGGGAGCGTGGGATATACCGTCGTTGAATCACCACTGGTGAATCTTGCGCCCTATGGATCTGTGGCGCTAGTTTCCTTCGTGACGGTTGCAATTTCGGTTGCGCTCGGACAGGCACTGATGTCGAGACGAGGTTTTGCAATCATTGCATCGGGTGTGCTTTCCATCAGTACGATTGTTGCGTGTATTTTTGTTCCGATTGGCGCGTCTCCAGTCGGGACTCTCGACGCTGCGATTGTGCAAGGCTCGGTTCCCAACCCTCCAGGTGAGGATCGAGCGTTGCAAGTGACCCGCAATCACGTTGCGGCCGCACTGAAGATCGTGTCAACAAAACACGATCTGGTCCTCTTGCCTGAGTCCACCTCAGATCTCGATTTTCGCCGCGATTCCGACGCCGGTGCGATTATTTCTGAGCTGACCCGAGCGACGTCGGCACCAATTTTGCTGGGCTCGCAGAGCTTTTCAGGTAACACGAGGCTTAATGAGTATGTTTACCTTGACGGAGGGAAAGTGGCGCATAGCTATGCGAAGCAACACCCAGTTCCCTTCGGTGAATACATTCCTTATCGAGATCTCTTGAGAAAAGTCACCACGGCTGTGGATCAAGTCGCAGTGGATATGGTGCCGGGACATGCGCAGGCCTTGATCAATGTCCATCTCGCTGATCGCACAGTTCCTGTGGCTACCCCGATCTGTTTTGAAATTGCCGATACGAGCGTCGTTGCACAAGCAATCAGATCGGGCGCTCAACTCATTGTCGCTCCGACAAACAATGCTACGTTCCAAGGTACGGGTGAGCCGTCACAACAATTTGCGATTGCGAAGTTCCGAGCGATCGAATTTGGTCGCACTGTTGTTCAAGTGGCAACCTCGGGTATTAGTGGAGTGATTGACGCGCGCGGAAACACTGTCTATCGCGTTGTTGATAACGTTCCGGACGCGCGTGTGGTGGCATTGACGCTATCGGCACAGAAAACTTTTGCGGCGACCACTGAAGAACAACGAGTCATGATACTCGGCGTTCTGGGATCCATTAGCGGTATCGTGGCTGTCGGAGGACTTCTACGCAAGAGAAAGGAACGCGTATGAGCGTGCTGATCTGTATTCCGACCTACAACGAAAAAGAAACGCTTCCGGTTGCTGTTGAGCGGACATTTAATGCGGTTCCTGATGCACACGTTTTGGTGATTGACGATTCGTCCCCTGATGGAACGGGGGAACTCGCTGATGACTTAGCAGCGAATGATCCTCGTATCCATGTTCTGCATCGAAAAGAAAAGAATGGGCTGGGGCGCGCCTATCTCGAAGGATTCACGTGGGCAGCGGAGCGTCACTACGACTACGTCGTAGAAATGGATGCAGACGGATCTCATCGTCCGCAGCAATTGCCGTTGTTACTTGAACGTGCCTACGCTTCCGATGCTCCCGATCTGGTGATTGGTTCTCGCTGGACCCACGGTGGGGAAGTGGTGAACTGGTCAAAGGCGCGAGAGGTTCTCTCACGCGGTGGAAACCTTTATATTAAGTTGTGGTTGGGACTGCCGGCAAAGGATGCCACGGCAGGTTATCGTGTCTACCGCACTGATACATTGATGAAAATTGATTTTGATTCGGTGCAATCAGCAGGCTATTTCTTCCAAGTCGATATGACGGAAAAGGTTCATCGCCTCGGTGGCCGCATCGTGGAAGTTCCGATCTCCTTCCATGAGCGAGAAGCAGGAGAATCAAAAATGAGCGGATCTATTGTGAGTGAAGCCTTGATCCGTGCGACGAAGCTTGGAGTGGCGCATCGCGGGGAACAGCTGAAATCACTGGTCACAACTGTTCGTGAGCGTCTGACAAAGAAGTAATCAGATCTGCACATTATGTCAGTTGTGGCCGTTGGAACGTCAAGTTCCAACGGCCACAACTGTTGATATTGAAATATCGCAGTGAAATCAGTGCTGAGGGCGGCGTGCGCGCAGTTTGCCAGTGCGCAAGAGTTCGAGACGTTCATCGAGGAGAACCTGAAGTTCTTCAAGGGAACGGCGCTCGAGGATCATGTCCCAGTGGGTACGCGCGGGCTTCATCTTCTTGTTTTCTTCGATTCCGCCGCCACGAAGAAGATCGGCCATTTGACCACACTTGCATTCCCATTTTGCTGGAGCTTCAGCATCGGCAGCAAGGGTGACGAAAAAACGATGTCCATTTGGGCAGAGGTATTCTTCTTCACGGCGTTCAACAAAAGCGACTCCGGCATCTGACTCAAGAGAATTTGCGCCGATCTTCATGCCGCGCAGTGAGCGTTCCGCCATATTTCCTCCTAGGTAAAAACTTCTGTCACCACTATTTTAGAGGCGTTAGTTGACGCTGAATAGTGTGCAACTGCCGAGTGGCGCCAACGCAGGCAAAAGTAGCTCGTGGCTGCGGCTGGCTATTTCTCTATTTGGCCGATAATGTACATTATGTCAAAATAGAGAAGAGAAAAGATCAGGCGGACCGGGTTACTATTCCCCACTCCGCCTGACGGATCTTAAGAGAAAATTAACTTGCGTTAGAACGCTTAACCGCACGACGCGCTGCGAGTTCGTCAATGACTTGATGCTCAAGCGACTCAGGGTGAAGCTCGGAAAGCGAACCTTCAACTTCACGCCATACTCGGCCAACCGCAATACCAAAAACTCCTTGGCCGCCGTTAATCAAGTCGATGACTTCGTCGTCGGATGTACACAAGTACACTGAGGCGCCATCGGACATGAGAGTAACCGCGGTGAGGTCTTCCACGCCGTACTCACCGAGCTGATCGACAGCGACACGGATCTGCTGCAATGACACACCGGTGTCAAGTAGGCGTTTAACAACTTTCAGCACCAAAATATCGCGGAAAGAATACAGACGTTGAGATCCTGAACCAGATGCGCAACGAATTGTGGGCTCAACGAGTCCGATACGATCCCAGTAATCGAGTTGACGGTACGTGATACCGATGGCACGGCAAACTGCTGGGCCGCGGTAGCCGGACTCATTATCTAGATCCGGCAGCGTGTCGCCAAAGAGCATTCCTTGTGCTCTTTGTGGGTGAACCTCGCTCACGTCGTCTCCTATCACTTATTAAGTACAGCGTTAAGTGTAGCGCTTAGAGAGAACTTGAGGGGTGAACGGCGTGTTTCACCAGCATGTCTCAAGTTGTACTTGAGGTTTTGTCTCTCGTTAGCGTAACTCGACGTCGATGCTCTCCAATAACAGTGCTCTGTAGGCATGGGACATCAATGTGGCCAGCTCCCCTGCCTCCGAAATGACACGTTCACGAAAGACCGGCGTGGATTTTGCTCGATCAGATTCGAGTGTCGAAACGGCGTTGACTGCGTGGGCGCGCGCAGCGTTACGGATTGACCGAATTTTTCGCAGATTGAGGCCCTTCTCCCCCAACATCCTCACGTAACGAACGATATCCACAGCATGAGTGGTCAGTCGCCCACGGGAATCAGGAACGAGGAGCGTGGCGTCAATGAGCTGTTCGATCTGCGCGATTGAGGCACCTGTCAGTTGGGCCAGTTCGTCCTTATGCAGACGCGTGCCTGGTTGAGGCTTCACGATCTCATTGTCTGCCAAGACGCGCATACGACTCGGGTGTGCTCGTTCGACGAGACCCGTATCGAGTTGCTTGAGCATTTCCTTGATCTGCGGGAGGGATGTGTAACGGTCACGTTGCTCAATGAGAATGAAACGCAACCGTTCGACGTCGGCAGCAGAATACAGACGCTGATTAGACGCCGTGCGGTGTGGTACTAAAAGTTCAAGTGACTCAAAGTATCGCAACTTTGAGGCCGCGAGGTAAGGGAATTCCGTTCCGAGGGTGTCGAGAACTTCGCCGATTTTCAGGCTCGGTTCATGTGAAACCTCGTGCGGCCACGACGTCAATAATTCGGGCGCAACCTGTGGTTGTGCTCTCACTTATGTGCATCCTTTAACGGCGAATCGTAGAAAGTGAGAGCAAATTTCCCAATACGAACTTCGTCGCCATCAGCGAGCTTAGCTTCGTCCACCAACTCGCGATTGACATAGGTGCCGTTGAGAGAGTGGGAATCACGCACGAAGAATTCCCCGTTTTCACGGACAAACTGAGCATGTTTACGAGACACGGTCACGTCGTCAAGGAAAATATCCTGGCGGGTTGAACGGCCAGCTGTCGTGATGTCAGAGTTGAGGAGGAAACGAGCTCCCTCGTTTGGTCCTGACAGAACGATAAGCAGTGCAGAATCAATAGGGAGATTCGAAATTGCGACGCGATCATCCGCACTCAGTGCGCGAAGCTGTGGATGCTCAGTCGGTGTTCCAAGAACAATGGCCGAGAACTTTGATGTCTGGCTCGGGTCATTCGAAAATTCGCTCATATGCGTTTCCCCCTCCGTTATCTGAACGTAACTTTAGCCGATTCGTGGCCGGGGTGCACGGTCGCACCCCGGCTTGTGATCACTGGAAAGTTCTTTGGATTGTGAGCTTGCGTTCGTGATCGTCAGCCTCATCCAGGATGAGCTTGCGCAGCGCTCCTGGAGCTTCGTGATGAGCCTCCAGCCATGCATAAGCCGCAGCCAGATCGTCGCTTTGGTCCAGATCTGAGGCCGGGTAAAGGCCGTACAGAATCCGTTCAGCGATTTCCTGGGAGAACTTGTCCCAGATCTCGGTTGCTCGGTCGAAGTAGCGTGGCAAGGCGGCTCTCGCCTCGTCGGCTCCTGTTGGATGGGCAAAACCATTGATCAGGGCTTGAGCCTCGAGATTGGAATTTTCACCGTTGAGCAAACGGTCAAGCGTTGTGGCACGTGTTCCCGGCATGAGGGACATCGCTTCGAGGTGTGCCACCTGATCGGCTGACGACCCTGAAGCGCGAAGCTCCGCTTCGAGCTCAGCCTCCCCTGCCACACCCAGCGCAGCGAGAGCTTTGAAATAGCCCCAGCGCAGATCCTGATCGGTGGTTTTTTCAAGTAATTCGCGAAGCACGGAGCCGGAGCGCGGCACCATCGTTGCCGCACGTGCGAGAGTCCGCGACCAGGTGGTGTGGGCATCCGTCCCCGGCTCCAAACTTTCGACGTTTGCACGAGCTCCGTCATAGAGCTGTTCAATCAGCTCGTGTCGAAGGTTTGGATGTGCCAAATGCAGGGCAACGGAGAGAGCAGCCGTGGTGCGCTGCGAGAGTAAACTTGGCTGAGCAGTCGGCTGCGACAAGACGAAGGTGACGTATTGACGTGGATTGAGTCGTGCATCGCGGACCATCTGCCATAGTGCTGTGGACACAACGGAACGCGTCAATTCGTCATCGACGTCAGATTCAAGCACTGCGTCGAGGGAACGCTCGTCGAGAGCAATCTTGGCGTACGTCTGTGCGCCAGCGTTTGGAACGAGAGCATCGACGTCGGCGCCTCCGAGTGATTCCCATGCAATAACGACGTCGGTGGTCAGTTCGACCTGAACGTTTGCGACAGTGACGAGAGTGTTTCCTTCTTTGCGCAGCGACTGGACGGAGAATCGGTGCGGACGCGTGATTGGGGTACCGTGGCTGTCAGTACCTTCTTGGATCAGGCGTAGACCCTCAGGGGTGCGTTCTGCACGAATGGTGGAAACAGAGGTGGATTGGAGCCACTGGCGTGCCCATTCAGAGAGGTCTCGGTTTGACGCGACCTCAAGTTCATGGAGGAGATCCTTGAGCGTTGCGTTAGCGAACTTGTGCGCCTGGAAATATGTCCGTGCGCCAGCGAAGAAGGCGTCCTGGCCAACAAAAGCAACAAGCTGACGGAGCACTGCAGCGCCCTTGGCATAAGTGATGCCGTCAAAGTTTTGATCGGCAGCTTCGAGGTCTGGAATATCAGCGACGATAGGATGGGTCGTTGGACATTGGTCATTGGCCATTGCCCAGGAGATTCGAGCACCTGCGAAGGCGGACCATGCCTCGGTGAATTCCGTTGCCTCAGCTGATGCCCAGGCCCCCATGAACTCTGCGAATGATTCCTTGAGCCACAGATCATCCCACCACTGAGGCGTGACAAGATCACCGAACCACATGTGGCTCATCTCGTGGAGAATGGTATTGGCGCGTCCAGCATACTGTGCGCGAGTAGCGGCACCGCGGTAAATGTAAGCATCTTCGTTGAACGTGACAGCGCCAGGATTTTCCATTGCGCCGAGATTGTACTCAGGGACAAAGATCGAATCGTACTTACCCCATGGATAAGGCATACCGAAGGCCGCCGGGAAAGTAGCCAGGCCCTGCTTCGTGATCAGAGCAACAGCGTCGGCGTCGAAGAACGGAGCGAGCGTCTTGCGGGTGTAGAAGCCAAGTGCAATACCGTCGTACTCATCGGCAAAACGTGCATAGGGGCCTGCAATAAAAGCTGTCAGGTAGGTTGACATGCGCTTGGTGTCCTGGAAGCCAAAGCGCATCAACGCGGTTCCTTGTGAATTTTCGCCCGCAGGGCGCGAGTTCACTTGGCGTTCGTTCGAAATAACCGTCCACGACGCCGGCGCAGTCATCGAGATGAGGAAGCTTGCCTTGAGATCAGGTTGTTCGAAATTTGGAAAAACGCGGCGGGCGTCTGCTGGCTCAAACTGGCTATAGAGGTAAGTTTCACCGTCGGCGGGATCGACGAATCGATGGAGCCCCTCCCCTGTGCGCGAATAGACGGCTCGGCCGCGAACTTCGATTTCATGATCACCAGCGGTCAATATCGGGAGAGTCACCCGGGCGCCGTCGAACTGTGGGGTGAAGATTTCTTCGTCGATGCGGACAAAGCTGACCGATTCGCCAATGAAGTCCATAAAGGTCTGGATATCTTTGTGCGCCGTTAACTGCACGACTGTTGAGGTCGGGAAAGTGCGCTGCGATGTCGTTGACTCGGAAAGGTCGAGGTGGATGCGATAGGTTGCAATCTCAAGTGCGCTAGAGCGCGCCATAGCCTCGAATCGTTGCAAGTTTTCAGTCATAACTACATATTCAACTCGTCATAGAGTATGTTTGCAAATATTTTCAGGGCTTGTCTGCAGATGAAGAGGGACGTTGTGGTGAGTGCCACCTGAAGTTTCGATTGGGAGTTTTGCAGATTCTGCGCTACTATCGTTACCCGACGGGCTATGGCGCAGTTTGGTAGCGCACTTGACTGGGGGTCAAGGGGTCGTGGGTTCAAATCCCGCTAGCCCGACAATGTGATGTCCCGCGACATAGTTCATATGTCGCGGGGCATCTTTTTTGTTTTTGGTGTTGGTATGTGGCTCTTCGCTCTACAAGAAATGATATGAAGTTTCATCCATCACCATCATTCGAGATAATCAGTTGCCGTCTTCGATCATTTTGTGATGGAATACTGCACGTGCGTATTTACGATGGTTTCGGGACTCACACTCGTTCTGACACACCAATAAGTACGTCTGCACATCGGTAATACCCACGAAGAAGTCGCACTATGATGAGAATTTCACGTTCATGCAGCAACGCGTTGCGCTTTGTTTCTACACTCATCTCTTGCGCTCGATTTACCCCCCCCCATTCACTGCCTCTCAACAGAGCGGATTTAGCGCGCGTAACCACTTCTGATCCCAGTAGACCAGTAGCCGAACCGTTTCCGCGAAGATCTTATTCTTCACGGAATTCTTCTCCATCGAAGTATCGCCATATTCGTATCCACAATCACCACATACAAAGGCAAAGACGCCGTGTGGTTGGCGACCGGCACTGCCACCTTCAGCCCTCCCCTGGCGACGCTTCTGCGTATTCCAGGAAAATACTCTCCTCATCCCCCTCACGGCCAAAAAGTTTTCACAAGCTTGTTCAGGGGTTTACCTAACCCACAAGTCACTGACATTTTCCACGTCTTTCCCGAAAAACGTACCGACATTCAAATAAGTAACCTAACAAAAGGGGAACCAAAATATGACACAGAATAACAACACATATAAGTTCACTAAGCTCGGTGCTGCTGCCGCTGCTGTTTTGACTGCGATGGGTGCGCTGGGTGCGTGTTCTGCTCCAGAATCATCTGCTCCGGCCAAGGATGCGTCTGCTCGTGCTGATGCTTCTCCTGAGGCAGTCCAGCCGCAGGAGACACCATCGGCTACTCCATCGGCTCAGGCTAGCCAGGATGCCAAGGATGATAATGCGGGCAAGGAGGATCAGAAGGCTGATTCTGAGTCTGCTGCCGGGCAGGCAGGGTCAGGCAAGACTGATACGGCTGGGTCTGGGTCTGCCTTGCAGAACACGTCCAAGCGCACTGTTCCTGCCTTGCCGGTGCTGAACAAGTCCGTCTCGCATGGGGTGAACGCGCACGCAAGCACGAAGCGTGGCACCGTTCATCGGGGCGTGTACACCACGAAGACGGGGAAGACAATGGGGTACGCTATCGCCCCGGTCTACCGTTCTGGTCTGGTGAAGGCGTTGGCGAACGAGGCGGCAGCGAAGCGTGCTTTGGATAAGGCGCACATGAATGTTGCCAACCGTATTCAGGGTGTTGCTGATGCGCGTGCTCGTCTTGCGAAGGCTCGCGTTGAGCTTGACGCGGCGAAGGCGGGTTTGAAAGCAGCGATGGCTGCACGCGCCCAGCTTGCCCCACAGTTAGCGAAAGCGAACGATACTCTCAGTGTTGCTAAGAAGCTTGTTGCTCTCAAGCAGAAAGCCTATGATGCGGCAAAGAGTGTTCTTGAGGGTAAAGAGAAGGCTCTTGCGAACGCGAACGCTGGCGTGAGTGAGGCACGTAAGAATCTTGAAAAAGCGCAAAAGGATTTTGCTGGCGCGCAGAAGAAGATCGCTGACGATATTACGGCTGCCGAGAAGAAGGTTGCCCAGGCGGAGGCGAATATTGAGACCGCTAAAATCAACATCGGCTCCGCCTACGATAATGTGGCTAAGGCTGAGGCAGAGCTGGACAAGGCCCGTGCCGGTGTTGTCCAAGCATCCAATAACCTGCAAGCTGTTGAAGCTGAGGTTGCCCGCGACCACAAGGTTGAGGCAGGTAAGGTGCAGGCTGCCCAGGTGAAGCTCGATCAGGCTCTCGAACAGGTTGCCCCATTCCAGGACGCTTACAATGAGGCAAAGAAGAAGTATGACGAGTTAGAGGTTGTGCTGAAAGAGCAACGTCAGGCTCTTGCTGAAGCGAAAGCAGATCTTGCTCGTGAACGCGAACAGGTCAAGGCTGACCTGGCTCTCGCTCAGGGCAAGGTTAAGACTCTCACTGATTCGAAGATGCAGGCCGAGAAGGATCTCGCCTCAGCGAAAGCGAAGGTGGAATCAACAACAACAGCTTTCACTGAGGCTGAAAAGCGTGTTGCCGCCGCGAAGGCAGAGTTGGATAAGGCACGCGGACAGGCAGGGGACGCGACCAAGGCGCGCGAGAACGCGATCAACACTGCTCAAGGCAAGCTCTCCCGAGCCACTAGCGAGCTGGGTTCACTCAAGGAGGCACTCGATCAGGCCAACCGTGACCTTAACGCCACACAGGGTAAGGTCAAGGACGCTCGCGCAGCCTACGATAAGGCTGTGGCGGCTCGTGACGCTGCTCTCGGCGTAAACAAGATCCCTGTCGCGAAGCTCACGCCCGAGCAGAAGGCGCGTCTGACTGAGGCGGCACTGCTACGTTACTGGAACCAGTACCGTCAGGCTGCTGGCTTGTCACAGGTAGCAATGATTGACGGTAAAGAGTTCCGTGGCGACGCGGTTGACTGGTCGAACCATCTCCTTGACGAGTGGGTCAAGAAGCGGACGATTAGCCACGACGATGAGATGGTTTTCACGATGGAAAACATCGCTGCCCGCCCCTATGCCGACGTCATGAACCCGATCGCTTTGGCAGAAGGGTTCTTCTCCCAGTTCTACAATTCGACAGATGGGCACGAGAGCAACATGGTGTACACCGACTTGATTGGTGCGCAGATCGCGGTGAAGATTTCCCCGGACGGCAAGGAAGCGGTTGTCGTGATGCGCGGCTACAGGAAGGATGATATCGACAGGTATGATGGCGCCGCCTACACTCTGGCCGCGCCAGAAACAGTGATCGGTGACCAGTCCGATAATATCGCCTACAAGGGTTCGGAGAATTTGGGTGAAGAGTTCTCCACCACAAAGTATCCCCAGAAGGCGACGACGACGTGGGCTGCTTGGGATGCTGAGTCTGAGGCCCTTCTTAAGGCCGGCAAAATCACTGGTTATACTAGCTATGCTGAGTTTATTAAGCGGGGTCTAGCTGAACAGATTAAGGATCCTCAACTGCGTGACGCTTTGACAGGCAAGAATGTTGTGAAAGCGTCAGGCGCGCTCGATCAGGAAGTAGCCCGCACCAAGGACTTGTTGGCTCAGGCAGAAAGCTCCCTCGGATCGGTCAAGGATAAGGCTCAGGCTGCACAGGTGCGTGTGGATGCTGCACAGCGTGAGGTTGAGCGTGCAAAGAGCGCTCTCGATGAGGCTCGCAACGGGCAAGACCCGTCATCGAAACTGATCCGTCAGGCCGAAGAACGCTTGAACGCCGCTATTGCGCACCGTGACCAGACCAAGCGTGACCTTGACCAGGCGAAGAGCGTGGTGAAGGAAACCGCGAAGAAGGTTGATACTCTCGCAGGTCAGCTCGCTCAAGCTCAGGCCAACCTTGCAGAATTCGGTGACGGGGAACCAAGTTCGCTAAGTGTGACTGTTGTCGAGCACTACACTGAGAGCGTCAAGAAACTGGAAGCCGAAGCCCCGCAAGCATTGCAGGAGATGAAGACCCGCAAGACCGAACTCGACAAGGTTCAAGGCAGCGTGGATCAGGCGAAGAAGGATCTGGATGCGGCACGCAAGCATCTTGCCGAGGTTTCTGGGGGTCGTACAGATGCTGCCCTGAAAGCCATGAAGGAAGCCGAGGCGAACGTGCAGGCCAAGGAGAAGGCTCTCGAGGATGCAAAGACCGCCGTACGGGACGCTTTCAACGCTCAGGTTGATGCGCGGGAAAACCGTGTCAAAGCCCAAACGGATCTCGATACGGCACGCAAGGCCACCGTCTCAGACAAGGCCGTGACCGAAGCGAAAGCAAACCTCGACAAGGCTAAGGCCGTCCACAGTGAAGCAGTCAAGGCAGTCAAGGCTGCTAAGGCTCCAGCCGACGCGGCGAAGCGTGACCTCGACCAGGCTAAGACGGGTCAGGCTAAAGCCCAAGCTGAGGTTGACCAGCTCGAACACAAGACGGGTGTGGCTCAAGCGAAGCGTAATGTTGAAGCTAAGACAAAGAACGTGGACAAGGCTGAGAAGGATGTCGCAAAGGCTAAGTCTGACCTTGAGGCTGCTAAGCGTGTCCAGGACAAGGCTAAAGACAACCTTGATGGTGCCCACCGCGGTGTCGTGAAGGCCAAAGCTAAGGATGCTGCCACTGGCCGCCATCGCTGATAATTGAAAAATCTTGACGAGTAATGATACCCGCTCGCTTGTCAAAACCTTGAGGATTCCCTTGGGGTTTGCTAATCACAGTAGCAAACCCCAAGGGAATCCTCCCTTTACTTATATACACGGTCACCAATACTTCCTCAGTTCCTTCCCTCACCTAATTGTCTTCTCACCAAGCATCCCGGTCTTTTTCGAAATTCCAATTCGTAGATTTACGATAATTCCGATGAAAATCCACAGGATTCCACCTACTAACAGGCATGGAACCGGATTCGAGGCAAGCTTGAGCCAGTATCCAATCTGGAGACCTAGGATTGTTCCGAGGGCACCGAAAGAGTATGACCAGCTCATAATGCGAA
Organism: Arcanobacterium canis; assembly: GCF_029625435.1. Classification (GTDB taxonomy): domain Bacteria; phylum Actinomycetota; class Actinomycetes; order Actinomycetales; family Actinomycetaceae; genus Arcanobacterium; species Arcanobacterium canis. The sequence continues at coordinate 929,732 of NZ_CP121208.1, read as the reverse complement.
CGAACCTAGTTCCTTTAAACTCTGTTTGTCGATAAGTTTCAAGAACAACGAGTCGAGCACGGTTAAGCACGGTGATAAGAAAAACCAACGCTAGGGCCCAAACTAATTTGCTACCAACGATTGCTTCATAACAAGCGAAGAGTAAAATAAGCAGGCCTGCGAATATGGCCGATGCAAAAAGTACCATTCTTGCGGAACTCATTTTCCTCAGCCAACGCCCCACTAATGGCCCGAGCATCGCTCCAAACCCAAAGACTGCCAGTACTATCGCCATTCCAGAGAAAGCGTTTAGAGTTGAGTTTCTTTCTGCAGATACTCCTGCCACCCACAGCAAAAAGAGCTCGCCAGTCATCGCACTAGCGATTCTAATTAATAGAGACAGGAGAGGCGATGCCGGACCAGAAACAAATAAATCTCTTACGAAGTCTCTCACGGGTAAACGCGAACCTGTCGCTAGATATTCTTCATCATCAATTTCGAGGATCGGCGTAGTCGCAAACTTCGTACGTGCAAAACCTCGTAATCCTGCACCACACAAGGACAAAATTATGTTCGTAAGCAGTAGAATCTCAACAGAAACCGAAGCAAAAAAAAGACCCTAGAGGACCGCCAACAACAAACCCCAGAAAAGCAAGAGCCGAATACAACGTTGCATTAAAAGCCAGTGCCGCCTTTTCGTCAATCTCAGCGAGTGCAGCCCCGTAAAACTCATCTGCTAAATCGCTCACAGGAGCTACTAGAGCGTCAAGCAGCATATAAAGGAATAAGCAGCCTATGGCGAACTCTGGTTTGATAACCGTCAAGCATAATGCCAGTGCGCTCATTCCTGCTTCAATGAGGTCCACAGTGATAAGCGCTTTATCGGGGCTGAATTTCCCAACAATCCGTGCATAAAGTGGAAATGCAAAGACAATAATTTGTTCAATGGTTTTCAAAAGAACTAAGGAAGAGACAGCTATAGTTCCCGAGGCTGTGAAAGCGTTTCACCGCCACTAGGCAACCACGGTGATCTGCTAAAGGATCCCACCCTTGGGCTTATCAATGAGTGACATCCATTGTCGAAAACAGCCTGCGGCTGGGAATAGATCAGCTCAGTCTTGTACTGTCCATTGACAGTCTTGGCGAGGGCGTTGTTGTAGGAATTCTCCGACCATTCCGGTGGATGGGGCGATCCTGTGCTCGGAAAGCATCGCCCCATAAGCAATAGACACGCTGCAATCCATGATCAAAACTGAGAATGTCCTTCCCGTATTTTTGTGCCACTAGGAGTTTCGTGGTTTGCGCAGATCAAAGATCACGCGGCCATCGAGTGTGAGTGATTCAAAATTCTGCGATACCCATGTGGTGATGTCTTGGGCAGGACCGTGAGTGACCCGACGCGACGCCTTCTCGAGGTCATCATTGCCGGGAGTTGGATAGCGAGGAATGAAATACGCGACCTCGCCGCGGTGAACATACCCCATGAATGCCTCGAGGTTCGGAGTCGGATCGACTCCGTCCCAGCCGCCAATTGCCATCACCGGAGTCTGCGTCGCAAGCTCATAAAGCGAGGCGCAGTAGGAGTTCACGGTCGCAATCGGCCAACGTGATGTGCTCGCCGCTGTCAGCCTCTGAATATTGTGAAACGAGCTCTCGAGATCCACGATACCCGGGCGTATAAAATCTGGCGCACACGGATCCTGACCAGGTTTGACAGCGGGTCGTAAAATTCCCGGTGCCTTTGGCACGCTTCCTTTATGAGGTAGGGCATTCGTCTGCACCGTCGCTGCGAGCGGAATTGCAAGGAACGATATGATGCATAGAGCACCTAGTAACTGACGGCACCCCCGTCGGCTAGCGATACCCGTCGTGAAAACAACAATGGCACCGACCACACCGACGGCGGACGCAACTGCTCCGTATACGAGCCAACCTTTTGCCGCAAGAGCAAGGAAAAGTTGCCAAAGAAGCGTCACAATAGCAACGAGCGCGATCACAATAGTGAGTCCACGAGGGAGTCGATGCCATGTGGCGATCAATATCCCAACGCTGACGCACAGCGAAATGAGCATCGGAGGAATCATAGCGACGAGGTAATAGCTATGGAACATGCCTTTCATCCACGAGAAGAGCAAGAACGAGGTGATAAACCAACCATAAGACAGCACGATCGTTGAATGAGCTGTTCGCTGAGGCACTGTCAGATTCGCTCGGTACTGCTCAATACGACGCATAGGTGAGAGCGAGACATCAACGGAAGTTTGACGCACGAGAATCACGTATGCCAGGACAGGAAGCACCAAGCCGAGGAACCCAAAATATGACCATTGAAGCGCATTTGTTGTGGCAAAAAGCCGCCCTAAGTGAACAATTCGCTCAATAATCTGGTCAAAAATTCCACCGGATGCAGGGCCCGATCCCGACACTCTTGCTATCCCGTTATAGCCTAAAGTGAGGTCGAGGAAGGAATTCTTGGTACTCCCGCCAAAATATGGACGCGATTGAGGCGATACAAGTGCGGCAGGAAGTGCCCACACACCGAGGGTAACCAAAAAAGATGCCAGATGCGCAAGGAGCCCGCTACACCGTCGTCGCCAAGATCCATGGAAATAGAGAGCAACAGTGAGATAGAGCGCAGGGAAAATCAGCGCAACTTGGAGCTGCTTTGTTAAAAACCCAAACCCAAGTAACGCACCTGATACAGCTAGCCACCGGATCCGTCTCCGGGCGATTGCCCGGATGGCGGCTGCAGCCGACGCCGTCATAATCAGGGCGAGAAGCGCATCAGGATTGTTATAACGGAACATCAGAGCAGCGACAGGAGTCAGACCGAAAAGGACCACTGCTCCCCCAGCGCAGAAAAGACGTACACGTTCCTCGCGGTCAGACAGTGCCGTGCGAATCATTGCAAAAATGAGTGCTGCAGTAAGTCCCCCCATGATGACCTGCGGGAAAAGTACCGCCCATGGATGCAAACCGAAAATCTTGATCATCAGTGCGGGTAGCCACAAGGCCAGCGGTGGTTTATCGACACTGATAAAGCCTGCAGGATCGACTGCGCCCCACAGCAATGCATTCCACGATTGCGCCCCAGCCCATGACGCTGCGGCGTAGAAATTGTTTGCGTAGCCATTTGCACCGAGATTAATTGACCAGGCCACGATCACAATAAGACAGAGGATTACGCACAGGACCTTCTCACAACGGGTCCATGTCATGTCACTGTTCGTCATTAATATGCTCCAAGTTGCAACGGAAACGATTGAAAATACACCAGGTGAAGGCTGCCCATGCAGCAAGCTCAACGACGACGATGGCGAGATTCACACCGGGGCCGATATGGAAGAACTTCGCGTACGTCACGCAAGTCACCAGCGTTTCAATCATCAGGAAAGGCCAGAAATTGCGCGCACTCACCGCGAGCAGGATGAGGATGACCTGCAAAAGGTAGGAATATCTTTCGTGCATCGCCGGAAGAAAACAGAAGCATGTCCAGACCATCCACGCACTTGCTGCGAGATAACTCGTCCAGGTATCGAGACGAACTTTCTTCAAGGTGATTGCGAAGAAACCGACGGCGAGGATCATGCCGCAGACGAGGATCGCTGGTCGATGGAGAATATCGAAACGATCCGGGAAGAAGTACCAAAAACTTGGTGCGTTGACCACCATATGTGGAAAATCGCCAGTTTGTCCCGCATAAATCGACAATGGCGCCAACAGGGAACGACCAAAGAAATAGGCAAGAATTCCGCTCCCCCAGAATGTCCCTGCTGCGTAGATTACCTCCGGGAATGGGAACCGGCGTCGCAGAACATAAACGGCGACGATAAAGGGCATGATAAAGATCGTTTGAAGCTTCAGTGCGAACGCAAGTCCCAGGGAAAGCCCAGACGCTGCGTAGCGTTTTTCGTAGAGGAACACAAGTGTCCATAACGCAGCAAGCGAATACATTGAATCGCACTGGCCCCACCATCCAGAATTAATCACGAATGGCGGAAGAAGCATGAGTGCCAGGTATGCCACGCGTGCGGGCTGATCAGTGCGTGATGTCCCAGTGATCCGAGCTGCGATGTGTGCTGCCGACAGGGCGAGAAGAACATCGAAAATGATCGAGACAGTCTTATAGAGGAATACTGCCGGGAGCGGAATGTAGGTTAAAGCAGCAATGAGAGTCTGATAAAGAAGGCCATAGTTGCCGACCTGTTCAGAGAGAGACGCGATTCCGCTCGGATACATCTGCTCAAACCACGGCAATAAAAACCATTTCATGTCCGCGGAGATGAGCGGTGTTCCCAAGAAACGTGCAATCAAGCCCAGTGCGGTGACCAATAGAAAAAAGTTTCGAGGCGTGAGGCGTGGTCTCTGTGTAGCAGTGGATGTCATAGAAAACTCCGGCATTTAGTCGGCATTGTCAGGGATATTCTTTCTTGAGGGTAATGGATCGTGAACAAACTTGAGTGCTGCCACGCAGGCAACAATTGCGCTAATCAAGATTATCTTGGGCACAGACACCGGCTCATCTCCCCACATCATCGCATACGCCACGGTGAGAGCAGATCCGATTCCAGTCCATACTGCGTAGGCTGTCCCGACGGGGATTCGTTTGAGAGCCCAGCCCAACCCTCCCATTGACACCGCCATCGCGACAACGAAGATAACGGAAGGGACAAACACCGTCAAGGCGTGCGATTGTCCCAGAGCAGTGGCCCAGATGGCCTCACAGACTCCTGAAATAATAAGAACAGTCCAAGCCATCACGCCACCGCCTTCAGCCCGATCACGCATACAACGAGAACCACCAGCACCACAATCTTCACGTAACTGGCTCGTTCTTCGCCGGTGACCATGGCGTAGACAACCGTCAACGATGCCCCGATCGCGGTCCATACCGCATAAGCAGTGCCGGTAGGGATCTGCGTCATTGCCATTGCAAGCCCAGCAAGTGACAGAATACAGGCAAGGACAAAAACCACAGTAGATGTGCGCTTCGTAAAACCATCGGACTTCGCCAGGGCAATTGCCCACACCGCTTCCATTACGCCAGCGCATAACAAGATGAACCAGGCCATGAACATTCCTTTGCTGGCCGTCGGTCATGTGCGGGTACGGCTCCCTCGTCCGCAGGCGAGATTGGCGCCTGCCCATAGGCTAGCACGTCATCGCGACTGAAAAAGCCAGACTGAGGGAGGCAGATTGACATCTCCCTCCCTCAGGACACTATATGGCGGAAGTGACTACTTGCGCTTGCGACGTTCACGCACTCGAACGGAAATCTCGATGGGAGTGCCTTCAAATCCGAAAGCCTCGCGCAATTTGCGTTCGATGAAACGACGGTAGGACGCTTCAAGGAAGCCTGTGGTAAAGAGGACAAAACGTGGTGGCCGATTTGATACTTGTGACGCAAACATAATGCGTGGCTGACGTCCACCACGCACTGGATGCGGGTGCGCAGCGGCGAGTTCACCGAGGAAAGAGTTGAGCTTGCCGGTGGTGATTCGCTTGTCCCACGATTCGAGCGCTTCGTTCATCGCAGTTGTCAGGCGGTTGGTGTGCCAGCCAGTCTTAGCTGACAGGTTTACGCGGCGAACCCAGGGCATCTGAACCAGTTCTTTTTCCAATTCGCGATCGAGGTCGTAACGGCGCTCTTCGTTAACCAGATCCCACTTGTTGGCAATGATGACCATCGCGCGACCTGCGTCGATGACCTGCTGCATCACTCGGATATCTTGCTCTGTCAACGCAACCGATGCATCGATGAGAACCAGACCGAGTTCGGCTTTCTCCACGGCATTCTGAGTACGAAGCGAGGCGTAGTAATCTGCGCCGCGAGTCAGATGGACGCGTCGGCGAATACCCGCGGTATCGACGAACGTCCACGGTTGGTCGTCCAGCATCACGACTTCGTCAACGGGATCGCGAGTTGTCCCCGCAAGAGGATCGACGACGACGCGGTTTTCTCCAGCAAGCTGGTTGAGCAGGGATGATTTACCTACGTTCGGACGTCCCACCAAGGCAATTCGACGGGGGCCAACGCCAGGACGAAGTGAGGCAGTGGCAGACTTTTCAGGCATGATTCGGGTAACTTGATCGAGAAGATCGCCGGTACCTCGTCCGTGAAGAGCAGAAACAGGGAATGGTGCTCCCAGACCCAACGACCACAATATCGCAGCGTCGGACTCACCTTGAGGCCCATCAACCTTATTCGCAGCAAGAACAATCGGCTTACCCGATCTGCGTAACAGTTCGATGATGAACTCTTCAGTACTTGTTGCACCTACTGTGGCATCAACCACCAAGACGACCACGTCAGCCTCATTAATCGCCAGTTCGGACTGATCGGCAACAGATTTGTCAATGCCTTCAAGATCTGGTTCCCAACCGCCAGTATCGAGGAGCGTGAATTGCTTTCCGTTCCATTCGGCGTCGTAGCGCACACGATCACGTGTGACGCCTGGGCGGTCTTGAACCACCGCCACGCGTTTACCCACGATTCGATTCACCAGCGTTGACTTCCCAACGTTGGGGCGTCCAACGATTGCGACGACGGGGAAACCAGCTGGACGCTGAAGGATATCATCGTGATCAGCGAGTTCCAGAAGGGCTTCGTCTTCGGCTTCAAGTTCGTAGTCATCCAGGAACGAGCGCAGCATATCAACGCGCTGCTTATCGTCCTCGAACTCCGTGTACTTCTCAGTCATGTGTGTTCCTTACATCAGCGATTGGATAGCGTCCACCACTTGCTCAATAGTGAGGGTAGACGAATCAATTGTGGTCACATTGTCAGCGGCATACATAAACTCAGAGACCGTTGAATCAGCCTTATCCCGGTCAACGACTTCCGCACGAGTTGCCGCAATCGCAGCATCGCTCGCATCGCCACGAACTTCGCGCGCACGTCGGGCGAGTCGAGTTTCTTCGGAAGCTGTCAGGAGGATGCGCACGTCGGCGTCGGGAGCGACGACGGTGGTGATGTCACGACCTTCAGCGACGATTCCCTTGCCACCCGAGTATCCGCCAATCTGCTCCGCTGCGATAATTTCGCGTTGAAATTTGCCCAGAGTGTCACGGACGCCGAGATTGACGGCCACCTTCGAGACAACACGTGACAGTGAGGGCTCACGGATTGCGGCAGTGATGTCATGCCCATGAACGACGAACGTCTGATTATGGGGATCAAGAGGTGGCGTAAACGGCATGTTTTGTGTTGACTCAACCACGGCGTCATGATCGTCGAGATCGATTTCGCATTCTTGTGCCCACCACGCGGCAGCACGGTACATTGCTCCGGTATCGAGATACGCGAGACCGTTGCGATCAGCGATCATCTTCGACACAGTTGATTTGCCCGATCCCGAGGGGCCATCGATGGCAATAATCATTTACATCCCCACCATGTGCATGAGCGCGCCAAGTTCACTTCCCGCAACCTGGCGGTAACGGCCGGGCTTGAGGTGACCAACTTGGATATTGGCGAACTGAGTACGCACAAGTTCCATCACTGGATGGCCGACCTCTTCCATCATGCGACGCACGATACGGTTACGCCCTGAATGCAGGGTCACTTCGATAATGGAGTTCTTGCGCTGTGATTCACGAAGAACGAACTTGTCAACGTTAATGGGGCCGTCTTCAAGAGTAATACCCTTTTCCAAAACCTTTCCAAGACCACGAGTGACCGTACCTTCGACACGAGCGATGTAGGTTTTTGGAATTTCATAGCTTGGGTGTGTCAGTCGATGAGCGAGTTCACCATCATTCGTCAGGAGAATTAGGCCTTCCGTATCGATATCCAAACGCCCGACGTGGAAGAGACGTTCGGGTCGATCGGAGACGTATTCAGCCAGTGTGCGCCGACCTTGATCGTCATGCATCGTCGAAACGACACCCGGTTCCTTGTAAACGGCAACTGTAAACTTCGACTGATCAAGCTGAACAGGCATACCATCGACATGAATGGACACCGAGGTGGGATCAACGCGGATTCCCAACTGACGGATGACCTGTCCATTCACCTCAACGCGGCCTTCCGAGATCAGTTCCTCGGCAGCTCGACGGGAGGCCACTCCGGCGTGTGACAAAATCTTTTGCAAACGTTCGCCATTCGGGTTGTGCATATCTTGCTGTCTCATGGCAGCTCCTTCTCAATTTCTTCAAGTTCATCATCGTTAGGCAAGTACGGTGCGAGCGGTGCAAGTTCCTCAAGGCCATTCATACCCATTTTCTCAAGGAAAAGCTCGGTTGTCCCGTAAAGCCCGGCACCGGTGGTAGGCGCCACTGCGATTTGCTCCACAAGACCTCGTGTTTGCAAAGTCCGAACAACAGAATCTACCTCAACTCCGCGTATTGCGGCAATCTGTGCGCGTGTCACCGGTTGCTTATAGGCGATCACGGCTAAAGTCTCGAGAGCTTGTTGCGAAAGCCTTGAGCTTTGTCCGGCAGTTACAAAACTTGCGACGACGTCGGCATAGCGCGGATTCGAATACACACGCCACCCTCCCCCGACTTCACGTATCTGAAAACCTCGTGGATATTCGGCGTCAACAGTATATTCGTTTTGTAAATTGCGCAGAAGCTCTAGGGTTTCTGTTTCTGGAGAATCAATTGCGAATGCCAATGCTTTGAGCGTCACTGGTTCACTCGCCACCATCAAGATAGCTTCGAGTGCGCCCTTCTTTTGTGCTGACTGCGGCATCCTTCTCCTCACGTGCTATTCGTTTAATGATGAGCGGTTCGAGCGCTCCAGCTTGTTCAACGTGAACCGATCCGTCACGTATTAACTCGAGAACCGCCATAAAACGTGAAATGATCGTGGGCACATTTGGCGTATCAGCGCAGAGTTGTGCGAACGATATTTCCTCGCCAACGCCAAGTTTATCGCGGATATAGGCGATCTGAGAGTCAACGGGCACAAGTGGATCGTGAAGATGTGTCAGTCCAACCTCAGGTGGCGTGCGCGAGAAAGCATCTGCCGCGAGTCGTGCCAGATCGTTCGGTGTGATTCGCAAGTCGATCTGTGGAAGAAGACCACGAAAATACTCTTCCAACGGAACTTGCCTGGGATAGGACAAGGATTGGATCGCAAGCCTCGAAGCAAACACACTAGCGACATCTTTGAATGCCCGATATTGGAGGAGCTTGGCGAAGAGAAGATCGCGCGCTTCGAGCAATCCGTCGGTATCCTCGTCGGTACTGTTGTCACGCGGGAGCAACCGTGCTGCTTTTAAATCAAGCAATGTTGCTGCCACCAGTACGAACTGTGACATTTGGGACAGATCCGCTTCCTCCTGGGCAGCGACAAATGCCAAAAATTCGTCGGTAACTTCACCGAGTGCGACTTCTGTAATGTCGAGCCTTTTGCGGGCGATCAGCGTCAGAAGTACCTCAAATGGCCCGGAGAAAACATCAAGCTCGACGGCAAATCCGTCGGCTGAGTCGTCCAGGAGACTCGATTGGCCCATCAGGCCGACGCGCCGCGGGCAATCAATTCGCGTGCAAGACGTTTGTATGCGAGCGAACCTTGATGCTGTGGAGCGAAGGTGGTGATTGGCTCGGCGGCGATTGTCGCGTCAGGGAATTTCACTGTGCGAGAGATCCTCGTGTTGAAAACCTTTTCCTTGAACTGCGCTTGGATCGTGGCAATGACTTCGCGCGCATGTAAAGTGCGTGTATCCACCATTGTAAGAAGAACGCCGTCAATTTCCAGCTTGGGGTTCAGACGATCCTGAACACGCTGGATCTGTTCCACCAGCAGTGCGACGCCACGCATAGCAAAGAATTCTGCTTCCAACGGAATGATCACTCCGTGGGCTGCGGTGAGGGCATTGACTGTCAGGAGGCCCAATGAGGGCTGGCAATCGACGATGACGACATCGTAATCATTGACGCACGGCGAGAGGACCCGGGTCAGTGCCTGTTCACGTGCGACCTCATTAATGAGCTGAATTTCAGCAGCCGACAACTCAATATTGGCAGGCAAGATATCGAGGTTTTCCACGGAAGTGTGTTGAATAATGCGGTAGGGATCAGGTTTGAGCGAGAGCAACTCATCGTAGATAGTCCGATCAAGAGTATTAGCATTAATCCCCAGGCCAGCTGACGCCGCACCCTGAGGGTCGAAGTCAACGATCAGAACCTTACGTCCGTACCCAGCCAAAGACGCCGCGAGATTGATCGACGTCGTGGTCTTACCGACGCCACCCTTCTGGTTACACATCGCGATAATGCGCGCTGGGCCATGGGACTCCAACTCCTGCGGAAGGGGGAAGTCCTGTTCACCATCATTAAAAAGCTCGATCTGTTCTGCACTCACAGAACTAAATCTACCGGAAAACTACGCGTGCCACGCACGTGGGTGAGCACTCGCATAGACTTCTTGAAGAGTTTGCGGGGAAACCAGGGTATAGATCTGAGTAGTGGTGACAGATGCATGACCAAGCATTTCTTGAACAACGCGCACGTCTGCTCCTCCTTGAAGAAGATGAGTGGCGAATGAATGGCGGAAAGTATGCGGAGATATTCCGTCAATTCCAGCCCGCTCGGCAATGTGTTGGATGACTCCCCAAGCACTTTGCCGTGAGAGAGGCTTTCCTCGAGTATTAAGGAAAAGCGATGGTGATCCTGCCCCTTTTGCTGCGAGGGCTGGACGTCCCCTCACGATATACGCTTCGAGGGCATCAATCGCGAACTGCCCTAATGGCAGGATCCGTTCCTTGCGGCCCTTGCCAAAAAGACGGATGGACGATGTCTCACAGGAAATATCGTCGGCAGTTAATGCCACAGCTTCGGAAATGCGTGCGCCCGTGCCGTAGAGAATCTCTACCAGTGCGCGGTCGCGTAATGATGTCGGGGTGTCCCCGAATGACGATGCCTCTATCAGAGCCCCCATCTGCTCCACGGAAATCGCCTTTGGTAACCGAGAACCAATTTTGGGTGGATGGAGATCTACTGTTGGATTCGTCTGCGCCATCCCCTCGTCCAACAAGAACGAGTGGAACTGTCGCACAGCAGTGACCATTCGCGCAACTGACGACACCGCCATTTTGAGGTCTCGACGCAGGTAATCGACAAACGATGCAGCGTCTTCCTCGCCGACGTCGGCAAAACTTCGGATCGAGCGCGAAGCGAGGTGATGTGCATATTTCCTCAGATCGCGTCGATATGCGTCTAATGTGTTCGAAGAGACTGAGCGTTCGACGTGCAGGTAAGTCAGGTATTGCTCAAGTTGCCGATTCATCGCTGGTGTTACGTCTTCCATCAGACTCCTCCCGCTCATTTGCCATGATTCTTTCACGATTAGGAATGCGTTGCGGGATTAAAACACGGCCGTCTCAGGTTAGAATCACAGGTGAAACGTCTTCCGAAAGAAGAAAGAAGGAAAGCTTTTATGTCTGAGTTCAACTGGACCGAGCAAGATCAGCTTGCTGTCGAGGTTGGCCGCGGTTTGACCGCAGACGCCGTGCAGAATGTCGGTAACGGACATCCGGGAACCGCCATCTCGCTCTCGGGTGTCGCCTACACACTTTTTCAAAAGGTGATGAATTTCGACCCAGAAGATGATCAGTGGCTTGGCCGCGACCGCTTCGTACTCTCAGCTGGACATTCCTCGCTGACTTTATACAATCAGCTTTTCTTTGCTGGAGCCGGACTTGAGATTGAGGATCTGAAGGGCTTGCGTCAATGGGGATCGCTTACCCCTGGACACCCGGAATATGGTCATACTCGCGGTGTTGAAACCACAACCGGCCCGCTTGGTCAGGGAATCTCAAATGCCGTCGGCATGGCGATGGCGACGCGCCGCATCCATGGACTTCTCGATCCTAACACGCCTCTCGGTGACTCTCCGTTTGATCACTACACGTTCGTGATCGCGGGTGAGGGCGACCTCGAAGAGGGCGTCGCCTCCGAAGCCTCGTCGATTGCTGGCACCCAGCGACTGGGTAATTTGGTTGTCCTCTACGATGAGAATGACATCACCATTGAGGACAATACATCGATTGCCTACACGGAAGACGCTCTGGCTCGCTACGAAGCATACGGTTGGCACACTCAAACTGTTGACTTCCGAAATGGCGGCGACTACCTGGAGAATTTCGAGGCAGTATTCAATGCCATCGAAGAGGCGAAGAAGGTTACGGATCGTCCATCGATCATCAAGCTCAAGACCATCATCGCGTGGCCATCGCCAAACATCCAAGATTCCGCAGGTGCTCATGGCAATGCACTGGGCGATGAGGAGATTCGTCGGCTGAAGACCCTTATCAATCTGAACCCGGACATGACGTTTGAGGTTCCGGACGGCTTGCTGGAGTACACACGTGGACAGGCAGCGGCCCGCGCGGCTGCAGCACACGAAGTTTGGGATGCGAAGTTTGAGGCGTGGAAGAATACGAACCCCGATAAGTTCGCGCTCTATCAGCGACTCTTGACCCGTTCACTTCCCGAAGGCTGGGAGAAGGCTCTTCCAGTATTCGAACCTGGAAAGAAGATTGCCACTCGCGCAGCTTCGGGCAAGGTTCTCAATGCTCTCAAGGATGTTCTTCCAGAGCTTTGGGGTGGTTCGGCAGATCTTGCTGGTTCGAACAACACCACGATGGACGGAGAGCCGTCGTTCATTCCATCCGACCGCGGTTCAGCAAAATTCCCGGGCAACGAATTTGGACGCACGCTCCACTTCGGTATTCGTGAGCACGCGATGGGCTCGATCCTCAACGGTATTACTCTCGAGGGTCTCACGCGAGTCTACGGCGGCACATTCTTGGTGTTTGCCGACTACATGCGTCCGCCAGTTCGTCTTGCATCCATTATGAAAATCCCGTCGATCTTCGTCTGGACTCACGACTCGGTGGGCGTGGGCGAAGACGGCCCCACTCATCAGCCGGTTGAGCATATGTGGGCATACCGTGCAATCCCTGGACTGGATATGGTTCGCCCTGCAGACGCCAACGAAACATCGTGGGCATGGCGCGGAATCCTCGAAAACACGACGAATCCAGCAGGCCTGGTTTTGACGCGTCAAGGCGTGCCTGTCTTTGAACGTGGTGAAGGTGCTGCTCATGGCGACGTTTTAGCTTCGGCTGAAGGCACACTCAAGGGCGGTTACGTTCTGGCCGACTCGGAGAAGGTTGACGTCGTGCTGATCGCGACTGGCTCTGAGGTTCAGCTTGCGCTCGATGCGCGTGCCACACTCGCACAAGAAGGAATCGGCGCGCGAGTAGTGTCGATGCCGTGTCTTGAGTGGTTCAACGAGCAGGATCCCGAGTACCGTGAATCGGTCATTCCTGCGTCGGTGCGCGCACGAGTTTCGGTGGAAGCGGGCGTGACTTTCGGCTGGGCTGGAATTGTTGGCGACGCCGGTCGTAGCGTCGGAATCGATCACTTCGGTGCATCTGCTGATGGTGCCCTCCTGATGGAGAAATTTGGCATGACATCAGCACACGTTGTCGAAGCTGCGAAGGAATCAATCGCGGCCGCTCAGTGACACGAGTAGACGGGTGACAAGGATGACTTGTCACCCGTCTGTCTTGTCTGAAGATTTTTGGAATTCTTTGCGGCTAATGAACGTTGTTAGTCCAAGATTGATACTTGAAAGAAGGAGAACGGTTCGTGGGTAGTTGGGAAAACCCGCTTGTCATGCCCTGGGATAGTCGTCTCGAACGCGTGGCAGGCCCAGCGGGTTTGGTGTTATTCGGTTTGACCGGTGATTTATCCAAACGAAAGATTTTGCCAGCAATCTACGATCTTGCACATCGCGGACTACTTCCGCCGTCATTTACCTTGATCGGTGTGGCTCGTCCGAAAAAAGGCATTGAGGATTTCTCTCAGATGGCTGAGGACGCGATCCGGGCTGGAACGAATACGGGTATCGATGAGCGTGTGCTCTCCCAGCTCATGAGTGGTTTCCGCCAGGTGATTGGCGATTATACATCGCCACAGACTTTCGCCGAACTTGCTCAGGAACTGACGCGGGCGGAAGAAGAGCGTGGAACGGGAGGCAATTATGCTTTCTACCTCGCGATTCCGCCCAAACTTTTCCCCCATGTGCTTGAGGAGCTCAAGGGCGCAGGCCTGGATAAACATGAGAATTCTGGCTGGCGTCGAGTCATGATCGAAAAACCTTTTGGACATAATCTTGAGTCTTCACGCGAACTCAATGATCTCGTCATGAGCGTTTTTGACGACAACGAAATTTTCCGCATCGATCATTATCTTGGTAAGGAAACGGTTCAGAATATTTTGGCCCTTCGTTTTGCCAATGAACTTTATGAACCATTATGGAACAACGCTCACGTTGATCACGTCGAAATCACCATGGCTGAAGACATTGGTATTGCTGGCCGCGGCGGGTACTACGATGGTGTCGGCGCGGCGCGCGATGTTATCCAAAACCACCTTCTTCAGCTTCTTGCCTTAACGGCGATGGAAGAACCCACCGCCTTTACTCCTGAGGCGCTGCGCCTTGAAAAAGAGAAAGTGCTCAGCGCAACTCATTTTCTCGGATCGGTAGAAGAATCCTCCATTTTCGCCCAATATGATGCCGGGTGGCAAGGCGGTGATTACGTCACGTCATTTATCAGTGAAGATGGAATTGCGGGTGATTCACGAACAGATACCTATGCTGCGTTCCGCCTTGGCATCAATAACCGACGGTGGGCTGGCGTGCCTTTCTATCTACGCGCGGGCAAAAGACTGGGCCGACGCGTCACCGAAATTGCCTTGACCTTCCGCACTCCCCCATTCCAATTCTTTACTGACGAAGCAGTAGCGAATGCCAATGCGAACACACTTGTGATCCGTATCCAGCCTGAAGAAGGCGTGACATTCAAATTCGGTGCGAAAGTTCCTGGCTCCCAAACGATTTTACGTGATGTCACGATGGATTTCGGGTACGGACATGCTTTTACTGAATACACTCCCGAAGCTTATGAGCGTCTGATTCTTGATGTCCTCATGGGCGAAGAACCTCTGTTCCCACAACAAACGGAATTGGAGCTGTCATGGGCATTGGTTGATCAGGCGACACAGTATTGGGAGACCGAACAACGCAAGATTCCTCAGTACGCGCCTGGTTCATGGGGACCGCGAGAAGCGGATGAGATGTTGCAACGGGATGGTCGCGCCTGGCGCCGCCCGTAAGGAGAGAAAATGTACGAACTCAAAGCGACGACGTCGGCGTACGTGAGCCGATGGCTCGAAGGACAGCGTACCACCGATGGGTCTTCTTCTCTTACTCGTGTGGTGACGCTTGTGGCTGTCAGCCCTTCAGAGGAAGCAGTCTCTGAGGTGATTAACTCCGTTCTCGGAGTTGCTCGAGCACACCCTGCACGAATCATCGTGGTTCTCGAAGACCCTGACGTTGACCGTCCGAGCGAGAGCAAAGAACCGTGTCTCGATGCGCAAATGATTCTTGGCGATACTGCTGGATTAGCTGAAATCGTCATCTTGCGTCCGTCTGGTGGGGCTGGAACTGATCTTGGCAGTCTTGTCATGCCACTTGTCCTGCCCGATACACCCCTTATTTCTTGGTGGCCCCAAGACGCGCCGTCGTCCCCGTCAACAACGAGTATTGGCAAAATCGCTCAGCGCAGAATTACTCATGTCAATTCCGTTGACGATCCGGTGGGGCGTCTGGGCGAACTTGCCGCGAACTACTCCCCTGGTGACACAGACCTCGCGTGGGCAGGGTTAACCATTTGGCGTGGACACCTGGCCTCGCTACTCGATGAGCCTCCGCACGAACAGATCGAGAAAATCCGAGTCGTGGCAAATTTGGATAGAGGTGGTGCCCACCTCCTGGCAGCGTGGCTTGAGTTACGTCTCGGTGTGAGAGTTGAGCTTCTCCATGGTGGTGGCGAAGGGATTGATTCCGTGACTTTTGTTCGCCGTGATGGGGAACTCGAGATTGACAGGCAGGTAGGCAGCGAGCACGCTTTTATCCGACGCCCGCATCGCAAGGCTCTTGAAGTGACAATGCCCATGCGAAATTCTCAAGCAATGCTGATTGAAGAGCTTCGCGTTATGGGAGAGGATCGTGAATATCGCGAAGTCCTTGGGCAATTTGCTGCTCAAGGACGGTCATCTCACAGTTGAGAAATTATTTGGCTTATAGGCTTAAATGTGTTGTGGCGAGGCTTAGAGCCTCGCCACAACACATTTAAGTAAAAATTAGTTTGTTACCTTCACGATCAAACCGATGAGCGCGATCAGGATGAACCAAATGATAGAGAGCCACACGGTATAGCGATCAAGGTTCTTCTCTGCGACGCCTGAAGAACGCGCGGAAGTTGAGATGCCGCCTCCAAACATGTCGGAAAGGCCGCCTCCCTTACCCTTGTGCAGAAGGACTGCGCCGATCAACAGAAAGCTTGAAATAATAAGAAGCACCGTCAAAACAGTCAGCAAAACGTTCACGTGATTAATCTCCAGGATAGAGAACAGATTCCATAGAATTATAGCGTAGTTTGAGGCGGTGCAAAACTGCACCGCCTCAAACTACGCTAGATGTGTTGTGACATCAGAAGTGAACAATCTTCGCAAACTCGTCAGCCTTGAGCGACGCGCCGCCAACGAGAGCGCCGTCAACGTTCGGCTGTGCCATAATCTCAGCAACCGATGATGACTTCACAGAGCCACCGTACTGGATTCGCAGAGCTGCGGCTGTTGTCTCATCGTAGAGCTCGCCAACCTTGGCACGGATAGCGCCGCAGACTTCTTCGGCATCGGCAGGTGTTGCCACCTTACCTGTACCGATAGCCCACACTGGCTCGTACGCAATGACGGACTTCGCAACTTCCTCAGCGGAAAGGCCGTTGAGCATTTCCTCAACCTGGCCCAGAACGAACTCAACGTGCGTGCCAGCTTCGCGAATATCCAGCTTCTCGCCACAGCACATGATAGGGATCATGCCTGCATCAAGAACTTTCTTCGCCTTCTGGCCGATCAGCTCGTTGCTCTCACCATGGTAGTCACGACGCTCCGAGTGTCCAACGACTACGTAAGTGACACCAAGCTTTGTCAGCATCGAAGTGGAAATTTCGCCGGTGTAGGCGCCATTGTCATGGACAGAAACGTCCTGTGCGCCGTACTTGATCTCCAGCTCGTCTGCCTCAACCAATGTCTGAACAGTACGAAGATCTGTGAACGGAGCAATCACTACTGCTTCGACTTTGGAAAAGTCGTGTCCAAGATCTTTGAGCGACCATGCGAGCTTCTGAACGAGCGATGTTGCCTCGACGTGATCGAGGTTCATCTTCCAGTTACCAGCAATAATTGGGGTGCGAGTCATCAGGCCTCCAGAACTGCGATACCCGGAAGCGTCTTGCCCTCGAGGAACTCAAGAGATGCGCCACCGCCGGTTGAAATGTGGTTGAATTTCGCTTCATCGAATCCGAGCGTACGAACTGCTGCAGCGGAATCACCGCCGCCAACGATTGTGAAGCCTTCTGCGTCCTGCATTGCTTGAGCAACTGCACGAGTACCCTTCGAGAACGCGTCAAACTCGAATACGCCCATCGGGCCGTTCCAGACAATGGTCTTCGACTCAGCGATTGCCTGAGCGTAGAGTTCACGCGTCTTCGGGCCAATATCGAGTCCCATCTCGCCAGCAGGCATATCCTCAGAAACGTGCTCTGATGCAGGTGAATCTGCCTTGAACTCTGGTGCGGTGACATTGTCGAGAGGAAGAAGAAGCTCGACGCCCTTCTCCTTTGCTTTCTCAAGGTAGGACTTTGCGGTCTCAATCTGGTCCTCTTCGAGGAGCGAAGTGCCGACCTCATGGCCGAGGGCCTTGAGGAAGGTGTACGCCATACCACCGCCAATGAGGAGACGATCAGCCTTCTCCAGGAGATTATCAATCACGCCCAACTTATCGGACACCTTCGAGCCACCGAGCACGACGGTGTAGGGGCGCTCTGGATTTGCCGTTGCCTTGGACAGCGAGTCGATCTCCTTGAACACGAGCTCGCCAGCTGCCGACGGAAGCTCCTTCGCAATGTCGTAAACCGAGGCCTGCTTGCGGTGGACAACACCGAACCCATCGGAGACGAAGACGTCAGCAAGCGCTGCGTACTCCTTAGCGAGGGATTCACGCTCCTCGTCAACCTTCGACGACTCGCGCTTGTCGAAACGCACGTTTTCGAGCAAAACGACTTCGCCGTCCTTGATCTCTTCGGACAGTCGCTTGGCGTCTTCGCCAACGGTGTCCTTGGCAAGAGTAACTTCTTGTCCGAGGAGTTCACCAAGTCGCTTTGCAACAGGAGCCAACGAGAACTCAGGCTTCACTTCGCCCTTCGGGCGACCAAGGTGAGCTGCGACGATCACCTTCGCACCGGCCTTCACCAAGCGCGTCAGAGTTGGCAGAGCGGCGCGAATACGGCCGTCATCAGTGATGTTCTTGTCGGCATCGAGCGGGACATTGAAATCCGAACGCACGAACACCTTCTTGCCGGCGAGATCGCCGAGCGTATCGATGGTCTTCATCATTTTCAAACCTTCTTTCTGCGCAGGCAGCGCAGGAAATTTTTGCCTATTTCGTGCGCGTGCCCGCACACACCGGAGCATGTGCGGGCACGTGATTCATGAGATGTTAACTCACAGACCCTTGCCCATGAGGACAGAAAGGTCAACGAGGCGGCAGGAGTAGCCCCACTCGTTGTCGTACCACGAAACGACCTTGGCGAGATCGCCAATGACGCGGGTCAGGCCCGAGTCGAAGATCGACGAGTGTGAATCAGTCACGATGTCAGCCGACACGATCGGATCCTCGGTGTAAGCGAGAATGCCCTTGAGCTCGCCTTCAGCAGCTTCCTTCATTGCCTCGTTGATCGCCTCAACCGAGACTTCCTTCTCAGCCTGGAAGGTGAGGTCAACGACCGAACCGGTTGGGGTCGGAACGCGGAATGCGAAGCCGTCGAACTTGCCCTTGAGCTCCGGAAGAACCAGCGACACAGCCTGAGCAGCACCCGTCTTGGTCGGAATGATCGACAGAGCAGCGCCACGTGCACGGCGAAGATCCGAGTGAGGGCCGTCCTGCAGGTTCTGATCAGCGGTGTATGCGTGAACGGTGGTCATGAGGCCCTTCACGATACCGAACTTGTCCTGGAGAACCTTTGCCACAGGAGCGAGGCAGTTGGTGGTGCAGGAAGCGTTCGACACGATGTTGTGCTTAGCAGCATCGTACTCACCCTCGTTAACGCCGAGAACAACATTGAGATCAACGTTCTTACCCGGTGCAGAGATGATGACCTTCTTGGCGCCGCCGTCGATGTGTGCCTGAGCCTTCACACCGTCACGGAAACGACCGGTAGACTCGATGACGATGTCTGCGCCGACCTCGCCCCACGGAATCTTTGCCGGATCCGGCTCTTCGAACGAGCGAATTTCCTTGCCATCAACGACGATGGCCTCGTCCGTGTAGGAGACCTCGTGACCGAAGCGGCCGAGGATCGAATCGTACTTGAGCAGGTGAGCGAGGGTCTTGTTGTCAGTAAGGTCGTTCACTGCCACGATCTCAACATCGGCACCCATCTCGTAGACGGCGCGAATGAAGTTGCGGCCAATGCGGCCGAAGCCGTTAATTCCAACGCGAGTTGTCACTCTATTTCCTCCTTGTGTGCAGAGCACACGGTTTGACTCATACGAGCGTAGAGCTCGTATCTCGGAAGCTGGCGCGGTCTCCCGCGTCTCAGATTTCCAATGCCCCTGTATTCTATCGCTTGGTGAGGGGCTAAGCACGGCCAAAAGTCCGTAGTGGCGATGTTTCTCAGTCAGCTGAGCGAGGGTGCGTTCGCCCTTCTGCTTCTGATACTGCATCGAGAGTGCTGGGGATTCCGAGTTCCTCGGCAAGCTTGTCTGCCATCGTATTCAAGCGGCGCAAACGTCCCGCTACGGCATCCTTCGTGGCAGGCGGGGTTAAGCGCTCCCCCAGAACGTTTAAGGAGTCGTGAGGATATTTGATTCGAAATTCTCCGGCTTGACGCAAATTTGCAGGAACAGCATCTCCAAGAATCTCGAATGCACGTTGCACACGGATCACAGCAACGACTGCTGCATCAGCGCTGCGGCGCATATTCGCATCGTCAAAATTTGCCAGTCGGTTTGAATGCCCGTGCTCTTCACGTTCTGAGCGCAATTCGTCCCAGACAGCGAGAGCCCGCAGTGCTCCCATTCTGATCAGCATCTGCGAGATCTGTTCACCTTCACGAATATCGACACGCTGAGCGCCACGGGATTCACGTGAGCGATAGGTAATTCCCAAACGGCGAGCAAGCCCGCCCAGCCCATAGCTCGCTTCGAGCGAAGGGCATATGACTTCTAAAGAGCCGTTTCGCCCAGGCTCAACGAGCGTGCCGCGCGCGAGAAAAGCTCCTCGCCAGGCCGCCGCAGCGTCAGCTCTTGAGCCAGCCACAATCTGCGTCGGCAAACCGCGAACGGGCCGCCCATGAGTGTCGAGTAGCCCGAGTAAGCGTGCAATTTTTTCGCCATCCCGAGTGATTCGCAGAAGGTATTGGTTTTGTCCGCGTGTTTTTGACTTCACTGGCAAGAGATCTGGTTCCAAACGAAGAACCCGAGAAATCAGGTGAGCCAGATGCCGAGCGGCTCCGGGATGGCGGAGCTCTGCCTCCAAAGTGACAATTCCGCTATTGATCTCGAGTCCACCCGCAAATCGAAACATCGTCGCAATCTCTGCGATCGCGCTGGAAGCAGACTGAGGGAAAACGCCAGACAGTTCATCCTGTACAAGAACAGTTAGAGCTGGCATATAAACACAACCTTTCGTAGGAAGACAGTAGGCGCGCCCTGGCATCGGGACATCATGGTATCGCAAAAGCGCTAGGAGAAACCGGGAAGTGAGGTCATATGGTTTCGAAAGCTTCGCGGAATGCTGCTGCGAGAGTGAGTGGGTCGTGGCGAGCGACGTCGCGCTTAACCGACCACTCCAACACTCGCGCACCACACAACCGTGCCGCTTCGTGTAGCTCTTCTCGATTGCCGACGACGGACGGATCAACGAGGACAACGTCAAGATCGATCTGGGGCGCATACTCGTGAAACGAACGTACCAAATCAGCTGAACTCATCGCGCGGGTTTCAAGATCTGGAACGAGATTCACAACGAGCATACGTCGCGCTGGCGTTCGTGAGACAGCGCTTTGTAGATCAGGAACCAGCAGATGCGGAATGACTGAGGTGTACCACGAGCCTGGGCCAAACACTATCCAATCAGCCTCGTCGATCGCACGCAATGCCTCTGGCCGCGCAGGCGGATTGGCGGGGTCAAGAGCGACTTTCGAGATTGACTTTCCGAGCTTCGCAATCACGGATTGTCCATGGATGTTCTCGACGACGCCGTTGCGCTCCACTTGTGCTGTCAGTTGCAGTGGAACAGCGCTCATGGGTAGCACACGTCCATGTGTCGATAACAGCTGACCAACGAGGTCGAGCCCTCGAACAGAATCGCCCATTTCTTGCCAAATCGCAGCGATCAGGAGATTCCCCAGCGAGTGACCGTTCATCTCACCTGATGTCGTAAAACGATGTTGAAGAACATCGCGCCAAGTCAGACCCCAGGAAGAATCATCGCACAGAGCTGACAACGCCATGCGCAGATCCCCTGGCGGGAGAATATCCATTTCCTGGCGCAAGCGTCCTGATGAACCACCGTCGTCGGCGACCGTGACAATTGCAGTGATGTTTCGCGTCAGGATACGCAGTGCAGAGAGGGTGGCATACAAGCCGTGGCCTCCGCCGAAAGCGACCACTCGACGTCCAGCATTTCCGATTTCACGCATCATTCGCGTCCGAGATCGCGGTGCAAAGTTTTGACAGCGACGCCCCGTTCACGCATCTGGCGTGAGATCTCTTCAGCAATCGCTACGGAACGGTGTTTACCGCCAGTACATCCGATCGCGATCGTGACATAAGGTTTAAGCTCGCGGACATACCCTTCGAGGATCGGGGCCATCATCTTGACATAGTGGTCAACGAATTCACGCGCGCCATCAACCGACAAAACAAAATCGGACACGGGTGCATCTTTGCCCGTCAGGTGTCTCAACTCTGACACCCAGTAAGGATTCGGGAGGAAGCGCACATCAACCACATGGTCAGCATCAAGCGGAATTCCGTACTTAAAACCGAAGCTCATCACCGTCAAATGGATTGCTGAATCTGATGACGACGCCACATTGTTGCGGATCTTGCGAGCGAGATCATGAACAGACAGCGTCGAGGTATCGATGTAGACATCAGCGCGGTCACGCAGTTGGGCGAGCAATTGGCGCTCTTTGGCAATGCCGTCCATCAAACGCCCATCTCCCTGCAACGGATGTGGGCGACGAACCTGCTCATAGCGGCGCACAAGAATGGCATCGGATGCATCAAGGAACATGATGCGGTAGGCAATATTTGCCTCTGACAGAGAGTCAAGAACACGCGAAAGCTCTTGGAAATATTCACGTGAACGAACGTCAACAACGGCAGCTAGCCGTTGTACTCCCCCACCTGAGGTCACCAACCCCGCCATCGCTGCCAATAAACGTGGAGGCAGATTATCCACCACATACCAACCGAGATCTTCCAGTGCTGCCGATGCGCGTGATCGCCCAGCACCGGACATGCCAGTGATGATGACAATTTCAGGGGTCTCAGCATCAGGTAGTTGAGCTGCCTGATCCAGAGCCATGATTTCGTTCAGCGGAATTGCGGAAGTGTCGTTGATATCGCCCATAAGTCAATTTTGTCAGTCTCGTGACCGCTTCGCTAGTCCGCGGCTGGGTGCAGATGTTCCAATATCGTGTGGGCCAGTCTCGGCCCGACGCCGTCAACCTCTTGGAGCGCGGCGAGATCCGCTTCCTTGATTTTTGTTAAAGAGCCAAAATGCTTCAACAGCGCGGTCTGTTTGGCAGTTCCGAGTCCAGGAATTGCATCGAGCGCAGAACGAGTCATCGCTTTGGAGCGCCGCTTGCGATGGAAAGTAATCGCAAAGCGATGTGACTCGTCACGCAGATATTGCAGAAGGTGAAGCGCTGGAGATGTGCGAGGCAAAATTAAGGGAAACTCTTCCGAAGGAATCCACACTTCTTCGAGGCGTTTCGCCAGCCCGATCACATGCACATCCGCGTCGAGTTCATCAACCACTCGCTGAGCAGCGTTCACTTGCGCAAGTCCGCCGTCAACGACGATCAAGTCCGGTTTGTAGGCGAACTTTCGCACAGGCGGAGCGTCTGAATCGATCGGACCAGACATTGGCTCGTCGTCGGAGGCATCGTTGGCCGCCCGCCCCTCGACAAGACGCGTGAGTCGCCGACGCAACACTTCGGCCATGGCCGCCGTATCGTCGGGAACTCCCTGGCCATCTGGACCGCGCACGATGAAATGGCGGTAGTCAGATTTCTTCGGCAGTCCGTCCTCGAACACCACCATCGATCCCACCTGGTTAGTTCCTTGAATATGGGAGATGTCGTAGCACTCAATGCGCAGCGGAGCACGCTCAAAGCCAAGTCCCATCCTCAATTCTTCAAGAGCTTTGGATCGTTCAGTAAGATCACCGGCTCGGTGCAGCTTGTGTCGTTGGAGAGCCTGGACAGCGTTCGTGTGAACGGTCTGAGCAAGTTGCGCTTTCGTGCCGCGTTGAACCACTCGTATCCGAACAGGGCCACCACGCAACTGGGCGAGCCACGGTTCAAGAGCTTCAACGTCGTCAGGAAGAACGGGAACCCAGATCTCACGTGGAACGGAATCAGCAGAATTGTGGGCGACGTCGTCAACGCTTTTGGCGCTCCGGCGGTTACGGCCGATGTGAGAGGGCACATATTGCCCATACACCTGCAAAATCATCTGCGACACGAGACCGGGGGCTTCGAGATCAGCCACAGTTTCGGTCACCCAACCGCGCTGACCACGAATTCGGCCGCCGCGCACAAAGAAGACTTGCACCGAGGCTTCAAGCTCATCGAACTCCAGCCCAAACACGTCAGCGTCGGTATCCATATCGAGCACGACTGCGTTTTTCTCGACGACGGTGGTCAATGCAGCGACGTCGTCGCGCAGACGCGCTGCACGTTCAAACTCGTGGGCTTTGGCAGCCTGGAGCATCTGCTCTTTCTTCTCGTTAATCAGATCTTCGCCGGTGCCGTCCATGAATGACACCAGTGACTCGGCGATTTGCCGATGTTCGCTTTCGTTCACTCGTCCGACGCAAGGTGCCGCACAACGGTCGATATACCCGTTCAGACACGGGCGTCCGCTGCGACGCGCGTTGTTGAACACGCCTTGAGTACACGAGCGCATCGGAAAGACACGAAGTAGCTGATCAAGCGATTCACGCACAGCCCACACTTTCGTGTATGGACCGTAATACTTGTTGCCACGTCGATGAGAATTGCGCGTGACCATCACACGTGGGAACTCATCGCGAAGTGTGACAGCGAGATACGGGTACGACTTATCGTCGCGGTACATGACGTTAAACCGCGGGGAAAATTCCTTGATCCACGAATATTCGAGAGACAGCGCTTCGATTTCGTTGCCGACAACGACCCACTCGACGCGTGCAGCGGTGAAGACCATTTGGCGTGTGCGAGGGTGGAGAAGCGCCGGATCTTGGAAGTAGTTCACTAGACGTTGGCGCAGGGATTTTGCCTTTCCAACGTAAATGATGCGTTCTTCTTCGTCGCGGAACCGATATACTCCTGGTTCACGTGGAATATCGGAGGTTTTGGGACGATATTCCGCCGGATTCATCCCCGCGTCGCCTTCCCCTGAGTTTCCAGCGTGCCAGCATTCTCAAGAAGCGGTCGCAGGTAACGGCCGGTATATGAACCTTCAGTGCGTGCGACGTCCTCTGGCGTGCCTTCAGCGATCACTTCGCCGCCACCGACTCCTCCCTCCGGACCGAGGTCAATCACCCAGTCTGCGCTCTTGATGACATCGAGATTATGCTCGATCACGATCACCGTATTGCCCTTGTCAGTCAGCTCCTGAAGAACACCCAGCAGCTTTCGCACATCTTCAAAATGAAGGCCCGTCGTGGGCTCATCGAGAACGTAGACAGTTTTACCAGTTGATCGTTTGTGCAGCTCCGAGGCGAGTTTGACACGCTGCGCCTCGCCACCTGAGAGGGTGGTAGCAGATTGGCCGAGCCGGACATAGCCCAAACCGACGTCTTCCAAGAGGGCGAGGTATTTCGTAATCGATGTAACGGCACCGAAGAATTCACGCGCTTCGGAGATCGTCATATCCAGCACCTGCGCGACATTTTTCCCTTTGTAGTGTACTTGAAGCGTTTCTCTGTTGTAGCGGCTGCCATGGCAGACCTCGCACGGGACGTAGACATCGGGAAGGAAGTTCATCTCAATCTTGATCGTGCCGTCACCCGAGCACGCTTCGCAACGCCCACCCTTGACATTGAAAGAGAAACGACCCGGCCCATAGCCACGTACTTTCGCTTCTGGCGTGGCTGCAAACAGCGTGCGAATTTTGTCCCACATTCCGGTGTACGTTGCAGGATTTGATCGTGGTGTTCGCCCGATCGGGCTCTGATCAACGTGAACCACTTTATCGAGTTGGTCGAGTCCAGTGACTTTCGAATGACGGCCGGGAAGCAGGCGAGCGCCGTTCAGCTCGTTGGCAAGAACCTGATACAGAACCGAATTGACCAGCGAAGACTTTCCAGAACCTGAAACGCCTGTGACAGCAGTAAAAACGCCAATTGGAAATTTAACCGAGACATCTTTCAGATTATTTTCACGTGCCCCGACGACGCCGATGGCTTTCGTTTTCCTGATCTTACGACGGTTCGTTGGCACCGCAATCTGTCGCTTTCCACTGAGGTAGGTGCCCGTCACGGAACGTTCTTGATCGACAATATCAGCAGGCGGTCCAGAATAAACAATTTCGCCTCCATGTTCACCTGCACCTGGGCCAATATCGACAAGCCAATCGGATTGGCGAATCGTATCTTCATCGTGTTCGACCACGATGAGCGTATTTCCAAGATCACGCAAACGTTTGAGAGCGCTCAAAAGTCGGTCGTTGTCTCGCTGATGCAACCCGATGGACGGTTCGTCCAACACGTACAGCACACCGACCAGTCCTGATCCGATCTGTGTTGCTAGGCGGATACGTTGTGCCTCACCGCCAGAGAGAGTTCCGGCGGAACGAGACATCGTCAGGTAATCGAGACCGACGGTGACGAGGAAGGTCAATCGCTCAAGAATCTCTTTCATGACTTGAGCAGCAATCTTCGACTCGCGCGCACCGAGCGTGAGGTTACTGAGGTACTCAAGTGCCTGACCAATCGGCAAATCGGTAAGCTCGGAAATATTGAGTTCGCCGATTCGCACCGCGAGAACTTCTGGGCGCAGACGTGCACCATGGCATACAGCGCACGGAACTTCGCGCATAAATCCGGCGTAACGTTCCTTTGACCACGTCGATTCAGTTTCGTTATGTTTGCGCGCGACGAAAGTGAGTGCCCCTTCGAAACCTGTGGAGTACACCTTCTCGCGCCCCCACCGATTCTTGTACTTGACTTTGACCTTGTAGTCCTTACCCGTCAAGATTGCATCCTGAGCGTCCGCATCAAGTTTTTTCCACGGCGTTTTGAGAGAGAAGCCCAGTTCGTCAGCCAAGCCTTGTAACTGGCGCATATGGTAGTCACGTGCTTGGGCAGACGCCGTCACCGACCACGGGACGATCGCGCCATCAGCAATAGAAAGTGACTCATCGGGAACCACCAGATGGCGATCTGCCTGTGTGGTGTAACCGATACCGTCGCAGGCAGAGCACGCGCCGTACGGCGCGTTGAAGGAGAACGTCCGTGGCTCAATTTCATCGATCTCAAGCTGATGTCCGTTGGGACATGCGCGATTCTGAGAGAACTTACGTTCACGCGCTGGCGAGTTTTCCGGTTCGTCAACGAACTCTGCGATCACGATGCCCTTTGCAAGGCGAAGGGCAGTTTCCACGGAGTCAAAAATGCGCGATCCCAATCCGTCACGTAACGCAAGACGATCCACAACGACATCGATATCGTGCTTCTTTGTCTTCGCTAGTGCCGGCACCTCCCCTAGCCGATAGACTTCGCCATCAACGCGGACGCGTCCGAGCCCCTCTTTGACGAGTTCATCAAGGAGATCGGTGTGCTCTCCCTTACGTCCACGGACGACGGGGGCAAGGATCTGGAATTTTGTGCGTTCGGGATACGCCGTCAGTGTGTCAACGATCTGTTCGACGCTTTGAGCTTGAATAAGCTCGCCACACACTGGACAGTACTGCGTACCCGCTCGAGCATAAAGAAGGCGAAGGTAGTCATAAACTTCGGTCATCGTGCCGACGGTGGAACGAGGGTTGCGGTTGGTCGATTTCTGATCGATCGACACCGCAGGGGAAAGTCCTTCGATGAAATCGACATGAGGCTTGTCCATCTGTCCGAGGAACTGTCGAGCGTAGGACGACAGCGACTCAACATACCGACGTTGCCCCTCGGCAAAGATCGTATCGAAAGCGAGAGATGATTTCCCTGAGCCAGAAAGGCCAGTGAAAACCACCATTTTGTCGCGTGGGATATCAACAGTGACGTTCTTCAGATTGTGCTGGCGAGCGCCTTGAACATGAATCGAATTTTGCACTGTTTCACCTTATCTACGAAAAGACATAAGTAAAAGGCTGCGGGCCGAGTCAACACTCGGCCCGCAGCGAACATTTGTTCTATTGACGCTTGTTGTCGAGTTCGCAATGCGGAGCCTCACGTGGTTCGATGTCATCAATTTCGTCGGCATCTTTATTCAAGACAACGCCTTGAGCCTCAAGCTTACGCGCACCGATGATGGAGGCGATCACTGTGACCAAAATGGTGAGGATAATGAATCCCACTGAGAAAGCGATCCCTGGTTCGGGCAAGTAATTCGCGAAACCGTAGCCGTGAGCAGCGTGAACAATCAGCTTGTAGCCGATATAGCCCAAGATGACCGCTAAACCATAATGCAGGTAAATGAGCCGTTCGAGCAGTCCATCGACAAGGAAGAACAGTTGACGCAGGCCCAGAAGAGCGAAGGCATTTGCAGCGAAAACAATAAATGGTTCGTTCGTTAGGCCGTAGATTGCCGGAATCGAATCAAGTGCGAAGAGAAGATCGATCGTTCCAATAGAAACGATGCACAACAGAAGCGGAGTGATCCACGTTTTGCCATTACGACGCGTGACAAGCTTGGCTCCGACAAAGCCCTCGGTGACGTTAAAACGCTTGGACATCAGGCGAGACATCAATGGAGGGGTGAACTCCTCATCCTGCGCTTTGCCCGCCAATCGCTCTCGGCCTTCCTCGATGCCGTCCTTGATTTGATTGACTGCGGTCCACAACATCCAAGCGCCAAAGAAAAAGAATGCCCACACGAAGCGCTCGATAATCGCTGCACCGAGGAGGATGAAGACGAAACGTAGCACTAACGCAATGACGATGCCGTACATCAAGACTTTTTGCTGGTAGAGCCGCGGCACCCGGAATGCCGCGATGATAATGATGAAGACGAAGATATTGTCGAGCGAAAGCGAATACTCTGTGAGATAGCCTGCGAAGAACTCAGCGCCAAATTGTCCGCCGTGCCGCACAATCGTCATTACGCCAAAAAGCACCGCGAGAGAGACGTAAAGGCCAGTCCAACGCGCAGCCTCGCCCACGGTTGGCTCGTGCGCCTTACGCACATGCCCGAGCAGATCAAAAAGAATAAGTACGATGACGACAATGCCGAGAACAATCCATTCCCACATATCGACATGCATATTACCGGAGGTGGCAGGCTTTCCGCCTACCTGAAGAAGCGTCATCAAAGACATAAAGATCCTTTGGTACGAGTGGTGACAATACCGCAGTCTCTTCCCGCCAGTAGTCCTGGCTTCCATACCGGATCGAGAAACGATCGTGATGACGACATGGAATTGGTGGGAATACTCCCCATGGCCTTGAGCAATTCTAACGCCGACGCCGTCTGTGGACGACGTGCCAGTAAAATCTCACATCGGCGTCTCACGCAGAAGCGGCGCGCATTGCACGCAGTTCTTTCTTCAGGTCCTCAATCTCATCGCGTAAGCGAGCCGCCAGCTCGAACTGAAGTTGTTCTGCGGCAAGATGCATTTGTTCGGTGAGTTCCTCAACGAGAGCTGCAATTTCCGCTCCATCGCCTTTCTTCGCAGTCGGCTTTTTCTCCTTGCGGTAGCCTCCCTCCAAAAGTTCAGTAGTGTCGATGTCTTCACGCATCAGCATGTCTGTCACGTCAGAAATCTTTTTGCGCAATGGCTGAGGATCGATCCCGTGTTCAGTGTTATACGCAATCTGCTTGGCACGGCGTCGATTCGTCTCGTCGATTGCCTCGCGCATGTTCGGCGTGATCGAGTCAGCATACATGTGAACCTGTCCCGACACGTTTCGCGCGGCGCGGCCAATCGTCTGGATCAGCGACGTCGTCGAGCGCAAGAAGCCTTGTTTGTCAGCATCAAGAATCGCCACGAGCGACACTTCAGGTAGATCGAGTCCTTCACGCAACAAGTTGATGCCGACGAGGACATCGAATTTTCCTAAACGAAGCTCACGGAGTAATTCCACGCGACGGAGCGTGTCAACATCGGAGTGAAGGTATTCCACTTTCACGCCACGTTCAGCAAGATAATCCGTGAGATCTTCAGCCATCTTCTTGGTCAAGGTCGTAACCAAGACACGCTCATCGCGTTCGGTTCGGCGTCTCACCTCTTCAAGAAGGTCGTCAATCTGGCCTTGAGTCGGCTTGACGATCACCTCAGGGTCAACCAGACCGGTAGGACGAATGATCTGTTCTACGTAGCCGTCAGACTTTTCCATTTCGTATTTGCCCGGTGTCGCTGATAGGTAAACAGTTTGTCCAATGCGTTCGAGGAATTCTTCCCATTTCAGTGGGCGATTATCCATGGCACTGGGCAGACGGAACCCATGTTCAACCAACGTTCGTTTACGCGACATATCCCCTTCATACATCGCCCCAATCTGCGGGACAGTGACATGAGATTCGTCAATGACAAGGACGAAATCCTGCGGGAAATAGTCAAGAAGAGTGTTGGGAGGAGTGCCCGGACCACGTCCGTCAATATGGCGCGAGTAGTTTTCAATTCCCGAACACGTGCCGATGTTGCGCATCATTTCAAGATCGTAGGTTGTTCGCATCTCCAGGCGTTGTGCCTCAAGCAACTTGTTCTGATCACGTAATTGGGCCAATCGTTGCGCAAGCTCAGCCTCGATCGATTCGATTGCGCGTGCCATTCGCTCTGGTCCTGCGACGTAGTGAGTGGCAGGGAAAATATGAGCTTGTGGAGTTTGCCGAATCACGTTGCCCGTGAGGGGGTGGAGCTCACTGATGGAGTCAATTTCGTCTCCGAAAAATTCGATGCGTATTGCAAGTTCCTCGTACACAGGAATGATCTCTACCGTGTCCCCTCGTACGCGAAAAGTACCGCGTGTAAAGGCCATATCATTGCGCGTGTACTGCATCGTAACGAAACGCTTCAGAAGCTCATCGCGGTCAAGTTCCTGGCCAACTTCAAGACGAACCATTCGATCGACATACTCTTGCGGCGTTCCAAGACCATAGATACAGGAAACAGAGCCGACGACGACGGTATCACGGCGAGTCAAGAGGGAGTTCGTTGCCGAGTGGCGAAGTCGCTCCACTTCGTCGTTGATGGATGAATCTTTCTCAATGAAGGTGTCGGTTTGGGGAACGTACGCCTCAGGCTGGTAGTAGTCGTAGTACGAGACGAAATATTCGACAGCGTTATTGGGCATCAACTCACGAAATTCTGCAGCCATCTGAGCTGCGAGAGTTTTGTTTGGTTCGAGAATCAATGTTGGCCGTTGGATCTTCTCAATGAGCCACGCCGTCGTTGCTGACTTTCCTGTCCCGGTAGCACCAAGGAGCACGATATCTGCCTCACCAGCGTTGATACGATCAGCAAGTTCTGCAATCGCCTGCGGCTGATCACCCGACGGCGTATATGGCGAGATCACTTGAAATGGATTTTCTTGACGGATGAGATCAGTAACTGGACGCATAGGCTTAAGCCTACCTGCTACAGACGTCTCTCCCAACGGGGCCTTGCTCAGGGCGTATTACACATGCAGATCATGTGCCAAAGATCATCGACTTGGGTCTGAAGGTCAGCGAAATTTCCGTCATTATGTATCACCACATCAGCAATATTTTCTCGTTCGATGTCAGTCATTTGGTGGGCAATACGAGCCCGAGCGTCGCTCTGCGTCATCGACCTGTGCTCGATAAGCCGGGAAATACGAATTTCTTCAGGTACCGACACTGTCACAACAAGATCAACGTCTTGTGATGGGCCAGTACCAGGAATATAAAGCGGCACATCGCGGACAATCACAGTCGCCGGCGACATTGCACGGATCTGAGCTTCGCGCGTGGCAGCGAGTTGATCGATAGCCGGATGGATAATCGCATTAAGTTCGGCTAGAGCGTCGGGATCCGAAAAAACAATCTTGCCTAAGGCAGCGCGGTTCAATTCACCGCTATCCTGAAGGATTTTCTTTCCCCATCGCTGAACAATTGATGCCAATCCATCAGATCCTGGTACCACTGCCTCGCGCGCCAGTTCGTCATAATCGATGACGACAGCACCGCGCTGTGAAAGCATCGCTGAAACGGTCGATTTTCCTGAACCGATTCCACCGGTGACAACGACGATCATGTTCCACCTTTCGCCCGTCATATTCTGGTCGATGCTGCTTGAGATCATGAGCATTCCAGATAAAGAAAACGTGTGGGCGGAGGTTTTCCTCCGCCCACACGTTAGTTATTCACCAGTTCAGTTACCGGTCAGCTTCTCGCGAAGAGCCGCAAGTGCTTCGTCGGAAGCAAGTGTGCCCTCAGCTTCGGAACCTGACGAGTAGGAGGCTGGAACCTCTTCGGCAGCAGCCGGAGCCGGTGTCGAAGCAGCGGCAGCAGCATCGGCTTCGAGAGCCTTGGTGACCTGCTCCTTGTGAGCCTGCCAACGAGCCTCAGCCTTTGCGTACTCAGCTTCCCAGTTAGCCTGGTTCTCTTCGAAGCCCTCAAGCCATTCGTTGGTGGCAGGATCGAAGCCTTCTGGGTACTTGTAGTTACCGTTCTCATCGTATTCAGCGGTCATGCCGTACAGCGACGGATCGAAGTCCTCCGACGTCGGATCCACGCCCTCGTTCGCCTGCTTGAGCGAGAGGGAAATGCGGCGACGTTCGAGGTCGATATCGATGACCTTGACGAAGACTTCGTCGCCAACCTTGGCAACCTGCTCTGGGAGGTCGATGTGACGCTGAGCAAGCTCCGAGATGTGAACGAGTCCCTCAATGCCGTCCTCGACGCGGACAAATGCGCCGAACGGAACGAGTTTAGTGACCTTGCCCGGCACGATCTGACCGATCTGGTGCGTACGAGCGAATGTCTGCCACGGATCTTCCTGAGTTGCCTTGAGCGAGAGCGAGACGCGCTCACGATCGAAGTCCACATCGAGAACCTCAACCGTCACGTGCTGGCCAACCTCGACGACCTCTGACGGGTGATCGATGTGCTTCCAGGACAGCTCTGAAACATGAACAAGGCCGTCTACGCCACCAAGATCCACGAACGCACCGAAGTTAACGATCGAGGAAATGACGCCCTCACGAACCTGACCCTTCTGGAGAGTGCCCAGGAAGTGCGAACGCACTTCAGACTGGGTCTGCTCGAGGTAGGAGCGGCGAGAAAGAACAACGTTGTTGCGGTTCTTATCGAGTTCGATAATCTTCGCCTCAAGCTCGCGACCGATGTACGGTGCAAGATCGCGCACACGGCGCATCTCAACGAGGGAAGCTGGGAGGAAGCCACGGAGGCCGATGTCCAGGATAAGGCCGCCCTTGACAACCTCGATGACGGTACCGGTAACGACGCCGTCTGCTTCCTTGACTTCTTCGATCTTCGCCCAGGCGCGCTCGTACTGTGCGCGCTTCTTCGACAGGAGAAGGCGACCTTCCTTGTCTTCCTTCTGCGTGACGAGTGCCTCGATCTGGTCACCAACTTCGACAACGTCATCTGGGGTAACGTCGTGCTTGATGGACAGTTCCTTGGAGGGGATAACACCCTCGGTCTTGTAGCCGATGTCGAGGAGAACTTCGTCTCGGTCGACCTTGACTACGGTACCTTCGACGATATCCCCGTCGTTGAAGTACTTGATGGTCTTATCAACCGCTGCAATGAGGGCTGCCTCATCGCCGATATCGTTGATTGCGACTTCGGGGGTCGTCGTAGAGTTATTAGCAGTCATAGAGTTGGTGACTCCGCTTACGTAAATAGTATTGGATAATGGACATGGCATGGATTTCCCATACCAATCAGCTAGTCTACGGGCGATCGTGGTTGGTTTCAACCTCCCCGACCCGTGTTTTTCCATAGTTTGCGCCACAGAAAGAGTCTCCACGGAGTTTCATCACTCAACGGCCTTCGAACAAATGCGCGACTCCAGCGCAACTGATGGAATGAGAATGCGCAAGTCCTTCGGCCCGGCTACTGGATCTCTTCTGTGCTCACCCCACATCCCCAGGACGTTGATTATCACCTCTCATCTGCCACGATTCAATCCCCTGCACCCAAATCTCAGTGAGCTGCTGAGCGCCAATCGGAGCCGATGCCGATCCCCACGGATAGCGGGACAGAGAGGTTAAAGGCAGTCCCCATGCTTTCACGAACGATCTGTTCGACAAGGGAAGCCTCCCCCGGAGCAATCTCAAGGACAAGTTCATCATGTACTTGAAGGAGGATGCGTGAACGAGCGCCCGACTTCTCAAGTGCCTCATGCGTATTGAGCATGGCCACTTTCATCAAATCTGCAGCTGATCCCTGAATTGGTGCGTTTAACGCCATACGCTCAGCGGCTTCACGCACCTGACGGTTGGAGGACGTGAGTTCAGGAAGATAACGACGTCGGCCCAGGATGGTTTGTGTGTATCCCACCTTACGAGCTTGGGTGACCAGAGAATCCAAGTAAGATTTTACTTTCCCGAACCGAGAGAAATATTGTTCCATGAGGTCTTGCGCTTCAGGAACTGAAATGCGTAGCTGTGCGGAGAGCCCATAAGCGCTCAGTCCATAGACAAGTCCGTAACTCATTGCTTTAATCTTTGAGCGCTGAGCTGGCGAAACTTCGTCTTGCGGCACGTGGAAGACTCGCGAAGCTACAAAGGAGTGAAGGTCCGCCCCCTCATTAAATGCTTCGATTAACGCTTCATCCCCTGATAGATGTGCCATCAACCGCATCTCGATCTGGGAATAATCTGCGGTCATCAATGCTTCATATCCCTCGCCAGGGACGAAAACCGAACGAATCTGCAGACCCTCTTCAGTACGTGCATGAATATTTTGCAGATTCGGATCAGTTGACGAAAGCCGTCCAGTTGCAGCAACGGTCTGTTGATAGGTGGTATGGATTCGGCCATCGGTTTGAACCGCACTCAGGAGCCCTTCAACCGACTGACGTAACTTAATCGCGTCTCGATGTTCCAAAAGTGCCGCGAGGAAGCGTTGTCCGGCGATGGCATCATTGTCTTCACGTTGTGCGATCTTCGCCAGCAGTCCTTCCAAAGCCTCGGCATTGGTGGTATATCCAGACTTCGTTTTCTTTGTCTTGGGAAGGCCGAGGCGTTCGAACAACACAGCCTGGAGCTGTTTTGGACTTGAGAGATTCACAGAATCGTCAGCAATTGCATCCCACGCTGCACTTGCTGCATTTTCGACACGAGCATCAAATTGTGTACGAAGATCTTCGAGCGCGCCTTGATCCACAGCAACTCCGCGCCTCTCCATCACTGTCAACACATGCGAGACAAGCATTTCAAGTTCCCTGAGGGTCTGCGAGCCTTCTTGTTTATCAAGCTCAGTTCCCAGCGCATCTGCAAGGTTCAACACTGCCACAGCACGCGACGCGAGTGTCGGGACTGCGCCGTCGAGCGTGAACAAGGCACCATCGTCGGCGCCGAGTTCAACTCCGAGATAACGCATGACGAGTTCGTCGAGATCATACTTGCGCTGGTCAGGATGAAGGAGGTAGGCATCGATTTCGGTGTCGATGCTCCAGCCTGCAATGGTCATTCCTTCACCAGAAAACGCATGTGAGATCCCCTTGGTGTTGTGTCCAATCTTCATCGCGTTAGGATCAGCTAACCATGTTGCAAGCGCACCCTCTGACTCAGGTGTCAGCTGAGCAACTGAGCCGACGAATGTAGCGCCATCTGAGGCGCAAATGGCGAACTCATCCACTCTGCCGCGTGCGGGCGCATGGATACCGCTGATGAAGAGAGAGTGCGGACCGGGGTGCGCGCTCACAAAGCGAGCAAAATCTGCATCAGAAGTCACCTTTGCTTCGCGAATATTGACATCAACCGAGATTGGCGCCGAGCCATCACGAATGGGCCACTCTGACAGAACACGCGTACGAAGCTGAGTGAAATCAAGGACGTCGAAAAGTTCATGAACCTTTTCTGGATCGGCGCCTTTGACAGTGAGCTGATCGAGATCGGGAACGATATCGAGATCCCGGACAAGAGCATTGAGCTGACGATTCAGTGTGACTTGATCAAGGTGCGCGCGAAGCTTCTCCCCTACCTTCCCTTTGATGTCGTGAGCATGGGCGATAATTTCTTCAAGGCTTCCGTAGGTTGTGATCCATTTTTGTGCTGTCTTCTTGCCGACTCCGGGAACTCCAGGAAGATTATCTGCTCCTTCACCGACGAGCGCGGCCATATCCGGATACTGTTCCGGACGCACTCCCGTACGTTCCTCGACGACGTCGGGAGTCATTTCTAACATGACAGACCGTGGCATCGGATAAAGCACCGTCACTGCATCATCAACGAGCTGATACGAGTCCTTGTCTCCTGAGGCGACATAGACTTTCATTTTCGCTTCTTCACCGCGTGTTGCGAGGGTGGCAACGATATCGTCTGCTTCGAAATCCTCCTTCGTCAACCACGTAACTCCAAGCGCTGAGAGAACTTCTTGAATCAGTTCAATTTGTCCTTTGAACTCTTGCGGGGTCGCGGCGCGTCCCCCCTTATACTCGGCGTACTGCCGGGTACGGAAAGTACCGCCAGGCAGGTCGAATGCGACTGCAATATGCGACGGCGAATACTTCTTCGTCAGTGACAGCAACGTCGAGACGAAGCCGTGAACTGCGTTGGTGTATTTGCCTTGAGCAGTACGAAATGACTCCGCTGGAAGTGCAAAGAACGAGCGGAAGGCGAGCGAATGTCCATCAAGAAGCAGAAGAGTATTCACTCTCCCAGACTAGCCGCTAGCGGGGTATGGATGTCGATTAAAACGGTATTGTGGGGATATGTTCACTGAATTTGGAGAAAAACTCGGTTTTCACATCGTTCATCAGTCCCCACAACAGGTTGAGATGACCATGCCGGTAGAGGGGAATCGACAAATCGTCGGGTTGTTACACGGAGGGGCAACAGCTGCCCTCATCGAAGAAGCAGGATCGCGTTTGGCTCTGGAGCTTGCACAACCGGGTATGGTGCCGGCCGGAACTGAGCTTTCTGTCTCTCATGTCGCAAGCGCTCAAGGAGACGAGGTGTGTGCGATCGCAGAATTACTTCACCGAGGAAAGAAAAACTGCGTGGTTCAAGTGCGCGTTTGTGATGGTCCTATGACTGTGGCAATCGGCCGTATCACCTGCGTGTATATCGCAAAATAAAAGTGGTGGTGAGTCATATTCTCACCACCACTAACTACTATTTGCCAACTTGATCAAGAACGGCGTCAGCAACTTCTCGCATCGTCAAACGTCGGTCCATTGATGTCTTCTGGATCCAGCGGAACGCCTCAGGCTCAGTCAACCCCATCTTTTCTTGGAGTAGGCTCTTCGCACGGTCAACGCGCTTGCGCGTTTCAAACTGATCGGCAAGTGAAGCGACTTCGTTTTCCAAAGAGACAATCTCGAGATGACGTGAAATCGCAATTTCAACTGCTGGAAGAAGATCTTGCGGAGTAAACGGCTTGACCACATATGCCATAGCTCCGGCATCGCGAGCACGATTCACAAGTTCTTTTTGAGAGAACGCGGTGAGCATGACAACTGCACACTGATGGTCTGCAAGAATTTTTTCAGCTGCGCTAATCCCGTCCATACCATTCATCTTGACGTCCATGACGACCAGATGAGGCTGGAGCTCATTGGCAAGGTCAACTGCTTCTTCACCACTCGAAGCTTCTGCGATGACATCGTAACCAGCGTCTTTCAGCGTCTCCACAATATCAAGGCGAATAAGCGTCTCATCTTCAACGACCATGGTGGTGATGGTTGACGGATCGTTGTTGTCTGGGATGACTTCAACTTCCAAGTCGCGAGATTGATCAATCTTCTCCGACAGTGACATAACGACACCTCCTTTGGTTCGCTCATCTAAATGTAGCAAACATGAGTTCACTGCATGCCTTGTTTTGACGACGATAGTGCTCCCGGCGGGACTCGAACCCGCACGCTTTGTGGGCGCTGCATTTTGAGTGCAGTGTGTCTACCAATTCCACCACAGGAGCATTGTATTCCAGTGAGCCGAAGCCCACCGGAATACTATAACCGAATTTATCGGTGAATGAGAAGTTCTCCGACCTTGTGAACTCGAATTGAGTTCGTTGAACCCGACTTCCCCGGGGGCATACCGGAAACGATCACCACTTGATCGCCGTCTACTGCCATGTTGTTTTCACGCAAGGCTTCATCCACCTGCTCAACCATGTCATCAGTATGCGCAACATTAGGAACCATAAAGGTTTGAACGCCCCAGGTGAGCGCGAGCTGCTGCCTGATTTCCTCCGATGGAGTGAAGACCAGCAACGGGATACGACCGCGCAGACGAGACATACGACGTGCCGTCTGACCCGACGCAGTGAACACTGCGAGATACTTCACACCAAGCGCTTCGCCAACTTCGAGAGCTGCACGAGTGATCACGCCGTTGCGCGTACGGTGGAGATTTCCTACCTTCGGGATACGCTCAAGCCCATGTTCCTCGGTGTATTCGACGATGGACGCCATCGTACGCACACATTCGATTGGGTACTTGCCAACGGAAACCTCACCCGAGAGCATGACCGCATCAGCGCCGTCAAGAATGGCGTTTGCGCAGTCGGAGGTTTCTGCACGGGTCGGGGTCGGAGCATTAATCATCGACTCAAGAACCTGCGTTGCCACGATGACTGGCTTCGAGTGACGGCGAGCGAGAGACACTGCGCGCTTTTGAACGATCGGAACCTGCTCAAGCGGAAGCTCCACGCCAAGGTCACCACGGGCGACCATGATGCCGTCGAATGCGCGGACGATGCCTTCGAGAGCGTCCACAGCCTGTGGCTTTTCGATCTTCGCAATCACTGGCACCTTGCGTCCGACACGATCCATGACGTCATGGACATCATCGACGTCCTTTGCAGAACGGACAAAGGACAGTGCAACCAGATCGCAACCGTAACCGAGACCCCATTCGAGATCTTCCTTGTCCTTCTCAGACAGAGCAGGAACTGAAACAGCAACGCCGGGAAGATTCACACCCTTGTTATTCGAAACCGGGCCACCGACAACGACTTCAGTCTTGACTCGAGGCCCGTTAACCTCAAGCACCTTGACCTTGACCTTACCGTCATCAATGAGGATGAGATCGCCTGGATTGCAATCGCCCGGGAGGCCCTTGAAGGTAGTCGAAACGAGGTCTTTGTCACCAGGAACATCCTCAGTCGTGATAGTGAAAATATCACCGTTCTCGAGAAGTACCGGCCCTTCGGCGAAACGACCGAGGCGGATCTTTGGCCCCTGAAGATCGCACAAGATGGCAACTGGAACACCAAGTTCCTGTGCTGCTTCGCGCACCCAGTCAATTCGCTCCTCGTGCTCCTCGTGCGAGCCGTGTGAAGCGTTGATTCGTGCTACGTTCATGCCCGCTTTAACGAGCTCAACGATTTTCTCTTTCGACCCAACAGCCGGGCCGAGTGTACAAACAATTTTAGCTCTACGCATGGCTCCTACTTTACCCGATTTGTTTTGTGCTATCCGAGTCCTCGGTCCCACTTGTCTGCCCAATCATGGATTCACGATGGTCATGGGAGCTGCGCATAGGGACTTTGTCAGGATCAAGCACGATATTGTCCAACTCAGGGTGGCTGCGAAGATGACGAGTGAGAACCGTAAAAGCGACACATGCCAGAGCAAAAACGATAATTGACGTCCAGACATTCAGGCGAAGGCCCAGCACAGAATGCGCTTGGTCAATGCGCAGAGCCTCAATCCAGACACGCCCCAATGTGTACAAAATAACGTAAAGGACAAAGACCTGTCCGCCGCGCAAAAGGAACCGTTTCTGTGCATAGAGAAGAACGAAAAAAACGCCGACGCACCATAACGACTCATAGAGGAATGTCGGATGGAACAATGTTCCTTCGCTGAAACCAGCCGGCAAATGCGCGGCATCGATCTCAAGACCCCACGGCAATGTCGTGGGACGTCCAAATAGTTCTTGATTGAAGTAATTCCCCCAACGGCCAATGGCTTGAGCGAGAACGAGGCCGGGTGCCACGGCGTCGGCGAATGGTGCCAATCGCAAGTTACGTCGGTGAAGCGCGACGTAGGCTGCAATACCACCGGCAAGAACCGCGCCCCAAATTCCCAGGCCACCTTCCCAAATTCGCAGGGCTTTCCATGGATCGCCGCCCTCGCCGAAATATGCATCAGGGCTGGTAATGAGATGATAAACTCGCGCGCCGAGGATACCGAAGATGACCATCCACACCATGATGTCGATCGTCACCTCGTCGTCGCCACCCTTGCGAACGTAACGACGGTTCGATAGCCAGTATGCAACGATAATTCCTGTCAAAATTGCCAGCGCATATGCGCGAATTGGCAATGGGCCAAGATGCCACACGCTAACCGAAGGCGAGGGAATTGACTCTACAATCGTCATAACTTTTCCTTTATATCTTGACAAACACCCGGTTTAGGCGTTTACCACTCCCAAAATATCAAAAACGACGAACGCAGCTTCTTTGCCTTGTGCAAGGCGCGCGGGAATTTCCAGGGCCACACGAGACCCAACTCGCTGGTCAAGAAGTCCATCATGGAGCCCCGGATACACTTGCGACATTGTCACTTTCACTGGCGCATTGCGATTCCATGTGTCGTCGAGAATTTTTCCATTCGGATCGAACATCCGGTAGTTCCCGATCACCTGATCAGAAGCTGTCAGCTGAATTCCACTACCTGAACGCAAAATTTGCACACTGAGTTCATTCCCCACAGTGGACTTTCCACGCACAACTGGGCGTCCGAATGAATCTTCACTATAAGTAAAACCTTGCGGCCTCACGGTGGCTGTTTCCTTCTCCCCCGTCGCAATCGTCGGCAAAATATCGATCACAACGACTTCGGTGTGAACGGAACGAGTAAAGGTCGCAAGTACGCGTGATCCCTCTTTCACACCAATGACCGCTTGATACAGCTCCCCGAGATTTTCTTCGGTCGCACTCAGCGCCTGCAACTTTCCAGAATTATTGACCGCGCTCAACGCTCCTGTTGCAAGGTCAAATGACGTCGCAGAAAACAGAACCTGACTTCCTGGGATAATTGTGCGCCCCTGACCAGCAAATTCTGTTCGCACAAAATCATTTTTGAGTTCGTTTCCACTTGAAATTACTGTCACTGGAGCCCCAAGCTCACCTGTGACTGTAATTTTCGCCGGTGAGGACGTGCTCCACGGGAAAAGTATCCCTAATCCAATCCCAAATAAAATTGCAACCAAAAAACGAGCAATACGCAGTCTCACTTCATCTCCTCGATTAGCGCATCAACTCGAGCATCGATGTGCGCAAATGGATCTTTCAAAGAGACTGTTTGCCCAGCGTCAGCGAGTCTGAGGGTTGCCCAGTCAGCGGTAAAGTCGCGTCGCTGCCGTTGCGCTTCCTCAATGAAACGCCCCCGCAGTGCGGCACGCGTCGTCTGCGGTGGACGAGTTGTCGCTTCGACGACGTCGGAGCGTTTGAGGAGCGTGCGTACCTGACCAGTATCTTCGAACTTTGTCAGCAATCCCGCATCGGTGATGTCGTGCCACGCGAGTGCCAAACGAGCCATGCGGACGTCACCGAGATCCGTGTGCAGACGCTCGCAGTACCTATCCAGAAGTGCCTTCTTTGCAACCCAATCGAGTTCGCTTGCAAGAGTGTCAATGTTGCCCGAACGCAACGCATCCAAGGCGCGTATCCATAAGTCGAGTCCGTAGGAGCGAAGAGGATCGAGATCGGCTAACCAACCTTCACGTTCGTAATGAGTCATCACGAAATCGTGAATTTGGGATTGGATATCGAGCGCGCTCATTGCCGGCCCTCCAGAAATTTCAACGGGAGCTTTGCCCGTGATATCGCGCGAAATTGTGCGAAGCGCATGTGGAGCATTCGACAGAACAAGCGGAGCAAGCCTCACCCCTGATTCGATCACATTAATTAATGCTTCTGTCGCAGTTATTTTCAGTACCGAGGTCGTTTCGAGCATGTTGGTGTCGCCCACAATGACATGCATTCGTCGGTACTGATCGACATCTGCATGAGGTTCGTCGCGTGTATTAATCATTGGTCGTGAGCGCGTCGATGCGTTGGATATCGCATCCCACACCTGATCAGCACGTTGTGAAAGCTCGTATGTTACGCCCTGCTGGCTTTGTCGGATATGACCAGCGCCCACGAGGATCTGGCGCGTTGTGAAAAATGGAATGAGCCACGCAATCCGCTCTGTGAAGTCCGCACGCCGACGTACAAGATAATTCTCATGACAACCGTAAGAGTTTCCTTGAGAATCGAGGTTGTTCTTGATTAAGTGAATACGCGAAGAAATACCAGCAGATCGGAGCTTCTCATTTGCTGTGCGCGCAAGATCGCGCAAGATGACATCACCTGCGCGCTCATTGAGCAAAAGATCGCGTACAGAGTCACATTCGGCAGTGGCATATTCGGGATGAGCGCCGATATCGAGGTATAAGCGGGCGCCATTGGTCAAGAAAGCGTTAGTTGAACCGTTGGCTTCCACTACTGGCTGGAATAAAAGTTCAGCAGCCTGCTCAGCCTCTACTCGAGCAGCTGTGGTGTCAGTAGCAGCAGCTGTGATCCCATATTCGGTTTCGATACCGAAAATTCGGCGATTCACTGTCCGCCCTTCTGTACAAAACCGCTGACGAAGTCTGCCGCATTGTCTTCAAGGATCGAGTCGATGTCGTCGAGAAGGGCATCGACGTCGGTCATTTCAGTCTGAGCCAGAGGTGCGTAGACTTCCTCTTCAGATGTGGTGTGGGGACGAATAAATTCCTGAGACATTATTTTCCTTTACTCAGTGGCAATGCATGACTAGTTCGTAATATGTGTAAGAAAATCAGCAACTGATTCGGACGTTTCCAGAATATCGCCAAGCAACATCTGGGTTCCCAGAGCGGGGTTCACCAGCGGGATCCGTACGAGATCGGGCCCACCGGCGTCGAGAATCATGGCTGACCAGCTCGCACCGATCACCTGCGGGCCAAAGCGAGAGATGAGAGAACCTCTGGTATATGCGCGTGTCGTTCGTGGCGCATTCGTCGCTGCCCACGCCACCTCCGATGGCGAAAACAGACGGCGAACCTGTCCGGCTGCATCGAGCTTAGCTACGATTGAACGTTGGGGGCGAAGATCATGCCACTGTAAATCAAGTGCGCGCAGTCGATCGTTATCCCAGCTCAGGCCTCCTCGCTCACGCATTTGTTCCATCAGCTTCAGTTTGCCGACCCATTCAATACAATCGGCAGCAGCGAATTTGTCACGACGGAGCGTGTCGATAGCCCACTGCCACACATTGAGAATTTCACGCGTGTCGGCATCCGGCTCACCGCGTTCATCAACTGCCTCGCGCACAGCCTCAAGGTATGTTTCTTGAATATCGAGGGCAGTCATCTCCCCTTCGTTGAGATCAATGCGCTCCGCCAGGGAAAGATCATGGGACACATTCCAGGTAGCAACCACTGGATCGTGGAGAACGATAGATTCCAAAGCCAGAGGAACAGCGTCCTGTTCAAGCATCCATAACACGAGTGAAGTGGTGCCCATTTTCAATAGCCCAGAGATATCAAACATATTGGCATCGCCGCCAATCACATGGAGTCTGCGCAGCTTTGCAGGATCTGCATGTGGTTCATCACGAGTATTAATTATTGGGCGTCGGAATGTGGTCTCGATCCCCACTGGAGTTTCAACGTAGTCGGCACGCTGAGAAATTTGGAAACCAGCTCGTTGAGATTGCTGTCCAATTCCCACTCGGCCTGCACCACATAGGATCGGACGGGTCACCATAAACGCCGTGAGGTATCGCACGATATCGGAAAATTCGACATCGCGGGCAACCGCATAATTTTCATGATGACCGTACGTGGCACCTTTTCCGTCAACATTGTTTTTATACAGAGCGAGGGAACGTCCTTGTGTGGCACACAACTCAATGCCCTGCGTGGCAATATGCTCCCCTGCCCGATCCCACAACACGGCTTCGCGCGGATTGGAAACTTCTGGCGAGGAATACTCTGGATGCGCATGATCGACGTAGAGACGCGCTCCATTTGTCAGAACTGTGTTCGCAGCGCGCGGTGCGGCGAGTTGCGCCGACGTCGGGCGAGGAACAGATGTCAGGTGCGGCCCTGACGGCGCCGGAATGTGCGGGTCATCGGTGAGTAACGACGGATCAACTGAGTTTCGGTCGTACCGAAAACCTCGAGCATCATTGAGAGGATCTTCGCCCGTGTAATCCCACATGGGCGCACTTGAAACAGATGCAGAGTCTCCGGCAGCTGCATACGCCTGGACAAATTGAGTGGACAGCTCCACCAGATCAGATCCTGGCGATCCGGTGGCGAGAATGCCGAATTCGGTTTCTGTCCCCATGATTCGTTTCACGCTCACAGCAGGCCCTCCTTCAGCGTCAACGGGAAGTCAGAAACTGCTGGTCTAACCTCGTGGTGCGCAACGCTACCACCGATATCGAGGCGTTTGACATAGGTAATACGGCGGGAAGTCGAATATCCATTGATGCGTGCCCACTCGTGCGGACTTTGAACGGACCCCACATTCTCATCCTCACGAGCAACTTCACGCGTTGCCTCAATCAGATGGCGTGTGCGGATACCTCGCTGCCCATATGCAAGGAGATCTTTAATGGCACTCTTCTTTGCACGATCGACAATTTCAGCAAGCATCGCTCCGGAGACGAAATCGCTGATGTAGAGAGTTTCTGTATCACCATTGTCATACGTCACTTCGACGAAAGCGTTCTGCGGCGTGCGTGCGAAGAGTGCATTGACCGCACTCTCGATCATGTGATCTACCGCTGCTTGAGGTGACCCAGCGTTTTCTACTTCGCTGGGGTGAAGAGGAAGCTGCGCCGTAAGGTATTTTTCCAAAATCTCCCGAGCACCCTCACGATCCGGCCGCTCGATACGGATCTTCACATCAAGTCTTCCCGCACGCAGAATTGCCGGATCAATCATGTCTTCTCTATTTGACGCACCAATGACGATGACGTTGTCTAATTTTTCAACGCCATCAATTTCAGCGAGCAACTGCGGAACCACCGTCGTCTCAACGTCGGAAGAAACCCCAGAACCGCGGGTGCGGAACAGCGCTTCCATCTCATCAAAAAAGATCACCACGGGGACACCACCGGCTGCACGGTCGCGTGCTCGGGAGAAAATCTCACGGATCTGACGTTCAGTCTCTCCAACAAATTTGTCCAAAAGTTGTGGACCTTTGATGTTGATGAAGTAGGAACGCCCGGCACTCGACGTGGAGAGCTTCTGAGATAAAGACGTTGCGACAGCCTTTGCGATAAGAGTCTTTCCACATCCTGGAGGACCATAGAGAAGCACA
The DNA here is from genome assembly GCF_029625435.1 of Arcanobacterium canis. Lineage (GTDB taxonomy): Bacteria > Actinomycetota > Actinomycetes > Actinomycetales > Actinomycetaceae > Arcanobacterium > Arcanobacterium canis. Next base: position 884,784 of record NZ_CP121208.1, on the reverse strand, counting down.
CCTTTGGGCGGTTTCAAGCCGTGTTCACGATAGAGTTCAGGCTGTTCGAACGGCAGTTCGACCGTATCTTGGATCGCCTCGATCTGGGGCCCGAGTCCCCCGATATCCGAATACGACACGTCAGGGATCTCCTCAAGCAACAAATGTTCGACGTCGGGCCGCTCAACGTATTCGAGGACAAATCCATTCTTCACGTCCACAAGGACAAGATCGCCACTGCGAAACTCGCCTGAGTCAGCATGACGTGCCAGCTTGAGCAATCGTTTTGATGAATCTGCTAGCCGCACAAGGGCGCGATCATTGTCCACGAGCTCAATTGTTGCCAGCTCGCCCGAACGTTCGAAATGCTCAACGCCTATCACGACGTTACCGCTGTTGAGTAGAACCTCTTGGCCTTCCGCAATCTCCGTCACATCGACGTCGGCGGCGAGGCTGACGCGCATTTTCCGTCCGCCGGATGCAACTGCCAACGTTCGATCATTTCCAACTTCGATCACCGTGGCGTATGTCGATGGAGGTTCGGTGAGCGCCTGAAGCTGTTCGCCCAGTTGCGCAATCGTATTTCTGGCATCTGTGAGCGCAGCCGTTAAGCGGTCATTTTTACGCTGGACCTCCAGGAACTGGTCCATTATCGTCGTCTCATTCATCATGTGCTTCTTTCCGAGCAATTCGACGCGCGCGAATGTGATCGAGATTTGCAAGAGCTTTTGCTTGACCCTCAGCCGCGATTTTCTTATCCATCGCTGCCTGTGCTGGCCCAGCCTGCGCGGTTCCGCTGGCCTCGATGTCTGCTCGACGAGCGATATCACGGCGCACCTTGCGCAGTTTCTTCTCAGAAATCGTGCGCTGTTCGAAATCGTCTTCATTCCACTGCAGAGATTCGTTATGTGCACCAGGCGCAGGGCGCATCTTCTTCTCCAGAGGAGTCGATCCTGGAGCAAGGCGACGGGCAACAATTAAGAATCCGGTATGAGCCACCATGCGATGGTCTGGGCGCACAGCGAGTCCGTTCAAATGCCAGGTTCGCTGAAGGGTTTCACATGCTTCCGGTTCAGTAAAGCAACGGCTCTGCCGCAAGGTCTCGACAAAACGGGACATCTGCGTCGTCGTCGCCACGTAAGCCAAGATCACCCCGCCGGGGCGCAAAGCGTGTGCTGCAGAATCAATGTTTTCCCACGGTGCAAGCATGTCAAGAAGGACAGCGTCAACGCCGGTGACCGATTCCAGGTGATCTGAAACGGATCCGATGAGAACATCCCACGAGGGAAGCTCCGGCCCGTACCATGATTCAACATTCGCAATGGCAATCTCGGCAAAATCTTCTCGGCGTTCAACCGAAGTCAAATGTCCTTGTGATCCGATTGCACTAAGCAGCGAAAGTGAGAGGGCACCCGAACCCACACCAGCTTCAACGACATGTGCTCCAGGAAAAATATCCGCCATCGAAATGATCTGTGCGGAGTCTTTTGGATAGATCACGGCAGCGCCGCGCGGCATCGATAAAACGTAATCACTTACCAGCGGACGCAATGCCATGAGCTGGTAGCCTTGAGCATCGAAGACCGTTCCTTCATCTTTGCCGATCAGGTCGTCATGGTGGAAAGAACCACGCTGTGACTGGAAATAACCACCAGTCATCAAGGTCACGGTGTATTTCTTTCCTTTGACATCAGTGAGCTGAACGCGCTCACCAGCGCGAAAAGGGCCACGACGACGGGCAGGACCAAGAGGATGAGGGTAATTATTCACGTTCATAGTCTACTGGGAACAGTGGCTGCGCGGGATTGAGCGTGTTCAGGGCCACTGTGGATTCTCCCTCAGGTTGTCCAACAAATCGTAGTAGCGTGGACATATGAGACACGCCGCCCTCTCGCCATCGCGAGCATCCGATTTTAAAACTTGTCCCCTCAAATTCCGGTTTCGAGTCATCGACAAGCTGCCTGAACCTCCGTCGATGGCGGCGTTGCGTGGAACGATTGTTCATTCAGTTCTCGAACGTCTTTTTGATTTTCCGCCAGCGGCTCGAGATGATTCCACGGCACAGGGACTCCTCTACCCCATGTGGGAGCGTCACATTGAGAAGTCACCACAGGATGCCCAGTTGTTTTCGACCGAGAGCGAGCGCACGCAGTGGCTCGAATCAGCGCGCCCCCTCATTACGCAGTATTTTTCACTCGAAAATCCCAGTTATCTTGAGCCAGCTGGACGCGAACAATTCATCAATGCCACACTTCCTTCGGGATTGGCCATCCGAGGAATTATTGACCGCCTTGATCGTTCTCCCACTGGACAACTTCGAGTGATCGACTACAAGACTGGCAAATCTCCTGCGCCTCGGTACCAAGACGGCGCACTTTTCCAAATGAGGTTCTATGCCACGGCACTGTTCTATTCGCGAAATGTTCTGCCCGCCCGCACTCAGCTCCTCTATCTCAAGGATGGACGGACCCTGACGTACGATCCGGTTCCAGCCGACGTTGACTCAACGACGGCCGAAATCGAATCGATCTGGTCAGGAATCCGCGGGGCGATCGAGACAGGCTTTGAGCCTCGAACAGGCCCTCTGTGCAACTGGTGTCACTTCAAAGAGATCTGCCCAGCATACGGAGGTTCGGCACCTGAGATAAGCGCGGAGGGGATTACGCAGCTCCTAACTGCCCAGCAACCCATTCCTGGAAAAGAGAGCTGATACGATCACGATCAAGTTCAGCGAGCGAACGAACGATCACCATTCCTGGAAGTTGTGGAATGTCCACACCGAAAGGAATACCTACAGTAAGTGCCCCGGAGGAGTGAGCGGAGGTCACTCCAGGAACCGAATCTTCGAAGGCCATACATTCTCGCGGCTCGACACCGAGCATGTTGGCAGCCATGAGATACGGCTCGGGGTCGGGCTTGCCGTGAGAGATCATATCTCCAGTCACGACGGCATCAAACGTTCCATCGGGAAGAGAATCGAGTGTGAGCTGGGTGAACTTGCGATATGACGAAGTGACGAGTGCAATCGGTACTCCCCATTCCTGAGTAGCCGCGAGAAACTCTTTCGCCCCCTCACGCCATTCGAGCCCCTCACGAGAGCCAATTTCGACCACAGCATCGAGGATCATATGGCCAAACTCCTCCGGTGTGTGATGGAAACCAAACTTTTCAACAAAATACTTCCCAGCGTTTGTCAAGGACATACCGACGACGTCGTATTGATCGCCTTCAACCCAGGGAATTCCAAAACGCGAGAGCACCTCGACTTCCGCATAAAACCAAAGTTTCTCGGAATCAGTAAGAGTGCCATCCATATCAAATAAAAATGCTTGAGGAAACATCAGCGCTCAGATCATATTAATAGTGCCGGCAGCAAGAAGAACGACAACGAGGCAGGCAAGGAGAAGTCGATAGGCAACGAAACCTGCGTAGGACTTCGTCTGGATGAGCTTCAAGAACCAGACAATCACCGCGTAGCCGACGACGAAGGCGACCACGGTGGCGACGAGAGTCGGTATCGCTCCAACGTTGACAGGGCTTGTCCCCTTATCAGAAATCAAACGATAAAATCCTGATCCCAGGACAGCAGGCACCGCAAGCAAAAACGAAATTTTCGCTGCCGCCTCACGCGTATAGCCCAAGACGAGTCCCACGGTAATCGTTCCGCCAGAACGTGATACCCCAGGAATTAACGCCATCGATTGTGCAAAACCCAAAATAATGCCGTCGCGAAGGCTCATTTGGTCCAGGGCAATTGCACGCCGTCCGAGTTTATCTGCAAGCCCGAGGAAAACTGCAAAGAGCGCAAGCATGAGCGCAGTGATATACAAATTACGGAACGTTGTGTCAATCCACTTTTCAAGTAAGAGGCCGAGAACCACAATAGGCAATGTGCCGATAATGACGATCCATCCCATTCTCACATCCGGATCCGACGTGGAAAGACGATTTTTCGAATCTCCGAAAGGAAGCGATCGGAACCACTTCGAAATAATTCGTGCGATGTCCTTCCAAAAGTACAGCACAACAGCAGCCTCAGTACCGATTTGCGTGACCGCAGTGAAAGTAACTCCCGGATCGCCGCCAAGAGACGGGAAAAGTTCGCCGACGATGCGAAGATGCGCGGACGATGAAATTGGGAGAAACTCGGTCAGCCCTTGGACAATACCGAGAATAATCGCTTCAAAAATACCCATGCGGTTACAGTACCCCCGCCGTCGGGCAAGAATCGACTAGGCTTATGTGGTGTGAAGAACAAACGCGTTGGCCGTAGCGGCCTAGAGATCGGAGAACTCGGACTGGGCACCCTCACGTGGGGGCGTGACACCGAAAGTGAGGATGCCCAAGCACAAATTCGTTCATTGCTGGACGCCGGTGGCAACGCCGTCGATCTCTCCCCTGCATATTGTGACGGTGCGGGTCTCGATGTCATGGGTGACATTCTCTCCTCTGGGGCACCACGCGATGAGCTTGCTCTGATTGTACATGCGGGCATCACAGCGGAGGGAGTCAATACTGGCCGCCGTGCGCTCATCCAATCAGTGCGCCAATCACTCAGGCGTATGGGCACGACGTACGCTGACGTCGTGATGATCGCCGCTCCTGATCCGCTCACGCCGATCGAAGAAACAATGCAAGCAGCTGCCGATCTTGTCCGCTGGGGCGACGCACTCTACATCGGGCTGGCAAACTTTCCCACGTGGCTTGCGGCCACCGCTGCACAATATGTCACCGACCATGATCTCTTTGAACTCGTCGCACTCGGCGCGCGCTACTCGATACTGAATCGAGAGGCTGAAGCGAGTGCCTTCCTGGCGCACGCCGGAATGTCGATGTTCGCGTACGCTCCACTTGCAGGCGGCGTACTCACCGGGAAGTACCGCCACACTATCCCTCCAACATCGAGGGCAGCCACGGGTCACTTGGCGTGGTCTGTTGAACACCACTTGAGTGATTCTCAGCGGTCATTGACTGAAGCTGTCACACGCGCTGCTGATGGCCTTGCGCGAACTCCGGCGGATGTTTCGCTGGCGTGGAGCTTGGGGCGTGACGAGGTTGGCGCAGTATTCATTGGAGCGCGCACCGCATCTCAGTTCGATCAAGCCCTTGCTCTGGATCTGTCACCCCTGCCTGGTCCAGTGGTTGATGCCCTCAACGAGGTGTCGCGCTAAAGCGAGTCCTCCTCGTCGTCGAGATCATCCTCGTCGTCATCGTCGAGATCATCATCGTCGAAATCATCGTCATCGAGATCGTCGTCCTCGTCGTCGAAATCATCATCGAAATCGGCGTCATCCTCGTCGAACGTGTCGAAAGGCCCTTCAACACCGAACTGGCGGAAGAGCATATCATCATAGATCGTGTAGGCGTCTGAAAGCGCATTCATCGCGTTGAGGATCGCTGGTTCATCAGGATCGGACGACGACAGGACAGCCTCGTGGAACTCTTCGAGCGAATCGAGGAGTTGATCAAACGCAGTCTGAGGATCAATAGCCATGCCTTGAGCCTACCCTTCCTGAGCCGAGTCGCCAAAACACTGTCCAAAATTTGCGACAAAATGATGCAAGACTTTCGTTCCCCATTCGAGTGAATCTACCGGGATCCTTTCATCCACGCCGTGGAACATGGCTGGGAAATCGAAATCTTCAGGGACGCGCGTCGGAGCGAATCCATAGCCGCGAATACCCAGCTTCGACAGCGTCTTGTTATCGCTCCCTGCAGAGAGCATGTAGGGAAGGACAACCGCATCAGGCTCTTGTGAGCGAACAGCGTTCACCATTGCATCAACAAGAGGAGTATCGAAGGGTGCTTCAATTCCGTCATCGTCGTGGAGATATTCAGCTTCAACATTCTCAAGCAACTCTCGGATGCGAGCTTTGACGTCATTTTCTGTTCCTGGGATCGCACGGACGTCCAATCCGCCCGTTGCCACAGATGGAATGACGTTGACGAGGTATCCGGCATCCATTTGGGTTGGATTTGCTCCCGTGCGCAACGTTGCGCCAACGAAGGTTTGTGCCGGACCTAGCTGCGCAACGAGACGCTCGAGTGCGCCAGCATCGTCGGGAGAAAACGGTAGGCCGGACAGCTCCGCGACGCCTTCAAGCAACGTGCGGACGGTGGGCGTGAGAATCAGTGGCCACTGTTCACTGCCCACGCGTGCAAGCGCACTCGCGAGCGCGGTGACTGCGTTGTTATCGTTTACCTGTGATCCGTGACCTGCACGTCCGCGGGCTGTGAGACGGTACCAGCTCAGAGATTTTTCGGCGGTTTGTAGTAGGTACACCGGGTGCCCGGCGACGTAGGTGTTGTAACCTCCGACCTCGGAGATCGCGTCAGTGGCGCCGGCGAAAAGTTCGGGGTGATTTTTGGTTAGCCAAATTGAGCCTTTTCCTCCTCCGCGTTCTTCATCGGCGAAGAAGCAGAAGATCAAGTCTCGTGCAGGGACAAAGTGGGTCCTCGCGATGTCGCGCAAAACAGCGACCATCATGGCCACCATATTCTTCATATCGACAGCCCCACGTCCCCAGAGGTATCCGTCTTTGATCACACCTGCGAAGGGATCAACGGACCAATCCGAGGCGACAGCTGGTACGACGTCTAGGTGACCGTGGATCACCACAGCGTTTTGCTCGCGAATTTTGCCTGGGATGCGGACCACGATGGATGGGCGTCCTGGTTCTGATTCAAACCACTGTGGTTCCAAACCCACCTCATGAAGGAGGTCCATAATGTAGAGAGCGGCCGGAGTTTCGATCTCACCTGGCCCGCCGTGATTGGTGGTGTCACATTGGATCAGTTTGCGGGCAATTTCAAGTGCTTCACTCGGTCCACGAAGCTCCATATTATTTGCTCTCCTTAATTATGCGAATTATGCGAGGAAATCTTTTGGTTCAATCGGATGTCCGGCGTCAAATTCAGCCAGGACGTAGCGCACAGCTTCGCGGAAGCCGTTTCCGGTTTGTGTAAATACTTCCATCTGACGCTGATAGGGTGCGCCAATCGTCATGATCCGCTCAACCCACTCCAGCTCCAGCTCACATCCCAGTTCGACGGCGATGGGCATGAGTTGGGCGACCATCTGGGCCAGCACGTGCGCAACGAGTTCTTCTTTTGCTAAAGAATCCGAGATAAGGATCGCTTCCATCCCGTAGCGCGACGCACGCCACTTATTCTCCCGCACAAACCAGTCCGGTAGAGTCGGCAGTTCATCGCCGGCGTCGTACTGGCGGGAAAAATATTCCACGAGGCACTGAGCCAGTGCCGCAACCATGCCGAGTTCTGCGCGATTGGTGGCTGCATCACACATTCGTAGTTCGATAGTTCCGTTGGCCGGAGAGGGACGAATATCCCACCGGACTTCATTCACTTGCTCAATGACACCAGTTGTCACCATTCCATCGACATAGTGTTCGTACTCATGCCAGGTTGCGAACTGATATGGGATGCCTGCGGTGGGAAGTTGTTGGAAGAACATTGCGCGGTTTGAGGCGTATCCGGTGACTTCGGCGTTCCAAATGGGCGAAGCAGAAGTCAACGCCTGAATGTGATAAGCGCGGGTGAGTAGGGCACGGATCAATGGCCAAACTTTGGCGCGGTCTTCAATGCCTACATGAATATGCGTTCCGAAAAGCAACATCTGGCGTCCCCAGTATTGCGTGCGGTTGACTAACTCGGCATAGCGTGCAGAATCAGTGACAATCTGGCTGGCAGGATTCGCAAACGGATGCGTGCCTGCTGTCCCCAAGCGCACCCGCATCGGGTGAACCACCGGTTCGAGTACCGACGTCGATGCGCACATATCCTCGACACAGTGACGAACTTGTTGGTGAGGGCGGGAGACAAATTCGACAGTATTGAGCAACATCTCGCGATGAATCGAGGACGTATCGGTATCCAGTGCGCGCAGGGCCGTCATGACAGGATCAGCGCATTGGCGGAGTGCGAAGGAATCGGCATCGATAAACTGTAATTCCCATTCGATTCCCAATGTGGAGCGTGGCGAGTGTGCAAATTCCATCAGGCCGTCCCGTACATCTGTGTGAAAAGTTGGATCAGTGAAGCACTGGTTGAGACATCGACCCCGCGAGTAGCATCGCTGATGCGCTCGGCTTCACCAGCTTCATAATACGTGCCGCCGTAGGTATTAATTCGCAAAATGAGGGACTCTTCGTCAATCTCCGGGTGGAATTGGACGCCGTAGACGTTCTTGCCAATACGCAACGCCTGAATTGGGCAGTGCTCCCCTGTGGCTAAGATAGCGGTGTCAGGACTGAGCTTTCGGCCCGACGACGGCGGTAGGAGTGCTTCGGAATGCCCAGTGAACGTCTGAAAAGACTTGCCAAGCTTGCCAAAAAGGGGATCCTGCTCTCCATCGCTCGTTACAGCAATAGTGACGGCGCTGATATTTTCTGGATATGCAGTGGTGGTCAGGGCGCCCTGTGCTCGCCCCAGGCTTTGCATACCGAAGCAGATTCCCAGAGTCGGGATATCCTCAGCGATCAGTGATTCGATGACACTCATCAGATGAGTTTCGCACTGGCGTTGGACTGGCTCTTTGGGCTGTGTCAGGAAGTTGTACGGGGAGCCCGAGATCATCACTGCGTCAAACGCCTCGAGGTCCGGCACACCGGCCGCGAGATCATAAGGGGTAATACGTGCGCCACTGATTCGACGAACAGCTGCTAGTTCGTCGTCGGCAATCGGTGATGGCGGCCGCGCAATTAAAAACGCAAAACGTGACATCGGGCTTCCCCTGCAATTGGCGATATAAAAATGAGGATCCTGATTAGACCAGGATCCTCATTCGTGCGCGAGGGGGGACTTGAACCCCCACCCACTAATACGTGGACTAGCACCTCAAGCTAGCGCGTCTACCTATTCCGCCACCCGCGCAGGTGACTCGGAGCTGTTCGCCCCGGGCAACGAAGAAAAATTTATCACCAATGACGGCCGGTGCCAAATTATTTCCCCTATTTTTCCTGTGACAAATACCGCGTTTTTCCGCAACCGCGAAAATTAGCCAAACACTCGCACTCAACACCACCTTCAATACTTTTTGATCCGTGTCGTTAACTCATTTTTTTAGATTACCTGATAGCACACTTTTCTGATGTAGTGCGTAGAGGTTAGGCACAAACAGAGACATGTCAATCTCAAGTTCACCTTCATTGGCAATTCAGGAATCTGTCCTACGATAGGAGCATGTCGAATTTTGATTCATCTCGCCCCGAAGAACTCGTCCGTCAATTCCATGAGGTTTACCGGCTTCCGATCGTTTCAGATTCCCCGAACGTTGATCGTGAACGGACGCATATGCGCATGTCACTGATCGCCGAGGAATTTAGCGAGCTTGTTGGTGCAGTCTATGGGAGGGCTGCGTCGCAGACTATCGCTCGCGCTTTTGCTCAAGCTGTGGCACAGGATGATGGCACTCGCGACACTATTGAGACTGCGGATGCCTTGGGCGATCTGGTATATGTCATCTACGGCATGGCTCTAGAAACAGGCATTCCAATGTCAGACGTCCTTACTGAGATCCACGACTCAAATCTGTCGAAACTTGGTGAGGATGGAAAGCCGATTTATCGCGCCGATGGGAAGGTTTTGAAGGGGCCACACTTCCATGATCCAGACCTCGCGAAAGTCTTAGGAATCACACACAACTGATTGTTTGCCAATGTGTTGGGCGCGGCCGATTTCGGCCGCGCCCAACGTCTAGGTCTTTACCTCTTTCAGTCCTCAACAATCTCCGCGTCTTCGATTTGTTCTTCGATGGATGCATCGAGAATCTGCGCTGAGAGGTGGTCAAGGCGTTTGGAGAGCTTCGTTGCTTCGATTTTTCGTTGCTTCGTACCCATCGCGCGCAAGAGCGGAAGTGCGCGCTCGATGACTTCCACATCGTTACGCCACGCCTTCGCACGCTGCGCCTCAAACGGGCTGTCAGCGGAAGCGTAGAGATACGTGATCTGATCACGCAAAACACCAATTCGCTCATCAAGCCCGTCGGGAGTGTTTTCTCCTTTCGCGTGACGGACTTTCCCGACGGTGTTTCTGATTTTGTCTAGAAGTTCTGGGTTGTCCTGCGCGATTTTCCGCAGAGCAGGTCCATACTTGCGCAACAGCTCGATCGCCACCGGTCCTGCCACCGTGGCGAACTTAATGAGACTGCCATACTTTGAGCGTGCCATGAAGTATTCTCCTTCGTCAGTTCTGCGCCATATTTTACCGTTAGCAGAAGTCACGTGAGGGAAGCGATACGCTCAACGCGCATTTTCCACTCGATCAGCAATTAAATTGGTGACCTCGTCTCTTCTCTTGACTATTCCACGTACCACTACCACGTCGTTTGCCGCTGAGAAGAAAAGTGCTTCCACATTGCAGCTGAGCAAGATGATCTGCAACGATCATCATTGATCCCACTGTAGGGCGTGACAAAAATTCACGATCACTTTGTGCATCACTCACCAATCGGCGAAAATTCGATGTCATTCCATACGTGAGATACATTATTTCAGTGCTACATTTCATTTTTCACGAACCAAAGATTCCCGGAAACACCGGCAACGCCATCCGACTCGCAGCTTGCACAGGAGCACGACTCCATCTAGTTGAGCCTCTTGCATTCGATTTTTCAGATACACATCTCAAGCGTGCAGGGCTGGACTACCACGATCTTGCCGACGTCATCATCCATCCAAACTGGGAAGAAACTAAGGCATACTTTGGCCAAGACGCACGCATCTTTGCCTTCACTTCTCACACCGATAATAATTTTGCTTCCATGCGATACCGTGACGGCGACGTTCTCCTCTTCGGTTCAGAGCCAACCGGACTTCCTCAATCAGTGATGGAAGATCCGCGCATCACCGATCTCCTCAGGATCCCTATGCTCGATGGTCGCAGATCCCTCAATCTTGCCAACTCAGCTTCAATCGCCGTCTACGAAGCCTGGCGTCAATTGGACTACGCTGGAGCAACGCAAACTGGCAATTAAGTAACACCAGATTCACGAACAAAACTGGGAAAATCACAATTAAGAAAATGCGGGGAATACCCCGCATTTTTTATCTTCTTTACCAGTGAAAATCGCGGTGTGAAGGATACCCCCGAATCAGACCGCGTTCTTGCCTCGACTCTTGCAAAAACACTCTTTAAGAGACGCAAAGAACTCGGCCTCACCCAAGAGGAAGTTGCGCTCCCGGCGGGCATTGATCGACGTACATATCAAGATTTGGAGTATGCGAGATCAGATCATAAGGAGAACAAGCCCTCCAACCCGCGCCTGACGACGCTCTTACGTCTGTCCCGAGTACTTGATTGCGATATCCAGCATCTTATCGGTGCCGCTGAAGCTGCCTATCACAAAGCTGAAGAGATATACGGCCCCACCGAATACCGCAAATACGACTGAGCTACCGACGTCGCAGTTCCCAGGCTGCTAGAGCACCTGCAGCAGCAACATTGAGCGAATCAACCCCGTGTGCCATTGGGATGATAACGGAATAGTCTGCGCTCGCGATGGTGCGCGATGACAAACCATCCCCTTCAGTGCCGAGGATCAAGGCAATTTTTGAGTCAGGATCACGGACCTGACTCAGCTGGGAAAATTCATCAATCGCTAACGCACCTTCACGCAACGCGAGAGAGACAGTGATCCACCCAGCATCTTTAAGAGAAGAAATCGAGTGTGGCCAATTCTCAATACGCGTCCATGGCACTTGAAAAACCGTTCCCATCGATACACGTACTGCACGGCGATATAACGGGTCTGAACACGTAGGAGTTGCAAGAATGGCGTCAACATTCAACGCCGCTGCACTGCGAAAAACAGCTCCAACATTCGTATGATTGACCAAGTTTTCCAAGACAAAAACGCGGTGAGCCCCGCGCAGGATATCTTCAACAGCGGGAAGTTCGGGGCGGTGGAAAGCCGCTAAGGCACCGCGGTGAACATGGAATCCCGTGAGTTCTTCCATCAGCTCATCACTTGCAACAAAGACTGGAATTTCCCCGCCATCGTCGCTGCCCGTCGCATCATGGATAATCGGCTGAATCAGCCCTAAAAATTTCTCAGCAGTGAGGAACGATCGTACACAATGTCCAGCTGCCACTGCGCGTGCCATTACTTTATCGCCCTCGGCAATATACAATCCGCGTTCAGTTTCGAGCTTACGGCGAAGCGCGACATCGGTGAGTCGAGTGTAATCTTCAAGCCGAACGTCATCGAGCGAATCAATAGGGATAAACACGCTTGTCTCCTAAAAATGTCGGGGGCGCATGATGCGCCCCCGACATTTTACGCTGTCTTATGCATTCGGGTCGTTTGGTGTCTGACCAAGCGTCGCATTCGGATCGAATGGAGCACCTGAAGCAGTGCCAGATGCCTCGGCTTCATCAGATGCCTTGGACGCCTGAGAACGAGCGTCTGCCAGCGCCTCATCAATGTCTTGGAGCGACGTCGCTCCAAGCGTATCTGACAGACCTTCACCATCACGCAGATCAGCCGCAGCGCCGGCCTCACCGAATCCAGCAAAGCCTTTGGAGACCGAATCAAGAGCAGCGGTGAGTTCCGTTGGAACAATCCACAGCTTTGAGGATGAGGAATTAGCGATCTGCGGAAGCATCTTCAGGTATTCGTAGGAAAGAAGCTTCGGATCAGCGTTTCCTCGATGGATAGCGTCAAACACCTGCAAAATAGCACGCGATTCGCCTTGTGCCTTGAGGATGGTGGCCTGTGCTTGTCCCTCTGCACGTAAAATTGCAGATTGCTTTTCACCTTCGGCAGTAAGAATTTCCGATTGTTTCACGCCCTCAGCAGTCAAGATCGCAGCGCGTCGATCACGCTCAGCTTTCATCTGCTGTTCCATGGCGCTTTGAACGGTAGCCGGCGGATCAATTGCCTTAAGCTCCACACGAGAAACACGAATTCCCCAGCGGCCTGTCGCCTCATCAAGAACACCGCGCAGCTGACCATTGATCTGATCACGGCCGGTCAGGGCCTGTTCCATATCCATGGAACCAATAATGTTACGCAACGTTGTCACAGCAAGCTGTTCAATTGCCTGGAGCGGATTGGCAATTTCGTAAGTCGCCCATTGAGGCTGAGTCACCTGGTAGTAGATGACAGTGTCAATGGAGACAACGATGTTATCTGATGTAATCACTGACTGGGGTGGGAAAGACACAACCTGCTCGCGCATATCAATACGCTGACGAACAGAATCAATAAACGGCACAAGGAAGTGCAGGCCCGGAGTGAGAACGGTGTGAAATTTTCCGAGGCGTTCAACGATCACCGTGTGGCCTTGATGCACCTGGATCACAGCCTTGAACACTACAACAATTGCCAACACGGCAACTGCAATGAGCAGGTAGGTACCGATATTCGCGATAGGAGGCATGATAGTCCCTTCTCTGATGGGTTATGCCGACGTCGGTGTCACGATGAGCGTCGCTCCGTGAACCGACATCACTCTGACTTGGGTATGTGCAGCGATATCACCCTCGTATGAACGGGCGCTCCACACTTCGCCATTAACTTTGACTTGACCTGCGTCAGGGGTGACGAGGGTGAGCGTGTGAGCGTCTTGTCCTTCGAGAGCATAAACATTGGATTGCAACTCTTTTCCGCGCGCAAAGTAGTTGCGGAAGTATGGTCGAACAAACACAATTCCGAAAACTGCAACAACCGCGGCCACCACGATCTGTGCAGTGAGCGATTCTGTTGCGATGCTTGTGATGACACCCGCGAGCGCACCTGCGGCGATCATCAAGAATGTGAAATCGACAATAAGGGCTTCAATGATCACAAGAATGACCATGATGAGTGCCCAGATGATTGGTGACATGGCTCTCCTAACGAGCGGTTGCGCTGAAGCGCCCCTCTTTTTGAGTCAAAGCGATGGGAAGTGAAAACAAAGTGCTCAAATGTGTCTCAGTCAAGGTGGAGGACATCGGTCCAGCCGTGAGAATCTCACCATCTTTGATGAGAAGTGCGTGGGTAAAACCTGCAGGAATTTCTTCAACATGGTGAGTGACGAGAACGATAACTGGCGCGTTCCCTTCAGCTGCGAGTGCAGTGAGGTTGTCCATGAGATGCTCACGTCCAGCCAGGTCAAGGCCAGCTGCAGGCTCATCAAGGATAAGAATTTCAGGATTCGGCATGAGCGCACGTGCCATACCCACACGCTTGCGCTCCCCCGATGACAGTGTGCGGAACTGACGCTCCGCAAGGTGTCCAACGCCGAAGAACTCTAGAAGCATCGCTGCTCGGTTATTGTCCTCTTCTTCATAGGACTCTCGCCAGTTCACGGTCTTTCCCCAGGCTGCCGTGCGGACAACATCATGCACCTTCTCGGAACCCGGAATCTTGGCGTCAAGTACTTCCGATGCGAACCCGATAAGCGGGCGGATGTCATCCAACGGGACTTCACAGAGATCTTCACCAATAACAGACACAGTTCCTGACGTGGGGAATACACGCCCGGAGAGAAGCTGGATCAGAGTCGTCTTTCCAGCACCATTTGGCCCAAGGACAACCCAGCGTTGTCCCTCATCAAGAGTCCAATTGATGTTCTTAAGGATCTCAGTGCCGCCGCGCACTACTGACACATTTGCTATTTCACATACATCGCCCATGTTTTAAGCCTAACTGATTCTGACAATTTTCAGGAACGTGTGCCCACAACCTGGGTATACAGTGCCATCGTCGCGTCACCGATTGCGCTCCACGAGAAGTGTTCTTCCACCCGACGTCGGCCTGCGGCTCCCATACGAGCAGCAGTTTCAGGGTCACTGACAACAGCATTGAGTGCTTGGCCGAGATCGTATTCAAACTTTTCAGGTGCCAAAGGAGTACCTGTTCCATCAGTCTTCTGATCAATATCGACAAGCACACCCGTTTCACCATCGACAATGCAATCAGGGATTCCGCCTGTGTTCGTCCCAACGACTGGAAGACCTACACCCATTGCCTCAAGGTTGACGATGCCCAACGGCTCATAGATCGAGGGGGTAACGAAGGTGGTCGAGCAGGCTTCGAGAGCGACAATATCTTCGTGAGGTAGGTGTTCATCGATCCAAACCACACCCTTGCGCTCGCGTTGCAGGTCGCGAACAAGTGTCCTCGTTTCCTCGGCGATTTCAGGGGTATCCGGCGCTCCGGCGAGAAGAAGAACCTGGACATTGGGATCGACATGCTTGAGTGAACGCAGGAGATGCGGGACACCTTTTTGGCGAGTGATCCGTCCAACGAAAACAATCGTTGGACGATCAGGATCTAAACCTGTCGCCCGGAAACGGGCTCTGGCCGCCTCCCATTCTTCCGCAGTGGCCGGAGCTTTCCACGCCTCAAGGTCGATACCATTGTGAATCACATGGACACGATCAGATGAAACATGAGGATAGACACGCAAAATATCGCTCTTCATCGCTTTCGAAACTGCGATAATCGCGTCAGCGTTCTCATACGCAGTTTGTTCGATCCACCGAGAGATATTGTATCCGCCACCAAGTTGTTCACGTTTCCAAGGGCGCAACGGTTCAAGCGAATGCGCCGAGACGACATGCGGGATATCGTACAAGAGTTTAGCGAGATGTCCGGCCATATTTGCATACCACGTATGTGAATGAACCAAATCGGCGCCCTGCGCACCGTTGGCCATCTCTAGATCTACTCCCAGAGTACGTATCGAAGCGTTGGCCTGCCCAAGCTCAGCGACGTCGGCGTACCCTGTCAACGCAAGGTTCGGAACCGACGAAGGGCGCGGACCATCGAAAGCGTGAACGTGGACATCGGCGTCGGCGGCAAGCACGCGCGCTAACTCAGTAACGTGTACACCTGCCCCTCCATAGACGTTCGGGGGAAACTCGCGGGTGAAAAGATCAACTCTCATGGCACTCCTTTGTCATTTCCTCCAGTCTACCGAGCAATATGTCTCAACATGCGAGTTTCTCCACACTGTGAAACCGTTTTATCGCTAAAATGGAATTATGAGACATAAACCTTCAGTGCTTGCAATGGTGCTGGCTGGAGGGGAAGGCAAGAGGCTCATGCCGCTCACTCGTGATCGCGCAAAGCCAGCTGTTCCTTTCGGCGGCATTTACCGACTTATCGATTTTGCTTTGTCGAATATCGTCAACTCTGGCTACCTGCGTACGGTCGTTCTGACGCAGTACAAGTCACACTCGCTCGATCGCCATATTTCCCAGACTTGGCGAATGTCGAATTTGCTTGGAAACTACATCGCACCTGTTCCCGCCCAGCAACGGCGTGGAAAACAGTGGTACTTGGGCAGCGCAGATGCCATTTATCAGTCGCTTAATACTTTGGAAGATGAGCATCCGCAGTATGTCCTCATCACCGGAGCCGATAACATCTATCGTTTCGATTTCGAACAGATGGTTCAGCAACATATCGATTCTGGTGTGGGACTCACTGTGGCTGGTATCCGCCAGCCGAAGGAGATGTCCAAAAGTTTCGGAGTTATTGAAACGACACCGAACGATCCGACAAAGGTTTCTCGCTTCCTTGAAAAGCCCGCTGAATGTGAAGGCTTACCCGATTCGCCGAATGAAATTCTTGCGTCGATGGGCAACTACGTCATGACGACGTCGGCGCTTATTGAAGCGATGCATACGGATGCGAAAGACGACTCATCTGCCCACGATATGGGCGGAAATATTGTCCCGATGTTCGTCGAAAACAATGACTGCGGTGTTTATGACTTCACGTTCAATGGCGTCCCCGGATCGTCAGACCGTGATCGCAATTACTGGCGCGACGTCGGCACGATCGATTCGTTCTACGAAGCGAATATGGACCTTGTGGCGGTCAACCCTGTGTTCAACCTATACAACCGCGATTGGCCCCTCTTAACGGGTTATACGGGCCTTCCCCCGGCAAAATTCGTGTACGGATACTACGAGCGTATGGGACATGCCGTTGACTCAATTATCTCCCCGGGAGTAATTATTTCCGGAGGCGAGGTCCACGGTTCTGTGCTCTCCCCCTATGTTCGCGTGAATTCTTGGGCCGAGGTTCGTGACTCTGTCATTTTTGCAAATGCGAATATCAAGAGGAACGCAACGTTAAACCGGGTCATCCTCGATAAAAACGTCATCGTCGATGAAGGCGTTCAGATCGGTATTGATCACGACTACGATCGCGCTCGCGGGTTCGTCGTCTCTGATTCTGGCGTCGTCGTTGTCCCCAAGGGCACACACGTGACGAGATAGTAAAACTTCAATGCACTGACAAAGGTCGGGATGTGAGTTTCAACTGACATCCCGACCTTTGTATTAGCGAGGTTGCCAAAGCTCAACAACTTGTGCGCCGCGCATGTCTAGTCCGGCCCATGACGACAAAAATTCCAAGATGGCAACCTGCGATGGGAGGAATCCCCGGCCAGCTTCCCTGCCCTCGCGGGTCACCCCATTCGACAGTAACGCAGTCACTCCAGACATCGTTGGTTCATGTCCAATCAGGAGAACGGAATGAACATCGGGCGAAATATTGTGGAGCTTTTGAAGCACGCTGTATTGCCCAGCCGTGTACAGATCGTCGTCATACTCGATGCTCGCGATCTGAGCTCCAGCAGCGCAAATGCCCGTGAGCGTCTGTCGTGTACGGGTTGCACCCGAGACAATCGCAAGGTCGATCGCGCCAACCTGCGCAAACCGTGCTCCGGCGTCGGCAGCCTGCTGACGCCCGCGTGCAGTGAGCTCACGAGCGACGTCAGGAAAGCCATAACCTGCTTGCGCGTGGCGCATGATGTAGAGCTTCTTCATGTCCTTCATCTTAAGCCAGGGTAATGAGCTCAAGATAGTCATCCGACCACAAGTCTTCATCTGCATCAGGCAAGAGGAGAACGCGGTCAGGTTCGAGTGCCTCAACAGCACCTTCGTCGTGTGTGACCAGCACAATCGCTCCCTTATACGAGTGGATCGCTTTAAGAATCTCTTCACGTGAAGCAGGATCAAGATTATTCGTCGGCTCGTCCAAAAGCAGGACATTGGCCGCAGAGATCACCAGCATTGCCAGCGCCAAACGTGTCTTTTCGCCGCCCGAAAGGACACCCGCAGGTTTATCAACATCATCGCCGGAGAACAGGAAGGATCCCAGCACGTTGCGCAAATCTGTATCGTTAAGCTCCGGAGCGCTCTTGGCCAGGTTCTCGACGACGGTAGCCGAGTTGTCGATTGTCTCATGTTCCTGAGCATAGTAGCCCAGTTTGAGGCCATGACCTGCCACAACTTCACCAGCATCCGGCTCTTCCACCCCCGAGAGGAGTTTCAAGAGAGTAGTCTTGCCCGCACCGTTCAGTCCGAGAACAACTACTCGTGAGCCACGGTCAATCGCGAGGTCAACACCAGTAAAAACCTCAAGAGAACCGTAGTTCTTCGTCAGGCCTTTCGCCATCAATGGTGTTTTTCCCGACGGTGCAGGCTCAGGTAGCCGAAGGTGAGCCACTTTCTCTTCCGCACGCACTTCCTCAAGCGAATCAACGAGGCGTTCTGCTCGCTTGATCATATTTTGTGCAGCCACAGCCTTTGTGGCCTTAGCACGCATTTTATTTGCTTGCGCAAGCAGGGCTTCTGCTTTCTTTTCAGCATTGGCGCGTTCCCGACGGCGGCGCTTCTCGTCCGCTTCGCGCTGCTTGAGGTAGGCATCCCAGCCCATGTTGTACACATCAATCACACTGCGGTTCGTATCCAGATACCACACATGATTGACAGTGTCCGCAAGGAGATCCACCGAGTGAGAGATCATCAAGACTCCACCGGGATAGGACCGAATGAAATCGCGCAACCAAATCAAGGAATCATGATCGAGGTGATTCGTCGGTTCGTCGAGAAGCAGCGTATCGGCCTGAGAAAACAGGACACGGGTCAGTTCCACGCGCCGCCGCTGTCCTCCCGACAAATGTCCCAGCGGAGAATCCAAAATACGTTCGTCAAGTCCGAGCGCGGCAGCAATCTGGGATGCCTCGGCGTTTGCCGCATAGCCTCCCGCTGCAGAAAACTCAGCGTCAAGACGAACGTAACGTTCCATCGCTTTGATTTGCTTTGGTCCTCCAAGTGTGGACATCTCGCGTTCAGCTTTGCGAATACGCCGCATCGTTTCGGCAATACCACGCACGGAGAGGATGCGATCACGCGCAATTTGTTCAGGATCACCCGTGCGCGAATCTTGCGCAAGATAACCAACCGACCCAGTGCGTGAAATTTGTCCGGAATGTTCAATTACTTCCGGGATGTCACTCTGACCCGAAAGGACACGAAAAAAGGTGGTCTTGCCGGCGCCGTTGCGGCCAATCAAGCCCACTTTGTTACCTTTAGCTACACGAACTGTCACATTTTGCATCAGTGTGCGAGTACCAATGCACATTGAAAAATCGGAGGTTTGAATCACGCCTGATATTGTACCGTCCCCATCTGCCAAGATTGCCACCACAACGTCATGAAAACACGCGCACATGGGACGAATGTCGGTAGTGTGGAACGAGAGGTACGAGATTCACATCTAGGAGGACACCATGAGCTTCAATGACAATATCACCCTTGATACTTCGGGAGTTCGATCGGGTGGAGGGCACCGAGGTGCAGCTATTGGCGGTGGCCTGGGAGGCTTTGGCTTGGTTGCAGCAGTCCTCTTCTTCCTCGTCACCGGACAGTTCCCCAATCTCGGTTCCCAGGTCAGCGCCCCTGTAAACCAGTCTGAGACACGCGATATCGCTGCAGAATGTCGCACAGGAGCGGACGCAAACAACTCCGACCGTTGCCGAATGGTGGCGGGTAAGAATTCCCTCGATGAATTCTGGAAAGCACAGCTCGCTCATGAGGCTGGATTGCGCTACCATGCCCCGACATTGAACCTGTACTCAGGTCAGGTTGCTACGGCTTGTGGCACTGGATCGAACCAAGTTGGACCGTTCTATTGTCCCGGTGATCAGACCATTTACATCGATACAACGTTCTTTCACCAGCTCAAGCAGTTCGGTGCTCAAAATACCTCCCTCGCTCAACTCTATATTCTGGCCCACGAATGGGGACATCACATCCAAAATCACACCGGCGATCTACAAAAGATCGATCACAACTCCTCCGGGCCGACGTCGTCGATGGTTCGCTCTGAACTCCAGGCAGACTGCCTCGCCGGTGTCTGGATGCACCATGCCGCAACAGTGAAGGATCCTGATACCGGCGTCACCTTCATGAAAGAACCCACGCCCCAGCAGATCCGTTCAGCGCTCGACGCCGCTGCGGCAGTTGGGGATGACCGTATCTATGAAAGTGCCGGGATGAACGCTAACCCAGATAACTTCTCGCATGGATCGTCAGCGAAGCGCAGCGAGTGGCTTCAGCGGGGACTCACCAAGGGCACCCTTGCCGCCTGCAACACGTGGAACGTTGATCGTCCCTAAGCATCTGCAGTGAAATAAATGGTGCTCCCCGTCAGGCGGGGAGCACCATTTATTTCACTGACGCCGATCATGTATCCAAGAAATACCAACAGCGATGAGATAGAGAGCTAAGAGAACGAATGCCTGAATCACCATCGGCCATGGGCTGGGCAGAGGGTTCGCCACTGCGGCAAAGACAAATGCCACCACCGTAGCCCAACGCCATCCACGCAACATTGTCCGTGCAGAAAGAATGCCGAGGAAGTTCAACAAAACGAGGATTTCGGGAGTCAGGAACGACAGCCCGAATGCCAAGACGAGATGCATATAGAACGACACGTAAGCGTTAGCTTGCAAGAATGTCGCAGACCCAGAAGGCACAAACGATTGCAGTATCTCCACTGCACGCGGAGCCATCCAGATGCCGATCCCAGCCCCACATGCAAAGAGCAGTGCGCCGACTAGTGAAAACGCAACGACGTAGAGTTTTTCTTTGCGTTTGAGCGCTGGTGCTACGAAGATGCTCACTTGAGCGATCCACCACGGAGCGGATAGCAACATTCCCAACCAGAGTGACACTCGTAGCTTGAGATCAAACGCAGAACCCACCGTCGGGAAGTTCAACACGGCATTCGTCCCACTCTCCAGGAGCGGGCGTTGAATAAACTCCATGACTGGGTCGTAGAGATTCCAGCCTGCGATTGCCCCTACCCCGACGCCGAGAAGCGAATAGATCAAACGCTTACGGGCTTCTCTGATATGGGCGAGAATGCCCATGCGGGCTTGGGGGTTACTGCGACGCGCGCACATGCGCACCAACGTTACTTTGTCTCGTCGGTGGTGTTGGGCTTATCAATCTTTTCCGGAGGAACGTCATCTTGTAGCTCCTTCATTTCCTTCTTGAGGATCTTGGCGCTCTGCCCGATCGACTTCGCGATCGACGGCAGTTTCGAGGCCCCAAAAATAATGATGACGACGACGATCACAACCAGCAAATGCATGGGCTTCATTTAATTTCCTCCAGTTAGTTTCTCTCATCGAAAGGTACCATGTTCGGCAGTATTCGAGGTGATTTGCTCGCGTATGAGACGAGGATCAAGAGCCCCGAACGGATTTGTTTGACGGAAAGCACAGATCTTGCACATTTTACCCTCGGTAGCAAGAATCGAGGTTCCACAGCGATCGCACCGACGAGTACGAGTATCGATGAGTATCTGCCGTGGTTGGCTGCGCACGGTATGAATATCCGCATGTGTGCCAGTTTCAAGAGCACGCTGGGGGCACAGCTCAATACAGTCCTCACATCCACGGCAGGCCCGCAGATCGTGTATGAGCTGAGCATGACCATCGACTTCCTCGATCATCATCGCTCGATGTGAACAGGCTTTCACGCACACCGCGCACATGTCACATCCATCGGCTACTAGCGATACTCCCGGCCATGACATCCCCGCACCGCCCAGCTCTGTGTTTGGGGAATTGTCGATCTGCATCGCATCAAGACCAAGAAAGTCGAGAGCCTGCAACGTCCGCTCCGCACTGTCGGCTTTCAGATCAAGGGGCACGTCAATAGGGAGCCCAAATGCTGCACGTCTGGGAAGCGGCACTTCTCGCAGATCAAGTATCTGCGAGTGGAACAATGAATGCCTGGGTGCATCGTCGAAAGAGATACGTCCGATCAGACTTTGTCCGATCGCACCAAGCTTCCTCGCATGTTCGCACCCTTGAAGGGTAATCGTACCGATACCGCACGCGAGGATTTGTAATAGTTCCTCCACTTCGGCGCTTTGAAGGCAGCCATCCCAGACTACTCCGACTGCGCGTCGTGGCACACGGATATCATCCACGTGTTGGCAGGCGATCACAAGGCGTCCAATGGGATCTTGTGCCCCGCACCAACGAAGGAGTGAAGTCAGATGGTCAGACATCGCAATCACGCAGCTGAACAGCACCTGCGATCAGATGGTGTTCGACAAGGTAGTCCTGCCAGTGAAACACAGCGTCAATCGTCAGTGTGATCATCCCGCGCATCCAGTGAGTGGACGCCTGTTGGCGAGCTTCCTCAAGCATTGCTGGCGCCCACGTCAGTAGGTGATCTTCAGAGAACCTCGCAACTTCACGCAGGGACGCAACATCACCACTCTCAATCGCGAGATGGCATCCACGTGCCACGAAATCAAGTTCGAGACCAATGTGATCGTCCGGTTCAGTGTTTAAAGCAGGTGCTTCGAATCCCAGCGCTCGATACGCATCTCGAACTTGTAAGGTCTCGACATCGAAGACAAGGCCATCCTGACCACGGTGAACAGACTCGAACGGAGCAACTTTGCAGCCAGCAGAGATTCCGTACAGAGTGTCGTGATCATGGACGACGACGTCGTCTGTCTCATTTGCCGACGCAAGAATCTCCTTGCGCGCTTGTGAGAACCGTTCGTTGCCCTGCACACGAAGTGGCCATTCGTCAATCATCTCACGCACCTGCGAACGCGTCTCAGCATCCGCTGGTTGTATTTGAAGACGTCCACAAACCAAAAGTGCCGCCGCGATAGCGTCAAGCTCCGACACGTCACTACTGAGTATGTTCATCGTTGTTGCTCCCTAATTCAGCGCTGACAGACCGGAAAGGAATGGCAAACATACCATTCCTTTCCGGTCATCGTCTCAGTCACCGATGAGTTGCCAGGTGTTCAAACCTGCATGCCACAGACCATCGTAGTGCAGTGAACGTCCCATGATCTCCGACGCGAATGCGAGTACCAGTGCGAGCACAATGAGAGATACGAGCGCCACGTTCGCAGCCTGGGACAGCTTTGCCCGAGCGAAGGCGAACACACCAGCGATAACAACTGCCCCGCCGAGAAGGAGAAGCCTGACTGCCAAGAACGGGCCTGAAATCTCCTGTGCAACGTGGCGCGTTGCGTTATTAGTTTGCGCTAGATAGAGCAGGTAAAGCGGATACGTTGCCAGGATCACGACGCCGGCAACGGCGGCAGTGCCGGTCAACCACTGAAGAGACTCACGTACGAGCGACACCTGGCTCTGCACCAGTTCACGCGGCTTGCTCCTCTTTACAGAAGCAATAGGATCCTTACCCCAGCGCACAAGCAGTGCCACTGCCACTCCAAGAGGGCCAGTGAGCAACGCTGATGCGAAGAAGAAGACCACAACAGCAAAGGTATTCCATGCGGGAACTGTCACCGTTGCGTAGTAGACACCGCTCATCGAAATCAGGAGTCCGAGCCCAAATAGGGACACGATCCCTGCCAGGATGTCACGCAGTGTACGGCTCAGCAGATTGAACCACTGCACAAGTGCAAAGACGAAGCCCGCTCCCCCGAACAGAACGCCGAAAATAAGTTCGCGGCTCAGCCACGACGAACCGAGGTGATTCATCGTATAGATCGCATGGAACGGATCATTGAGATGGAAGAACGCCGCAATGAATCCCGCCACGAGCAACGGCCCTACAGCGTACATTGCCACGTCAGTGATCGCATCAACATCGCGAACGCTGATACGGCGCAGTCGGCCAAGGAGCTGAATCGCACCGAGTGCCCAGAATGCGCCGATCGACATTTGGGCGACCACCGTAAAGATGATCATTGGAAGTTCGTGAACATTCATCAGATCTCCTCAGGGTTCGTGATCTCGCCCGTTCCTGCGTCCCATGCCTGGGCATCACGGTGTGGGTGGATAACAAGATGTGGTTTTGTCACAGATGGATCCGGCAATGGCGCCACAGCGTCAGCCTTTCCATATTTCTCGCGGAGTTCGTCAATTGGCCCCCAATCGAGTGCTCGCGACGGGCAGGCCGAAACACACGCCGGTTCCTTGCCTTCGGACCGGTAGTCATAGCACAGGTCACACTTGGTCATGTGCCCCGTGTTGGGGTTCAACTGCGGCGCGCCGTATGGACAGGCCCACTGGCAGTAACGGCAGCCGACACACTTTGAGTCATCGACGTATACCGTACCGTCTTCGCGACGTGACATCGCCGACGTCGGGCAGACCTCCATACACACCGGATTCTCGCAATGGTTGCAGGAAACAGAAGTGTAGTACGCAAACACGTTAGGCACGAACGTGTTGCCATCGATACGCCAGCTTCCGCCCGAGTATTCGACAACACGTCGCCAGGTCACACCAACAGGAAGATCGTGCTTGTCCTTACACGAGATCTGGCATGCCTTGCACCCGTTACACAGTGACTGGTCAAAGTAGAAGCCGTAATTGGCCCCTGGCTTGGTGTATTCATTCGACATTTTCAGTCCTCAACCTTCGTGATCTGGACGGCGATAGTATGCACCGCGTTACCTCGAGCAAGCGGCGATGGGTGGAGCGCCGACAGTGTGTTCGTGTTTCCGCCAATATCGACGGGTACCTTCTGGTTTGCCCCCTTTGGCGGCGCGACTTCACTGGCAGGAACTGGGTGGTACCAAGCACCCTGAGGAAGCGATGCAACACCTGGAGCAATACGGTCGGTGACCTTCGCTGGGATCTTCACGGTGCCACGATCGTTGTAGACGAAAACTTCGTCACCGTTCTTGATCCCACGAGATTGTGCGTCCATCGGGTTGATCCACACTGTTTGGATGTGTGCTTCGCGCAGCCAGTCAACGTTGCCGTAGGTCGAGTGAGTACGTGCCTTGAAGTGGTGACCGATCAGCTGGATCGGGTAAGCGGAATCACGTACATCAAGTGCGCCTTCCCACGTTGCCACGTATTCAGGAAGCGGCGAAAGTCGATCACCCTCACGAGCCTCCCGGAACTCATCGAAGGTCCACTTTTTCGCCATCTGTTCGAGGCGCTGAGAGTAGATTTCGATCTTGCCCGACGGCGTCGGCAAGGGATTTGCTGCTGGATCGTCGCGGAAATCCTTCATGGAAACAACCGAGCCCGCATTCTTACGGAACATGCCCATCTCACGCCACTGCTCATAGGTAGGCAACTCGGGATCAGCTTCACGAGCTTGCGTGACGGCTTCGCGCAACCAACCTTCTCGATCTTTCCCTTCAGTGAAGCTCTCCTTCACGCCCAGTCGCTCGGATAGCTCCGAACAAATGGTATAGACGTCCTTGCACTCATAGAGAGGCTTGATCGCTTGCGACGAGAGGATTCCGTAGGCCATTGGAGTAGCGTTCTCGCCGGGATGAAGATCGAATTCTTCAGCAGCAGATGTGCCCGGAAGAACGTAATCTGCGTAGCGGCACGACACCGTCATCTGGATATCACAATCGACAATGAGCTCAAGCTTGGAATCATCCTGGAGAATTTCTACCGACTTGTTGTTATCACCCGTCTGGTTAACGATTGAATTTCCGCCATATTGCCACAGCATCTTGATCGGCACATCGAGCTTAGTGTTCGTCGGGTTACCCTTGTCATCGACAGGAACCTTGAAATCACGAACGCCCTTTTCCGGCTTGGTCATCACACCAGAATTGAAGGTGTCCATCTTCTCGCCGTGGTCAACCGCATCCAGCCAGCTAAAGACTGGAATGATCTTCATCGACGGGTTAGGACGGTTAGCTGTCAGAAGCTTGGGGATCGGCAGGCCTTGGCCGCTTTCGCGCGCGCCGTTACCGCCACCGACGATACCAATATTTCCGGTGACTGCAGCAAGAAGGAAGATTGAACGGGAGGTATTTTCACCGTTCGCATGACGCTGTGGCCCCCACCCTTGGGTGATGGCACAGGGCTTGGCACCCGCAATTTCACGGGCGAGACGACGGATCGTATCGGCTGGCACACCGGTAATATCGGATGCCCATTCAGGAGTCTTCTCTGTGCCATCTTTCTTCCCTTCGATGTATGAACGGTAGGAAGAATTGGCAGGAGCACCTTGCGGCATGTGCTTTTCGTCAAAGCCCACGCAGTACTTATCGAGGAACGCCTGATCGTGAAGATTCTCTTTGAGCATCACGTGGATCATGCCGGCAATCAGTGCGGCATCTGTTCCGGGGCGAAGCGGAATCCACTCGTCAGCAAGATCCACAGCAGTCTCTGAGTAACGCGGATCAATAACGATTGTGCGCACTCCCGACTTCTTCCGTGTCTGCTGAGTGACGAAGGTCAGACCACCACCAGACATGCGCGTCTCGAGCGGATTGTTACCGAACATCACCTGCAGCTTGGAATTGGCAGCATCATCGAGAGAGTTTGACCCAAACCAGCTTCCGTAGAAGTACGGGTATGCCGAAGTAATCTCAGTGGTCGAGTAGTCCGAGTAGTGATCCAGGTACCCTCCCCAACAGTTGAGAAGTCGGGCGAACGCGGTAGCATCCGGCGGCCATGAGGTCGAGACAACCGAGCCTAGGGTGCCGGTTCCGTAGTTCACGTAGAAGGCTTCATTTCCGTACTTGGACTTGATTTCCTTCATCTTATCGGCGATCTCATCGAGAGCCTGATCCCACGAGATTTCCACCCACTGGCCTTCACCACGCTTGGTTCCTGGCTTACGCTTGAGCGGCTTCTTGAGACGATCGGGGTTGTAAATACGATGGCGAATTGAGCGTCCGCGTACACATGCGCGTACGCTCTGGCCGCCAACTTCATCCGATCCGGTGTCATCTGGCAGAACCCGCGTGATCGTGCCGTCATGCACTTCAAGTTTGATCGGGCAGCGCGAGCCGCAGTTCACGGTACACGCAGACCAAACAAGCTTACCTGCATCTTTTTTCTGCTCGGCTTGAGCCGACGTGCCCGTGCCACACCCTCCGAGAGTGACAAGCGTCGTCGCTCCCGTCGCGATACCAGACCACTTAATAAACGAACGACGGGAAATATCGAGCGTATCTCCATTGCGGTCTTGTGAGTTTCCCACCCGTGCCTCCTTCAGCTCGTATGCGGAACAAACATCATTTCACCTGGGATATTATTTTATTGAACACTCGTTCAATAGGGCGATAGTCCCAATTTTCGATATATCAGATATACGCAACGAAACTCGCACAAAAATGGCATGATCGTGGCTCTATACTTGGTAATCGACGCGTAGCACAGTATGGAGACGATTGAGTTGGAAAACTTCAGCACAACACCTGAAAAGGATCATGCAGACCCGCGCTATTTGCGCTCTCGTGAACTACTACGTGCCGCCGCTTTTGAGCTTGCACTAACGAAACGGCCAGACGACATTTCGATTGCTGAGTTAACCAAGCGGGCTGGCGTCTCACGAGGAACTTTTTATGCACACGCATCAACCCCTCCCGAATTCATCGCCCACATGCTGTTAAGCGAAATCGCTCCCATACTTGAGCCCATTGGATCGGTGATCACAGATCATGGGAGCGACTACCTCCGTTATGTTCGAAATGCATACGGTGACCTGCTGCGAAGTGTGGTGAAACGTAACGACATCTATCGCAATATCTTCCTCACGAGTCCTGAATCGACCGCTGTCGCACATATCGCGCAATATTTACGCCAGATCGCCACACGATATGTCGATTCCTTCGCGCACTACAATGCCCAACCACTGACACCTTTGTGGCGATTCATGGCCATTGAGCAGCAAGTATCGAATTTTCTTGTCTTGATTCGCTCTCAACTGAGAACGAATCAAGACGTGTTCAGTGAGTCCACAGTCAATACGTTTATGAGCTTGGTTCCGCCGTGGCAACTTGCTAGGTTTAACTCAGATGGACGTTTCGACATGCGCCATGTCCGTGCAGGTCGCCGGGATGACAAACACATTGACGGGCTGGAACACTAAACGCAAATCACAAAGGATCGGGGTTACGAATGTTCGGCATTAGCGGCACAGAGTTCATTATTTTGCTTATTGTGGGCGTGATCGTTCTTGGCCCATCGCGTGCCGCACAAGCAATCCTTGCCCTTCAACGTGCGATTGAGAAGGCTCGTGGTTGGTCAGCACAACTTCGTGAGCAAACTGCTCAGTACCGCCAAGCAGGTGACAGCACTACGGGCGACCTGAATGATGCTCTGAGCGCGTTCTCTCCTCGTGGCCTAGATCCACGACGCATGATCAAAGATGCCGTAGCCGAAGAGATGCAGTTATGGCTCAAAGAAACCAAACTTGACCAGATTCCCTCAACGACTCAAAAGGAGAAATAAAGTGCCTCGACACGATGACCCAGAAAAAATGGCACGTATGAACCGTTGGCTCCGCACGGTATCAGCTGAACTCAAACTTCCCCACGACACAATTGAGAAGGTCCAGGGGCCACTTCTGCAACTGATTTCCACAGTTGCTCACGGGCCATCCCGCCCCGGCGCTCCCCTCACCGCTTTCCTCGTCGGCTACTTAGCCGCGAGCGATCCCAGCGCCGATATCGACGACGTCGTCGCACGTCTCGAGCTACGTGCAAAAGAATTTGTTGCCAGTGAAGGCACTGTCACTCGTTCATAAGTGTCACATGGGTGGCGCGATCCGCGGATCGCGCCACCCATTTTTATGCTTCAGCGTCGGGTTCAAAACCCTCGCGCCACCATTCACCGGAACGTCCACCCGCTTTATGCACAATCATGCACTGGGCGATTTGCGCACTTCGGTCAACACCTTTGACCATATCGACCACCGCGAGTGCAGCGACACTCACCGCCGTGAGCGCTTCCATTTCCACGCCTGTACGGTCCGCAGTGCGCACTGTCGCCGACAGCGCCACATGGGTGTCTTCAAGCGAGACTTTCACCTCAGCACCATGCACAGCGATCGTGTGGGCTAGCGGAAGGAGATCAGGAACCTTTTTCGCCGCGGCAAGACCTGCAATTCGCGCAACCGCAAGGACGTCCCCTTTAGGGACAGTCCCGTTGCGTAGAGCGTTCATGACCTGTGGCGAGCACTCCACTTTTCCAATCGCCGTCGCTGTACGCACCGTGGGCGTTTTTGCGGTGACATCGACCATGTACGCTTCACCGCGTGAATCTAAATGGGTGAATTTCATTTTTCCATCTCTCTCGTCATAGGGCATAGCGCAGGAATCGAACATCGTCTCCAGCACAGACGTTTCCGTGGTCAGCGGGTGTGATAGCAAGGACATGAGCGCGCGGTAACGAGGCCACAAGGTGAGATCCTGACCCTCCCGCGGAGGCTGGATAGATGTGGCCATCACGAATACGTGCGGGCATAAACTGAGTCCTGCCGATCTTGTGTTTCCATCCTGTTCCAGCTGCGGCAACTTCGGTATGGCAGTACACGTCGTCAACGATTCCCCCCTGCATCGCACGAACCAGAGGGAGAGCGAAAAGTTGCATTGAAACAAAAACACTCACAGGATTACCCGGCAGACATAGCACCGCAGTCTTTCCGGCACTTCCCCATCCTTGCGGTTTTCCGGGTTGCATTGCCACCGGAGCGAAAGCGATTCCACGAGATGTCAACGTCGCTTTCACGACGTCGAAAGCCCCCATACTCACTCCACCCGTTGTGATCACCAGGTCCGATTCCGCAGCCGCTTTGTCGAAAGCCTCCGCAAAAGTGCCGTTCTGATCTGAGGCAACAGAGCGAATATGGATGTCGGCGTGGCATTCGCGCAACAGCCCCGCCACAAGCAGGCTATTGGAATCGGGAATCTGCCCAGGCAGAAGGTCCTCACCCGGTGCTCGCAATTCGTGACCGGTGGAAATGACCGTCACTCTCACACGTTTGTGAACTGGCACTTGCCCGTATCCCACGCTCGCGAGTGCGCTCACGTGGGTGGGAGACAAACGTGTGCCACGTTCAAGGACAGGATCGCCGACTGCAACGTCTTCGCCTTGGAAGCGCACATTTGCTCCGCGTAAGACGTTTGAGGTTGGCACCACCTGAGTGGGCGCTGTTGGCAACATGTTCTTTTCGGCGTCGATGGTATCTTCCACTCTCACAACAGCGTCAGCTCCGGCTGGTATCGGCGCACCAGTCATGATGCGTACTGCAGTTGCGGGTTCAGTTAACTCACCCGCACTGTCTCCGGCAGCAGTGTCAGCGACGACGGCCAGCGGTTGTCCAACGTTGACGTCATCGCAACGCACAGCGAACCCGTCCATTGCCGCGTTGGTAAATGGTGGGACAGGATAACGCGCGGTGAGATTAGCTGCGAGAGTACGGCCCCATGCCTGTTCCAGCGAGACGTACTCAATCTGTGTCGGATGAGCAAGGGCCAAGACATCTGAGAAATGTTCTTCAACAGTCTTCATAATGAGCTTTCATTTGTTGATTGAGACAGTCCGAAGAGTGCCAGATTCGGTATCGATCAGGGCAATTCTGCCGATAAGTGGCTGGCCTATTCCCGTGATCATTTTCACGGTCTCTCCTGCCATGAGGGAACCAACCATGCCGCACATCGGCCCGAACGTTCCTTTTTCTGCCGGTGACGGCAATTGTGAAAAATCTTCCGTGTACGGGTAAAGATCGTGCAGGCGTGAGTTGCCGTCGTGGGCAAATACGCTCACCTGCCCGTAGTACGCAGTGACTGCTCCCCATACGTGGGGAATCGACAGTGACTCACACACCTCATCGACTAGGTAGCGCGTTGGAAAATTATCGGAACAGTCAACCACGATGTCGTAGGAGTCAAGTGTCTCACGAGCGTTTTGAGGCGTGAGCTGCTTTTGCATGGCGAGAACCTCAACTGACGGATTGAGCGCTCGAATCGACTGCGCCGCGCTGAAAGTCTTCTCCATCCCCGCACGAGGAGTGTCATGAATGACTTGACGTTGCAAATTCGAGGTGTCAACCAAATCGTTGTCAATGAGCCCCAGTGTTCCAATACCAGCTGCAGCCAGATATAAAAGGACTGGCGAGCCCAAGCCTCCCGTCCCAATCACCGCGACTCGCGCGTTCTCGATTTTTTCCTGCGCATCGGAATTAAATCCTGCAAGATTCAGATGGCGGTCATAACGATCATTTTGTGTCATCAAAAGCAACTCCTTGGTGCCTGCATTTTCGCTGGTAGCATTCAGACTTTAGGATTATCCCATGTCGAAGTCACACATTACATTTGGGGTCATTACTGTTTCCGATCGCGTCAGCCGAGGCGCCGCTATCGATAAATCGGGACCGTTGTGCGCCGAACTCCTTGCTGAGCATGGCAACGTCGTATTCAGCACGGTTGTCGAAGACGGAATCGAATCTGTTCAGGGTGCCATCTATGATGCGATGCACAACGGCGCTGCAATCATCGTCACCACTGGCGGCACTGGAATCACCCGTCGCGATCTGACACCACAGGCGGTGAGTTCGCTCTTGTCGTTCGAAATCACGGGTATCCCGGAACTCATTCGACGCAGTTCCAAGGTCGTCACAGCGTGTATGACTCGCTCAGTCGCCGGAATCATCGACGACGGTGAATCGCGTTCCTGCATCATCACCTTGCCGGGATCTCCGAACGGTGTCGCAGAAGGCATCACCGCTGTGGCTCCTCTTTTTACACACATTGCTGACCAACTTACCGACGGCGACCACTCTGTCATTCCACCCACGTCCACACCCCACTCACACGAGAGCGTCACTGCACAATTGGCGTTTAATACTGAACGTTCAACTGGTGCGGGGATCGTGACAACGGCTCATGTGAGCGAACAGCCCATTGATTTAGCCGGCCTCGAAGCGTCTGTGATGAATGATGCCGCAGGAGCAGTTCTGGTATTCAATGGTCGCGTACGAAACCATGACCTCGGCCGAAGTGTCGATGGAATCGACTATTGCGCACATCCGTCTGCTTCATCGACGTTAGCGGACATTGCACAGAAGGTGGCGATGGAATTCGGACTCCACGCCATCGCCGTCCAGCACCGTGTCGGCCACCTCGACATTGGAGATGTCGCCCTTGGTGCCGCTGTGAGCGCTTCCCATCGAAAAGAAGCATTTTTGGCCCTTGACACACTTGTGAACCGTATCAAGCTTGAACTGCCAGTGTGGAAAAAACAAGATTTCTCTGACGGGACGTCGCAGTGGTCAGGGATGGCCTAGGTCACCCTCCGGCAAAAGGAGGAAGGACATCAACGACTGCGTTGAGTGGGAGCTGAGCGTCTCGAGCGACGACACGACCGTCCACAAGGAAGGCGCACACTCCGAACTGACGCGTCGCGTGCGCGCCATGACGTTCACTCAAGATATCAACCAATCCATCAATGTTCACATCACCGGGGACTTCAACCTGTTCAGCGGTCGTGCCTATCTCCTGTGCTATTCCAGCAAAATATCGAACCTCGATATTCATTATTTCCTTTCGTTATCCGCCGATGGCACTCATCGGACGAGTTGGTGGGGTAAACCCTGGGGTGTTGATTTCATGCCCAAAGGGTTTGCCCCACATTGTCTGACGCCATACTTGGGCAAGTTCTGAATCACTGGCCCCTGATCGCATCAAATCGCGCAAACTTGTCTCCTCATCGGAAAACAAGCACGAGCGTACGTTCCCCTCTGCAGTTAAACGAGTGCGATCGCAGTCGCCGCAGAAAGGCGCTGTCACAGAACTGATGAATCCGATGTGTCCGGCTGGATGCGAGACCCCGCGGTAAGAACCCCCAGCAATATCCCACACCTGTGCAGGAGAGCTTCCACGGTCAATCGAGCTCGGTGTCAATGTGAAATGCTCAGCCAAGCGTGCTCGGAGGGTTTGGGCTGAGATGACATCAGAATTGTGCCACGCGCCAGGAACTCCAATCGGCATAAACTCAATGAATCGGACCGTTACGCCTAATTCCAGACCGAGCATCACGAGCTCCTCAACCGACTGATCGTTGATTCCTGGCATAACCACAGTATTAATTTTGACAGGCGACAGGCCAACCCGGATCGATTCGCGGATACCAGCAATCGCATCGTCAAAACGGTCTCGCCTCGTCAGTTTGGTATATTCACTCCGCGTGGCTGAATCAAGAGAAATATTGACTCGCCGAAGTCCTGCTTCATGAAGGCGAGCCGCGCGTTTATCCAGTCCAAGCGCGTTAGTTGTCAGTGAGATGTCAACGGGATCACCGTCGGGCGTGTGCAATGTCGCTGTGGCAGCCACGATATCCTCGAGGCCACGCCGCATCAGAGGTTCCCCACCGGTGAACCTCACTCGAGTGATCCCAAGCTCGCACACTGCTAGCCCGATGAGCCGAATGACCTCTTCGTCGCTTAACACTTGGTCAGTGGGCATGAATTCCACGCCATCAGCGGGCATACAATATTGACAACGAAGATTGCATCGGTCAGTCAATGACACTCGCAAATCGCGGGCAATACGTCCGTATGAATCGACGAGACCCAACTGCTCATGTGCTCTAGGCATCAGCCCTCCTTTTCAGCAATAATCGACAATGTCTTGGGTACGAAAAGTACAGAATAAAACACGTCTATTGAGAAATACCACCGAAGTGTTCCTCCACTGAAAAACGACGCCATATTCTCCCATGTCGAAGAATCACCACGTCACGCGCAAGATACTGTGCATCAACGGGATCGTGTGTGACAAGAACCGTCGTCACCGATTCATGAGAAAGCCTGTGTTGGAAGCCCTGACGGACACGATCGGTGGTGTATTCATCCAAGCCAGCGAATGGTTCATCGAGGAGGACAACGTCGGGATCCGTTGCCATCGCACGCGCAATGGCAACACGTTGAGCCTGACCGCCAGAAAGCTGCCAACTCGCACGCTTCGCAAAGGCTGACATGCCCACGAGTTCCAGTTCATGCATTGCCCGTTCACGAGCAGATTGGCGATTCTCTCCCCTCGCTCTTAAACCGAATTCAACATTTCTCACAACGTTGAGGTGTGGGAACAGTAGTGGATTTTGTTGGAGCAACACGACACGCGGACTACGTCGATCATACTCCACAGAGCCTTGGGTGGGTTCAACGGTTCCTGCAATGAGCCCCAACAGTGTAGATTTGCCCGAACCATTCGGTCCCATCACCGCAGTCGCTGAGCCACCGGCAAGTTCGAGATCAAGATCGACTGATCGTTGCGCGACGCGAGCATGAACAGTGATTGAAGGCGCGCTGCGATCACTGTGCCGCGCGATTTGAGGAATATCGCAAGCCACAACGTCGTCACAGTGGTGTGGCTGTGCAGCTGACGTGCGAGGAAATGCGCTGGCACTATTGGCAATCACAAGCATCGCGACCGCGAGGAGAATTAACACCAGTGCGAGAGCCAACGCCTGATCAGTATTGACTTCACGTTGAAGATAGATTTCCAGCGGCATCGTCCGGGTCACGCCTTCGAGCGAGCCGGCGAAGGTAATGGTGGCGCCAAACTCTCCCATCGAACGTGCAAAACTCAAAGCGATTCCAGAAACTAGAGCCGGAAGCATTAAGGGCAAACTGACTGAGAAAAATGTTCGAGACCGTCCCGCGCCCAATACCCGGGCAGTTTCCTCATACGCTTCACCCTGAGCGCGTAGCGCACCTTCCAACGATGTAATCAGGAACGGCAGGGAGACGAAGACTTGCGCAATGATCACCGCGATCGTCGAGAAACTTACGGAAATACCGAGGATATTGAGATATTTACCGATCAGCCCATGTCTCCCCCACGCCAGGAGCAGTGCCAAACCAGCGACGACAGGTGGCAAAACCATGGGCAGAAGAACCACGATGCGCAACAAGCGTGCCCACCACTCCTGACGTGTCCGCGCCATCACCATCGCGAACGGGACACCCAGAAGAACCGTAATCATTGTTGCGATCAGGCAGGTACGAAGAGAGAGCCACAGTGCCATTTGAGAGCTTGGGTTAACGATCAGATCGACGAAACTCTCCCAGGGGACACGGTTGATCACAGCAATGAGCGGAATGATGAGAAAGAGTGCCGCTAAGGCAGCCGGCATTGCGAGCCACGGAGCGTAGACAAGACGACGACGGACACGAGGGTACAACGAAGGCACAGCCTACTTCGCCACTTTCATGAACCCATATTCTTGCAAGAGCGACTGACCTCGAGTACTGAGAACTGAGTCCACAAATTTGGCAGCCTGCTGCGGATTCGGCGCGTCTTTCGCCACCGCAATCATATACCGATTGACAACCTCATCCGAGCGCGGAATCTCGAAAGTCTTCACTTTGTCTCCGGCTAATTTCGCATCGGTTTTATACACAATGCCAGCATCCGCTTCTCCGCTCGTCACCTTGCCGACGACGTCGGTGACAGATTGCTCTTCACTGACTGGATGGATAGTCGTTTTCGTTAACGCCGTCAGCTTGTCCGTCGCCCGGCCACATGGTACCCGCTTGGCACATGTCACAATTTTTCGTCCGTCAAGCTGCGAAGTTGAAAACCCCGTGATTCCAGCGGGATTCGCCTTGGGAACTACCAGCACCAGCGTATTCGACGTGAAAACTTGTGGATCTCGAACAAGTCCCTTACTCACAGCATTTTTCATGTTCTTTTCGTCAGCAGTCAGCAGGACATCCACTGGCGCTCCACTGCTCATTTGGTCAACCAACGATGATGAACCATTGAAATTGAAGCGCACCGATGTTCCCGACGATTGAGGAGAAAATGCCTGTTGAGCGATATCTGGCAGAACTGTGTTGAGTGACGCTGCACCGAACACGATGAGGTCATCCGGGCTCGTTGACGACGCCGACTTACCACTACTTACCTGGCCACAAGCACCTAGCGCCATCACAACACCGACTGCAATGAGCAGCTTCGATTTGCTTAGCCATTTCATACGAGCGCTCCTTACCTGCGCACAGTGGCCACCTAGCGCCCCTGTTACGACGATTTTTCCAAATGAACTGCGCCGCTCGAAGAATTAACATCGAGACATCCGCACAGCGTCATTCACGTTACCACACTTCAATCGGGAAAAATTGAGGATACACTGGCGCTCACGCTACCTCTGCATCGTCACACGTCAGACATTGAAGCCGAGCGCACGCAACTGCGCGCGTCCATCGTCGGTGATCTTGTCAGGGCCCCACGGTGGAAGCCATACCCAGTTGATACGGAAATCATCAACGAGTCCGGCGGTGGCTACAGCCGCTTGCTCCTCGATCATATCGGTGAGCGGGCACGCGGCAGATGTTAACGTCATATCTACGACCGCTGATTTCCCTTCCATTGTGATGCCATACAGAAGGCCAAGATCGACGACGTTGATCCCAAGCTCAGGGTCAATCACATCGCGAAGCGCTTCTTCGACATCTGCCACTGTCGGTGGGGCTACGTTCTCACTCATCAGTTCTCCTTTGCTTTGAGAGCTTTATCGGTGGCATCACGAAGTGCCATCCATCCCAGAAGCGCACATTTAATGCGCATGGGAAACTTCGATACACCCTGGAATGCAGAGGCGTCTTCAAGCAAGTCCGCATCCTCAGCAGAGATTGCCGTGCCTTGCTTATCCATCATTGCCCGGAATGTCTCGTAAAGGTGCTCGAACTCGTCAACAGTTTTCCCCTCAACCATTTCGTTGAGGATCGAAATCGACGCTTGTGAGATCGAGCATCCAGAGCCGTGCCATCCGACAGCGCCAAAATGAACGCCGTCGTCAGCAAGTTTTACCTGCATAGTAACTTGATCACCGCACGTGGTGTTGACCTGGAACGACTCTCCGTCAGGAGAATCGAGTAGGCCTTCACCATATCGCTCCTTCGAAGCCTCCAGGATAATTTCCTGGTACATCTGGTCAAGGGCACTCATTTATTTTCCAATCCAAAGAACGGTCTCACTTTCGCCAATGCAGCGAGGAAAGCGTCCACTTCTTCTTCTGTGTTATAGGCGGCGAAAGAAACGCGGCTTGAGGAATCGACGCCAAAATGCCGATGGACGGGTTGCGCACAATGGTGTCCGACGCGAACCTGGACACCTTCCGCGTCGAGAACCTGCCCGACGTCGTGGGGATGGACTCCGTCCACTGCGAAGGCGATTGCTCCTGCGCGGTCAAACGTCGTCGTCGGCCCAAGCACGCGCACGCCAGGAATCTCCACGATTCCTTCAAGTGTACGCACTGTCAAACGATGCTCGTGAGCAGCGATTTTTTCCATCCCAATGGCACTGAGATAGTCCACTGCTGCTCCCAAACCCACCGCTTGCGCAACTGGCTGCGAACCGGCTTCAAATTTTTCCGGAGCCGGCAGGTACGAGGTTTTGTCCATCTCAACAACAGCCACCATCGATCCCCCAAAGAGGAACGGCGGAAGTTGCGCTAACAATTCGCGCTTAGCATACAGGCCCCCAATTCCGGTGGGCCCCATCATCTTATGACTAGAGAAACAGGCAAAATCCACATCAAGTGCATGGAAATCGACTGGCATATGCGGTACTGACTGGCACGAGTCGAGGACAACCAGAGCCCCAACGTTATGCGCAACCTGCGTAATTTTTTCTACCGGACTCACTGCACCCGTCACGTTCGAGACGTGGGTAAACGCGACCACTTGAGTGTGCTCATCAATCACGTTGAGAGTGGACAGATCAAGCCGTCCATCATCGGTCAAGCCGATCCAACGAAGAGTGGCTCCGGTACGCAAGGCAAGTTCTTGCCACGGCACCAAATTCGAATGGTGTTCAGCCTCGGTCACAACGAGGTTGTCGCCCGGACCAAGCCGAAGACCCTCCGGGCCGCGTCCAAGATTCGCGTTGCCAAGGGAATACGCAATGAGGTTTAAAGCTTCTGTCGAGTTCTTCGTCCAGACGATTTCATCGACGTCGGCTCCCACAAAACGCGCAACTTTCTCGCGAGCTTGTTCATAAGCAACAGTCGCCTCAGCCGCGAGCTGATGTGAACCACGTTTAACAGCACCGTTTGAATAGAGCTCAATATGGTTCACCGCATCAATGACAACCTGAGGCTTTTGCGATGTTGCACCCGAATCGAGGTACACAAGAGGCTTCCCATCTGCAACAGTACGCTGCAAAATTGGGAAGTCCTCTCGAGGTGCGCACGCTGTCATTAGGCGCGATCCTCACCGTAGTTTTCGTAGCCCTCAGCCTCAAGCTTATCGGCAAGCTCAGGGCCACCCGACTCCACAATGCGTCCGTCAACGAAAACATGGACGAACTGCGGCTTGATGTACTTCAAGATACGCGTGTAGTGAGTAATGAGGAGAATGCCGTTGCCGTTATTCTCATGAACTCGGTTCACACCTTCAGAAACAAGGCGCAACGCATCAACGTCCAGGCCCGAATCAGTTTCATCGAGCACAGCAAACTTCGGCTTAAGTACCTCCATCTGAAGGATTTCAAGGCGCTTCTTCTCACCACCGGAAAAGCCGACGTTGATGTCGCGATTGGCAAACTCGGGATCGACCTTCAGATCAGTCATCGCCTGGTTCATGAGCTTGACCCACTCACGTACCTTCGGAGCTTCGCCATCGACTGCCGTCTTCGCAGTGCGAAGGAAATTCGTCACCGACACGCCCTGGACTTCCACCGGATACTGCATCGCAAGGAAGAGACCGGCACGTGCGCGCTCGTCGGCTGTCATCTCGGTGACGTCAACACCATCAAGCAAAATCTGCCCCTCGGTCACATGGTACTTCGGGTGACCTGCAATCGCGTAGGCTGTTGTGGACTTTCCTGAGCCGTTAGGGCCCATTACAGCGTGAATTTCGCCGTCGTTGACGACAAGGTTGACGCCCTTCAGGATCGGCTTCGGGCCATCTTCGGTGTCAACCGAGACGTGTAAATTCTTCAGTTCCAGTGTGGACACGTTGTTTTCTTTTCTCTTGGTAGGAATAACTTAAAAATCGATGACGACGTCGTCGCCTTCGATACGAGTTGGATACGTTTTGATCGGGGTGGACGCCGGAGGATTCAGTGCTTGTCCTGATGGGAGTTCGAAGATGGAGCCGTGACGAGTACATTCGATCGTCTCGTCCTCGACAAGGCCTTCCGAGAGCTTAAATCGTCCATGACTGCAACGATTGTCCATCGTGAACCACTGATCAGATTCGGAATGCACCACCGCAAAGACATGCTCTCCGTTTCCGGTTTCGATAGTGAAGGCATCGACATCGCCGGGAGCGACGTCACCGACCTTGCACACAACGAGATCTGCCATTACAGCTCACCCGTAAGATTGAGTTCATCTTCGATCTTGGCCATCAGCTTCTCCTGTACGGAGTTGACACCGATCTGATTAATGAGCTCGGCGAAGAATCCTCGAACCACCAAACGACGTGCCTCGTCTTCAGGAATGCCGCGTGCCATGAGGTAGAAAAGCTGCTCATCATCGAAACGGCCAGTCGCCGACGCATGGCCTGCCCCCTCGATTTCGCCCGTTTCGATCTCCAAATTCGGCACCGAGTCTGCGCTAGCGCCTTCGGTCAAAATCAGATTTCGGTTCAGCTCATAGGTATCAGTACCCTGTGCGTCCTTTCCGATAAGAACATCGCCGACCCAGACCGAGTGAGCCTGGTCTCCCTGGAGAGCGCCCTTGTAGGCCACATTAGACTTTGCGTTAGGAACATTGTGATCAACGAAGAGTCGGTGCTCCAT
The DNA here is from genome assembly GCF_029625435.1 of Arcanobacterium canis. Lineage (GTDB taxonomy): Bacteria > Actinomycetota > Actinomycetes > Actinomycetales > Actinomycetaceae > Arcanobacterium > Arcanobacterium canis. Next base: position 845,027 of record NZ_CP121208.1, on the reverse strand, counting down.
GTGCTGACCTTCATCGACGAAGTACGCGCCGAGCATCGTGACGTCACCGCCCGGTCCAGCGAAATCAACGCTCGACGTCACGCGAATCAGATCGCCACCGAGCGAGACGACGATATGCTTGAGCGTCGCGTCACGTCCCACTTTGATTCGGTGAGAGGCAGCATGTACTGCATGTTCTTCCCAATCCTGCAGGGTGACGAGCGTCAGGTGTGCGCCATCTCCAAGGCTAATTTCCACGCCTTCAGCAAGTTTTCCTTCGCCGACGTGGTCAAGAATCACTGTTGCTTCAGAATGTTGCTGAGCTTCCACAAAAAGGTGAGCCGGGGCAACGTCGTCGGCGCCGGTTCCACGGAAGGTGACAACAACTTCTTCGTCAACCTTCTTATCTCGAGGAATAGACAGAACATATGCCTTCTCGAAGCTTTCCCAGGTCGTGGCACCGACACGGTCCTCAGGTGGAATGGTGGTACCGAGGCGCGAATCAGTGCGGTCAACTTCGGTCAGTTCAACGCCGCCACGCGCACTGATCTCGATGTGATCTGAGGTGAAGGAATCAGCAAAGAACTCCTCCATTCGCTCAAGAGGGGTAAATCGCCAGTCTTCTTCAGTACCTACAGGTACTCCGTAATCTGCTCCGACGAAAGACAGCGGGCGGTCGGCACGTGATGAGCCAGTATTCTTGAATTCGTCAGCCATCAGCCAACTGCTCCTTCCATCTGCAATTCAATGAGTCGGTTGAGTTCGAGGGCATACTCCATTGGCAACTCACGTGCAATCGGTTCAACGAAACCACGCACGATCATCGCCATCGCCTCGGTCTCTTCCATTCCACGTGACATGAGGTAGAACAACTGGTCTTCACTCACCTTGGAAACTGTTGCCTCGTGTCCCATCTCGACGTCGTCAGTGCGGACATCCACATAGGGATATGTATCTGAACGCGAAATTTGGTCAACCAGAAGCGCATCACACAGCACATTCGACTTTGAATGGCGCGCATTCGGGTTGACTTGGACAAGCCCGCGGTAAGCGGCTCGTCCGCCACCGCGTGCCACCGACTTAGAAACAATCGAAGAATGAGTATTGGGCGCCATATGCACCATCTTTGAGCCTGTGTCCTGATGTTGTCCCTCGCCTGCAAAAGCGATGGATAGTGTTTCACCGCGAGCTTGTTCACCCATGAGGTAGACAGCGGGATATTTCATCGTCACTTTTGAACCGATATTGCCGTCGATCCATTCCATCACGCCGCCCTGCTCAACCATGGCGCGCTTCGTGACCAAGTTATATACGTTGTTCGACCAGTTCTGGATCGTCGTATAACGCACACGCGCATCCTTCTTGACGAAGATTTCGACGACTGCGGAGTGGAGCGAGTCACTGGAGTAAATCGGAGCAGTACACCCCTCAACGTAGTGAACGTAGGAACCTTCGTCAGCAATAATCAGCGTGCGCTCGAACTGCCCCATGTTTTCCGTGTTGATACGGAAGTAAGCCTGGAGCGGGATCTCAACATGAACACCCTTGGGTACGTAGACAAACGAGCCACCTGACCACACAGCGGAATTCAGCGACGCAAACTTGTTATCACCGAGTGGAATCGCTGTTCCAAAGAACTCCTCGAAGATTTCAGGGTGCTCGCGCAGGCCAGTATCCGTATCAAGGAAAATCACACCTTGTTGCTCAAGGTCTTCACGAATCTTGTGGTAGACCACTTCAGATTCGTATTGTGCAGCGACGCCGGCAACCAGACGCGCTTTTTCGGCCTCTGGGATTCCCAATCGATCGTAGGTCGCCTTGATGTCAGAGGGCAGATCCTCCCATGAGGCTGCTGCTCCTTCTGTGGACTTCACGTAGTACTTGATTGAATCAAAATCAATACCGGAAAGGTCCGCACCCCACGTCGGCATCGGACGGCGTTCAAAAAGTTTGAGTGCCTTCAGTCGCTTTTTCAGCATCCACTCGGGCTCTCCCTTGCGCGCTGAAATATCTCGGACAACGTCCTCGTTTAGGCCACGTTTTGCCTTGCTGCCAGCTTCGTCGGAATCATGCCAGCCGAACTGGTAATTTCCGATCGAAGCGATCGTCTCTTCCTGGGACAGAGTTTCTTTCTGCCCCACAACAGGTTGAGTCATGGATTTCCTTTCCAGTGGCGAATTGCCATGTGGGCGTCAGGCGCCCAGATTTTTCCTTGGAATTCCAAGGGGAATATTGGTGGTACACACGTGAGCCCCTCCAGCGAGCGTCGAAAGCCTCTGGATGGGAACATCAAGTAAATGAGCGAATGCGCGTGTCTCCGCTTCACAAAGCCCAGGAAATTGCGCTGCGACATCTTGGATCGGGCAGTGTCCTTGACACAGTTGAATAGCAATTCCTCGCGGTCCTCCCGATCGAAGTGACGTCGCATACCCATCCTTGTTTAAGGAAGCCGCCAGAGACTCGACACGGCCGATAAGGCTGTCAGCTTTCGTTACTTCAGGAAGGTAACGCTTTTGAATTTCGTTGACGCGGCTGTCAACGAAATTCTCGATGCCCTCTTCACCAAGCTCATGCGCGACAAACGCCAGTGCTGCATTCGCGATATCAGAATATCCCTCCGCAAGCTCAGCTTGCCCCGCTTGCGTTGCCACATATTTACGAGAGGGACGTCCGCGCTTCGCCGGACCGAGTTTTGGTACTTCGTGCTCGGTAATCAACCCGTCAGTGACGAGCGATGATACGTGGCGCCGCACAGCAGCAGGTGTCAAAACCAATAGCTTCGCAAGGTCACCAGCGCTAATCGGGCCGTGTTCAATAATGAGCCGAAGCACCTGGTCACATGTACTGCTGTCACCTAGTTCAGACATGTTCCACCTCCAGCACTTCGTGTTTAGAAAACATTTTTGTTTCTAAATTCCATAAATGCAAGTGCTTGGGTCGTATGTCCCGATGGGCCGAATGCAAATTAGCCGTCAATGCACAGAAAACTGGCCCCTGACGTAACTGGAATCACTCGAGAAAGGGTGCCCTAAGAAAATCGCCGTGCCGCTGCCAGAACTCCAATGATAAGGCTGGGAGACGTTAGCTGACCGGCTATCACAGCATCGACAACTTCGTGCAATGGCGCCCATCGTGTCTCAATTTCCGCTTCTTCACCTTCGAGGATAAAATCTCGTGGCCTGGACGTTTTTACGATAGACCGGGCCAAGAAAATCGTCACCCGCTCGGTACAAAAACCCGGTGATGATGCAAAACGAGCGAGCTCTTCCCAGGATTGTGCATGTAATTGCGCCTCTTCCGCTAACTCACGAGCTGCAGTTTCTACAGGAGCTTCGCCCTCGTGATCACACAATCCGGCAGGAATTTCCCACATCATTTCTTTCAACGGATGACGATACTGCCGAATAAGGAGAATTTCAGGATCCTCTTCATTTCGAAGAGCGACGATTCCCACGGCATCTTGGTGAGTGACGACATCACGCGTGACCACATCACCGTTGCGAAATCGGACAGTATCATGGCAGACAGAGAAAATCGGTGATGAATCTTCTCTATAAGTTTCGATCACTTGCACGTGGTCAGGTGCAGATTGATCACTCAGTGAATACATGCTGATCACTTTCTTTTCAACGACGCGATCGCGCCTCGGTCAAAATAAAATGCTGCAGCACCTGCACCTGCACAGACGATTAGTGCGCCGATGACCGCCGCAATGATAGCCCCCAATATGCCACCCATGCTGTGCATTATCTGTGTAGTGGAATACCAAGAAATAGCAGTTACCACCACAGTGATCGGGGTTAAGAGAAGGAAAAGCCGGCCGACACCAGCAATCGATTCTGATCCGGCTTGTGCTCGGATGGCACTAAGCTGAACGAACGCTCCCAGGCACATGCCGATACTCATTGCAGTTCCCACGAGGATCAGAGTAGGTACGCGTCCACTGATCCCGATAAGCCAGCCCCCTGCCAAACAAACAACAACTCCGAGCCAGGCGACACTATTCGCCCGAACAACCTTCCCTCCAGCATCAAGTGCATAGAGGACTCGAGCGCCATGATAGAGAAGCGAGAATCCAACCAGTGAGACACCCATCGCAACCATTGCTTGTTCAATTCCCGGAATCGAACGCCCAACGGAAATCACGACAGCAGCGGGGCGTGACAGCGCCACCAGCAAAGCTCCAGCAATCAAACCGGCAGCGATGATGAGTCTCGTCGACCGTGCCACGAGAAGATGCGAAAGCTCCCAATCACCCTTACCTACAGCCTCAGAAATCCGTGGGAAAACGGCAGTTGCGATTGGCACGGCAAGGACGGCATAAGGGACCATGTAAATTGAATAAGCGTAATTATAGGCCGCGTACGCTCCCACGCCACCAAGCGAATTTGTGGTCACCATGATCGCAATGATAGCGATTTGTTGTGCTGTCAGAGCTGCCAGGCCGGCCCCTGCCAGGCGCACGGTACGCTGTGCAACGCCAGGTGGAAAGTGCAACGTTGGCCGAATTTTTATCAGTCGAGCGACGGGGATGAGCTGAGGAAGTGAAAACACAATCACTCCCACCGTCGTCCCCCACGCCAGAAGAGCCAGATGTGTTGCACTTGGAACGCCACCTAAGGACGAAGTTGCTCCGTACACCACAAATGTCAGTGTAACGATAATCGATGACAGGAGCGGAGATAAAGCAGGAAGCACGAATCTTCCGTGAGCTTGCAGGACACCCGTGGTCACAACAGAGACGCCGTAGATTGGCACCTGAAGAGCGAAGACGCGGAGCAAAGATGTGGCAATCTCATGAGCTGAACCGCTCGCGCCACTGCCCAAGACAACTGCCGAAATCGGGCCAGCGAGCAACGCCACGATCACTGCGATCGGAGTACCAATGACCACTACCCACGTCAACAAAGCAGAAACCGTTACTTCCACTTCGGTTTTCATCCGTTTAGCAAGAAAACCAGAAATAAGTGGGATTACTGCTCCAGCAAGAGCGCCGCCCGCGGCAACCTCAAACAAAACATTCGGGATTGTATTTGATGTGTCGTATGCTGTGGCAACAACGCCATCCGACAGCGCCCACGATTGAGCAAGTTTGCGCACAAGACCCATCAGCCTTGAAGCTAGGGTGAGAAGCGCGATCACCCCGGCCGCTCCCACCACGCTGGCGAGAAGCTTTTTCATGGGCGACCTAGCTGGTCAACGAATCGCAGTGGTGCGCATTCGTCGATCACTTTCGAAAATGAAATCTTTTCCGAGGCATAAGTGAGTCCCACGACCCCCGCAGTCGCCAGAAGACGTCCAAGCAGTGGCAACCGCTGCGCAACAGCGACGCCCACTTGGGCGCCCAGAGCATTTGCCCCTAAGTCACCCAGCATTGTTGCCCCCGCGAGATCCGTTGGCAATGATGCAACCGACGTCCCCACCACACCAGCTGCAGTTTTGTTCCCTGCAAGTGCTAGCGGAGTCGAGACAGCCAACGCAACCTTAAGCGCACGTCCAGGGCGCAGATCGAAAAGATTGAGGAGATTCGCCGTGCCCGCGATCAACACTGTGTTCACCCCTGCATCCACAACACGTGATACGCCTGTGTAGCGCGCGGAAATCAACCATCCTGCGACGCCTGCACCTAAGCCCACACCGAGAATTTTCACTGCTCCAGAAGTAACTTCGCCGCGTGAAAGCGCACCGAGATGTCCTTTAAAGCCTTTACCTTTCGCACCGAAGGATTCTTCGAGATGATCATCGACATAACCTGCACATGCGCCCGCAGCACTTGCAACGATCGCCGGGGCCGACGCTGCAGCACCACTCGACGCAATGGCTCCGGTTGCGGTTGCTAGACCACCTGTCAGCGATACCGTCGAACCTGAAAAAGACGTGCGATCCCACGACGACTGACGAAGCTTTGACAAAGCGACGGTCGCCAGCCCGGTCACGAGCGCACCGACGAAAGCTGGCCGCATCACTTTGCATCCGCCTTTGCCGTTGCCGCTGGCGCAGGAACCTTCTCCAGCGGACCGACAGCAGCAGAGACACCGTCGTCAAAGCCAAGGTTCACTTCTTTACCAGCAAGTTCCTGGACAAGTGCAAGAACCACATTGAGTTGTGAAACCGTCAACGCTGGCGAATCAACTGTCGATGCCTTGCTCTTCGCCTCTCGCACGACACGGGCCACATCATTTGCCGAGTCTGCGGAGCCGAAGACAACCGTTGGCGCTTTTGTCGCAACAATCTCAGCGACGCCCGCCAGTGCCTTGGCGTCATACTCCATTTGTGCCTTCTGCTCGGGATTCATCTTATTTGGGGTGCCGGGTAATTCCGTGTCGGCGGTGATGATCACTACGGCATCTGCCTTAGCTCCAAGATCGTCAAGTGTGACAAGCGGAGTTTTGGCGCCGGTCAGAAGATTCGGAAGGTCGGCATTCGCCGGGTCTTTAGTACCTGAAATCACTACTTGGGCAAGAGCAGCACCAAGAACGCTATTCGGATCCTGGGCCTCAGGTTTACTCGCCACATAGCTCTTGACCTGATCAGCAAATGCCGTACGGAAAGCAGTATTCGCTGATGATGTCCACGCCTCGTTGATATTCATTGCACCAGTGATCTTTGCCCCAGCCTTGGATACGGCATCGCGTGCTTGGCTCACGACGTCATCTTGTGCGCCTGGAAAGACAACAAACGCAACTGCTTTGCCTGCGAGCGCATCTTTGGATAGAGAAGGAATCAGCTGTGCCATAGCTTGATTTTGAGCATCTTGAGATTTTGTCAATCCCTCGTTCTGTGAAGCCAGGGTCGCATTAGTGTCGGATAGCGCTTCAACACGATTCGACAGTGCAGTACCGATGGAGTTCTGCAATGGGCCGGCTCCCAGAATCACTCCGATAGCGAGTGCTAAGAAAACTGATACCAAAGATACGAGGTGGTAACGAAAATCAACCATTGAAGTCCCCTTAAAAAAGATGAGTGATCCAGCGTGCGAAATCGCTCCACCACACATTGACAAGCTTAAAAAGAATTTGTCCTGCGTCAGTTACCGACAGCGCCGCAACCATCGCCACAATGCCAGCGATCAGTAAGGTCGCAATCTGCCAATTAGAAATACGCGAACGATAGAGTCGGGAAACGCCCTTGGCGTCGATCAGTTTCGAGCCCATTTCCAGACGAGTGAGGAAAGTCGAGGCCATTCCCGCACGCCCTTTATCGAGAAACTCAATCAAAGTCGAATGAGTTCCGACCGCCACGATGAGCTCAGCGCCTTTGTCATCTGCCAACAGCATTGCAATATCTTCAGATGTCCCTGTTGCAGGGAACACAACATGGTCAATGCCCAGATCTTCCATGCGTTTCTTCCCTGGCGCTCGACCATCGCGATACGCATGAACAACAATCTCCGCACCGGAGCGAAGCGCCTTATCCGACACGGAATCCATATCACCAACGATCATGTCAAGGGGATACCCCGCCTCAAGAATTGCGTCGGCTCCTCCATCGACTCCAATCATGACTGGTCGATATTCTCGGATATAAGGTCGTAACGCTTGTAGGTCCTCTTTGTATCGGTATCCGCGAACCACCACGAGGGCGTGCTTATGTTCAAATGAGGTCCGCACATCTGGCACGCCAACACCATCAAGAATGAGGTCTTGTTCCTTCTCGACATATTCCATCGTGTTCGTTGCGAAGGCTTTCAGTTGGGTGGCCATCCCTGCACGCGCAGCTTCCATCGCTGCAGCATTTGATTGCTCGGTCAGAAGGTCACCCTCCGCAATCAGAGTGTCTCCCACGTAGACTGCACCGTCATTTGTGACGCGCACTTCGCTTCCCTCTTTGATATCCATCACAGACGAACCGAGATTATCGATCAACGTTAGTCCGTGAGCTAAGAGGATACCCGGTCCAAGATTGGGATAGCGGCCAGATGTAGATTTCGCAGCATTCAGCACAACAGAAGGGCCGCAATCAACAAGAGCCTCAGCAGAGACTCGATCGAGATCTTCATGATCAATAATTGCGACGTCACCACGCGCCAAGCGCTTCGTGAGACGCTTCGTCCGAGAATCGACACGTGCGGAACCATGCATCTGGGAATCGCTTGCCAACGAGATCAGTTTACGTCCGAACACCATGCCTCCATCATGACACAATCGCGCCTGCGAGTAGTTCACCAGCGTGCGCGCGTGCCGCTTCTGAATCGGGTTGCCCAGAGAGCATCCGCGCCAGCTCAATAACCCGTTCCTCACCGCTCATGACTCGAACGTCGGTCGAAACTGTCGCTGCCGTAGACTTACGAACGACAACCTGACAGTGCGCGTACGCGGCGACCTGAGCCAAGTGAGTGACAACCAAAACTTGATGATGTTGACCTAATTTAGCTAAACGTTCACCTACAGTAATCGCAGTACTTCCGCCAATTCCCGCGTCCACTTCGTCGAAAATAAAAGTTCTTTCGCCCTCGTGCGATTGGGCAGCAAGTGAGACTTCAAGGGCGAGCATGATGCGTGACATCTCACCACCCGAGGCGCTGGTTGCGAGAGGGAGTGTGGAGGAACCACGATGGGGCTGTAGTAAGAACTCACAATCTTCCAAACCGTGTGGTGCAGGTTTTTCACGTGGCTCAAGACGAATGTTAAATATGGCATCTTTCATGGCCAACGAATGCAATTCGTGAGTAACCAACTGAGAAAGTTCCACTGCTGCACGCTCACGTTGTGATCGAAGAGCGAGTCCCGCATCCTTGAGCTTGGCGAGAGCGGCGTTATAGGTCTCTTCGAGTTTCTCCTCCATGATGTCTGGATCGACTAATGCCTGAAGACGAGCAACCGCACGATCACGTTCGACTAATACTTCAGGAATTGTCATGGCAAGATCCCGTTGAAGACGTGTAAGGTCAGCGCGGCGAACATGAATTTTATTCAGTCGATCAGGATCCGCAGAAAGTTCAGAAATTTTGCTGCGCACTTGAGCAGCGATATCGGCCACTGTTGAGATCGAATTGGACAGTTCAGAAGCCAGTTGGGACAACGTCGTGTCATCAGCACTCGCACGTTGGAGTTCATGACGAGCGAAGTCCAGCCGCCCCAGAGCCCCGTCTTGAGCATCCTCAAGCGCAGTGACAGCCGCGCCCATCGCTTCACGTAATGATTCGATATTTTCAAGCTTCATGGCCTCAGTCCGAAGAGCTTCATCTTCACCTTCGTGCGGATCGAGCGTCTCGACTCGTTTCACTAAAGCTTCGAGCGAGAGGCGTTCCAATCCTGACGCACGAGCATCCTGGCGAAATGCTTTCAGCGCATCACGTGCTGATTTTGCAGCTATCCACGCCTCGTCATAAGCACTACGGGAAGCATGTAACGACTCGCCGCCGAACGTATCGAGAGATTCAAGTTGCGCCGATTGAGATTTCAGCCGGATCTGGTCACTTTGCCCGTGAACAGTCACCAAGTGTTCCGCAATTGATGCCAAAAGGGAAGCTGGCACAGCCTTTCCACCAGCGTATGCGCGCGAACGACCGCGTGAAGGAATCACACGCGACACGTAAATGATGGCTTTGTCACCGTCGATATCAACTCGACCTCCCGCGTCGGTAACGAGGGAGACCACCGGTGAATCGACAGAAGCCAAAAAAACTCCGTCAACTTGTGCAAATTCTGCGCCGTTGCGCACACGCGAGGGATCTGCTTTCTGTCCCATCAGGAGTGCAAGTGAGGTAAGAGCCATGGTTTTACCTGCACCAGTTTCACCAGTGATCGCAGTCATCATCTGCGTCAACGTGAGTTCTGCGGATTCAATCACTCCGAGATTTGAAATCGAAACGCGCTCAATCATCCGTGTTTATGCTCCTCCACCCTGAGACAGGAAGGTGGAATTTCCTGACCAGACGTGATGAGAACGGCGAATCATTCAAACGGGCTAAATAGACACGCTCGCTTGAGTGACGAGCTTCAATCTGTGCACCGTCTCCGAGGTCAATGAAACGTCGGCCATCGCACCAGATGATTGCATTCTGGGAGTACACCTGTACCTGGATCACTGAATTTGGGCCGACGACAAGGGGGCGTGTAAATAACGCGTGTGCTGCGATCGGGTTAAAAATCATCGCTTCAACGTCAGGCCAAACGATTGGCCCTTGCGCAGAGAAGTTGTACGCTGTCGAACCTGTTGGAGTCGAGATCAGTGCCGCATCGGCGTTGTAAGTTGATAGCCCCCGCCCATCAACGCCCATTCCAAGATTGATTGTGCGCGCATTGTGCGCTTTCTCGATCGAAGCTTCGTTCACTGCCCATTCATGAATAACCTGACCATTAACCAAAGTGATATCAAGATCGAGTGTCATGCGGTCTTCAACACTCCACCGATGTTCGATAACATCGGTAATTACTTCGTCCATCGACGACGGCTCAGCTTCAGCTAAGAATCCAACATGCCCAAAGTTAATGCCAAGGATCGGAACCTGCGTCCCACGTGTGAGCTCTGCACCGCGCAAGATTGTCCCGTCTCCACCAGCAACTAGCAGAAGTTCCGCATCGACGACGTCGGAGGTGTATTGAGCGTCCACAACGTCGATTCCCGCCGACGTGAGCCGGTCCTTCGCTGACGCGGCGCGACACAAAGCATCTTCACGCCATTCATGTGTCAAGAGCGCAATTTTTCTCATTCCGTCACATCCTTGTGTACGCCTCCAGCTGGCCCAGCATTGATCGCATCGTCAATGGCGCGATCGAGGTCATCGCCGAGGAGATCCTTGCCCTCTTTTCCCATATAGAGGAAGTATTCCACATTTCCTGCTGGACCAGGTAGCGGTGATGGAGCAACCGCGCGCAACCGCAGGCCTGCTTCACGGGCGGATATCGCTACCTTCTTCACCGTCTCATGATGGTGTGCAAGATTACGGACCACTCCCCCGTGCCCGAGACGATCTTTGCCAATCTCAAATTGTGGTTTGACCATCAGCACAAATTCTGCATCGTCTGAAGAGGCATTGACGAGTGCAGGAATCACCAGCGTCAAAGAAATAAATGAAAGATCTCCGACGACAAGAGACGGAGCTGGTGCTACAACAGCTGGATCGAGGGTACGGACGTTGGTACGTTCAATCACGTCAACACGCGGGTCTTCGCGCAGCTTCCACGCGATTTGCCCATAGCCAACATCCACCGCAGCAACGGAAGCAGCTCCCCGTCGAAGCAAAACATCTGTGAAACCACCAGTGGATGCCCCTGCATCGAGCGCACGCACTCCTTCAACACGAGGTCCGTCTTCGCCCAGATAGTCAAGAGCACCAATCAACTTGTATGCACCGCGTGATGCATAGGAAGGCTCTACGCTTTCTTTCACCACGAGCGCTTGAGCAGGATCCATTTGCCGTGCAGGCTTCGAGACACCCGCTTTATCGAGAAAGACTCGCCCTGCACCGATGAGCTCTGCTGCTTCTTTACGTGACTTGGCAAGTCCACGGCGAACGAGTTCAGCATCAACACGAATGAGTTTTGCCATCAGATCTGTGCCTTCACTAACTCATGAGAAAGCTCGCGATGGATCTCCTCAAGGTCAGCAATTTGTTGATCGCGTGACTTGGTCTCCAGCATCTCAAGTCTGATTCGCGGGTCAACCGCTGGTTTTGCCTCACTCATTAATCCTCCTCAGACGCCATTGTACCCTGCGGGCGCAAAGCGCCCGCAGGGATTATCCACAGATTAGCGGACAGCAATAGCTCCAGGAATCAAATTCGGATCGAGATGGATTCCTTGATCTTGCGCATCCCATGCAGCACTTGCTGCAGCGCGATATTGCTCATGTGTCAAGGAAACTCCAATTGGTTCACCATCGACAATCACACGTTGATCAACGACCTGAGCCGACGCGCCGTCGCAGACCCAACTCTCGCCGTCTTTGGTTACTTCGCTGAACGCAATTCCAAGATCACGAAGATCGCGTGCAAGTACACGCGGGCGTGACTTTTCCTCAGCAAGCAAGACGTCACGAACTTGCGACACTCCTGTGAGCACATGGACTGAGATAATTCCTGCTGCATTCGCACCAACAGTATCTGTATCCAGTCGATCACCAATCGCGATTGGCGAAGTCAAACCGGTGCGAGACACTGCTAACTGATACATATCTGGTGCGGGCTTACCGGCGCTCAATGGCGTGACACCGGTTGCATTAACAACTGCAGCGACCAACGAACCATTGCCAACTGTTTCGCCGCGTTCGCGAGGCATTGTCGCATCCAAGTTAGTGGCAACATAGACAGCCCCCTGCCGTATTGCCAGCACGATCTCAGAGAGCTCAACCCAGCTCACATGCTCAGCAAAGCCTTGCAAAACAGCCGCGGGATGATCATCAGCGCTCGTGACGACATCGAAACCCGCTTCCCGAAGTGCTTCAAATACGCCGTCGCCGCCGACGGCGAGCACCTTCGATCCGGCCGGAACCTGCTCACTGACTTGCATAACACCAGTTATCGCGGTATTAATAACGTCCTCAGGGGCCGTTGGAATGCCGAGTTCGGTCAAGTGCTCGGCGACTTTTACCGGTGGACGCGACGAATTATTCGTCACATAAACCGGATGAACACCGTGTTCTTTCGCCTCTGCAATCCCCTCAGCTGCAAAGGGCGCTGCTTGTTGACCAAGATACGCCACGCCGTCAAGGTCTGTGAGCATCAAATCCGCAATATCGTTGAGAGCTGGTCCTGCGTACTGTTGTGTCATCGTGTTATGTACCTCACTCACTGCTCATCTTCATTGAGACCATCGTCAGATGAATCATCGTTGAAAACAGCTTCTTCAACAGCCTCGTCCGCTAACGGCGCATCCTCAAGATCCTCGTCGTCGAAATCATCTCCTGCGAAATCGAGATCGTCCGTATCCTCTTCTTCAGAGGCAAGTGGAGTATGAGGATCCTCATCCTTCATATCATCGAGGACATCATTCAAGTCGTAAACGTCAACTTCGTCGGATGCCTCATCGTCGGCATATTTTGCGCGCAGCTCGGCGGCTTCCTCAGTTCGTCCGAGTTCCTCAAGGCGGTCTGCCTTAATTAAACTCGCGCGTGCGGCGACTTCTTGAGGAAGATTTGTAATCTTCAGTTTTTCCATGACCGCAAGTCCGCCTTCGGAATCGCCCGTCTCGGCACGTGCTCCAGAAACGACGAACGCCAACTCTACCTGTGCTGCAGGCTCAAGCCGGTTCATGGGGATACCCTCGATGAACCGAAGGGCTTTCTCCGGACGGCCCATGCCGCGCTCAGAGTCTGCTTCAAGCGGGACGTGCTGATAGTCGTCACTCATACGACGATACGTACGTAACTCACGCAACGCCTCTGCGTAACGCCCTGTCATGTAGGCTGTGATACCGAGAGCTTCGCGGACAATATCGATACGAGCTGCAGTAATGAACGCTGCCTTAGCATGTTGATATGCAACTTCAGGGTCAATATCAATCATCTCTCCAGCATAGGCAAGATGACGAGCAACTCGATGCGCGTTCTCATTGTTGAGAGAGTTCAGCCGACGGTATGCCGTGGGGTCGAGAGATTCAGGAGTGATCGATGCTGGAACTTCGAGTTCCGTAGTGGAAAGTTGTGCATCCTCGCGCCGATCACGCCCTTGACCTCGTTGCGACTTCGACTCAAAACGGTCGTCGCGTCGATCATCACGGTCATGACGACGATAGCCACCCCGACGGTCATCACGACCATAGCCACGATCATCACGCCTAAAACCGCGATCCGAACGCTCTCCACCGCGCAAACCACGATCATCATTATCCCGACGGAACCCATCACGACGATCATCACGGTCATGACGACGATAGCCACCCCGACGATCCGAACGATCATTGTGACGTGATTCTGATCGATAATCAGAAGAATCGTTACGTCGCCACTGACGTTGGGAATTGCCCCGACGTTCTGACGCTGAATGCCAACCAGAGGATCTCCGCTCGCGACGGGATGAGTGTTCATTATTGTCGTAATGGTTGGCCATTTTTACCTCACGGTTCAATTGTTAATCAGAAAACAGGCGCATCACAGGTGCAAAATAAGTCTAGCGCTGGCAACGCAAAAGATAAAACACGCCGCAATAATTCACATAAACGATAGCGCAGAAATTTACACCGAAAACATTTTGTGTGGGTGTGGGTGTGGCCCCCACCCAAACCTCCTGGTCCTGTTACCAGGACTAGGAAATGGTTTGTGTGGGGGCCACACCCTGAAGTTTAATGACGGCAGTGTCTTACTCTCCCACACCCTCACGAGTGCAGTACCATCAGCGCTGGTAGGCTTAGCTTCCGGGTTCGGAATGGGACCGGGCGGATCCCTACCGCTATCGCCACCGTCAAAACACGCGGACTAACACCACCACACACCCCCAAGAGTGTGTGTGTCTGGTGGTCCAGAATTGTATAGAAGACGCGAGAATCAATTATTAACATTGTTTACTTGTAGGTGGTTGGCCATTAGTACCAGTCAGCTCCACCCGTTACCGGGCTTCCACGTCTGGCCTATCAACCCCATCATCTCTAGGGGACCTCACACACCACAAAGGGGTGTCTGGAAACCTTATCTTAAAGCAGGCTTCCCGCTTAGATGCTTTCAGCGGTTATCCCTTCCGAACGTAGCCAACCAGCCATGCTCCTGGCGGAACAACTGGCACACCAGAGGTTCGTCCATCCCGGTCCTCTCGTACTAGGGACAGCCCTTTTCAAGTTTCCTACGCGCGCAGAGGATAGGGACCGAACTGTCTCACGACGTTCTGAACCCAGCTCGCGTGCCGCTTTAATGGGCGAACAGCCCAACCCTTGGGACCTACTCCAGCCCCAGGATGCGACGAGCCGACATCGAGGTGCCAAACCATGCCGTCGATATGAACTCTTGGGCAGGATCAGCCTGTTATCCCCGGGGTACCTTTTATCCGTTGAGCGACGGCGCTTCCACAAGCCACCGCCGGATCACTAGTTCCTGCTTTCGCACCTGCTCGACCTGTCAGTCTCACAGTCAAGCTCCCTTGTACACTTACACTCGCCACCTGATTACCAACCAGGCTGAGGGAACCTTTGAGCGCCTCCGTTACATTTTAGGAGGCAACCGCCCCAGTTAAACTACCCACCAGGCACTGTCCCTGAACCAGATCATGGTCCAAGGTTAGACATCCAGCACAACCAGAGTGGTATTTCAACAACGACTCCACACACACTAGCGTGCATGCTTCACAGTCTCCCACCTATCCTACACAAGCCGTACCAAACACCAATACCAAGCTATAGTAAAGGTCCCGGGGTCTTTCCGTCCTTCTGCGCGTAACGAGCATCTTTACTCGTAATGCAATTTCACCGAGTTCGCGGTTGAGACAGTGGAGAAGTCGTTACGCCATTCGTGCAGGTCGGAACTTACCCGACAAGGAATTTCGCTACCTTAGGATGGTTATAGTTACCACCGCCGTTTACTGGGGCTTAAATTCACAGCCTCGACACCGAAATGTCTCACCGTTCCTCTTAACCTTCCAGCACCGGGCAGGCGTCAGTCCGTATACATCCACTTACGTGTTCGCACGGACCTGTGTTTTTGATAAACAGTCGCTTCTCCCTGGTTTCTGCGGCCATCACCCCTAGCCAGAAAAAGGCTTCAAGGATCAGGCCCCCCTTCTTCCGAAGTTACGGGGGCATTTTGCCGAGTTCCTTAACCACGATTCTCTCGAACGCCTTAGCATACTCTGCTCGACTACCTGTGTCGGTTTAGGGTACGGGCGGCTCGGACCTCGCGTCGAGGCTTTTCTAGGCAGCACAGGATCACTCTACTTCCCCAAAAATAATGGGTCATCATCCAGCCTCACCCTACACGTCCCCCGGATTTACCTAGGAAACAGGCTGCACTGTTAAACGTGGCAAGCCATTAGCCACGCGGAAGCTACCACTCTGCGTCACCCCTGTTAACACGCTTACCTACACACAAGTTCAGATCCCACGCTCACCAACACCAGACTCCCGAAAGAGACCAGCACGGATCGGATGGTTAGTATCACAAGCTTCAGCATTGGACGGTCCTTCGCCGGTACCGGAATAACAACCGGTTGCCCATCGACTACGCCTGTCGGCCTCGCCTTAGGACCCGACTAACCCAGGGCGGAACAACCTGGCCCTGGAACCCTTAGTCATTCGGCGGACGGGATTCCCACCCGTCATTCGCTACTCATGCCTGCATTCTCACTCGTACGAAATCCACAACCAGTTACCTGTGCTGCTTCACCTCACGCACGACGCTCCCCTACCCAAACAAAAAAAGTTTGCCACGGTTTCGGCGGTGTACTTAGCCCCGCTACATTGTCGGCGCAGAATCACTTGACCAGTGAGCTATTACGCACTCTTTCAAGGATGGCTGCTTCTAAGCCAACCTCCTGGTTGTCACAGCAACTCCACATCCTTTCCCACTTAGCACACGCTTAGGGGCCTTAACCGGCGGTCTGGGCTGTTTCCCTCTCGACTACGGAGCTTATCCCCCGCAGTCTCACTGCCGCGCTGAACTTAATGGCATTCGGAGTTTGGCTGACGTCAGTACCCGGGTAAGGGCCATCAGCCATCCAGTCGCTCTACCTCCACCAAGCAACACGCGACGCTGCACCTAAATGCATTTCGGGGAGAACCAGCTATCACGGAGTTTGATTGGCCTTTCACCCCTACCCACAGCTCATCCCCTCCATTTTCAACTGAAGTGGGTTCGCGCCTCCACACGCTCTTACACGTGCTTCACACTGGCCATGGGTAGATCACCCCGCTTCGGGTCTAGAACATGCAACTACAACGCATTTTAAAACTCGCTTTCGCTACGGCTACCCCACACGGGTTAACCTCGCTACATGCCACTAACTCGCAGGCTCATTCTTCAAAAGGCACGCCATCACCCCCACCAAGAAGGCTCTGACGGATTGTAAGCGTCCGGTTTCAGGTACTATTTCACTCCCCTCCCGGGGTACTTTTCACCATTCCCTCACGGTACTTATCCACTATCGGTCACACAGAGTATTTAGGCTTACCCAGTGGTCTGGGCAGATTCACACGAGATTCCACGAGCCCCGTGCTACTCGGGAACACCACAACGAGCCAGCAACATTTCATCTACAGGAC
The DNA here is from genome assembly GCF_029625435.1 of Arcanobacterium canis. Lineage (GTDB taxonomy): Bacteria > Actinomycetota > Actinomycetes > Actinomycetales > Actinomycetaceae > Arcanobacterium > Arcanobacterium canis. The sequence continues at coordinate 827,925 of NZ_CP121208.1, read as the reverse complement.
TCTCACCCTCTACGGTATTGCTTCCCAACAACTTCGACTATGCCACCAGTTTCTCACTCGCCAAGAGAACGTCGGTCCTCTCCAGCAGGTCCCACAACCCCGATCATGCAACACCCGACGGCTATCACACACAACCGGTTTAACCTCATCCGCTTTCGCTCGCCACTACTCACAGAATATCTTTTCCTCCGGGTACTAAGATGTTTCACTTCCCCGAGTTACCCCCAACTACCCTATACATTCAGGCAGCGGTCACCAGAAACAACTCTGGCCAGGTTTCCCCATTCGGACACCCTCGGATCACAGCTCGTTCGCCAACTCCCCGAGGCTTATCGCAGGCAACAACGTCCTTCATCGGCTCCATGTGCCAAGGCATCCACCGAACGCCCTTGAACACTTACAAAAAACCAAAAGATGCTCGCGTCCACTATACAATTCTCAACCACCACACCAACACCACAACAACAACCACCAACACGGCAATCATCATCACAGGCAGCACAGGTGTTACCCCAGAACCCAACAGCATGCCAGCTTCCCATTCCACTAGAAAACCCAACCCCCACAAAAACATGAAGGCTCTCCCCAAACATCAACAAAAACAGGAAGAAAAGGCTCCTTAGAAAGGAGGTGATCCAGCCGCACCTTCCGGTACGGCTACCTTGTTACGACTTCGTCCCAATCGCCAATCCCACCTTCGACCGCTCCCCCCAAAAGGTTAGGCCACGGGCTTCGGGTGTTACCAACTTTCGTGACGTGACGGGCGGTGTGTACAAGGCCCGAGAACGTATTCACCGCAGCGTTGCTGATCTGCGATTACTAGCGACTCCGACTTCATGGGGTCGAGTTGCAGACCCCAATCCGAACTGAGACTGGCTTTAAGGGATTCGCTCACCCTCACAGGATCGCAACCCTCTGTACCAGCCATTGTAGCATGCGTGAAGCCCAAGACATAAGGGGCATGATGATTTGACGTCATCCCCACCTTCCTCCGAGTTAACCCCGGCAGTCTCTCGTGAGTCCCCACCATAACGTGCTGGCAACACAAGACAAGGGTTGCGCTCGTTGCGGGACTTAACCCAACATCTCACGACACGAGCTGACGACAACCATGCACCACCTGTACACCAGTCCGAAGACTCACACATCTCTGCATGATCCCGGTGCATGTCAAGCCTTGGTAAGGTTCTTCGCGTTGCATCGAATTAATCCGCATGCTCCGCCGCTTGTGCGGGCCCCCGTCAATTCCTTTGAGTTTTAGCCTTGCGGCCGTACTCCCCAGGCGGGGCACTTAATGCGTTAGCTACGGCGCAGAACCCATGGAAAAGGCCCCACACCTAGTGCCCAACGTTTACGGCATGGACTACCAGGGTATCTAATCCTGTTCGCTCCCCATGCTTTCGCTCCTCAGCGTCAGTAACGGCCCAGTAACCTGCCTTCGCCATCGGTGTTCCTCCTGATATCTGCGCATTCCACCGCTACACCAGGAATTCCAGCTACCCCTACCGCACTCTAGTCTGCCCGTACCCACTGCAGCCCCGGAGTTAAGCCCCGATCTTTCACAGCAGACGCGACAAACCGCCTACGAGCTCTTTACGCCCAATAATTCCGGACAACGCTCGCGCCCTACGTATTACCGCGGCTGCTGGCACGTAGTTAGCCGGCGCTTATTCAACACCTACCGTCACTCACGCTTCTTCAGTGTTAAAAGGAGTTTACAACCCGAAAGCCTTCATCCCCCACGCGGCGTCGCTGCATCAGACTTGCGTCCATTGTGCAATATTCCCCACTGCTGCCTCCCGTAGGAGTCTGGGCCGTATCTCAGTCCCAATGTGGCCGGTCACCCTCTCAGGCCGGCTACCCGTCGACGCCTTGGTAGGCCATCACCCCACCAACAAGCTGATAGGCCGCGAGCCCATCCCCCACCAGAAAACCCTTTCCAACACCCACCATGCGGCAGACGCAGAATATTCAGTATTAGACCCAGTTTCCCAGGCTTATCCCAAAGAAGGGGGCAGGTTACTCACGTATTACTCACCCGTTCGCCACTAATCCACCAAAAGCAAGCTCCCAGCTTCATCGTTCGACTTGCATGTGTTAAGCACGCCGCCAGCGTTCGTCCTGAGCCAGGATCAAACTCTCCAAACAAAAACCAAAACCACAAAACAAATGCGGCCCCAATCAATAATCCAGAAAGCCCAAACAGGCCCCAAAAAACCAGACAAACTGGCATAAAAAACAGCCCAACCAAACCCACAAAAGGCCCAGCCAGACCAAACAAAAACCAACCCAAACCAAACACACAAAATGCTCAATCCAGGCCAGACATAAAAAGCTGACACACTATTGAGATCTCAAACAACACACTCACTTCAGAGATATTCCTTAAAAGAAATTCCCTTCAGAGACTGGATTAGAGTTTAATCCATTGTTGCAGACCTTTCAAATCGTAATCTCGATTTTCGGCTTTGCACTTCAAGAATCTCAACGATCTATTCTCGTTGTTTTTTCTTTCGCGCTTCGCAACAGGAAAATACTTTAGACAGATTTTTGACGTCCGTCAAATCATCTTTTAGTGTCGCTCGTCACATCCAATTTTTCTTATAGTTTTACCTTCGTTCTCATCGGCAATAGCAACGGTGGGGCTGGCTTTTTATAAGCCAGCCCCACCGTTTGATGATGAGTAGCAAGATGGTTATTGCTGTACGACCCGAACTACTGCCTGATTCTTTCGCCCCTTACGGATCAAAATAATTCCGCCTGGGAGAAGATCACCTTCGGCAATTGTTCGATTGGCATCGTCAACCTTAGTGTTATTGATATTTGCTCCACCCGATTCGATGGTCCGACGTGCTGCACCGCGGCCTTTTTCAAATCCGAGGGACACCAGCACATCGACCAGTTCATCGCCAAGTGCGGCTTGGGTATGCGGCAATTCTGCAGTTGCATCAGCCAGGGTACGCTCATCGAGTCCGGTTGGATCGTCCTTTCCAAAGAGAACTGCTGAGGCAGCAATAGCGCGCTTCGCATTCTGTTCGCCATGAACCCAGGTAGTCACTTCCTCGGCCAAAACTTTCTGTGCCTGGCGAGCCTGAGGCTGTTCAGCCACCGCACGCTCAAGATCGCCAATTTCTTCGCGGGAGAGGAAGGTGAACACTTTGAGCATATGAATGACGTCATCATCGGCCGTATTCAACCAGAATTGGTAGAACTTGTAAGGCGAAAGCATGTCTGGGTTAAGCCACACAGCACCACCTTCGGTTTTGCCAAACTTTGTGCCATCAGATTTCGTGATAAGCGGGTTAGTCAAAACATGAACTGACTTACCTTCAACCTTTCGGATGAGATCCATTCCGCCCGCCATATTGCCCCACTGATCGTTTCCGCCGACTTCGAGGGTGCAGTTGTAGCGTCGGAACAATTCGAGGTAATCATTCGCCTGAAGTATCTGGTACGAAAACTCTGTGTAGGACAGCCCCTCGTCGGACTCAAGGCGACGCGAAACAATATCTTTATTCAACATCGTTCCCATACGGAAGTTCTTCCCGAGATCACGCAAGAAATCAATCGCGCTCATTTCCTCGGTCCAGTCAAGGTTATTCACAGTTCGTGCAGGGTTATCGCCATCAAAATCAAGAAGCGTCTCAAGTTGTGCCTTGAGTGCATCAGCCCAACCAGCTACAACATTGCGGGCGTTGAGTGTACGCTCACCTTTCGCACGCGGGTCACCAACCAGACCTGTCGCTCCCCCAACAAGGACAAGCGGATGGTGGCCAGCAAGCTGGAGATGGCGCATAAGCTTCACTGCGACGAGATGTCCATGGTGGAGTGATGGCGCCGTCGGATCAAAACCGCAATAGAACGTCACCGGCCCTGATTCGAGCGCTTCTTTGAGCGCACCAAAATCAGTATGCTGAGCAATCAACCCACGCCATTGCAATTCTTCGAGGACATCAGTCACGGTCTTTCCTTTCTATGGTCACCCAACTATTGTGCCCTAGGTTCTCATAAAAGGCGATTTACCGCCCCACACGTCTGAGCAACTCTTCACGCAGCGATTGTGCATGTTCAGGAGAATCGGTAATGACCAATACCGTATCGTCACCGGCAATACATCCGAGCACCCCGACGAGGACTGCACGGTCGATCGCTGATGCGAGAAGTTGAGCTGCTCCAGGCACTGTTCGCAGAACAACCTGGTTTAATGCCACTACTGCACCTGTCATCAACTCGCTCGCCCAACGCTCAAACTGCCCTGGAGCGCCGGCGTCGGCGAAGCTCAGCTCAACAGCGTCGGGGATCTTGTAGACGCGCACGCCTTCTGCGTTGTATTCCTTGTAGGCGCGAAGTTCTTCCAAATCACGCGAGAGTGTCGCCTGGGTGACGTTAATACCGATATCAGAGAGAAACAACCTCAGTGCCGCTTGTGAGGCCACGGCATGATGTTCAATGATGTCAACGATTTTTGCCTGACGTGCAGTGCGGGTTTTCGGGACCGAGTTCGGCATGAACCCCTCTTCCATGTTGAATAGAGATAAAACTTGAAGAATTGTAATGCACAACGACTACCGTTGTGAATAACAAAAATCAATTGTCAAATCCCGTCATCCTCAAACGTCGATCCTCATGTCCGATACCGGACAGCGAACGTTCCTTGAGGTCCGCCAATGTATCTGTCCCAGCACGAATTTGTGCTCCAGACAGCCCGTCGAGATCTCCGTCGACGGCGGCGGCGATGATCTGCGCGACCTCGCTAGCGTCATTCCACTCGGTACGTCCAATATGCATATCAGCATCGCGAGTCATATCAGTTTTCACAACACCTGGTGCAACTTCAAGAACCCGCAGTCCGCGTGTATGTCCTGCCTCATGTAACGATGAGCCCAAACGAAAAAGCGCTGTCTTCGATACATAATAGGCCACAGTATTGGGTGTATCCCATATCGCGGCGCCTGAAGAAAGATCAATGATCCTGCCAAAACCAGCCTCAAGCATGTCCGGGACAAACGCGTGCGCAAGCAGATACGGCGCCCGCACATTGACTTCCATCACATGCCACCACGCCTGAGGGTCATCGTCCCACGGGGAAACTTCAGCCCCCATCACGCCTGCGTTATTGATCAACGTATCTGGAACACAACCATCGCAACGAATCTGGGCAACCAATTCATTAATGGAATCAACGTCGCCGAGTTCAGCTGCGTAAGTATAAACACTCGCGCCCAAATCTTGACATATTGTGGCCTGCTTCTGAAGAGCGGTCTGCGATCTGGCAACCAATAATAGTGTGCGGCCCGGGGCAGCAATCGCCTGCGCGATCACTGCCCCGATACCACGTGAAGCACCAGTCAACAAAATGACCTGAGATTGCGGTCCTCCATGCTCAGCCACGAAGCTGTGCTCCCAGCTTTGAACGAGTACGTTTGACGATCTTATGGCGCAAGCCAGCTGTTTCCTCAGCCGACAATGTGTGATCTGCCGAGCGGAAGCGCAGCGCAAATGCCAAAGATTTCTTACCATCCTCCACTTGATCTCCACGATAAATATCGAAAAGGTGAAGGTCTTCCAAAACGTCTCCGACCGCGTCACGAATTACTGTAGCGACATCGTCGATCGTGTACTTTTCATCAACAACGAGAGCAATATCTTCCTTTGCCGATGGGTAGGTTGCGACAGGAGCTACCTGAATGGGCTGCCCACCGCGGGCTTCCATGAGGGCATCAGCATTGAATTCGAATGCGATGGAACGCTTGGGCAGATCGAACGCCTGAGCGACCTTCGGGGCAAGCTCTCCTGCGTAGCCAATGATGGTCCCGGCTACGGTCAGCGCACCAGTTCGCCCCGGATGGAACGGCGCATACTGAGCCTTTTCAACTTTTGCTTCAACGCCAACACTACGTGCAGCAACTTTGAGAGCCTCGATAGCATCTCGCCAGTCCCAAATTTGTTGTTCGAAGCCAAAAACAGACGCAGTGACGTGAGGAGTTGCCACTCCAGCAATGTGGAATGGCTGCGATGGAATCGCTTCGTGGAGTTGGCTCAAAACATCGTCCGACGGGCGACGACCAGCCCCTGGGTTGTCAATGTTCACCATCTTACCTGGCAACGTCACAAGCGAAGTCTCGAAAATCGCGACATGCGGGTTACCACGTGCAACGTTCATCTTCGCAGTCGCCAAGAGCGATGAAAGAATCGAGGTGCGCATATATGGCGCGTCCTCTTGTAACGGATTAGCCAACCGAATCGCACGACGTCGAGGGTCATCGTTCTCAATTTGTTGCATGTCAAAGGATGCGGCCGACACGAATGGATAGCTCAGAACCTGCGTCCAGCCCTGTTCAGCAAAGGTGCGAGCGAGATCTCGTCGTTGACGTTGCATCACAGTCAGGCCGCGTCCAGCCGGAGCATGCGGAATCTTCGACTCAATCTTGTCGTATCCAATGAGTCGGGCAATTTCCTCAACGTAGTGTGCAGGGCCAACGAGGTCTGGACGCCAGGTTGGCGGCGTCACAGACAATAGGCTATTTTCTCCGTCCTTCTCGAGCACCTCGACAGTAGCGCCAATTTGACGAAGAATGCCCACCGTCTGTTCAACTGACGGCTTCAATCCCACCAAGCGCGCAGTTTCAGCGGTATTGAACGTCTGCGCCGACGGCAACGACACCTGATTGAACTCAAAGTTGGCTTCATCAATATACCCGCCGCCGAATTCAACCAAAATTTCGGCCACACGTTGGGCTGCAACCGCTGTGATCAGAGGATCAACACCACGCTCAAACCTCTTGGATGCCTCGGATGGAAGTCGGTGACGACGAGCCGCTCGTGCAATCGACACCGCATCGAAGTGAGCAGCTTCAATGAGAACATCAGTAGTTGATTCAGAGATTTCAGTGGCGCCGCCACCCATCACACCGGCCAAACCGATGACTCGCGCTCCGTGGCCACCTGCTGAATCTGCGATGACAAGATCTTCTGGATCAAGTGTTCGCTCAACATCGTCGAGCGTCGTCAGCTTTTCGCCCTCCTGAGCACGTCGGACAACAAGAGGAGCCACGACCTTGTCCAGATCATAGGCGTGAAGTGGCTGCCCAAGATCAAGCATCACATAGTTTGTGGCATCAACAGCCAAGGAAATCGGACGCATTCCTGCCTGTGCCAGACGCTCCTGCATCCACTTCGGCGACGAGGCGTTTGGATTCACACCACGCACGATACGCGTCACAAAGCGATCAGCACCTGGCACGTCATGAATAGGAGCGTCATCGTGGATTTCAACGGCGACACCAGCGTTGTTGAATGGAGCTAACGGAACGTCACAATTCTCTTCGAGGCCCGGATCAACAAAACGCGCACCGGTGGAATGGGAGAACTCGCGAGCAACACCACGCATCGAGAAGCAATAGCCACGATCGGGTGTGACGTTAATTTCCAGAACTTCGCTGTCCAGTCCGAGATATCCCAACACATCTTCGCCTGGAGCCGGAATCTGAGCGATCATCTCAGCATCGCCATCATGGGCAAGGACAATGATGCCGTCGCTTTCTGGTGCAAGTCCGAGTTCAGTGGCAGAGCAGATCATCCCATCTGAAATATGCCCGTACGTCTTGCGTGCAGCGATCGCAAAATCTCCTGGAAGTACGGCGCCTGGTAGCGATACGACGACATAGTCACCTTCAACGAAGTTATGAGCACCGCAGATGATGCCTTTCGACGGGAAATCAACCGGCTCTTTACCCGTACCAGGTTCGTCGTTGTATTTGCCGACGTCGACACGGCAGTAGTTGATCAGCTTGCCGTTTTTCTGCTCTTCTTTGACTAACGTCAGGACTTTGCCGACGACGATCGGCCCCGTCACGTCGCTACGGTGGATTTCTTCTTCCTCCAAGCCGACCTTAACCAGGTCAGCGGCAAGTTGCTCAGCAGTCAAACCAGCAGGAATCTCAACGTGCTCTTTTAACCAGTCAATGGGAACGAATGGCATAGTCAGTTACCTCTTCCTGTCGTGCCGAATTGAGCCGAGAAACGTACGTCGCCTTCGACCATGTCACGCATATCAGCAATTCCGTGACGGAGCATAAGAGTTCGCTCAATGCCCATACCGAATGCAAAACCAGTGTAGACCTCAGGATCAATACCTGAATTTCGCAATACTTCGGGGTTGACCATTCCACAACCTCCCCATTCGATCCAGCCCGGGCCACCCTTCTTTTGGGGGAACCACAGATCCATTTCTGCACTAGGCTCGGTGAAGGGGAAATACGACGGGCGCAGGCGCGTCTTTGCCTCAGGGCCAAACATTGACCGGGCGAAGTGATCGAGTGTTCCCTTCAAATGCTCCATGGTTAAACCTTTATCGACAGCAAGGCCTTCAACCTGATGGAACACCGGAGTGTGAGTCGAATCCAGAGCGTCCGTACGGAACACCTTCCCTGGGCAGGCAATGTAGAGCGGAACCCCACGATCGAGCATGACGTGTGACTGTACTGGTGAGGTGTGTGTACGCAGGACGAGGCCATGGGCCTCATCGATCTCATCGCGTCCCACTTCTTGGGCACCGGCAATGTAGAAGGTATCTTGCATCTGCCGTGCCGGATGATCAGGCCCAAAGTTCAACGAATCAAAATTGAACCACTCGTGTTCAAGTTCTGGGCCTTCAGCGATCTCCCAACCCATGCCGACGAAGAAATCACTGATATCCTCCACGAGAACGGTGAGCGGATGGCGAGCGCCAAGAGCGCCACGTCGAGTCGGCATCGTGACATCTACTGATTCTTCGGCAAGCATCTTTTCTTCAGCCTCCGCTTCGAGGCGAATGGTCGCCTGCGAGAGCGCAGCTTGAATTTGCTTACGCGCACCTCCCATGAGCTTTCCTGCGACGGGCTTATCTGCTTTGTCGAGGTTGCGGATTTGCATATTAGCGGCGGTGATCGGCGCGTTGTCGCCAGAGTGAGCCAGGCGCGCAGCCTTCAGCTCCTCTAATGACGACGCAGCTGCAAATGCTTCCTCGGCAGCAGCAACTGCGGCGTTGATTCCGGCCTCATCGAGCGGACTGAGATCCATAGTGACCTTTCACTTTTCGCAATCGGATAATGCGCATACTCATTCATTCTAGCGACTTTGTATCGCTATGTAGACCTATGCGGTCGCATGACATCGCAGAGGATCGGTGCTGAGCGGACGCAGATGCATAAAGACAGAGAGTAGTCGCCATCGCCACATTGAGCGACTCAGAGTTTCCCCACATAGGCAGAGAAACTACAGCGTCGGCAAGAGCGCGTTGGTCAGAAGTAAAACCGTGGGCTTCGTTACCGACAAGCCACAAGGTGGGCCGACGTAGATCGACGCCAGCGGGTTCCACTCCTTCGGCGCTTGCCAGGACAGCAGCCTGCTGAAGATCGATTAAATCGACGTCGCCTCCCCCGTCTGCGAGGAGGACCTGCATACCCTGGGACTTGACTCGCGCAACAACATTGGCCACATCCTCTTCCTCGAGAATGGGCAGATGGAAAGCCGAACCAGCAGTGGAACGAATGACCTTTGGGTTCGTTGCCTCGACGCTTCCTGCACCGAGAATCACAGCGTCTGCACCGGCAGCATCCGCGCTTCGAATGATCGTCCCGAGATTTCCTGGATCAGAGAGTTGGACTGGGCAAACAATGAGCGATGGGGATTGCGCCATGAGTTCATCAAACTCAAGTTCATCAGGAATCTCGATGACAGCGAGGAGGCCCTGTGCGGTAAGCGTAACTTGCTCAAAGAGGTCTTGAGGCAAGACATGTGTGAAAGGATCGACCGAGCGAAGCAAGGAGTCGATGTCAGGGTGTGCCTCCAAACCCGCTTGGGTGACATACACATCCCGTATCAATTGTGGACAGTAACGGAGGACTTCACGAACCGCCTGTGGACCTTCAACCACCGCCTGTTCCCATTTACGCCGTGACGAGCGCGAGTACAGACCCACAACCTTCTTAAGTTGACCGGTCATCCGATCCATCGTTTTACGCATAGCCCGATTCTACCGGGCATCAATAGTTGACGTTAATTGAGGTGACATCTATACAACACAAAATAAAGGCGCGCACTTTTATAAGGTGCGCGCCTTTAAAAAGCCAGTTTTCAGGCAACTGGAGCGTTTACGTCAGCCGGAAGAGCCTTGCGGGCCTTCTCAACGACAGCGGCAAATGCTGCCGGATCGTTCACGGCGAGCTCAGCGAGCATACGGCGATCGATCTCTAGCTCAGCCAGACGAAGACCTTGGATGAGTCGGTTGTAGGTCATGCCGTTGGCACGAGCACCAGCGTTGATACGTGCGATCCAGAGCTTGCGGAACTCGTTCTTGCGAGCCTTGCGGTCACGGTAGTTGTACACGAACGAATGTGTGACCTGCTCCTTGGCCTTACGGTAAAGGCGAGAGCGCTGACCGCGGTAGCCCGAGGCGCGGTCGAGGGTTGTACGACGCTTCTTCTTAGCGTTAACGGCGTTCTTTACGCGTGCCATAGTCTATTTCTCCTTTTACCTTCAGCGGCCGAGCAGCTTCTTCATCATCTTGACGTCCGCGCGCGCAACCGGCTGATCCGAGGACAGGCGGCGCGTACGGCGGGAGGACTTGTGCTCAAGGAGGTGGCGCTTGCCAGCCTGCTCACGCATGAGCTTGCCCTTACCGGTAACGCGGATACGCTTCTTGGTACCCGAGTGAGTCTTCATCTTTGGCATGATGTGCCCCTTCTTTTCGAATCCCTGAGGGGATTAGTTTCTACTTCTCGTCCGATTCGCTCTTAGCGGCGACTCGCTGCGCATTCTTTTCGGTACGACGTGCTTCTTCCGCTTTGCGATGATCACGCTCAGCTTCGCGACGGCGGCGTTGGTCAGACTTCGCTTCAGACTTCTTCTTCAGCGGCGCCAGCACCATCACCATATTGCGACCATCAACACGCGGCGCCGATTCCAATGTGGAATTGTCCTTGAGATCCTCAGCGACCTTCTGCATCAGCTTCAGGCCAACCTCGGGACGCGACTGCTCGCGGCCACGGAATCGCAGCTGGACCTTCACCTTATCGCCACCATCAAGGAACTTGTTGGCGTGCTTAAGCTTGGTCTCATAATCGTGCGAGTCGATCTTCAGGCCCAGACGAATTTCTTTAATCTGAGTATTCGCCTGGTTACGGCGGGCATCGCGAGCTTTCTGGGCGGCTTCGTATTTGTACTTACCGTAATCCATCAGCTTTGCGACGGGAGGATTAGCGTTCGGCGCCACCTCAACTAGATCGAGGTTCGCTTCGCTTGCCAGACGCAGCGCGTCTTCGACGCGAACCACTCCGACCTGCTCACCCGCAGGACCGACAAGGCGGACCTCGCGGACGCGAATACGATCGTTGACTCTTGGCTCGTTAATGATTGCTCCTCTGCTCCGTTCCAAATGCGCACGGAGTTCACAAGGGCAACGGCAAATAAAACCGTTTTGTGAAACCCGATCCCTGAGGGATCCAGGTGGGATTGCTCCGCTTGCGTTCCGGCAATCTGCCGGTCGGTCATATGTAGTCTAGCACTAGCGCCTCGTGCGCTCCATCTGGCGGAGGCTGGGCCACCAGGTGACGTTGCACACGCTAACTGAGCACCGGCCGAATCTCGACGGCGTCGAGACGCGCCTTGAGGTACTCATCACTCTCGATCAACGACGTGAGCGCAGCAATGAGAACGAGTACCCCGTGCTTGTCTGCGTTCTCTACAACGAGTTCGATGACCGCCGTGCCATCTATGCCAGGGATGAGACGAACACGTGCGTCATCACCCAGGCCATCGTTGAGAATGCCTGCGAGGTGCGAGTCTTCCCAGGGAGCTCGCCATGGTGTACGCGTCGCCAGCGCAACAACAGCACTACGCCCAATCAACATTTGGCTGGGAAGACCCGGGTCAAGCGAAATCAGACCAATTTCGAGACGAAGCGCCTCCGAAGCGACGGTCATAATATTCGCTGGCACGGGACGGGCCTGCGGATTCCAGGCCGCCATCGCCTGAGCCGAGGAAAAAACAACGAGCGAATCACGGCCACCTGGAAATGGAATCTTCACGAGGGAATCATCGTCTGTACCACAGGCATTGGCAACCACCTTCTCGTGCTCAACCACACCACCGTCGGCATCACGGCCAGGATGCGGATGCGGAACAACGGGCACCAAGACACGGCCGAGCGCACTCACCACGGCTTTTGCCCGGAGTTCCTCAGGTTGCGTCAATGCATACGCAAGGGCTGGTTCAATCGAACCATCATCTCCAGCAAAGGGATTACTCCCTGTGAGGTCTCGAGGGATCGCCATCTCACTCCTTTCACGAATCAGTTCGGCCAAGTTTGTTCACCATTGCCTGAAGATCTTGTGGGCTTAAATCAGAGGTATTCATCGCACCCGGTAAGGAAGTGAGATCCTCTACAATCAACAAATCTTCGATCTCGTCTGGCAATGCGTTGATGAGCTGCCCAGCGTGCAAATCTTCTCCCCGTTCACCAGATCGAACGCGGTGAGCTTTGACGATTCCTGATACACCTGGCTCCGATCCGACGTCGTCTGCGAGGGTCGCTTCCATGACGACGACACCATAGTCGGTCAGTGCCGATAACGCGCCAGCCGCATACTCAGCCGGCGTCGGCTCTTTCTCTTCTTCTTCAGATTCTCCCAGAAGTTCAGAGATGTCCCAGTCGTGAAATTCCTTCGTTGCTTCATCGAGCGCAACGAGCACGCCTGCGTCTGATGGAATCACATAGGCGGCAACACCACGCATCGCAAGCACCGCGGCAACAATCTCTTTTTCAGCGAACGGGGTGAGAATTACGCAACGTTTCATTAGCCTCTTCTTCCACGCAATTTTCGTCCCCTCAGCCTAACGCACCCCGTTTTCACTTGCGACTTTACGAGGCTAGTTGCGATTTTTCGGTGAACTTTGGACATCCTAAGAAACTTGATTTATTCAAAATAACGTAAGGCTTCCCTTGCTGGTTGGATTCACCAATCAGACGTACATTCGAGGCAGAACAAAGGAGAATACCTATGGCAGTCCTCGATCAACCACTTTTCGTGGAAGATATCCCCGCCACGTCCGAGACCGATTTCCCGGTCATCGAACCGCGTTCCATCGGCGGAAAACTTAATTGGCTCCGCGCTGGCGTATTAGGTGCAAACGACGGAATTGTCTCGATCGCCGGGTTGGTTACGGGTGTCTCGGGCGCTTCGCTGAGCGGCCATGCGCTACTTGCTGCTGGGATCGCTGGCGTTGGCGCTGGCGCGTTATCGATGGCTGCAGGAGAGTATGTTTCAGTATCGACACAGCGTGATTCTGAACGCGCAGCGATCGCACGCCAACGTGTATTTATCGATTCCGACCCAGCAGGGGCACAGCGTAAGTTGGCTGGCATGATCGCTGGACGTGGAATCTCCAAGCCGATGGCAGCCAACATCGCGCGCGAATTTTCTGCCCGCGATCCGTATGAAGCTCACGCCCACTATGAATTCGGGCTCGCCGCTGATGAACTGACGAACCCGTGGCACGCGGCTCTTGCCTCGATGTTGGCGTTCGTCGTCGGTTCGATCATCCCCATGGCCGCAATTTTGCTCTCCCCTGCGTCGTTCTCCGTGGCGACGACGGTGATCGCTGTGTCGATCGCTCTTGCCATCACTGGCGCAGTCTCAGCGTCACTTGGCGATGCCCCGATTATGCCAGCGATTATCCGCAATATCTTGTGGGGTAACGCAGCAATGTGGGTGACCTATGGAGTCGGGTATCTCGTCGGCTCTCCAGTGGCTTAGCATTGAGTGCTGAGATAGGGGCCGTAAGCCCTCCCCTATCTCAGCACTCGTATTTACTGCACAACTTGATCCATCGCACTGCCAAAACGTCGCTCACGTCCAGCAAACTGCTCAATACAACGCCACAATACCCGCCGGTCAAACTCGGGCCAGGGTTCGGGAACGAACATGAATTCAGCATACGGGGACTGCCAGAGCATGAAGTTCGACGTTCGTTGTTCACCACCACTGCGAATAAACAGATCAACGTCGGGCAGATCAGGCTGATACATATACCTACTCAGGACATTGGGATCAATGTCTTTCACTCGCACCGCCCCCGCTTCAACGTCCGCAGCTAGCCGCGCTGCGGCGTCGGCGATCTCAGCGCGACCGCCGTAGTTACAGCAGAAGTTAAGTACCATCGCTGAGTTTGATGCGGTCACTTCTTCGGCGGCTTGAAGTTCACTGATCACTGATTTCCACAGTCGTGGCACGCGACCTGACCACACCACTTTCACGCCCCAGTCATTGAGTTCACTACGGCGCGAGCGGATGACATCACGCGAATAGTTCATTAAAAACGCCACTTCACGTGGCGAACGCTTCCAATTCTCAGTCGAAAACGCATAAACAGAGAGCACCTTTACGCCTGCTTCAAGGCAACCAGCAATCGTATCCATGAGCGAGAGTTCCCCAGCGCGATGCCCTTCTGTGCGTGGTAAACCGCGAGCATTCGCCCAGCGCCCATTGCCGTCCATCACGATGGCAACATGCTCAGGAGCATTAACTGTCGGCGGTGTCGCCCCGGAGGGGTGAGGAGGTGGTTTGATCATGAAACCAGCTTACCCGTTTGCCAACTTCAGTGAACGAACTGACCGTTCCACCTGGTATTGCGCATACGCGGCAATTAACCCCGCAACTGATCGACGTGCCATAGGGCTCGCAGTTATCGCAATCTTCCAATCACCGACGCTCAGTGCTGCCAATAACTGCCACGTTTCCACCGAGGGAGTTGCAGATCCCGGTGGCCGACAATCGTCACATACGGCTCCACCAGCATAAACGTTGAAGGCTTCGTGTGGCCCTTCAACCCCACACTTGGCACACTCAAAGATCGCCAGTTCCCACCCAGCATGAGCCAACGCACGGACAATGTAAGAATTCATCAAGAGATCTGCAGCTCGGCTACCTTCAGCAAGAGCCGCTAGCGCACCGTGAAGAAGTCGAAACAACTCACCATCAGGCTCACCTTCGGCAGGCAAAAGTTTCTCGGTGAGCTCCACCATCGCACAGGCTGATGTATACGCCGCATAGGAGGAGACAATGTGGCGACCAAACTGACGAATAGATTCCGCCTGCGTCACAACATCCAGGCTACGCCCTTCGTAGAGTTGAAGATCGACGAGGGAAAACGGCTCAAGCCGCGCTCCAAATCGAGATTTTGTGCGGCGAACGCCTTTTGCGACCGCACGCGTGATCCCTCGCTCACGCGTAAATAATGTGACGATGCGATCGGCTTCGCCTAAATCTTGGTGGCGAAGCACAATCGCATGGACACGGTAAGTTTTCACCGAACTATTATGTCACCGCAGTTAGGTGCTCCGAAAGCCCCCTAAAAACCGAGCTTGCCCAGTTGTTTGGGGTCACGCTGCCAATCACGCGCCACTTTGACACGCAAAGAGAGGAAAACCTGACGTCCCAACAGCTGCTCAATTTCAGCACGAGCAGCAGAACCTACTGAGCGCAGGCGGCTTCCCCCACGTCCAATGACAATTCCCTTCTGCGAATCTCGTTCGACAAAAATTGAGGCATGAATGTCCACTATTGGCGGACGGTGATCTCCGCGGCGTGCCGGCCTCTCTTCCATTTCCTCAATGATGACAGCAATCGAGTGTGGCAGCTCGTCGCGCACGCCCTCGAGAGACGCTTCGCGAATCAAATCCGCAATGCGCTCTTCATCGGAGGCATCAGTGACCGAATCAGTGGGATAGAGCGGCGGAGAAACTGGCATCCGCTCAAGAATCAGGGATGACAGAAGCTCAACTTGGTCATTCTTGACCGCGCTGACAGGAACGATCTCCTCGAAGTCGCCCAGTTGTGAGATCTCGATGATCTTGGCAGCCAGTACATCCTTGCTCACTTTGTCAACCTTGGTGATCACCGCGAAAATCGGCGCTTGTGCATGAGCAACGACGCCAAGGAGATATTTATCTCCTGGGCCAACCTTTTCATCCGCAGGAAGGCACATCACGACGGCATCCACGTCTTCGAGAGAATCACGAACCATATCATTCAGGCGCTCTCCCAGAAGGGTTCGTGGTCGGTGAAGGCCAGGTGTATCAACGAGAATCAGTTGTCCACTTGGACACTGGACAATTCCACGGACCGCACGTCGAGTTGTTTCGGGTTGATTTGCCGTGATGACAATCTTCTCTCCGACCATGGCATTGGTGAGTGTAGACTTGCCGGCATTCGGCCGTCCAACAATTGCGACGAATCCTGCGCGAAAGTCTTCAGTCATTTTCTTCCTCCGTTATGTTCGCACGCACCCATGCAAGTCGATTGCGTCTGCCTTCGAAGCCATCTGCCTTCAGATGGAGCCCTTGAACGTCTACTGTACTTCCCCAGATCGGTACCCGCCCAAGTGCCTTCGTGAGAAGACCACCAATTGTATCGACGTCGTCGTCAATAAGTTCGAGGCCGAAGAGTTCACCCACCTCTGTAATGGGCATACGCGCAGGCAGACGATATATTCCCTCGCTGAGCTGCTCAAGCTCTGGCAAAGCACGATCGTGTTCATCGTTCATTTCGCCGACGAGTTCTTCTAGGAGATCTTCAATCGTGACCAAGCCAGCAATTCCGCCGTATTCATCTGCGACGAGTGCAATGTGGTTCGAATCAGATTGCATCTGGTGGAGAAGATCGTCCGCCATCATTGTTTCGGGGACGAACACAGGAGTTCGCATGACGTCGGTGACCGATACATGATCGATTTCGCCGTCGTGCATACGCATGATGGCATCTTTGAGGTACAAAATTCCCAAAAGGTCATCGACCGATTCCCCCGCCACTGGCACTCGTGAAAAACCGGACCGGACAAAGAGGGACACTGCTTTGTCCAATGTCTCTTCGCTGTCGATGGTGATCATATCCGGACGAGGCACCATCACTTCACGAACGCGCGTGCTCGAGAGCTTGAAGACGGAAGCGAGGAGAGAGCGCTCGTCGTCATCCACTGCTTTCGATTCGGCCATGCGTTCGACCATCGCGGTACGTTGGCTCTCTTCATATGCTTCGCGTTCAATCTCATCAATAGGCTTACGCTCGCGCACAAACTTCGCCGTAAACCATGTCACGATAGCCAAAAAACGCTCAGTGGCTGCAATAATCGCCACCGGATGTTGGTGTCCAATTGAGGATGGAACAAGAACACGCAAAAGGGGGAAGAACACCACAATACTTCCCACACAAATCGCAGCAGTGACCCAATATGTATAGGTCAGAGATTGGACAGCCAAAGTTAAAGCAACAGCAAAAACTCCCACTTGAACGCCATAGATGAGATTGACTGCCGACACCGCAGCAGGGCGTTGTTCAACAATGCGCAGGATATATTTTGCCCCTTCACTTTGAGCGTGGGCGGCTTGTGAGCGCGAAATACGGGTCAGCGCAGCTCCTACGAGCATGGTGTACACAGATGAGGCAAGGGCAACCAGCGCCAATAGAACATAGAGTGAAAACTCGATACTCATATTGATCACTCTACTGGCGGCGCGATGAGATCAATATCGCCGTCCTGGAAATCGTCGCGACGTGAGGCAAGGAATGTCAATAACAGCGTGCGCTGAAGAGTGAACATTTCTTTCTTCTCTTCGGGCTCAGCGTGGTCATATCCCAGCAAATGCAAGATCCCATGCGTCACGAGAAGCAAGATCTCCTCTTGAGTCGCGTGACCGCCTTTGAGGGCTTGAGCAGCGGCGACCGATGGCGAGACCACAATATCTCCAAGCATTCCTGGCTTAGGTTCTTCTCCAAGCGGCACTGGGCGAAGCTCATCCATCGGAAAAGACATCACATCCGTTGGCCCGTCAAGATCCATCCACTTCTTGTGCAGGGTTGACATCGCTTCATCGTCGATCATAATGACATTGAGATCAGCTTGTGGATGCACACGCATCTCGTTGAGCACGAAAGTGGCAAGAGCACCAATCTCTGCCAAATCTGGGGCCGGGGTATAACCCGATTCGTCGTTCACTTCGATCATGAATCATCCTCTTCATAACGTGTGTAGGCGTCAATAATATCGGCAACGATCCGGTTACGGACGACGTCCGCCGAACCAAAATCTGAGAATGCTACGTTATCCACTCCTGCCAAAACCCGTCGGGCAAGCACAAGCCCCGACGTCGCTTTACGAGGGAGGTCTACCTGCGTCAAATCGCCAGTAATGACCATCGTGGAGCCAAAGCCCAATCGAGTCAGGAACATTTTCATCTGCTCGGGTGTCGTGTTCTGAGCTTCGTCCAAGATCACGAATGCGTCCGTCAAAGTTCTGCCACGCATGTACGCCAGTGGGGCAATTTCGATAGTCCCCGCTGCAAGAAGTTTCACGATTGCTTCTGGATCGAGCATGCCGTAAAGCGCATCATAGAGCGGCCGCATGTACGGATCGATCTTGTCATTAAGGCTTCCGGGTAAATATCCCAGCGATTCTCCCGCTTCAACCACCGGGCGTGACAGCACAATTCGTTTCACGTCTTTATTCATCAGTGCCACGACCGCCTTGGCAACAGCCAGGTACGTTTTTCCAGTGCCGGCCGGCCCAATGCCAAAAGTAATGGCGTGTGCGTCAATCGCCTCAAGATAGGCTTTCTGCCCAAGGGTCTTTGGGCGAATCGTTTTTCCATGAGCGGTGACAATATCGGCGCTCATCAGTGCTGTCGGCCGTGCCAGCCCCGATTTCGTGATCGAAATGGCACGTTCAACCGCGTCGGTCGTCAAATGTTCGCCCGAGACCACCACGGCAATGAGTTCCCTCATCAAACGCCCAGCAAGACTGACATCTTCACCCGGGCCGTTCATTGTGATCTTATGTCCGCGCACGTGGAATGTCACCGGTGAGAGTCCGTTTTCAAGAGTCCGCAACACGGCGTCATCGTGCCCAAGGAGATTGATCATTGGCACGGACGGCGGTACAACCAGGTTCAAAGTCTCCATTATTTACCTCCTCGTGCGCGTAATACGGCAATTGCCCACGGGCCCGCAGTCGCTGAACGAAGGACGTGTTCGCCGAGCAGAACTACTTCCCCACCTGCGTCGGCAAGGAGAGTGGTCTCTAAGTCGCTGATTCCGCCTTCAGGGCCGACGACGACCGTCATCCGTGGTGAGCCGTCGCCTGCCAGCGACGTACCGTCAGAAAGTTTTGATATGAGCGTGTCCGTGGCCGACTCGTGACAAATGAAGATACGTCCACCTGTCGATTTTTCAGTGCGTATCCACTCAGCAAGTTCTTTAGTTGATACAGGAGCACCGACCGTGGGTACCCAGGAACGGCGTGATTGTTTCGCAGCCGCCATTGCGACTGCCTGCCATTTGGCACTGCCTTTTTTGGCCTTTCCTGGATTCGACCAGGAAACGATTGCACGATCTGATGCCCACGGAATCACATGATCAACTCCGAACTCCGTGGCGGTCTCAACAGCTTGCTCGTCCCGTCCGCCTTTGGCAAGAGCCTGCACTAACACAATCTGCGGGTGTGAAGGTGCCTCTTCGAACGTCTCAATGACTTTGCCCGTCAGCGATGTCTTCGACACAGCGGTCACCTCGACTCGCACGCGCAGACCACGCCCTGAGACGATGTCAAGCTCTTCGCCAGGATGCGTACGCCGAACCGTCACCGCGTGTCGGGCCTCTTCGCCTTCCAATGAAAGCATTGTGCCGCGCCCAAGTGTCACGAGTGAAGGGTCAACGTAAACGGGCCGAGTCATCACTTTCCTCCGAACTTATCCTTAAGGCGTGAGAATACCGTTGAATTCTCGGTGCCACCATCGACCTTCGTCCGCTCCTCACCGCGCAACTCGGCGAGTGTGGTCAAAAGCTGGCGTTGTTCCTCGTCGAGGTGCGTCGGCGTCGTCACCGAAACAGTGATCAGCAAGCGCCCACGACCGCGTCGGCGCAAACGTCCCACGCCGAGCTCTGCCAATGAAATAACTTTTCCTGCTTGGGTCCCCGGCTCAATCGTGATCGATTTGTCACCGTCAAACGTCTCAATCGTTACATCAGTGCCGAGGGCCGCTGAGGTCATGGGAATGTCAATCGTGGTCAGTAGATCGTCACCGCGTCGTTCGAAGAGCGCATGAGGAGCAACGCGCACCTGAGCAAAAAGATCTCCTGCAGGCCCACCACCAACACCGGCGTCGCCCATGCCAGCAATTCGAATCTGCATCCCGTTATCCACTCCAGCTGGGATTTTAACGGTGGTGGTGCGCGAGGCCGAGACACGTCCCTCTCCGGCACATTCATGGCATGGATGCGTGATCACCGTTCCGTATCCGCGGCAGGTTGGGCAAGCCGCTTGGGTAACCATCTGCCCTAGGAAGGATTGGGTGACCTTTTGAATTGAGCCGCTGCCTCCACACTGCGAACATGTTTCGGGATCAAAACCTGGCTCGCTCATCGTCCCGTGGCATGTATGACACTCAATCATCGCATCGTAGGTGAATTGATGATCGGCGCCGAACACGACGTCCTGCAAGGTAATTTCGAGGTCGACGAGGGTGTCACCACCCTTGCGAGCTCGTGAAGCCGGCCCACGGCTCGCGCCCATCGGTCCTGCAAAGAACGAATTGAAAATATCTTCAAAACCGAATCCGCCATCTGAAGGGAAACCGCCGCCTGAGCGTAGCGCATCTGCTCCGCCCATGTCGTACATCTTGCGCTTCTCCTCGTTACCCAAAACGTCGTAAGCCTCGGTCACTTCCTTGAACTGGTCTGCTCCCTCAGGCCCGGCGACGTCGGGGTGCAACTTGCGAGCAAGCTTGCGGTATGCCTTCTTGATTTCCTCCGGGCTCGCGTCGCGCGAAACACCGAGAACCTCGTAATAATCTGCCACGTGTTCCTTCCTTTAGTCCTCGCCAGATTGCCCCAGGATATCGGACAGGTACTGGGCAACCGCATAAACCGAGCTCATTGCGCCCGGATAGTCCATTCGAGTTGGGCCAACTACACCGAGACGTGCAACTGCCCCAGCGTGTCCTCCCGAATAATCAGTAGAGACAACAGATGTCTCTCCAAGATCTTCACCGTTTTCTTCGCCGATGCGCACGCCAAGCCCGCCGACTTGATGCGCCAGCAGGCGAAGAAGAACCACTTGTTCTTCAAGTTTGTCAAGAACGGGAGCGATTTCTGCTGGGTCAATACCGTAGCGGGTAAGATTACCCGTGCCAGCTACCAAAACACGCTCTTCGACGTCGGTGCGCAATGTCGCATCGATCGTTTCGGTGACCAATGCTGCCAGTGGTCGAAGCGAAACTGGAAGCAATTCCTGTGCAGCGAGCCCACTGAAGTTGAGATTCTCGACGGAGGCGCCCACGCAGGTTTCATTCAGCGCGTGAGCAATCTGACGCAGCTCAATCTCAGTGTGGAAAGATTCGGATGTCAATGTACGCTGTTCCACTCGCCCCGCATCCGTGATGATGACCACGAGGATCACCCGTGGAGCAAGAAACAATAACTCAACATGTCGCAACGAAACTCGTGTCAGTGATGGGTATTGCACCACCGCTACTTGATGCGTGAATTGTGCCAGCAGACGAACAGTACGTTCGAGAACATCATCAAGATCAACTGCTCCGGTGAGCATCTCATTAATTGCTGCGCGCTGCGCTTTTCCCAGCGGCTTCACCTTGGCAATGGAGTTAACGAAAGCGCGATATCCAGCGTCCGTTGGAATGCGCCCTGCCGACGTGTGCGGTTGCACGATTAAGCCTGCTTCCTCAAGTTGGGCCATATCGTTACGCACGGTTGCTGGAGACACGCCCAATTTATGGCGTTCTACCACGGCTTTGGAGCCAACAGGTTCACGAGTGGCTACGTAGTCTTCGACAATTGCCTTGAGAACAATCGATTTGCGATCCGCCATCATTCACCTCCCTGGCACTTACTCTGTCCGAGTGCTAATTCTACGCCGCAACTTGCCGACGTACATATCTCAAATTCAGCCCTGCGCGTGCATTATCCTTGGGCGCGTGCGTTACTCAAATGATGTGTTGGCGAACTTTTCACGCAATCCGCGAGCTCGCGAAGTTGAAGTCGAAGTCGGTATGCTCATAGAAGATCCGTCTTCTGGTTATGTTGGCGAAGTGATGAAAGTTTCGAAAATCGCCGGCAAATGGCAAATGGAGCTCGAAGATCGTTTTTTAAAACGCCGGTCGTTTTTCGTTGGCCCAGGTTTCTGGATTGATGGCACTGCTGTCACACTCATCCCGCCCATACCCAAGACGCCGACGTCGGGGCTCAAGACGGTGGCCGGGGCGCACATCACTGCTTCAGGTTCGCGCGCTGTTGCTCACACAGCGCGCGTTGCACGTCCTAGTCGAATTTGGGTCGAGGGAAAGCACGACGCCGAACTTGTTGCCAAAATTTGGGGCGAAGATCTCGCTTATGTCGGAATTATGGTCGAGGAATTGTTCGGCGCCGATCACCTCCTTGACGTGCTGAAGGCATTCGAGCCGAGCGATCGCCACCGCGCTGGGGTCCTGCTTGATCATCTTGTACCCGGATCAAAGGAATCGCGTATCGCACAGCAGGCAACGCAGCTGCCCGGAGTGCTGGTCCTTGGACACCCCTATGTTGATGTCTGGCAGGCAGTGAAACCCTGCGTCGTCGGAATCCGCCAGTGGCCTGATGTCCCACGTACCGAGGACATCAAAATCGGCACGCTGACACGGCTAGGGTGGCCACACGAGACGAAAGAAGATATCGGCTTGGGGTGGAAACGAATCCTTGACTCAGTTCACTCATATACTGATCTCTCCCCCGCTCTTGTGGGCAGAATGGAAGAATTGATCGACTTCGTTACCGAAGGTGAATAACTCTAGGCCCAGGCAGTAGGGCCAAGCAAACCGATTATCGTACCAATTTTGCGCGACGACTCGTCAACGAGTTCAACAAGGTCACGCTGGGAGGCTTGCGAAGTCAGTCGAGCAGTGACTTGTTCGCCAGCAAAGTGTACTGCTTCCGCATCTGTCCATCGGTAGAGGCAATCGAGCAGATCGTGGTTCACAAACGATGGAATATCACCTTGTGTCTTTCCATCAGCTTTCCATGAAGCCTGCCCATGCGATGAAAACACTGCAAACCCATCGTCTAAACGATCAAGACGTACTTCTGGCATCGAACCGACTGAGCCGTCTTTCAACTGTGCCAGGTTGCCACACACAAGAAGATGCGCACCGTCGTCGGGAGAAATAGTGACGGCAGTCTTCCACTCGACTTCGCCACTTTTGCCTTCAACAACCATCAGCCCAGGAATATCGGGAGTCAGCGCACGATCCAACTGACTGTATCGGTCGCTCACAGCGAAGTGCTTGGCAATACTGGAGACCGTTTCGAGGCTTTTCCACCCGCGCTGGCGCAACTCGCCACGCACTCGGGAGCGCTCATCCCAATAGCCCTTCTTCTTCCCGACGAAGGAATAGATCAGGCCAGCCAGGACGAGCAGGAAAAACCCGCCGGTCACCGAATACACTGCAACATCATTGAAGCTCATGGCAAGAACATTATCAGCGCAAGCGCAGGGCAACAATTCACCACAGCGCCCGAATCACTGTGTCAGCGAGAAGCCGTCCTTTCGGCGTCAAGACAAGACGGCCGCTCATCGCCATAGCAGGGTCAACCAGTTCATCCGCAATAAAACCCGCGACGACGTGTGTGGGCGTATCCTGTGGAACCGCGATGCCTTGGCGGAGTCGGATACCGAGCATAATATGCTCTTCTCGCTGTTCATCAGCACTCAGAATCTCACGTGCAGCAGCTGGAGAGCGACCATCAGCAAGCGCAGCTGCATATTGAACGGGATGCTTAACGTTCCACCAGCGGGTGCCGTTGACGTGGCTGTGAGCACCAGGCCCGTACCCCCACCAATTTGCCCCTTGCCAGTAGGCCACGTTATGACGGGAATGATGTCCAGGTTTCGCCCAATTTGATACTTCGTACCACTCATAGCCCGCAGCTGATAGAAGGTCTTCAGCCATCAGGTATTTATCAGCCATGATGTCAGGATCCGGGGGAGGAATCTCTCCCCTGCGCACCTGGGCACCCATCTTCGTCCCTGGCTCAATTGTCAGTCCGTACGCTGAGATATGGGGAGGATCAAGAGCAATTGCTTGCTCAAGAGACGCCCGCCAATCATCCATCGATTCACCCGGCGCACCATAAATCAGATCGACCGAGTGCTCCATTTTGAGTTCGCGCGCCCAGGACACAGCGTTGTCCACTTGACCTGGAGTATGAACGCGATCAAGGACTTTCAGGACACCCTCAACGGCAGACTGCATCCCAAACGACACACGCGTGAATCCTGCGTCTCGAAGGAGCGCTAAGCTATCGAACGTCAAAGTTTCCGGGTTCGCTTCCGTCGTGACTTCCGCGTTAGCGACAATTCCGAACGTATCACGCAACCGGCAAAGCGTCGTCGCCAAATTGTGAGCAGGAAGCAACGTGGGGGTTCCTCCCCCAAAGAAAATGCTCGTGAGCTGACCTGGCTGGGAAAGAACCTGCGCGGAGAGTTCAATCTCTCGGGCAAGAGTTTCATGGTAATCGCGCGCAGAAGCTCCGGGGCCAAACTCAAGATTTGTGTATGTATTGAAGTCACAGTAGCCACAGCGAACTGCGCAAAAAGGGATGTGAACGTAGGCAGCAAACCCGCTCGACACGTCCGGTTGTGCAAGGTGACCGTCACGTGGAGCGGGAATGCCATCAGGCAGCTGCGCCACTAGAACGCCTCCGTCGGCACATCACGGCCAACCGGAAGAGGGAAATCTCCAGGAACACGGACCACAGCGAGGTCGTGAATCGTGCGCCCAGCGTCGATACCACGCTGCTCAAAACGAGTCATCACGCGCTGCTCGAAACGCGGAGCAAAACCACCCTCAAACTGGCCTTCGTCAGCAGGATCAACACGCTCACCTGCATAGGGATTGGAAAACTCTGGTGCCTGCGTGACGACGTCGCGCATCTGCCATGCATAGGAATCCCAATCAGTTGCGAGCCTCCACACGCCGCCCTCTGCGAGGACGCCAGCGATAGTTCGCGCGAATGACGCTTTCACAATGCGACGCTTGAAATGCTTCTTCTTACGCCATGGATCAGGGAAAAAACTCCACACTTCGTCGGCGCGCCGATTCGGTGCTTCGACGTCGGTGCGGAAGAGAATTGGCAGTGCTTGTGCAGCATCCACTTCAATGATGCGCACGTTGTGTGATCCTTCGCGCTGCGCCGCATTCACGCAACGTGCGACACCTGGCGCCCATGCTTCGACCGCAAGATAATTCCGATCCGGATGAGCAAGCGCATTGGCAATGGTTTGTTCTCCTGAACCTGGACCGATTTCGACGGTCAGCGGGGCGTCGCGGCCGAAAGCCTCCGCCAGATCGACGACGGCGTCGGCGGCGATTGTCGTCAGCGCATCGCCTGGCGGAATCGGAATGACGAACTGCGACGCGTGCTCAGCCATGACCTTCTCAAACTTGTCACCCAGGCGTGAGCCACGACGAGAGAAAGACATAATCCGGCCAAAATTTGGGTTTTGCTCACTCATGATCACTTTTTCTGTTCGGGCATCTCGGACGACAGCGCAGCGACGAATGCTTCCTGTGGAACGTCCACGCGGCCAATGGACTTCATACGCTTCTTGCCTTCTTTTTGCTTCTCCAGCAGCTTGCGCTTACGCGAGATATCGCCGCCATAGCACTTTGCGAGGACATCCTTACGCACTGCCTTGATAGTTTCACGAGCAATGACACGCGTTCCAACCGCCGCCTGAACAGGAATCTCAAACTGTTGGCGCGGGATGAGAGTCTTGAGCTTCTTCGTCATTTCGGATCCATACCCAAATGCACGATCGCGGTGGACGATGGCGGAGAAAGCATCAACCTGCTCGTGGTTAAGGAGGATATCGACCTTGACCAGATCTGCTTCTTGTTCGCCTTCCTTCTTGTAATCGAGGGATGCGTAGCCCTTGGTTCGGGACTTGAGCTGATCGAAGAAGTCAGTGACGATCTCCGCCAACGGTAGCGTGTAGCGAAGTTCGACGCGGTCCTCGGAGAGGTAGTCCATCCCAAGGAGATTTCCTCGACGCTCTTGGCACAGTTCCATCGACGTTCCCACAAAATCCTTCGGCGTGAGAATCGTGGCCGAGACGAGAGGTTCGAAGATCTGACGGACCTTACCTGCAGGAAATTCCGACGGGTTTTGAACGATGACTTCCTCGCCGCCTTCAGTCACCACACGATAAATGACAGACGGCGCGGTAGCGATGAGATCGAGGTTAAATTCGCGCTCAAGGCGCTCACGGATAATCTCCAGGTGAAGCAACCCCAAGAATCCACAGCGGAAACCAAACCCAAGCGCCACAGAATTCTCCGGCTCATAGGTCAAAGCAGCGTCATTGAGCTTGAGCTTGTCCAATGCGTCACGAAGGGCAGGATAGTCAGAGCCATCGATTGGGTAGAGACCCGAGAACACCATGGGCTTCGGATCACGATATCCGGCCAGGGGTTCTGTTGCTGGCTTTGCCGCGTCAGTCAGCGTATCGCCCACACGCGATTGGCGGACATCTTTCACGCCGGTAATCAGGTATCCCACCTCACCAACTCCAAGCCCCTTCGTCGGCGCTGGCTCAGGTGAAATAACGCCGATTTCAAGCAACTCGTGGGTGGACTTCGTGGACATCATCTGAACGCGCTGACGCGGTTTCAACTCGCCGTCAACCACGCGCACGTAAGTGACCACACCGCGATAGGAATCGTAAACGGAATCGAAAATCATGGCACGTGGGGAGACACCTGGAGTTCCCACAGGAGATGGAATCTCAGACACGATGCGATCGAGCAGCTGATCGACACCCTCGCCCGTCTTACCAGATACGCGGATACATTCGCTCGGATCGACTCCAATCAGGTTGCCGAGTTCCTCAGCATATCGATCAGGGTCAGCAGCAGGAAGGTCAATCTTGTTGAGCACTGGAATAATTGCCAAATCATTTTCCAGAGCCATGTAGAGGTTCGCCAGGGTTTGCGCTTCGATGCCTTGTGCAGCGTCTACCAGCAAGATCGCACCTTCACACGCAGCAAGTGAGCGTGAGACTTCATATGCGAAGTCCACGTGTCCTGGCGTGTCAATCATGTTGAGCGCATAGGCATTGCCATCCACGCTCCACGGCATACGCACGGCCTGCGATTTGATCGTGATTCCACGTTCGCGCTCAATATCCATACGGTCGAGGTATTGGGCACGCATCGCGCGCTCATCGACGACGCCGGTGAGCTGAAGCATTCGATCAGCGAGTGTGGACTTACCGTGATCGATATGCGCGATAATGCAGAAGTTGCGGATCAACGCAGGATCGGTGGCCGCGGGGACGATGGCCGCTTTTTCGCGGTCGGTCGAAATAGGCAAAGTTTTCCTCCCTTGTGAACATACAAACTTTACCAAGACCGCGCACGGATCGGCGAAAACTCGGTGTGAAATTTGGCTGAAATGCGCACTTCCCCGCACAAGTAGTCAAATCTAGAAATGGCGGACACAGAAGAGGGCACTCCACCGGCGAAGTTTTCGTACCGGTACAGTGCCCATATCGTCATGACAGGCTGTCGACGACAATCGACTTCCAATCAAATCCCAGCGCCCACGGAATATACGTTGAATCTTTCAAATTTTGATCAAAAAAGAAGAGAATCCGCTGCGCATATACACGCGAACTTACACGCATAATGAATTGCGAAAGTGCATCATTAATGTTCTGATCTGGTTGGAGAATGAGCACACCACTAACTGGCTGGCCAATTGATTCAAGACTGAGATTATCATTCATTGAAATGACCACCGCGATTTGATCGGCTTGTCGATCCCCAGGCATGAACGTATAGCGAAGCGGAGTGACAACGTCACCATCAACGATGGTATAAATTCCTGATGAGGCAACACGAACATCGATGTCTCCTGGCGAGATAGCATTCTCGCCAGTGGGAGCACCTGATCTACGGAGTTCCTCGCTCCAACATTCGATGTTCGCCGAATCACTGGAATTATTTTCAGTGATGTACATCAGTGACCATTTCCCCGACAAATCGTCGATTTGTGGATTAAGAAGTTGCATGTCGTTGAGTGCAAATCTACGTCCTGGCTCAACCTCCTCGATTTCGTACCGCAGAATTCCATCCCCATGTCGGCGTTGGAGATACCAATTGTGCTCTGAATCAATTTGCACCCGGTGCAACAATGAAAGATCGCAACTGATGAGCCCATTATCTGTGAGACGAATTTTCACCGAGTCAATCACCAAAGGCCTGAGATATGCACTCTGAGCGCCCATAAGGAAACCTCTCATCACACCTAACATAGTTGGCAAGCCGCGGCGTGCAACGTCGGTATGCACGCCACTAATGCGGTGGCTCACGAAATTACGCGCATCGATTGGGAATTCGACCATCGATTGATTCGATAACTCATCGCGATTTGTATAGAAGAAATCGATATGCCGTCCTTCAGTGAGGTATTGCAATAGGAGCTCACTTGGTTGTGTGAAGGAACGCAAGGCCTCGAGGTTATAAAGATTTTCACGGAAAGCAGGCTTCGTGAAGTAGTACGGCAGGTTAAGCTGCGGAGTGGACAAGACGAGTCGAGCCTTGGGTAAGAATTGTCCGTAAAACAAAGCAATACTTGCACCTTTTGACGCCCCAAAAAGCATAGCGTCAGAATCTGTCAGACCAAATGAGCTTAGAATGCTCTGCATCGCATCGGCGACATCGTCGACAACAGGAGCCCCTTCTGAGTCCACCAGCATATATGAACCCGGGACATAGTAACGATCCTGAAAGACAACTACCGCCGCATTTTTGAGTTCAACAGGAGTCAAATCCTTCATATACGACACCGTGTAGGAAATTGACGAGGTCGATAGTGTAAAACCTGGGAATGTGAAAAGTACCCGCTGAGGGTTCGCTAAATTTCCACGAATCGAATAAAAAACACGACCATGTTGTTGGACGTTAAATCGTGCGTCGAAACGAGCTTGTTGCTTTGTCACAAACGGGTACTGAGAAATTTCGACAGAGAATGCATCGGGCAGATTGATCGAATAATCTGCAGGATTTGCACTCGAACCAACGATGTTTCGATACTCAATAGGCGTTCCTGCCTCCGGTTCTTCGATGACATTGCCATATATCTGTTCACCGTTGCAATACAACTTGATGTACTGACCCAAACGTTTATGCCAACGGGGGAAGCGCAGGCGCACATAATAATGACCATCGCTGAGCGGCATTGTTTCTGCCTGACGGAGCGTTAATGCCAGGGAACTTGACTCAAGTTTCGGTACGACGCGTTTGGCTAACCCTACCTGGCGAAGCCAATTCATCCCAGATTGAGGAAGACCCGTCCGTGCTGCTTTGAGAGTAAGCTCGCGTGTTCCGTTCGCAACTTTTCTTCGCACTACAGATAATGGATTTTTCATCGCGTTTCCCCCGTCGACCCATTTGAGGAAGGATGTGAATGGATAATTGCCTCCAAGGTGCGTTCACTGTTCCGTCGATCTGAGAATGCAAAGAACCGATCAACTCGTTCACGATACTCCTGCGCAATTTCCCCGTCGTTTGCCATTGCGGCAATGATTGCATCGACAGTTGCTTCAACCTCGTAAGTCACAGGCCCAAAGCCATCGTTTTCATACGAGAAGTAACCCTCATTGTAAGAATGTCCAGAGAAGAACTCATCATGATCAAACTGAGTGTAAATGACAGGTTTTCGCAAATAAGCGAAATCGAATGCCACTGATGAATAATCGGTGATCAGAATCTTCGCTTCAGCGAACATTTTCGCGTAATCATGTGGGCCAATGCTGACCTTGAACCGGTCACCATCAGTAAAGTCTGAGGAATTTGCCTCATGGTTTGGATGTAGGAACAGTTCTGCTTCATACCCGTTAGAATCCAGAGCCGCATTCAAACGTGAATGCGTCAGGAGCTCCTGAATAAAACGATAATAGCGACTATTCGTAAACCCAGGCGCATATGGTCGTTGGCCTGAGCCAGCATCAACAGGCAGAGCGATCTGCTGACGCCACGTCGGCGCAAAAACAATCTTCTTCGTTGACCGATCAACTAACCGATCAAAACGTGGCATCCCAGTGAGTACTACTTCACGGCTCGTGTAGCCATACTGTTCAGTTGCGATTGATGCTTGTTCAAATGGGCTTGATGTGACAAACACTCGGATGTCTTTGTAATTCTTATTCAGCCAACCAGATAGATCATCCTTTGTCAGGCCGTGCTGCAAGAAAGTGAACTCAAACTGATACATATCAGAAATGAAAGCCTTCATTCCCCCAAAAGCATTAATCACGACGTCGTCTGCCTGTGAGGAGATCACTTTCTCCGACAGAAGTAATAACAACGGATAAAGCGCTGAGCGAGGATCGATCACCTTGCCGAGTCTCTTCATTTTTGACCATTCAGGCGAGTCCTTACGAATGACAAAGTAGGCATCGACATTCGGTGGCGTATGCTCACGAAGATAACGGAAAAATGCTTCACCATTATCGCCCGCTGCATACGGTCGATCAGAGACTAACCAAATTTTTCGCGTCATTTGGAACTTGAGAATTTGCGCCACCCAACGGTAGGCGAGTAAAGCAACGCCCTTCGCACCCTTGCGTTTCAGAGGACGCAGAATCCGTCGGCTGAATCCCGCCTCACGACGGAACAACTTCGCCGTTGTCACCTTTTCGACCGCGAGTCCGCGGTTGGAAAAATTGGTGAGCATAATGTCACCAAAAACACGGTGAGCACCACCATAACGAGGTAAACGAGCCATATGTTCGAATAAGAAACGAACGCGATAGACCTTATCTCCCAATCTGACTGCGGGGTGATATACGTCCCCAGGAACTGCAGGGAACAGCGCCTCCACGACGAACGGTTCGAAGACAACGTGGCCGTTATTCACTATCTTGCGCCACTGAGGAGCTTCTTTTCGATCGAAGGCATGGAAGACGCCGTTTCGTAGAACTCCAATCTCCATCCCTGGGAAATGAATTCCGGAGAACACCCCTCGAAGTTCCAACTTGCCGTCGTCGACATTAAGGTAGTCGACACGCAAAGGAAGACCTTCTGTAACAAAACGCCAAACCTTATGACCGCGATAGAAAAAAGCAGCCCCATCGCGTTCAGCATTTTTAAAGACGTCTTCGCCATACTTGATGGAAAGTGCGTAGATCTTGTATACGTCACCTAAGAATCGCTGCGACATTATAACATCTACATCAATCCGTTGAAGGACGGAGCGCATGAGTTTCTCATACCGGGATTGTTCGGCACTATTGAGCACATACTGTGCCTTATCCGTCAGGCGCCACTCCATGTCATGCATCGCCACATTTTGAACATATTTCGGAATAATCCCGAGAGAATTACGATATTTTTCCAGAAGATAATCCCAAGCATACTTAACCACAGAGATGTAGGACTCTTTGTTTGACTTAAAAGTATCGATTGTAGATGAACCTTCATCACGCTTTCGATACATATAGGCGGCGGACCCCACGAGACCGAGACGATAATTATCCATAATTACTTCCGTAATGAACTTCGCATCCTCGGCTAGGTGAATGCGCGTGTCGAAACGAAGTTGGATTCTCTCGAGTAGCTCCCGGCGAACGAAACTCGACGCCGATGATAGCTGGACATCTTGCCAGTCGTCTCGGACATCGATCACACGAGTACCGGGATTAAACTTTTTGTTTAATCGGTGAGCACCCGACCGTGAACCGAAAAACTTCATCGGAACCGATGCGACCTGAACTTCACGATGCTGCGCGAACATTGCGCTCACGTCCGCAAGCATATTAGGCTCATAAAGATCATCCGAGTCGAGGAAACCCACATATTCGCCTCGCGCATGCTCAATACCAAGATTCTTCGACGCACTCGTTCCCGAATTTTCTTTCCTCAAGAGCTTGATGTTAGCAGGGTAACGATCAACAAAGCCTTGGCAAATCCGTGCAGATTGATCAGTAGACCCATCATCAACGAGCAGAACCTCAGTGCGAGAAAACATGTTTGATGACTGTCGAACAATACTCTCAATTGCCTCAGCTACATAGTCCTCTGTGTTATATACCGGGATCACAATCGAAAATAACGGATTCTCTATGGTCTTCGATGTCATCTATTCTCTCCAACGTCAGCTATAAAACCTCTCTGCTAGTCTACCCGACCACGCGTGCAACTGACACGATCCATTGCAAGTGCACTCACTGCGCTACCATCGTTATTGGATTCCCAATCGTAAGGAGAAATAATGCGCGTGCTCGTAGCAGGCGGCGCCGGGTTCATAGGCTCTCACACTGTGGTGAAGCTCGTCGAGGCCGGACACGAACCGATCATCGTTGACAACTTTTCGAACTCTAAGCCGATCGTGATTGACCGGCTTGAACAGCTCACAGGCACCTCACTGACGTGGTACCGCGCTGATTTGACTGAGCGCGAATTGACTGAACAAATTTTCCTCAAAGAGAAGCCAGATGCCGTTATTCATTTTGCAGGCTTGAAAGCAGTAGGCGAATCGGTTGAGAAGCCGCTGTGGTATTACGAGACCAATCTCAATACCACTTTTAATCTTGTACACGGTATGGCAAAAGCTGGCACACGAGTGATTGTTTTTTCCTCCTCAGCAACTGTTTACGGCAATAATCCCATTCCGTTCCAAGAGGACATGGAAGCTATTAATTCCCTCTCCCCTTACGGGTATTCAAAGGTTGCGATCGAACGCATCTTGTCAGATACAGCGAAAGTCACAGACATTCAGGTCGGACTCCTTCGCTACTTCAACCCTGTTGGGGCCCACACATCAGGAACCATTGGCGAGAACCCTTTGGGCATCCCGAATAATCTCATGCCTGCTATCGCGGCAGTGGCTACTGGCCGCCGCGAAAAGCTCTTCGTCTTTGGCACAGATTATCCGACCCCTGATGGGACATGTTTGCGCGATTATATTCACGTTGACGACCTCGCAGCTGGTCATGTCGCTGCTCTCGATTACCTCGCTACCCATGAAACAAAAGTTCGTGCATGGAATTTTGGTACTGGGCAAGGAACCTCAGTGCTTGAGCTCATTCACGCTTTCGAGAAAGCGTCAGGACTCACCCTCCCAGTGGAATATGCACCTCGCCGAGACGGCGATCGAGACGCTTTCTGGGCAGATGCCTCGCGCGCGAAGATCGAGCTGGGGTGGAGCGCGGAAAAGTCTATTGACGAAATGTGCGAAGATACATGGAGGTTCCAATCAGCAAACCCTGCTGGATACCCCGACGACGAACCAGAGTCACGTTCGAGTAACTCGTTGCTCTAGCGCGACTCTCCCTCGACGCAGTTCCTATCGTTAGCGACGGGGTATAACACTGCAGTGTTATGCCCCGTCATCAAACAAAGAAAGCGGATCTTATGTCTTCTCAACGCCCATTGCTCTGGATGGTCATCCCTTGTTATAACGAGGAACAGGTTCTTCCTATCACTGCTCCGCTTTTTGACCAACAGCTCACACAATTGATTGATAAGGGTCTCATCGATCCACGATCCCAAGTGTGCTTTGTCAACGACGGTTCCAGCGATACGACATGGTCAATCATCAAGAACCTTGCCGAGGAAAACCGCCATTTTGCGGGAATCACTCTCTCGCGCAACCGGGGCCATCAACATGCCCTTCTTGCTGGCTTGATGTATGCACGCTCTCACTGTGACATCACAGTATCACTCGACGCTGATGGTCAAGATGATATCGGTGCGGTTGAGCAGATGGTGCGTGAGTACCTCAACGGACATGACGTTGTCTATGGCGTGAGATCCTCGCGTGAGACGGACACATTCTTTAAACGGTTCACTGCGCAGAGCTTTTACAAGCTCCTCGAATCAATGGGTGCAGACGTGATCTATAACCATGCTGATTATCGTCTCATGAGTGCGCGAGCACTTAATGGGCTGGCTGAGTTTAAAGAAGTGAACCTCTTCCTTCGGGGTCTCGTACCACTCGTCGGATATTCGAGTACCACGGTCGAATACGAGCGTGCTGAGCGTATTGCGGGTGAAAGTCACTATCCCTTGGGCAAGATGCTTGCTCTCGCATTTAACGGTATTACGAGCCTGTCGATTAAACCGATCCGTATTGTTACAGCGCTCGGGCTACTCTTCAGCCTTTTTGGTTTTCTCTCAATTATTTGGGTGCTTGTTGCGACGTTCACTGGCGCAACCGTCGTCGGATGGGCATCCTTAATGTGCATCGTGTTGATACTGGGCGGGATCCAGCTCCTAAGCCTCGGAGTTATTGGCGAATACATCGGAAAAATATATCTCGAGACGAAGCATCGGCCGCGTTTCCTTATCGAAGAATCTGTCGGTATCGAGAACTAATTACTTCGTTGTCACGATCTGGATGACAACGGCACCCAAGTAAAGACATCACAGCAGGAGAGACTACGATGAAGGGACTACTCACCCAGATTTCCAAGTTTGGAATTGTCGGCGTATTCGCAACTGCCCTCGATTTCCTCATCCTGTGGGGATTAGTCTCTCTGGCTGGGATAAATTACCTTGTAGGCGCAACGATTGCGTACATCATCTCACTGGTATTCAACTACATTGCCTCGATGAAATACGTTTTTCAACGACGCGATGATCTCAAGCGATCGTATGAGTTCACCATTTTTGTTGTTTTGGCGCTCATTGGTCTCCTGCTCAACAATCTCACTATGTGGGTACTCACCGGCCTTTTCGCCGTGAACTACATGATCTCGAAAATCTTTGCTACCGCGCTCGTCATGGTGTGGAACTTCGCCTCACGTAAAGCGCTGCTCGAAGCCGATCAGGCAGTAAATTAGCCACCCAGGTTCGCAATATCCCACGAAAATGCCAATCTGGTAAATTAGTGGGGTGAATGCAAAAGTGGATTTGGGGCAGTACAAGCCCATCGGCGCCCGCCCCCCAATGCTTGAGTACATCAAAGGCCTCTGGGCACGTCGCTACTTTATCCAACGTGAATCAAAGGCTAAGGCGTACGGATCAATCAAAGACACCGCCCTCGGAACAGCCTGGCTCATTCTCAGCCCTTTCCTCAATGCGGCCGTGTACTACGTTATCTTCGGCGTGCTACTCGGTTTTTCTCAGAGCCGTGCAGGTTTCGTGGGCTACCTCGTGGTCGGCGTGACGTTTTTCCAGTTCCTGACGAATCAGTTCGGCGGAGCAACGAATATCATCACCAATGGGCGAAATCTCATTCGAGCCTTCAGTTTTCCCAGAGCATCCCTGGTGTTTTCTTTTACGCTACGAAATCTGTACGATTTCCTGCCCACGCTATATGCCACGATCCTTTTCATCGTGATTGTCCCCCCGCACTCACTTCCCTACTGGACGTGGCTACTCTTCCCCCTCGCATTCGCGATTGCTCTTCCCTTTGGACTGGGCCTGGCATTTTTCACCTCTGCCATGACCACGCTCGTGCCGGATCTCAAATTTATATGGCCAGTCATCACCCGATTCTGGTTCTACGGATCTGGAGTGATTTGGGCCATTGAACAATTCCAGGGACATCACAAAGTTGTGGCAGTCATGCAAATCAACCCGGGGTGGCAGTTCCTCGAATTGTGCCGTGAACTATTGGTGTATAACCGCCTTCCTCACGCATGGCTGTGGTATTCGTTCACCACATGGAGCCTGATGACTTTCATCATCGGGTTTGTCCTTTTCTGGTACAACGAGGAGAAGCTCTCCAATGTCAAGTAGCAACAAACTCGAATACAACATCATCCTCGACAAAGTATCGGTGCTGTACAAAACTCCGTCAACATCTCCTGAGGAACGCAAAAATGCCTCCTTTATTCAGAAGGTCAAAGGAAAACTACTCGGCCGCCCACCGCTGGTGGATGTTGCACCATTCACTGATCTGACCCTCGTGGCAAAGAGTGGTGAATCTGTTGGTCTCGTCGGCCATAACGGCGCTGGAAAGTCCACGCTATTACGAATCATTGCCGGAGCGGAATCACCGGCCTCAGGCAAAGTGTATGCAGCAAGCCAGCCGGTCCTTCTCGGAGTCTCTGCTGCGCTCGTCCCTGAACTTTCCGGTTACGAAAACGCCCGCCTTGGTTGCCTGGCGATGGGGATGAGCCCGGAGGAAGCCGATGCTGCACTTCCTGACATTGTCGCTTTCACGTCGATCGGCACGGCAATTCACCGTCCAATGAAAACTTATTCATCAGGCATGGCGGCACGTTTACGCTTCGCTATTTCGACGACGGCGCGCCCAGAAATCCTTCTCATCGACGAAGCCCTTGCCACCGGTGACACTGCTTTTAAGGAGAAATCCGAAAAGCGGATGCAAGAAACTCTCGAATCAGCAGGTACCGTCTTCGTTGTTTCCCACTCCCCGACACTCATCCGTGAACTGTGTAACCGCGTGATTTGGTTGCATGACGGTGGAATTCTTGCCGACGGCGACCCCGAAGAAATCACTAAGATGTACGAACGGTGGGCCTGGCATTCAGCCAAGGGCAGCCCGAAGATCATGGCTGAAATCGAGGCAGATTGCCGTGCGCGCTTCCCAAGGGTGGAGCTCATGCATGACGATGACGGGACAGCATATGTGGCCTGAGGGAACACTGGCATATATGGGCCAAACAGGCATGATTCCTGCACTTCCCAGTGGCTCTGTTTTTGTTCCAAGTATCGAGGCCCTCGCGCAGATCATCACAGAAGTGGATGGAGTGGTGGCCGACCTCGATTCCCTGACGCTCGGCCAGGTTGAAGCTTGCGCAGCTGACGCAAACTGTCCGCTTCTCGTCGTTGGGACTGACTCACTTGCGGGAGTACTGGCGCATATTCAACCACCGCGTGTAGCGTGCATCAACGGCGAGGCACTGTGGATCGGGCCGCCCGAGTACGCCCCGTCGCCGCCCTTCGATCTCGACGCAGCACTCGCAGTTGTCACCCTCGGCCACTGCCTTACCGCACAACGCTCACAGCGTGCCGACGAGGACCTTGCCAGTGCCCAAATTGCTTCCGGAGCGCATGTTCCGTTCGAAACGCTCGTTGAGCGCCCAAAAATTGGGGATAACACTGACTACGACGAACTCGCAATCAGATTTGCTGATTGGAAACGAGAATGGCATTTCGTCACGGACACGCCAATCGGCTCAGTTCTCAAGCGGGTCCGTAGTCTGCGCAGAAAGCTACGCAAATGGTTTTAGATTCTGATTCACTGATCCGTTCTCTGGGACGTATTCACCGGGAACCTACTATCCCAGTTGACCTCACACGCTCTTCGCAGCTTGCCGACGGGGTGTCCGTCATCGTGCCAGCATATAAGTCACGTGCATACCTACCTGCGCTTCTCGATTCTTTGGCACACCAGTCCCTTCCTCCCGAGCGTTTCGAGGTCATCGTGGTGCTGAACGGCCCCGACGATGGAAGCGGCGAATTGCTGGCTGCGGAAGATCGATTCAACCTGCGGTGGTATCGCAACTTGATCGCTAGTGCGGGCGCCGCACGGAACCTCGGCATTCGACTCGCCAATCGCGCCTATAGTGTCTTTCTCGATGCCGACGATACTTTCGAACCTGAATACCTCGAGCAAGCTCTGGCACTTGCCCAACCACTAACTGTTGTGGTCAACCCAATCGTCGATGTGACGCCGTCGGGATCGGTGAACCCGCAGAACGCTCTCAACCGTAAGATTTCGCAAATCAACGGTGGTGAAGTGGTCGATTACCCTTGGTTGCTGTCTTTCAATGCCTGCAAACTCCTTCCCACTCCTGTTCTCCAGACACTGCGCTTCAATGAAGATTTGCGCTCAGGTGAAGATGTCGTCTTTTGGGCGTCGTTGCTGGCATACCCACATTTGTCAGTTGCGCGTGTCAGCTCCGCAAACAGCGCCTACCGTCGTCTGCTCACGGAGCACTCAGTATCGAGGACAAACGAGTCTTTCGATTTCAATGTGACGCAACGGCTCGATGTCATTGCAGCTGTCCAGCGTCTGCAGCTTGGATCAGGTGTCCACGATGCCATTGCCTCACGTGTGGGGGCTCAGGCAAGTTTTATCCGCAATTATATTGCCTCACACCCGCAGGACATGGACCAGCTGGAGGAACAAATCGTGCAGGCCGGCGTCGTCCGTTTCCCGTGGGAGGAAATTCCACGCCCAGATGCGACGCAACTTGTGTTCTCCTACTGCTTCCCGCCTTTTGCTGATACAGCAGGCGTCATTGCAGCAAAAGTCGTGTCGCAACGTCGTCAATACTCTGACGTTATTGCCAACGATATGGGGACACGACGCCGGACAGACCATTCTCTTGACCTCCTGGCTTCGCGCTGGGTCAAGCGAGCATCATATCTTCCTACCCCAACGTCTTTTGGAAACTGGGATGAGATCGCTCAATTCGCTACCCAAGCCTGCCAGACAGCAGAGAGCTGGGCAGCCACAACTGCTTATGAATCCATGTATTCGCGTGCATTATGGCCGGGATCGCACCTGGCAGCAGCGCTCTTCAAACGCCGACATCCTGAGCTGAATTGGGTTGCAGAATTCTCCGATCCACTTCGGACGAATGC
The DNA here is from genome assembly GCF_029625435.1 of Arcanobacterium canis. Lineage (GTDB taxonomy): Bacteria > Actinomycetota > Actinomycetes > Actinomycetales > Actinomycetaceae > Arcanobacterium > Arcanobacterium canis. The sequence continues at coordinate 789,275 of NZ_CP121208.1, read as the reverse complement.
CGAAGGGCATACTCGCCCTGGTAATAGGGCCGGTGATGATGTGTCTGGGGAGATCATTGCCGGATCCCCCGAATTAGAGAGCGAAAATCTCCTCTTTGGTTTTATCGAACGCGTAGCATTTGAACTCGCAGATCGCATCATCGTGACGAATCCCCATCAGCTCTCATATATGCTTGCTCATTATTCTCCAGAGGAAGCGCAACGCTATCGAGCCAAGACGGAGATCCGTCCACATCCCGCGCCGAGCACAGCCTTATTCGACGCTGCACGGCCGTCGCTTAATCTTGATCCATCAGCAATCAATATTGGATATTTTGGCTCGGTGTATGCCAACCGAGGCTTTAGCGAAATTTTCGCCGCGCTTGGCAAATCCGATCCTCGGGTACATCTGCATATTTTCACAGGGACTTTTGACGCGCTTGAGACCGAAATTGAAAGCGCAGGACTGCGCGGTCGTGTTCATGCTCACCCCTACCTGCCCTACATTGAATTCCTTGGCGCGTGTCGCGAATTTGACGTTCTCCTCGTCACGGATGCGTGTGCAACAGAATCAATGGGAATTAACCCTTTCCTCCCGTCGAAATTCTCCGATTATCGGGCTTCCGGCACGCCGATCTGGGCAATCGTGGAGGAAGGTTCACCACTTGATCATCTCGGCACCGATTTCACTTCGTACCTACGCGACTCGCAGTCCACGCAGCAAGCGTTGAATGAGATTATTCAACGTCAGGTGAAATAATGGGCGTCTATTTCGTTGATTTATGTGAACGTGTCAATTCACGCTGGATTATCCACGTGGTCTTTGATCCGGGCGATCACCACGTCATCATCAATGGTGAACGTTATGAACTTGACACTCTGGCCACGGAGAAAATCGGCCCCTACCGCAGCCTTGGCGGCGCAGGTGGGCGTCACTCAGCGCTCCTGGCTCTCCCACCGCACACGAGGACTGTGCGTTTCGCTGGTGCCGACGTCGGGCGGCTTGAGCTTCGCGGAGCAGCACGGATGTCGTCCCGGCGCTTCGCGTATAAAAGCACGGGCAGGCATCTTGTGGTGAAAACGGATGCGCATACTCTGTCCTTTTCTTCAGGGCCGCTACCGATTCTTCGTGCAGCTCTTCGATGGAACGCTGCAATTGGGGCATCGATCCTCACACAGGCGCTTCCACCACGGGTTGTGGTCTATCGCGCTCTTGCGCCGCTCGCTCGTCTACTCCACCGCCGGACGTGGGTGATTTCAGACTCCCCTAATAAAGCTGGTGACAATGGTGAAGCGCTCTTTCGTTTCCTCCATTTGCACCCGGCCGATGGTGTGACCCCAATTTTTGCTATCGCAGATCCCGACCAGCGCAAAATCCTTGGAGCTTACGGAAAAACAGTCGATCCAACCTCGTTTCGGGGAAAACTTGCCTACCTTGGAGCACCAGTGATTGTGTCCTCGCAAGCTGGCCTCTACGTTACGGATGCCCTTGGTGACCACGGCGTCTACCGGGGACTGGATCGGTCACGTTTCGTCTTCCTCCAACACGGAGTACTTTTCCATGATCTCTCTGCTGTTATTGGCCGCTACCTCAAGCGCATTTGCCTCATCGTTGCTTCCGGTGCAGGTGAAGCACAAGCTCTCACAAGGGACTATGGCTTCCTCCCTGATCAAGTAGCACTCACTGGAATGCCCCGAATGGACCGTTTGGCCGACCACCGACAGCGTACGATCCTTGTCGCTCCAACGTGGCGCTCTTGCCTCGCTGACGCCAGCTCTGAGGAATTCCGCAGTAGCCCGTATTTCCGCTTCTGGGATGCGATGCTCAACGATGAACTACTCCTTACGGCATTGCGAGATGCGGGTTACCGCGTCGAATTTCTTCTGCATCCTTCGTTAGCGGCATTTGTTGGTGAGTTCCACGGAAGTGACCTCGTCCATATCGGCACTCCCCCGCACGATTACACAGGCGCTTTTGGCAGATGTGCGCTGTTAGTGACGGACTATTCATCGGTTGCATACGACGTGGCATACCTCGACAAACCTGTGGTCTATGCGCAATTTGACCGAGCAGATTTCTACGACGGTCAGACGTATGAGCGCGGCGACGATGATACCCGAACCTCCGGCTTTGGACCCGTCACCTCATCACTTGACGAATTGCGAAGTACTATCCTTGGCATTATTTCCGACGCCGAAGACGAATTCCCCTCCTTGGAATCTCAGTACCGTACTCGGCGCGATGAAGCGTTCACATTCCGTGACCAGAACAATTCTGCACGGGTGGTTGACGCGATTCAGCAGATGCTGAAAAAGTGAGGAGCTAGAGAGCCGCAGCTTCCTAGCTCCTCACCGTTCTTGGCGTCAATTAGCGCCACAAACCAGTAGTGTCAATCACTGACACTGAGTTTGGAATCGAACCCTTGAGATCCTTGAACTGATCATGAGCGACGAGTTCCACAACAATATCGGCTTGCTGCACCGCAGTGTGGGCGTCAACGTATTCAACGTTGCGGAAGTTTGCGATCTTCGCTGGTGCCTGCTCAACGAATGGTTCAACGATTAGGATGCGTTGATCGGGGAATTCCGTCGCCACTCGCTGTGCGATAGCCATCGCAGGAGACTCACGCAGGTCATCAATATTTGGCTTGAATGCCAGACCGAGAAGTGCGATCGTCACAGCGTCCTTTGAGGCGCGTTGCTCAGCGACAGCCTGCTCAAGCTTATCCATCACAAAATCAGGCTTTCCGTCATTGACCAAGCGAGCCTGCTTGATCAACTTTGCCGATTCAGAGGTTGACACGATAAACCACGGATCGACTGCGATACAGTGACCGCCCACACCCGGCCCTGGATTCAAGATATTGACGCGTGGATGGCGGTTGGCCAGGGAGATCAGCTCCCATACATCGATTCCCTGCTCATCAGCAATAAGCGACAGCTCGTTCGCAAAAGCAATGTTGACATCCCGAAAGGCATTCTCAGTGAGCTTGGACATCTCAGCTGTCCGAGCGTCTGTTTCAAGAACTTCTCCCTCAGTGAAGGAACGGTAAACCGCTGCAGCACGCTTCGTCGCTTCCTCAGTCATACCGCCAACAATGCGGTCATTAGCTCGCATCTCAATCATGATTCGGCCCGGCAGGACACGCTCTGGTGCGTGGGCGAAATGGACAATTGGTCGTCCATTCGAACCGTCAACAGACAGATCAGGGCGAGCATCCATGATGCGCTGCGCCATGCGCTCGGTGGTGCCTGGAGGCGAAGTGGATTCCAAAATCACCAGCTCATCGCCTTCAAGCTGGGGGATCAGCGCGTCGGTTGCGGAATCAATAGCTCCAGAATCGAGCTCGTGATCGCCCTTGAACGGTGTGGGCACCGAAATAATGAAGATATTGCCCTTGGGGGTGTTTTTTTGCACTTTCAGGGAGCCGTTGTCCACGACCTTCTTGAGTGCGTCTGCAAGCCCTTCCTCAACGAAGGGAAGCCGCCCAGCGGAAACGTATTCAATTGTTCGGTCTGAAACATCAACACCCGTAACTTCCCAGCCACCTTCGGCCAGGACTACGGCGGTGGGCAGGCCGATGTAGCCAAGCCCGATCACCACAACTTTGCGCGACATGTTCCTCTACTTCCACGAAATATTTGTGCCGTTTGGACACTCGCTGTGTATTCTACAGCCCTGCACGCGGCCATGAGTCCTACGCTTCGCTCCTGGTAAAATGTTCCCAATACTCGTTTGCAAGGAGGAACTCGTGAAGTCAATCATGGTGGTGTACGGAACTCGTCCAGAAGGAATCAAGGTTGCTCCGCTCATCAAAGCCTTCGAAGAGTCCGATAATTTCACTCCGATTGTCGTGTCAACCGGGCAGCATCGCGAAATGCTTGACCAGGTCAACGAGCTCTTCGGTATCACCCCCGACGTCGATCTTGAGATTTTCGAGCCTGGCCAATCACTCAATTCAATGGCCGCCAAGATTTTTTCAGGTCTCGATCCGATTCTTGAACAGTATTCGCCTTCAGCTCTCCTCGTTCAAGGTGACACCTCCACTGTTACTTGTGCCGCACTGGCCGCCTTCTACCGTGAAATTCCCGTGGTTCACCTCGAAGCTGGATTGCGTAGCGGAAACCTATTCTCGCCTTTCCCGGAAGAAGGCAACCGCAAAGTCGTCTCTCAAATCGCTTCGTTACACCTGGCTCCAACCGAGGAATCCAAAAACAATCTTCTTCATGACGGCGTCGATAGCGCGAACATCGCGATCACGGGAAATACGGTTATCGACGCTCTCTTCCACACGGTTAATCAGGACGTCACTTTTTCCGATCCGGCTCTTGAACAGGCCATCGCCAGCGGACGTCGCATTCTCCTCGTGACCTCACATCGTCGGGAGAATATTGGCCAGCCGATGCGCAATATCGCACAGGCCCTGGCCGAACTCGCCCAGTCATATCCTGAAGATCTCATCGTTTTCCCACTTCACCGCAACCCCAAGGTCCGCGAGCTGATCGTCCCCCACATTGAGTCGGCCCCTAATGTTATCTTGCTTGATCCGCTCGATTACCCCCATTTCACACATGTCATCAAGTCAGCTCACATCGTGTTGACTGATTCTGGCGGTGTCCAGGAAGAAGCTCCCTCGCTTGGCAAACCAGTACTGGTGCTGCGTGAGAATACGGAGCGTCCTGAAGCGGTCGCAGCTGGAACAGTACGTCTCATTGGTACGGACACGGCACGGATTGTTGAGGAAGTGTCCCGACTCAAGGACGACCCTGACGCATATGCAGCAATGTCAAATGCTGTCAATCCTTATGGCGACGGCGATGCAGCGCAACGCTGTGTTGCAGCAATCGCCGCTCTCCTTGGGATCGGTGAGCGACTGCCTGATTTTGGTGCGGAGGCCTGATGCACGTCTTATTTGTGGCCCAGCAATGGGAACCTGAGAAAGGTGTTCCGCAGCGCCGCGGCAAGTGGATGGTTGATCAACTCACCGCTTCAGGGCATACGGTGTCCGTCGTCGCGCCTCCCCCGCACTATCCTTCGGGGACACTTCTGTCGCCACTCCCCCACAATCAGTCAGGAGCGGTCACGAGACTCGGGCAGCGCCACGTTCTCTACCGCAGCCAGTTTCACCCGCACACACATTCAATTCCATCGCGAATCATCGATCAAGCCACGGTCTCACTGACCTCGATTCGCACTGCCTTGCAGGCAGCACGTCATCGCCGTCCCGACGTCGTGCTCGCCACCGCACCCCCATTACCGGCGGCATTTACCGCCCGCGCAGTGGCGCAGATTCTTCGAGTTCCTTTTGTTCTTGATCTTCGCGATGCGTGGCCTGAATTAGTTGATTTTGTTGCCGACGCCGACGGGGAGAAAGCCTCATTCGCGCGGCGCACCTTCGACTGGCTCCTCCACCTCGGTGGACGAAGCTTTGCGCACACGCTTGACCACGCCAACCTGATCCTGACCACATCACGCTGGCATGCACGCGAGCTTCGTGAACGTGGCCTGAATGCACGAGCCTTGACCAATTTACTCTTACTTGATCTTGACTTGGAGACTGCACTACCTGACCCCGAACCTCACAATGAGTTGCGTGTTCTCTACACCGGCACTATCGGACGCGCACAAGGGTTGGAAAACGCGCTTGATGCCGTAGAAATCGCACGGCGCTCTGGATGCGATGTGCGACTTCGTCTTGTCGGCGACGGCGCACATCTCACACGCCTTCAGGCTCGCACAGCCGACGGCATCGAATTCACGGGTCGAGTGGATCGTCACGATATTCCGCTGCACCTCGCTTGGGCAGACACAGTGCTGGTTCATCTCAAGGATTGGCCTCCCCTGGCGACGACGATTCCCTCAAAACTTTTTGAAGCCATCAATTCGGGCCGGTTCGTCAGCGCTGCACTCAACGGCGAAGGTGCGCAGTTACTCGCTCGCTCCGGCGTCGGCACCGCTGTCGAGGCAATGAACCCGCAAAAGCTCGCAGAGCTGTGGTGTCACCTTGCTCGTCAACGTCAGCTCAGCGTCGGCGATGCCGGCCACCAGTTCCTCTTGAATGAACTTGCCAAGGAAAACCCCTCGCAGACATTCGTCACATCGATCGAGGAGGCCAGTCGTGCCCATTAATCTGTCGCTCACCGCTCATGCGATTTCGACAATGCTCACTACGGACCCGGCATTCTTCGCGCTCCAAGCGAGTCGAAAAATGCCCCGGAAGGTTCGGCAAGCGCTGGCGACAGCGGCTGGCGCAACTTCGATCCCTTATCTTGAACAGGCCGGAGCATTTCTCGCAGATCGCCCAACAGATCTCGACATCCCCGGCCCCTTCGTCTCTGCGATGAGAATTGCTCAAGGAAAGCCACCATTGAAAGGCGCCACCGCCACACAGCGTGCGCGTTATCTCAGGTCGATCGGTGAGCTTTCCAAGGCAATCGAGTTACTTGAGCCATCAAGCAAACTGCGTCGTCGGTATGAAAGCGAAAAACGTCTGCTCACTGAGCCGGTCACTCTCGACGTTCCGTTAATGGCCGCCCCCACCCGGGACTCACTCGATGTCCTTCATGTGCTCGTCTCATCCGCCCCGTACACCAATTCAGGGTATACCGTGCGTACAAGCGCGATTATGAAAGGCCAGCAAGAAATGGGGCTTCGGGTTGCTGGTGTGACGCGTGTGGGATATCCGGCGATCATTGGAAACATCGCTGCCCCACGTTACAGTGATGTCAACGGAGTGCGTTACTGGAGAATCCAGCCGAACTCTTACCCAAACGATCCCTACGAGTTAGCACAGCTTCACGCACATTACCTCGCGAGCCTGGTTGCCAAGTTACGCCCGCGCACTCTCCACGCGACAACCGATTACACCAACGGTGTAGTGACACGTGCAGTTGCGCAAGCCTTCGGGATTCCATGGATCTATGAAATGCGCGGTCAGCGAGAGAAATCATGGGTTGCAGCTCTACCGTCTGATGCCCAAGGGCCAGCTTCTGAGTCAGAACTCTTTGAATTAATTCAGCGCAAAGAAGCTGAGCTTGCCCGCTCTGCCAGCGCCGTTGTCGTGCTGTCACAAGTTCAGTTCGACGATCTTGTGTCACGTGGGGTGCCTGCCGAGAAAATCACGATCATCCCCAATGCTTACACGCCAGCCGATACGTCACCACTTTCCCCCCACCAGGCGCGTGACGAACTCGGTCTCCCTCAGGCGTTCACCGTTGGAACGCTGACCTCAATTGTTGACTACGAAGGCCTCGACACCTTGGTTCGCGCAATAGGAATTTTGCGACGTGAGGGACGCAATGTACGTGGGGTAATTGTTGGCGACGGCGTTGCTCGCGCTTACGTCCAGGCACTACGTGATGAGCTTGGTGTGGAAGATGCAATCACGATGCCTGGCAGGGTGGAGCGAGAAAAATCCCACACGTGGTATCAAGCGCTTGATCTCTTCGCTGTTCCTCGCAAACAGACACTTGTGACCCAGACGATCACCCCGATCAAACCAGTGGAGGCAATGTCGAACGGGACACCTGTGGTTATCTCTGATCTTGCTCCGCTTCGAGAAATGGTCACCGACGTTGGGGCTGGTCTGGCCTTCCCTCCTGGTGACTATCAGGCGATGGCACAGACTATCCGATACCTGATGGACTCACCTGATGTTTATCGCAATGCTTCGATGGCAGCGCGCGCAGAAGCTCATCGCCGCACCTGGCCAGCAAATACCGCACGCTATAGGGAAATTTATCGCCAGCTTATTGGCAGCTCCCACGATTTTTACGGAGGCGACAGATGATTCAGCCCGGTTCGATGTCAATCATTTTGCCGTTACTCGAACGGATCGGACGCGGCGCCGGCCGAGCCCTCGTCGGCGTTGCAGCATCCCTAGATCTTCTTCTCGCATTAGCTGGCTGGAAGGTAGCCCATCTTTCCGAAGGCACGTGGCTACCGTTGATTGTTGCTCTCGTCCTGGCGGTGCCAATCACCGTTTTTGCGTGGCGGAGGCATCGTCTCGAAACCAGAGTAGATGCCACCCAGCAGCGGCTCGTTCCTCGCGCCCCGACGTCGGCGCCGGCGGCTCCGGGGGCTTCTGACATCGTCGTGCGAAGTGTGTCGGATACCGCCGAAGAACAACGCAAGCGGATCATCGCGCAGGAACGTGCGCAAAAAGCAATGGCGGAGTCGGCCAAACGCCGCGACACGTATCTACCGCGTATCGAATCAGCTCAGCGCGCTGCAATTGCCATGGCCGGGGGTGTCGAAAATGCGCCGTATCTCAAGGATGACGTGCGCGTGACACTGATCAGCCTTATCGCCACGGTGATCGCGATTCCTCTCAGCATCGTTTTTCTCATTACGGCACTTTTCCTCATTCTGTAAATTTCTCAGATTCCGCAAACCTGGCGCGCATGGCACGATAGATCTATGGCATTTCCGCAGAAACTTCTTGGACGCGATGAACGCGTCATCCGACACATGCACGAGCACGCAAAAGCGCTCGCCGGGAATATCGTTGTGGGGATCATCATCGTGGCCTTGTGCGTACTGGGCCTGGTTTTCCTCCCCGATTCCTTGTGGCCGTGGGGTGCTCTCGCTGCAGGTATCACTGCGCTGATTCTTCTCGCGGTCTTTGTTGGGTTTCCTCTTCTCCAATGGCTCAATGCCACATACACCATCACCGATCGGAGAGTCATTACTCGAAACGGAATTCTGACAAAAACTGGGCATGATATCCCGCTCTCGCGAATTTCCAATGTCTCGTATGAGCGTGATTTGATGGATCGTCTTTTCGGTTGTGGCACACTCGTTCTCGAGACATCAGCTGGCAACCCACTTTTCCTTACTGATGTGCCTGAAGTAGAGAAGGTCAACCTTGAGCTGACAGAGCTACTCTTCGGGGATGCGGCGTCAGCCGACGACGTCGATCCCGATGACTGATTCGCACCACATGCTCAGCACTCAATAAGAGTAGGAAACACAGGTAGAGATATGGCGTTCATGAATATCCTCTCCTCCGTTCTTCGTCGCGTTGGCCGTTCAATCATTCGCACGGCTGCGCGCGATGCCGAACGCAGGCTCACTCACGATCACCCACGGCCAAAGCGTGGGCGACCGACGTCGGCGTCGTCAACGGCCCCGCGCACATCGGGGAAGGTAACGACTCGTCCAATCTGGGGTGACGGAACAGCACATACGCGTGCTCAATTCCCCGGACCGAACAACGCGGCACGAGTGTATGACGTCACAATGCTTGGCCTGCCTACCTTTTCTTATGCTCCCGTTCACGATGACGCTCCTGATCCGGGCGAGGTCGTCTGGACGTGGATTCCCTATGAAGAAAATGACGGCCGGGGCAAAGATCGCCCAGTGCTTGTGGTCGCTCAAGAGGGACATCATGTATTCGTCGCTCAATTAACATCAAAAGACCACGATCTCGATGCTGCCCAAGAGGCCCGTTGGGGTAGGCACTGGATGGATATCGGCACCGGCAATTGGGACCCAGAAGGCAGACCAAGCGAAGTACGACTGGATCGACTGCTCGTAGTTCATGAAAATGCTGTGCGCCGGGAAGGCGGACAGCTCCAACGCGATATTTTCGACGAGGTGATTGCGCGATTGCGCTCGGTTTCTGGCGACAAATGATTGGCACCAGAACAACTAAATCACGAGCATACCTCAAAGATTGAAGCAGGGTGACGCGCCACACGGCATGATTACCCGCGTTTCTTCCCAAAGAACAAGGCTCACTGGTAGTGTTGTTCCTTGGACTTTGAGCTCGGTCGGGTGAAAAGTTCGGCCTCGATTCTTTCCACGGGTGTCCCCACGCCCGGCAGTCCGGATCAGGCAAGCCCTCAACGACCATGTCAGTTTCGTGCGTGCAAGCGCACGTACGAGAAGTGAAAGAGTTATTAAGTGGCAAACATTAAGTCGCAAAAGAAGCGTATCAAGACCAACGAGAAGCGCCGCGTGCGCAACCAGAGCTACAAGTCCGAGTTGCGTACCCTCGTCCGTAAGACCCGCGAAGCAATCGCCGCTGGCGATGCTGAGAAGGCTACCGATGAGCTGAAGGTTGCTTCGCGCAAGCTTGATAAGGCTGTCTCGAAGGGCATCATTCACAAGAACCAGGCTGCCAACCGCAAGTCAAAGCTTGCAAAGCAGGTTGCCAAGCTCGGCAAGTGATGCACTCACGCTGACGCGTTGAGGGCCGGATCTTTCGATCCGGCCCTCAATCTTTATTTTCACACGCTTACGAGTCCTTTTCTCAGGAAGCCGTTGTCGTATCAGAGCGCAGCGTTAATCCGCTCAACTGAATCTTTCGCATCACCGAGCATCATTTGCGTGTTCTCATTGAAGAAAAGTGGGTTTTGCACTCCGGCATAGCCGGCATTGCCCATGGAGCGCTTTGAGACGATGACTTTCTTTGCTTCCCACACCTTGAGCACTGGCATTCCAGCAATCGGTGAACCGGGTTCTTCCGCCGCAGGGTTGACCGTATCGTTGGCGCCGATGACGAGAACCACATCAACATCTGGTAAGTCATCGTTGATCTCATCCATTTCTAGAACAATGTCATACGGTACCTTCGCCTCAGCCAAAAGGACGTTCATGTGTCCGGGAAGGCGCCCGGCAACAGGATGGATTCCAAATGTAACGTCAACACCCAGCGCACGGAGCTTCTGCGTTAGTGTCGCCACCGGATACTGTGCCTGAGCCACAGCCATTCCGTAGCCAGGAGTAATCACCACTCGTTTAGCATCCTTGAAAAGTTCAGCGACTTCCTCTGGGGAAATTTCCGAATGCGAACCGTAATCCTTCGTTTCACCGGTGACACCGCCGTCGGAACCGAAACCACCGAGGATAACAGACAGGAATGACCGATTCATTGCTTTGCACATGATGTAGCTCAGGTATGCACCTGATGAACCAACGAGCGCACCAGTGATGATCAACAGATCGTTACCGAGCGTGAATCCTGCCATTGCCGCCGCCCAACCTGAATAAGAGTTGAGCATGGAGACGACCACTGGCATGTCCCCGCCACCGATCGCAGCCACCAGATGCGCGCCAAGTGCCAGAGACACAAGAGTCAGAGCGATGAGTGGGATCATTCCCATTCCAACACTGCGCGTGTGGGCGAACCAGATAATGAGGAGCACTGAGACAGCGATTGCTCCAAGATTCAGCCAGTTACGTCCAGGAAGTGTGAGCGGCGCACCCTTCATTTTTGCACTGAGTTTCAGGTACGCAATGATCGAACCAGTAAATGTCACCGCGCCGATGAAGACTGCCAGGCCCACTTCGCCCATGTGAAAAGCATTTTCTGGTGAATCAGTTCCAGGCTGAAGGATAAACGAGTTGAACCCGACCAACACTGCGGCAAAACCGACAAAGGAATGCAATAGTGCGATAAGTTCAGGCATGCCCGTCATCTCGACTTTTCGAGCCTTGTCAATTCCCACGACTGCGCCTGCGGTAATCGCGAGAATCAGGAGAACCAAGACGAGAGACAGGTGCGCCCCTCCGCCAAATTCACCTGACACCGTGAGGATGAGGATGACCGTCGCAATGAGTGCGGAAGCCATTCCGGCAATGCCGAAGCGGTTTCCACGCTCAGCAGTAGTTTGCTTCGATAGTCCAGCCAATGCAAGGATGAAAAGCAAAGCCGCCACGATGTATGCCAGAGTTTGCAGTGACACCACTGCTGAGAGAATAACAACTGTGTTCATTTTCTAACTCCTCCGGAACATCTTGAGCATACGTTCGGTCACCGCAAAGCCACCGAAGACGTTAATGGATGCCAGTGCAACTGCGATGGCGGCAAGGATTTGCACGGCAAAATTATCCGAGCCAATCTGAACAATTGCACCGACGACGATAATTCCTGAGATCGCATTCGTCACCGACATGAGTGGGGTGTGAAGCGAATGCGTGACATTCGTAATCACATAGAAGCCCACGACGACGGCTAAAGCAAATACCATGAAATGAGAGGCAATCGCTGCAGGCGCAGCGTAGATGATCCCTGCAAGAATGAGTGCCGGAATTGCCGTCCACCAATAGCGTTTCATCCAACTTTGTGGCTCAGGTTCAACAACTGGCGCGCTAGGTGGAGCGGGTTTTACCACCGGAGCAGCAGAGACCTTGACGGGCGGGGGTGGGAAGTAGACATTGCCTTCGACAGTCACTGCCATCTGGCGAACAATGTCATCGTTGAGATCGAGATTCAGCACACCGTCTTTTTGCGGAGTAGTGAGCGTGAAAAAGTTCACGACATTTTGCCCGTATAGTTGTGAGGCTTGGGCAGGAAGACGGCCCGCAAGGTCCGAATATCCAATGATCGTCACACCGTTTGGAGTAACAATCGATTCGCCCGATTGTGTCAGCGTGACATTGCCACCATTGGCAGCTGCCATGTCAACAATGACCGAACCCGGCTTCATTGCGGCGACCGCCGCATCATCAAGCAAGATTGGAGAGGTTCTGCCAGGGATATTCGCCGTAGTGATCACGATGTCTGCCGTAGCTGCCTGCTGAGCATAGAGCTCGTTCGCTGCCCGCGCCTGATCCTGCGTCATTTCCTTGGCATAACCATCGTCACTCTTTTGGCCAGCGACGGGGATGGGAACGAATGTTCCTCCCATCGATTCGACTTGTTCAGCGGTTTCGTCACGAACGTCAGTGGCGAATACCTGCGCTCCCATCGAGTGCGCAGTTCCAATTGCAGCAAGACCGGCCACTCCAGCGCCAATGACATAAACATTCGCTGGTGGCATTTTTCCCGCTGCTGTGACCTGACCTGCGAATAACCGACCGTAGGCATGAGCTGCCTCGATCACAGCACGATAGCCGGCAAGATTTGCCATCGACGAAAGCACGTCCATTGACTGCGCACGAGAAATACGTGGGACCATGTCCATTGACAATCCCGTCAGCCCCCGAGAGCTGAGCGCTTCAATCGTGTGTTCGCTGCGCTTTGGTGCAAGCCTCGAGATGAGGGTAGCTCCCTGCACCATCAAATTGAGTTCTTCTTCATGCGGGGTATCGAGGGCAACAACGATGTCGCTCTTCCACACCTCGTCCCGAGAGGTCACGGTTGCCCCTGCGTCCTGATACTGCTGGTCCGGGTAAGATGCCCGTTCCCCTGCACCACTTTCGACGACGACCTCGTAGCCGAGTTTGATGAGCTTTTCTACAGTATCAGGCGTGGTAGCGACCAAGGCCTCGTCACCACGAGACTCATTCGGCACTCCAATACGCACCTTATCTCCTTTTCATTTCTCTCCACGTTCCTGTATCAGAACATGTCATACACTGTTATTTTAGGACTTACGTCACTCTTTGTCCCAGGTTTGGGTGACCAGTTTAGCTTCCCTTGCGCACCTGCCCAATCCGGATAATCGCGCGTTCAAGGGCAAAACTGGCATCACGTGATCCGCCCTTGACCTCAGCATCCGCCGCCGCGACTAATTCAATCGCACGGCCAATTCCTGCGGCGCTCCAATTTCGCACGCTGCGCTTGGCTCGATCCATCTGCCATGGCGCCATCTGAACTTTGACCCCAAGCTTCGAGGACCGTGATCCAAGCACCTGTGCCATCTGACGCAAAGAAAACGCAAGTGCTGACACGACCGCGACGGGTGACGTCCCCGTCGCCATGGCGTGTCTGGCGAGCCCCACCGCCCGGGCAGTCTGTCCTGCAACGAGGGCATCAGCAACATTGAATCCCGTCGCCTCAAGCCGCCCTGCGAAATAGGTATGAACGTGGTGTTCCTCAATCCTGCCTTGTACATCAGCAAGAAGCTGCGACACCGCGGCAAGCAATTCCCGCACGTCTGATCCTAGTGCGTCAACCAACGCGCCGACGGCATCCGCTGACATCTGACGCCTGTGTGCTCGAACCACATCCCCGACGGCAGTCGCCTTATCTGCCGCAGTTTTGACTTTCGGCACAGTGATCGTTGGCACGGCCTGGGACGAGAGAATCTCTAATATCTTCTTCCCGCGCGCACCACCGTTGTGACGTAGCAGCACGACGACGTCAGGTTCTGGAGAATCGAGATAAGTAGAAAGGTCCTCCTGCAAATGCGCATCAAGACTTTCAAGCGCAGGGACATAGAGACACTTAGGCTCACCAAAAAGCGAAGGACTGGTCAAGGCCAGGAACTGGCCTGGCTGATATGCCGCAGCATCGAGACGAACAAATTCAGTGTGAGGATTGCGCTCACGAAGTTGTCTCTTGAGAAGTTCCCAAGCTCGATCAGCGAAAACCGGTTCTTCTGATTTGATCAGGATGACCGGCGCTGGTTGTATCTCGTTCCACTGCATGTCCCCTATTATTCCATGAGGGTATGACACTTTTTCGTTCACAGTCATCAGTGGTGCCCTCAGTGTTCGCCTGGCGAACTCGTCGGTGGCGAGAAAATACCAAAAGAATAGCTAAAATCCCTGCATGAGTTGCCATGGCCACGAAAATTGGGACTTCGCTCAAGGGAAAGTCCGTCAAAATCTCCGTGACGATCAAAATCCAACGAGTACACAGCTGTGCGCCCCAGACAAGGAGTCCTCCACACCATGCTAAACCTGGGATCGAGAGCAAAACCGCGCCCGCTAATCCGGAAATCGTCAGTGGTGCAACAACAGGGGCAACAACGATGTTCGCAAGTATTGCCCAGATACTCACTTGGTTTTGTAACAGTGCAATGACGGGAGCTGTGGCCAGACCAGCAACCATCGGGATCGCAATCATCTCACCCAGAGGGTGCGGGAAGAAAGAAAGTGCCACGCTAGTATTTCGCCCGACGGTGACAATGGCTGCTGTTGCGAGCACTGACAGCACAAACCCGAAGGAACTGGCTAATTCAGGATCGAACATACTCACACTGATCACCGTTATACACAGAAGTGGAAATGCCGTTACCGGCCGGCGACATGCGAACCCCACGCATACCCCAAGCCCCATCCAGAAAGCCCGTAAAACCGAAGAATCCGGGCCAACCAGGAGCAAAAGTGCCAGCACACCCCCGCATGTGCTCAATGCCGTGAGCCACCGGCGCCGCATTCCGATGAGTGAAACAATTGCACCGATCACTAACGAAACATGCGCTCCGGACACGGCGGTGAGATGTGAAAGAGATAAGCCGCGCATGTGATCTTTGATCCCGCGATCTAGCTGAGAATCATCTCCAACGACAACACCAACGAGCAATGCTGCCACATCTGGCTGAGCATAATCGAGGTGGTTTCGTAGTCCGTTACGCACGGTGGAAGCAGCCGAAAGAAAAGCATTGCGTGGCACACGTCCTTCCACTGTGCCACGCAATACGACGTTTCCTGCCCCACGAGGTGAGACCGAAAGTTTCCCTCGAACGATAAGCTGTTCACCGAGAACGACTGGCTCCTGCGTCATGACATTGACCAACAGATGCGTTGTCCTCCCCTGACCGTGATATTCGACTGCGTGTGCGCGGCCAAGGAAACGGACGTACTCGCCTTGACGTGAAGGATGGGAAACAACTGACATGATCACGCGGGCATAATGGCCAACCTGCGCGTGTGATCCGAGCGGATCAGTATGGTGGATGTGTGTCGCGATTGCACCAGTGACATTCACACAGATCAAAGCCACCGAGCAAACCCGCAGTGTGGCTGTGAGCGGAGTATTCCTGATCAGTGTTGCCAGACAGACGATCAGGCCACCGATCATCCACCACAGTGACTGTAATTGGGCCAACGCCCCACACCACACGACGAGGGTAGGTGGTCCAAGACGTAAATCTGTCATCCCTCACTCCATGTGACTATCACTCGCCTGCCACAAAAATCCGCGGCTACGACACACGAATATGTGGCCGTAATTTTTCAAGTGTTTTCGCACCGATACCGCTGACTTCGCGCAATTGGTCCACTGACGAAAATGACCCTATGCTTGATCGATATTCAATAATTGCGGATGCAGTCACCGGCCCAATTCCAGGAACTGATTCGAGATCGCTCGCGGTGGCGGTATTGAGGTTGACACTGCTGCCTGAATCTCGAGTTTCTTTATTTTTCCCGTGCTGCCCACCAGCGACGTTGTCTCCAGACTGAACTCTTTGAGCGCTCTCTCCCACAGCTGCCACATGGACATGCGCAGAATCGGCAAGTTTTTCCGCCAGATTCAGCGCATTCGGGTCCGCGTCTTTCCCAAAACCACCTGCAGCACGCACGGCATCATCGACGCGGGCGCCAGGGTCAAGGCGGACAACACCGGGTTTTTTCACTGCACCAGATACATAAACCACCACCTGAGATGCTTGATTTTCTTGCTGGTTGGTCGTCCCAGAGGGAATCGCAACTGGCGTCACCGAAGGCATTGCGCTGTGGGACGGTGCAGATGGAAATTCGATTGCTTGGCCCGGCCGATTCCACACAAGAATGACACAGACGACGAGTGCGCTGACAACAAGTGTCAGGGAGATCAGACGCGCATTGGCCGCATCCCACCACAAACGTCGATGCGGCGGTGGTGTACTCAGCGCTCCGACGTCGTTGCCGAGGCCAGCGCTGAGTGCAACACGGGCGAACGTCGTCCCCCTCTCCATGCCAACCTGTTCTTCGCTTGCATCTGCGGGCAGATTCTCGGGCACAGCAGGATCGGCATATGTGTGCGCATGATATTCACTGGGATGCTGTGGCACACGCTTTATTCCACGCATCGCCCGCGGCGGTGGTATGTCCATAGCACAAGTATGAAGGGACAGCACGCGTCACTGTCACACTTGCGCAGGTCCTGTGGAGAGTGAATGACAGAACAATCGTTGTGGAAAAGTTTTTCGCTCCGCTGAGCACGAAATAGGGTCACGATCTGACGAATCAAACGTATGATAGCCCCATGAACGAAGCCGAAATTAAGCGCCTTCAAGCCGAGGCCCTCGAAGCACAAGCTCAGGCTGCAGCTGCCAAGGCTGCAGCAGCACAAGCCCAGCTCGAAGCCGCCCTCGCGGCTGCAAGGCAAAATTCTGCTCCAATGAATGGGGACGTATCTGCTTCTGACACGCCATCATTGAGTTCACAGCCGGTAGCTGAATCCGCGCCTGAAGTAGCACGTGGTTATGCGGCGAAAGTCGCCCAGGGCTACTCCTATGAGGGGTTGACTTTCACCCTTGGTTCCTACATCGACAACGGCGTAGCACAACCATCAGTGCCGGTGAAACTTCCGATTGGTATGCTCAATCGTCATGGCCTCGTCGCCGGTGCTACGGGTACCGGAAAGACCCGCACACTCCAACTCTTCGCCGAATCACTGTCGAATGCCGGCGTTCCCGTGTTCGTCACCGATATCAAGGCAGACCTCACCGGGCTCCTTGAACCAGGTACGTCAAGCGATAAACTTATGGCCCGTACCTCGGCAAATGGCCAATCATGGGCACCCCAGTCCTTCCCCACCGAGCTCTTCACACTCGGAGGAAATGGTAACGGCGCAGCAATTCGCACAACCGTTACCGATTTCGGGCCCATCTTGCTATCAAAAGTTCTTGGTCTCAACGGCACACAAGAATCTGCGCTCTCGTTGATTTTCCATTGGGCGGATCAGAATAAACTCGCTCTGATCGACCTTGGTGACCTTCGCGATGTTATTAAGTTCCTGACTTCCGACGACGGCAAAACAGAACTAGCCAATATCGGCGGAATTGCCTCGTCAACCGCCGGGGTTATTTTGCGAGAGATCGCTGCTCTCCAAGCACAAGGTGCCGATTCCTTCTTCGGGGAACCAGCTTTCGATGTCAGCGACTTTCTCCGCATCAGCACTGATGGCAGAGGAGTCATTTCCTCGCTCGAACTATCCGACGTCGGTTCACAACCTGCGTTGTTCTCCACGTTCATTATGTGGCTCCTTGCCGAACTCTTCCAAGTGCTTCCAGAAGTCGGAGATCTTGAGAAGCCAAAACTGGTTTTCTTCTTCGATGAGGCGCATCTGCTTTTTACTGGTGTTTCAAAGGAGTTCCTGGCGCAGGTGGTCCAGACCGTCCGTTTGATTCGATCCAAGGGCGTGGGAATTTTCTTCGTGACGCAAACACCGAAGGATATTCCTGCAGACGTTCTCGCTCAGCTCGGCGCCAAAGTGCAGCACGCACTTCGCGCGCACACGCCTCAAGATGCGGCTGCACTGAAAGAAACTATCAAAACCTTCCCGATCACTCCGGAGCTCAATCTCGAATCGCTCTTGCCCTCCCTTGGCACAGGAGAGGCGATCGTGACAGTTCTCGATCCTCAAGGACGTCCATCGCCAGTCGCACCGACGAAGATCTGGGCTCCGGCGTCGGTCATGGGAGCCGCGTCGGCCACGGCGATCAATAACGCGATAGCTACCTCACCGATTCTGCCAAAGTACAAAGACGCGGTGAACCCAGAATCTGCAACGGAACTCCTCGCTGCACGAATCGAAGCTCAAGCTCAGCAGAAGGCTGCTCAAGAAGCTGCTCAAAAGGCACAAGCAGACGCAGCGAAGGAAGCTGAACGCCGGGTCAAAGAACTCGAAAAACAGGCCGAAGCTGATCGAAAAGCTGCTCAAAAGGCTGCTGAACGCGCAGCTCGTGAGGCACAAAAGGAAGCTGAACGCTCCGAGCGGCGCCGCACATCGATCCTGGATTCGATCATCACCACTGCGGGCCGAACGCTCACACGTGAAATCACACGGTCACTGTTCGGCACGCGGCGGCGTTAACCGGTAGCCGGCTCAAGAATTACGCGCGGATGAGCTGGGCAACATCTGCAATCGAGTCGTGCATGAATTCTGGACGGAAGGGGTAAAACTCGATGTCCTCTTCCTGGGTTGAACCTGTCAACACCAAATGCGTTTGTAGACCAGCTTCCATTCCTGCCTGAATATCAGTGTCCATTCGATCTCCCACTATTGCGGTATGCTCCGAATGAGCAGAAATCATATTCAAGCCGTTACGCAACATCACCGGGTTTGGCTTTCCCACATAGTATGGATTTTTGCCCGTGGCGCGCGTAATCATTGCTGCGACAGCACCAGTGGCAGGAATTTTTCCTTCACCCGACGGCCCAGACGGATCCGGGTTCGTGGCAATAAAACGTGCTCCAGCGTCGATCAACCGGATCGCCTTGGTAATCGCTTCGAAAGAGTAGGTGCGGGTTTCACCCAGAACAACGAAATCAGGATTTTGATCGGTCATCACAAAACCTTGTTCATAAAGAGCAGTGGTCAGACCTGCCTCCCCAACCACAAATGCTCGGCGTGAGTCCGACTGGCTTGCAAGGAAGTGTGCAGTCGCCATTGCTGACGTCCAGATGTGCTCCTCAGGAACATTCAAACCTGAAGTCTCAAGCCGCGCCGAAAGATCACGCGGCGTAAAAATCGAGTTATTTGTTAAAACCAGATAAGGGATTTCTCTATCCTGCAATGCGCTAAGAAATTCATGTGCTCCCGGAAGCGCGTTGCCCTCATGGATCAACACGCCATCCATGTCTGTCAGCCAGCTATCAATACGTCGATTCATATCTCAAACGTATCACTTTGATATTCCTAGGCCAGCAATATCGCTCGTGATAGAAAAATCTCCACTAACAAATGGACGGTGGCACCCTGTAAAGTACCACCGTCCACTTGTGAAAATATCAGTGCGCTCGATACGTCAAAGTCGCCGTCATGTAGCGAGTATGACCCGGTTTGACAGCCAGTGACGGTGCAGAATCATAGCGATTAAACGAATCTGCATGATGCGAAATCGGTGCCAAACACAATGACTTACGCGCGTCACGATCCAGACGATCACCGGAATCAACATAGACGACGGGGGCCTCCGCCGGTTCCTGTGTGAGCGTGATCTCTGCTGCCGACGATGGGTTAAGGATCGACGTCACCACTACGCCAGCGTCGTTTGGAACAAGCCCACGATAATATGTAGCAAACGACTGTGTGCCAATGTAATCGATCACCACTGGCGCTTTCACACCTGAGTAAGCAGCTTCACCTTGGAGCGGAACCGCGTGAGAATCAGTGAGAATCTTGGTGCGCGCAGGAATCTCAACCGACAGATTCTTGATTGACGTTGTTCCAGGCATCGAAAGGTAGGGTGACCACCCCAATGCGAGTGGGGCAGTCGTCTCAGAACGATTTGTTGCCGCAAGTGTCACCGACAAATGCTCGACATCATCCGCACCAGAATCAAGTGAGAACGTCACACTCATCTCGAACGGCCATGGGTAGACCTCAGACCCATCGAACGAATAGGACAGCGTGAGGGTAGAGTCAGCATTACGCATGGAGAAAGGCGCATCTTTTACGAGGCCGAGGAAGCCGTCTGGGACAGAGCCAACGTTGTATTCAATACCGTTCGAAGTGTAGGAATTATCCTCCATGTATCCCATCCAAGGAGCGAGTACCGCACTTCGGCCTCCAACGCCTTTGCGAAGTTCATTGGCATCTGCATAACCAGAAATCACGTGCGCACCTGGAGTTGGTTCCCACGAAATAACGGTCGCGCCGAGCTCTGCGACAAGCGCAGTGGCCCCTGATGATGATGTCAGACGCCACGCCGGCAGTCCGTCAAACTCGGTCTTCTCCACGGTGCTGCTTGCAACCTGGGCCATATCACTCGCCTTCCCTCAATGTTTCCCAACAGTTTACAACGTCACGATCACGATAGCCGAACGGGTCGCAGCATTGGCACGCGACCCGTTCGCAGATTTCATCACGGAACAATATTGACAATCTTTGGTGCCCGAACAATCACCTTGCGAGGGGCACCGTCAAGGAACTTTTGTACCTTTGGCGATGCCAGTGCAAGTGCTTCAAGTTCCTGGGCAGAAATATCCGCACGCACTTCAGCGCGATCGCGAACCTTCCCCTTTACCTGGAAGACAGCCGTCACCTGGTCATCGACAAGCAAGGACGGATCCTCAACTTGCGGGAAGCTGACACGTGCAATCGTTTCGGAGTGTCCCAGTCGGCTCCACAGTTCTTCTGCGATATGCGGCGCGACCGGCGAGGTCATTTTCACGATGGCTTCAGCAGCCTCACGCGGCACTGTGGTTCCCGTCAGGAAATTGTTGAGCTCAATCAGCTTCGCAATAGCGGTGTTGACACGCATGTTCTCGTATTCACCACGCACAAAATCGATCGTGCGCGCAATCTGCTGGGCCATGTCGTGAGGCATCGGTTCGTCCGTCACCACCAATTCGCCGGTTTCTTCGTCAACGATGTTGCGCCACAGACGCTGCAAGAAGCGCTGCGCTCCAACCACCGCACGCGTCTCCCATGGACGGTCAACATCGAGAGGCCCCATCGACATCTCGTAGACGCGGAAGGTGTCAGCGCCATACTCGGTGGCCATGTAATCCGGAGTAACGATATTCTTCAGGCTCTTGCCCATCTTGCCGTACTCGCGATTAACCTTCTCACCCTTGTACTCCCAGGTGACTTCTCCTGAGCCGTCTGATGCAGGAACCTCGACAACATCTTCAGCCGGGACATATGCACCGCGCGAATCGGTGTAAGCGTATGCCTGCACGTATCCTTGGTTGAAGAGCTTATGGAACGGCTCCGACGAGGACACATAGCCGAGATCGAAAAGAACCTTCTGCCAGAAACGTGCGTAGAGCAGGTGCAACACGGCGTGTTCCACACCCCCCACGTATAGATCGGCGCCACCAGAGGTCTTGCCGTCACGCGGCCCCATCCAGTATGCCTCGTTTTCGGGCGCAACGAACGCATCGTCGTCATGGGGATCAATGTAGCGAATCTCGTACCAGCACGATCCAGCCCAGTTCGGCATGGTATTAGTGTCGCGCGTATAGTGCTTGAGACCGTCTCCGAGATCGAGCTCAACGTTCACCCAGTCCGTCAAACGGCCCAGCGGAGGCTCGGGATTAGACTCGGCATCGTTAGGATCGTAGGAGCGCGGCGAATAATCTGGGGTGTCGGGAAGCTCAACGGGCAACATCGACTCTGGCAGGGCGTGTACATTCCCCTCGTCGTCATACACAACGGGGAACGGCTCACCCCAATAGCGCTGACGAGAGAAAAGCCAGTCACGCAAACGATACGAAATTGCTTCCTCGCCTGCCCCAGTGCTCTCTAGCCACTGGACCATCGTTGCCTTTCCAGCAGCTTTGTCGAGACCGTTGAGGTTCAGAGTGTCATTCGCCGAATTCACGATCTGACCGTCACCTGTGTATGCCTGATCCTGCGGAAAATCTGCGGGAGCCTCAATGGTTCGCACGATGTCCAGATCGAACTTCGTGGCAAAAGCGAAATCACGCTCATCATGAGCAGGCACAGCCATGATTGCGCCAGTGCCATATCCCATCATCACGTAATCACCAGTGAACACTGGAATATCCGTACCATTCACGGGATTAGTCGCGAAAATACCGGTGAACACACCCGTCTTTTCCTTTTCCGCATCAGCGCGATCCATGTCCGACTTACGCGATGCTGCAATCTGATACTCGTGTACTGCACTGCGCGGGTCTGAAGCTCCGCCAGTCCAGGCGTCGCGAGTCCCCTGCGGCCACGCCACTGGAAGATTGTTCTGATCGAGCATTGGGTGCTCAGGCGACACCACCATGAACGTGGCGCCAAAAAGAGTATCCGGACGGGTGGTGAAAACGGTAAGCTGCTCGTTGCCACCTTCATGGTGTGCAGTGAAACGCACCTGGGCTCCGCGCGACTTTCCGATCCAGTTACGCTGCATGGTACGGACTTTCTCCGGCCAATCAACAGTATCTAGATCCTCTGCCAGACGGTCAGCGTACGCAGTAATACGCATCATCCACTGCGACAGCTCACGTTTGAATACGGGGAAGTTTCCACGCTCAGAACGTCCATCTGCGGTCACTTCTTCGTTTGCCAACACAGTGCCCAGGCCTGGTGCCCAGTTCACGGGAGCTTTCTCAATATAGGCGAGACGGCGTGAGTCCACAGCTTCACGACGCTCAGATTCACTCATATCCTCCCACGCAGCACCCGACGGCGTGGAGATAGAACCATCGCGGTAACCTGCGATCAGTTCAGCAATGGGACGGGCACGACCGACGGTTCCTTCGGCGCGACCAGGAGCTTCGGCGTCGTACCAGGAGTTGAAGATCTGAAGGAAGATCCACTGAGTCCACTTGACAAATTCGACGTCGGTAGTCGCCAACGAACGACGCTGCTCGTGGCTCAAACCGAGTCGACGAAGCTGACGCCTCATGTTGGCGATATTCTCGTCCGTCGTCACACGTGGATGCTGCCCTGTTTCCACGGCGTATTGCTCGGCGGGAAGACCGAACGCGTCATAGCCCATGGTGTACAAAACGTTCTTACCGAGCATACGCTGGTAGCGAGCCACAGTGTCTGTGGCGATGTAGCCCAAGGGGTGGCCGACGTGCAGACCTTTTCCAGAGGGGAAGGGGAACATATCAAGGAGGAAGAACGCCTCGTCATCCGTTGGCCCCGCAAGCGCGCCAACCGGATTGGGGGCGTTAAACGTTCCTTCAGTTTCCCAAGTATTCTGCCACTTAGCCTCGATCTCGTTAGCGAGCGCGGCCGTGTAGCGATAGCGGAATTCGCTCATGACTCTCCTTGAATAAAAATGGTTCAACCAATGGTAACGCACAGAGTCCACAAGCCGGCGTAGACTAGGGATATGCCAAGCGTATTTACAAAGATTATTCGTGGGGAGATCCCCGGTCAGTTTGTCTGGAAAGATGCGGTGTGCGTAGCTTTCGCGACGATCGAACCAGTTCGTCCTGGACACGTTATGGTGATTCCGCGCCAGGAAGTGGCCAACTACACGCAACTTGACCCCGCCGTCTTTGCCCACATTATGAACGTTGTGCAGATTATCGGTCGTGCGCAAGAAGAGGCCTTTGAGGTTGAGCGGACAATCGTTCAGATCCTCGGATTCGATGTGCCGCATACTCATGTGCATGTCATTCCGGGTGCCGATTCCGGAGCAGCGAAATTTGACAATGCAGCTCCAGCAAGCCCCGAAGTCATCGCTTTGTCGATGAACAAGTTGCGCGACGCCCTCACTCGTGCTGGACACGGTGACTTCGTTCCTCAGTCCTAACTCATCCCGATACCGACTGCCCCGGTTTTACAATGGCGTAAGTCCGGGGCAGTCATATATGTATGTGAGAGATCTGTGGTGAAGGTAAGGGTTTCGGTGTCACCAATCCTCACATGAGGATGATCCACTGATCCCAAAACCACACGATGGCAAAAGCGACGATCGCCACCCATATCGCGATCGTCATCCACCAGCGATTTCGGGTAAGCATTCGGCCAGGAGCTACACCTGCACTCCCCCAATGTCCGGCATACAAAGAAGTACCGATCACTGTTAGCCACAATGGAATCATGGCGAACCACGTCACCACACAGAAGGGGCACAATGCACCTTCTTTGAAGAAGGACATATAGGCGAACCAACACACCCACGCAATCCCTGCGCTAGTCCCGAGGCTCAGCGCCTGCCACAGCACGCGTGCCAACCGTGATCGAGTCACGAGCATTAACCCAATTGCCACCATGCCACTGAAAAATGCGAATCCTAGAACCGAGTTCGAGATTCCGAAAAACACTTCGTTTTGCCACTGACCGATCCATTTCGAGCACCCCACCAGCGGATTCAAATCGCAGGCGAGCAAGGCGTCCGGATGAGTCAGTTTCTCCTTTTCGCTCATGATCAGGCCCAGGGAAGCGACGAAGCCGACAAGCGACGTGACTAGTATCGTGATCGCCGAACCGAGACGGGCACCTCCGAGCTGTTCATGCTCGCTTGAAGATCCGTAGTAGCGCCCATCAACAGCATTGAGTCGTGCTTCAAGAGCGGTCAGTTCGTCATCGTTCATGTCCTCGCGGTACTCAAGATCGTCAGCCATCTCACTTTTCCTCTCGTGCTGTGATGAATCGTTCGACAAAATCAGCGGTCTCTTCCCAGCCACGGACTGCGTGTGTCTCGATGCCCAAGCGTGTCACCGGATAATCATTTCCCCCCTCATCAAGGCGATCACCAACGAAAAGCATCTGATCGAAAGGGATACCTGTTTGCTTCGAGAGTTCCTCGATTCCGTAGGCTTTATCGATACCTTGAGCAGTGATATCAACTGACGTCGATCCTCCCGAGCGAACTTCCAATTCAGGAAGAAGTACGGCGACAGCAGAGCGAAGGTTTTCTTTCTTCTCCCCCGTTGGATCCCACGCTTTTTTTGCTTCAAGGGGTGCTTGCTGACCCAGAGCGGAAAAAGTGATTTGAGATCCACGATCCTCAAGAATCTCTCCCCATGTTGACTCTTCCCATAACCCTAGGCGCTGAGCCTGTGTGCGCAGAGTGTCAAGCGCTCGTAAACGTAATTGCTCAGGCAGATCTCGCACATATACCGGCACCCACTTCCCCGCATCACGTCGCATATACCGAGTACCACACGTCGGCATCAAATGAAGCCGGGAGAGCTGTTCTTCAGTGGCGTCAAGATTGGCCAGAAGTTGGTGACGAAATTGGTCAAAATTTCCGCCCGAAATGACGCACACGTCAACCTCATCGAGCAAGCGCGCCAAGGCACACCCCATTCGCTTCGGCAACGGAGATTTAGAGGGCGCAAGCGTGTCGTCAAGATCGAACGCGATGAGGGAAGTCATGGGCACCTTTCGTCCAAAAAACTAAAGGCATCATACCGCCTTTAAGCTTGTCGCTGCTAGTGTTGACTCCAGACCTATTCACAAGAGAAAGATGTGTTTATGCTCAACTCACCCTCATCGTCCCCAAAGGTTCCCCTCACACTCATAAAAAGCGCGGCGTGGTCGTGGCGTCTCATCGTCACAACGGCCGCATTCCTCGCAGCTGGATGGGTCCTACTACAACTCTCTTCAATCATGGTATCGCTCATGGTGTCACTCCTCTTGGCAGTGATCCTTGAACCGGTTGCTTCCTTCTTACGTAATCGTTGGCATTGGCCACGCGCACTTGCTGCCACTGCGGCACTCCTGGGATTGATCATCCTGGTGTTATTACTGTTCATTGGAGCAGGAACCTCGATTTTCCAAGGCTTCTCCGATCTGTCAGAGCAAATCACCCAAGGTATCAATTCCGTTGTTGGCTGGCTGCACAGCCAGTTCCCGCAATTCGACAAGGAAATTTCGAGCGCTTGGGAACAAATCCAGGGATACGCCAGGAATAATTCCTCTGTCATCGCAGGTGGCGTCGCTTCAGTCGGCTCAAGTCTTGTCACTTTTGTCACCGGTGTGCTCCTCGTACTCTTCACACTCTTTTTCTTCCTCAAAGATGGACGCCGGATGTGGCACTGGCTAGTACGTCTCTTCCCCGAAGCGAATCGGACCAGTGTCAACGAGTCAGGAATTCGCGCCTGGATCACAATCGCATCATATGTTCGAGTCCAAGCGATTGTTGCCGCAGTTGACGCTATCGGCATCGCGCTCGTGGCCTTCATTTTGAAGACTCCCCTCACCCTTGCCTTTCCCATCGGCGTGCTCGTCTTCCTCTTTGCTTTTATTCCGATTCTCGGAGCATTCATTTCAGGTTTCGTTGGCACCATGGTCGTCCTGGTCAATACGGGAAGCCCGTGGATGGCTCTTGCCATGTTCCTCGGTGTGTTAATTGTTCAGCAAGTGGAAGGCAACGTGCTCCAGCCAATTCTTCAAGGCAATGCTCTGAATATGCACCCCCTTGCCATCGTTATAGTTGTTGCTGGTGGATCGGCTTTGTTCGGTATCTATGGTGCGCTGTTCTCGGTTCCGATCGCGGCTGCGATCAATACCGTGGTTCTCTATTTACGTGGTCACGACATCTATCCGTATCTCTCCCAAGATGAGAACCGCCCCGGAGGTCCGTTCAAACCATTCGACTATTACGCATCACAATATTGGGAAGATTTTGCGCAGAACGTGGCACAGACAAAACATCCCAAGTCCCGCTATGTCACAGGCGAATCAGGTACGGATGAATCGATCAAGCGCGATGAAGAAGACACAACTTCAGCCGAATAAGATTGTTACAATAGAACGCCACCATACGGTGAGATGAATCAAAGGAGATAAACATGTCCACACCCCACATCGCGGCTGAACCAGGAGATTTCGCTCCCGCAGTCTTACTTCCCGGCGATCCCAAGCGCGCTGAACGCATGGCCAAGCAACTAATGCCAGATGCAAAGCTTGTCACTGACGTTCGCGGCATCCTCGGATTCACCGGCGAGGTGAACGGCCAGCCACTGTCAATCATGGGAACCGGAATGGGGCAGCCCTCACTGTCCATCTACGTTAACGAACTGTTCATGCACTACGGCGTGGAACGCGCGATTCGCGTGGGCACATGTGGCGGTCTCTCGCTCGACGTTAACGTTGGTGATGTCGTCATCGCAATGGGCGCACACTATGAGGGCGTCCTCAACACCTATCTCACGCCAAGCATCCACTACTCTGCCGTTGCTGACTACGGCTTGGTGCGCGCGGCTGTGGAAGCTGCAGAAGGTGAAGACGGTATTCACGTCGGCACTGTGGCATCACGTGACCGTTTCTACGGAGTGCCAAAGGAAGAAAACGAAGCACTCGCAGCAGTGGGATGCTTGGGCACCGAGATGGAGGCAGGCGCGCTTTACGGGTTGGCCTCGAAGTACGGACGCAAGGCACTCGCTGTTCTGACAGTGTCTGACCACATCCTCAAAGGATCTGATCGTGACTACACGGCTGCCGAGCGCGAGGAGCTGTTCCAGCGCGCTCTGAAGCTTGCTGTTGCTGCTGCACATTCGTGATCTTGGCATAGACCATATATAGCGTGGGGACATAGGTTTCCTTTGGGAACATATGTCCCCACGCTTTTTGTTTATTACACTGCACTTGATTATTCGTCATGGGTCATTTCCCTCCGTTTACTGAGATATCTCAAGCTTTTCATGCCCCTATGACATTTTTTGGCGATCATTCCACTATCTCATCCTGCATACGTGGAAACACGGGTTTCATACACCACAAATTTCCAACCACGGATGCACAATTTTGGTGCTACCAGTGCGAGATAATTGCCCCATGGACTTTTTCTGGAAATTTCCACTCACCGATCTCGCTGCACAAATTGTGATCTGGACTCTCGTTGCTGCAACCACGATAAGCGCCTGCACACTCGCTTTCCGTACTCACCCTCGACGTGCCTGGGTTGCATTGTCCATAGCAGCCATAGTTGATGCGATCGCCGTATTCGGTTTCTTTGTGTGGCCAAACCCCTGGCCAGGAGAAGTCCCGTGGAATCTTTTCATTGCAACGTTCGGAACAATGTTCACTATCGTTGCATTCGCGGTGGTGCAAGGCGCGCGGTTCAAATTTTTCTTTCTTACCCTTGTCAGCGCAGGCCTCACTTTCCTCGTCGCGAATCTGACTTATAAGGAATACACGAATCCTGCATCTTTCCTCCCTCCAACAAATGTTGTGCGGATGAATTACGAGGAGTTTTCAAAGCTAACCTCCGCGCCAGTCAATGACGGAAGAAAAGTTGGAGCGCTTGTTTCCGTTCCATTCGAGGGACCAGTATCGGCTTTCCCCGCTCGTGACGCAGTTGCGTACATCCCTCCTGCGTATTTCTCCTCGACAACTCCATTCCCCGTCGTCGTATTACTGGCAGGGAATCCAGGAAGTCCTGATCAATGGTTCACCGCCGGTGATGCCGCTTCAGCAGCAGACGCTTACCAGATCAAGCATCAGGGGGTGTCCCCCATCATCATCTCAGTCGATGGAACAGGATCTCTGACTGGAAACCCCGGCTGCGTCGATGGCCCGGATCTGAAAGTCCATACTTATCTGACGCAAGACGTACCAGCTTTGCTCAAGAAGTATTTCCGCGTCACCGACAATCAACATACATGGTCAATCGGCGGGCTCTCATACGGAGCGACGTGTTCCGTTCAGATTGCCACCACCGCCCCAGGAACATACGGTGCATTTTTGAGTTTTTCGGGAGATAAAACCCTCCTTACCGGCTCAAAGCAACAAACAGTCGATTCCCTCTTTGGCGGAGATCAGTCAGCTTGGGAAGCTGCTGATCCGGCGCATGTACTGGCGATGGCTGCCGAAAAGGGATCTCCCAATCTCACCGGAGGTCGTGGCCTATTCTTCTCTGGTACTGATGACCCAAAGGCAATTGCCGCACAAGAATACTTGGCACGCCTCGCGATAATGGCCGGGATGAACGTCCAGACGCATACAATCCCAGGCGGGCACAGTTTTGACGTATGGCGGGCGGCCTTTGCCGAGGCACTCCCCTACGCTGCTGAAACAATCGGAGGTCTGAAGTGAAATTTATGGCGCTCATAAAGAAGGCACCTGTTTCCATCATATTATTGGCCGCACTATGGGCTTTATGGGCGTCTCAAGGCGGTGATCATCTCGCTCTCAGGCACACATTCGGACTGCGGGCGACCGGCGATCTCAATTTCCTTCACATATTCTCCTCGGGGTTGACCTCGGCGACCTTCCAAGGAGTGATCGGCGCAAGCGCCGGCATTCTGACATTGGGCTTCATAGCGGAACGCACTCTCGGCTCCGCTCGCTTCGCATTGCTTTCCCTGGCTACGCATGTCATTTTCGCCCCATTCGGCCTATGGTTTGCCCATGTGAGCGCGCCGTATCTGGAATCTATCGCCACTGCCGGAACGGCAGATTACCTCCTCTCACCCGGTGCATGGATTTTTGGTACGTCGATGTTTGCCACGGCATTTATGCCTGCTGTGTGGAAACGGCGATTGCGTCTGGCCGGTTTCGTTATCACAGCAACACAGACACTGTTCCTCGGAAACGTCACAAACACCGTGGCTTTTATCTCCGTGATTGGAGGAATTACCGCGGGATCGCTTGTTGCTGGCCTCGGGTTCCCACGAATGCGCACTCTTCGTCAGTCCTCCGCCCGTGAACGGCGAGTCCTCGTCGCGGTGCTTTTTGGAGCAGTAGCGATTGCTCCTGTGCTCATCGGTACTCATCCAACAGCATCGGGACTATTCTCAGACGCAAACTTCCTTATTTGGCAGCCCTATGCACTGGCATTCCACGCAGACTGGGCATGCACATCGAACGACATGGCACGGTGCGCGGCCATGGATCAACTTGTGGCTTTCGAGGGAATAAGCAACACGATCGCCAACATCATTCCTGTCCTCATCCAGCTGATTTTCGCGTGGGGTCTCGTACGTGCGAAGCGAGCAGTCTGGATCGGTGGCATCATGTCAACCCTCGCCACAATAGCGATCGTCATCATTCAGTTCATTCAGATTGGCCTTCTCTACGGCGATCTCTCCACTGTTCTTGCCCTGACAGCGTTTTCACTCATCCCATGGTTTGTCGTCCTTCTGGCGTTGCTCGCTACGCGCAAACTCTATACAGTGCGCACATCATCAAAGGCACATACTCAAGCTATCGTCTTCGTCGTCGGCGGAATCATGGCAGCCGCGGCAATCTGGTTCATCGGTACCGCAGTCTTCGCTACCCAATTCACGCCAGAGATCGGAGCGAGCCAAGCTTTCGGAGAATTCTTCGTCCGACTTCTTCCTCCCATCGCCTCGATCCTTCTGCCGCTGGGGAACGTCCCAGCCGGAGCAGGAGCTTGGTTCTCGTTCATCTGGACCGGAACAATATTTTGGGTACTCGTCGCCATTGCGCTGTATTTCCTCGTGGTTGATTCTCATTCGGAGCTTCGTTTCAATGACCGCATTAAAGCACGCCAAATTCTTGAACATGGAACCGGCGATCACTTATCATTCATGACTCTGTGGGAGGGGAACTCTTACTTCTTCCATGAGCTAGGCTACGTCGCCTACCGCGTGTCTAATGGCGTGGCGGTAACACTTGGTGGCCCAGTTTTCGCCGGTCACAGCGAGTCGTTGGCCCACGATGACGAGTCGATGTCGGTGGCCGATACGCTTCCGACCGACGCCGACCGTCACGTACTTGCGAGCGCCTTCGAAGATTTTGTCCAGAAACAAGGGTGGCAAATCGCCTGGTATTCGGTAAATGAGGAGTTCACTCGCCCTGGCTTCAAGAAACTCCATGTTGCTGAAGAAGGCGTGCTGAGCGCCGACACCAAATTTACTGGGAAGAAATTCCAAAACGTTCGAACCGCCAAGAACAATGCGAAAAAAGAAGGTATCGAAGCAATCTGGACGGATTGGGAAAGCCTCGATATTGATATGCGCGCCCGCGTCACAGCACTGTCTGAGCAATGGGTTGCTGAGAAGGCACTACCAGAAATGGGTTTCACCCTCGGATCTCTCGACGAATTAAAGATCCCGGGCACCAAGATGATGCTTGCGGTGGATCAATCTCGTCATCTTCATGGAATCACGTCGTGGCTTCCTGTCTACGAAGGTGGTCGGCTCGTGGGATACACGCTCGATTTTATGCGACGAGATTCCGACGGTTGGCGTTCGGTGGTCGAGTTTTTGCTTGGTGAGTCAGTTCCGAAGATGGATGAGCTGGGCCTGAAGTGGGTGTCGCTGTCAGGTGCTCCTCTCGCCCGAAGCAAAGCGATAGCTAATCCATCGTTCCTCGACGTCGTCTTGGAACGCACCGGTGCGCTTATTGAGCCACTCTACGGGTTCCGCTCACTTGCAAGCTCGAAGTACAAGTTCAATCCCGACCATCACGGTTGGTATCTGGCGTACGACGACGAACTGGCACTGGGCAAAATCGGCATGGCGATTTCGCATTGTTATCTGCCTGAACTGGGTCCAAAGGGTGTTGCTGAAATTGTCCGCGTTTACTTCGAAGCACAAAAGCAGGCCAAGATTGACGAGGAAAACAAAGCTCGCCGTCGCGCCGAGGTTGAGGCTCGCGATGCCGTGATCAAGGCGATCCATCGAGGGCTTCCTGCCCCTGAGGAGGCAATCGCTGTCCTGGGCAGCGACACTGTTGCGCAGATCGTCGCCGAGGCGGCTCGCTCAGAGTAAAACTTGTCAATCACGTAGAGTAGCCGCATGGGGTTCTTTGATTTTATTTTTCCGGGTGGGAAAAACCCACAGCTCACCGTCGCACAGGCAGCCGCCGCACACTCAGCTGGCGCGCCCGTCGTCGATATCCGCGAAATCATTGAGTGGAACAAAGGCCATGTCCCGAGCTCGATCCATCTGCCCAAGGCGCGCCTTTTTCGGCCAACCACGCAACTTCCTGATGGTTCTCCCCTCATCGTGATGTGCCAGGACGGACGCACTTCTTTAGATGTTGCACGTAAGCTCAATAAACTCGGCGTGGAGGCAACATCGGTATACGGCGGTTTTGTGGCGTGGAAAAGCGCAGGCTACAAGGTCGAATAATAGACAATATGCTAAGTGGCGCCAGGGGTACCCCTGGCGCCACTGAGCATTAAGGCTCACTTCTTCTGAACATACTTGAGCGAATCAAGCGTGACAGCAGCGAGGATGATGATTCCTTCGAAGACAAACTGAAGGTTCGTATCGATTCCGAGGATCGTCAGCGAGTACGTCAAACCGGTAAAGATCAGCACACCGACGACGACGCCGGAGATCTTGCCGATGCCACCGGTGAAAGATACGCCACCAACCACACACGCGGCAATTGCGTCCATGTCCCAGCCTTGGCCGTAAGCAGCCGAACCAGATCCGTACATGCGTGCGGCCTCAAGCCAGGATCCGAAACCGTAGAGGATACCAGCCAGAATGAAGGCACCCATCGTCACCTTGAACACTGAAATGCCTGAAACTGCAGCGGCTTCAGGGTTACCACCAACTGCGTACAGGTTCTTACCGAACGTCGTCTTGTTCCAAATGACCCACACAACAACTGTGGCCGCAACTGCCCAGAGAATAATGGTGGGGAATCCCGAAACATTCGGAACAATCATCTTCGGGATATCAGCTTCAATTGCACCGAAGGACACGCCCTTCGTCGCGTAAGTGACAAGACCAAAAATAATGAGCATGTTCGCCATCGTTGACACGAACGGGTGCATCTTGAATCGTGCGGTGAAGAATCCGGCGATCATCGTAAACGCAGTGGTTGCGATGACACATGCAATCAATGCGCCAACAATTCGGATCCCGAGAGGAACCGATGAAAAATCGAAGACGATACCGAAGACACTTCCCGTATTCGGCCCCTTATGCATCACAACAGTAGCAATAACCATGCCCATGCCCACCATTCGTCCAATAGACAGGTCTGTGCCGGTGAGCAAGA
Source organism: Arcanobacterium canis (assembly GCF_029625435.1). Taxonomy (GTDB): domain Bacteria; phylum Actinomycetota; class Actinomycetes; order Actinomycetales; family Actinomycetaceae; genus Arcanobacterium; species Arcanobacterium canis. Next base: position 756,120 of record NZ_CP121208.1, on the reverse strand, counting down.
TCAGGCCGGCGACGCCCAAGGCGAGGAACATACGCGGGGAGGCCTGCTGCAAAATATTGAGCACATTTTGCGTGGTGAAAAGGTCAACGTTCTTCACAATCGGGGCGATGATCGCCAGTGCGATGAAGATCAGGACGATGACGATGTACAAGCCGTTCTTAAGCAAGAACTGGCGACGGTTGAAAGAATAGCGGTAGTTTTCCCACTTCTGCGCCATCGACTGCGTCAACGTGAAGTTGGAGTTTCGCAGCATGTCGATCATGTGGAACTTCTCCGACACAGCCGCATGACGACGATCCTTGGCGGCTTGAATCTGATTCTTCATCTGAGTCTTGGCATCGTATTGGCGATTCTTGTAAACGAAATTCTCGTCCTTGAGCTCTTGCTTAAGCTCAGAACCGCCAGCGGCATTGAGCTTCTTGACGTTGTGCTCATGCTCAGCTTTTAGTTCAAGAAGCGCAGCTTCGTACTGTGCCTTGGCTGCTTTCTTCTCATTGACGACTGACTCTTCAACATGGGTGAAATATTGCTTGTCGTAATTCTTGTCAAGGTACGCTTCGGCTTCGCTCACTAACTTCGCAATTTTTGCCTTGTTCTGGGCTTGGACTTTACGCGCAGCAGCGAGCTCGGCTTCGTCTTGTTTGCGAATCTCAGCTTTTTCTTCTTTCGACAGTGTCCGATCAGCTTTCAACGTTCGCAGTTGGTGCTGCAAACGCGTCACTTTCGTTGTCCCGTCAGCACGCAACGCATCAATCTGCGCTTGGATCTTTCCGACATGCTCCTTGACTGGTTCGAGGAGCTGCTCTTCCTTCTCATAAGACAGGATGCTCATGTACTTGCCTTTCTCACAGATACTTTGCACTGAGCTTTAGCAGCTCTTCTTGGTTCGTCTCTTTGGTGTTGACAATGCCAGCGAGTCGGCCGCCAGACATCACCGCGATCCTGTTGGTAATGCCGAGGATCTCCGGCATCTCGGAGCTGACCAAGATCACTGTGCGTCCTTGCTTGGCCATCTTGATGATCAGCTCGTAGATTTCGTACTTCGCGCCGACGTCGATGCCTCGCGTCGGCTCATCCATCATGAAAACGTTGGGCTCGCGTTCAAGCCATCGCCCGAAAATGACTTTCTGCTGGTTGCCACCCGACAATGCCGAGATCAACTCTTCAGGTCCGGTTGTCTTGGTATGCATCGTACGGATTTCTGCAACCGTTGCCGCTTGCATCTTGCGATCCGACAACATGGCAGCGCGTTTGTAGGCAGGAAGATTCGCAATCGTCGTATTAAATGTGAGGTCACCTTTGAGGAACAGACCGTCAGCCTTACGTTCTTCTGTGATCAAGGCAAATCCAGAATCGATTGCGTCACGCGGCTTATCGAAATTCATCAATTTGTCGCGGTAGTACACCCGGCCAGTCGCGCGGGTACGCACACCAAAGATTGTCTCCAAAAGCTCGGTTCGTCCAGCTCCGACAAGTCCATAGAGGCCAAAAATTTCTCCTTGGCGAACGTCGAAAGTGATGTCCTTAATCAACGGCGCAAACTTCGTTGACAGATGCTTGATCGAGAGAATTGGATCACCTGGGGTGTTATCGACTTCGGGGTAGCGATTATCGAGGGAACGGCCCACCATTGCAGTGATCAGTTCACTCATATTCGTCTCAGTCGTATCTTTGGTCATCACGAGTTTTCCATCGCGAAGAACAGATACCTGGTCACAAATTTCAAAGATCTCGTCCATCTTATGCGAGATGTAAACCAGGGAAATTCCGTCGTCACGCAGCTTGCGCATCATGGAAAACAACTTGCGTACTTCAGGTTCGGTGAGTGACGACGTCGGCTCGTCGAGCACGATCACCTGCGAGCGATAGGAAATCGCTTTAGCGATCTCGCACATTTGCCGCTGAGAGACCGACATCTTGCGCATGGGTTGAGTCAGATCGACTGTCATGCCAAGCTGGCGGAACAAGTCTGCTGCTTCCTTGCGCATACGAGTTTCATCGATGGTTCCCAGGGCTGTGGTTGGGTAGCGTCCGAGAAAGAGGTTGTCAACGACGGAGCGTTCAAGAGCCTGGTTAAGCTCCTGGTGAACCATCGCAATTCCATTTTCTAGCGCTTCCTTGGGACCGGTGAATGCTACGGGGTGTCCATCGAGGGTGATGTCGCCTTCGTCCTTTTGGTAGGTACCGAAAAGGCACTTCATCATCGTGGATTTTCCAGCGCCATTCTCGCCCATGAGTCCAATGATGGAGCCACGTTTGACATTGAAGTCAATGTGATCGAGCACCTTATTGCGCCCGAATGACTTTGACATTCCTCGGATCGACAAGACGTAATCGTCATTGATGTCTGTCATTTTTGTGCTTTCGTTTGGCAGTGGGGGCCAGGTCAGTCCTAGCCCCCACATATGTTGATGTCTTTGGCCAGTACTTACTGGTTCAGCAGCGCGGTGTAGGACGATGCGTTGTCCGTCTTGACCATGTTGATGGCGAATGCATCGTAGGCGCTCGGGTTGCCCAGACGGTTGGTGACGTTCGATTCAGTCTGACCGTCGCCGCCAATGTATTCAACATCGAGGTTGAGCAGTTTGTCGTACTTCTGGAGGAGCGGCTGATAGGTCGAACCGAGGAAGTTGTCGGCAGAGTTGTAGATATTGAGCCATACCTTCTTCTTCTCAGCCTTGACCTGGTTGCTCACTGGCTTGTATATCACCGTTGGATCGAGGAAATCCTTGTAGTTCTTTTCCGTAACAGCAATATTCAACGCATAGAAAGAACGCTCTGCTTCGACATACTTGTAGTCTTGCTCAGACAAGACATTCCCCGCCTCGTCCTTCTTCGAAATGCCTTCCATGACGTCCTTGCCATCGAGGGAGTTACGAAGCACTCGCAGAGTGAGGTAAGCCTGGACGTCCGCGTGCTGGGAAATCGTGCCAGCGTAGCCGTCCTTGATGGCTGCCACTGCATCGGAGTTGGCGTCGTAGCCAAACGTCGGAACCTTATGAGCCTTGCTCCACTTGTTGAACATGGCCATGCCCATGCCATCGTTGTTCGAAATGACGAGATCGATCTTGTCACCGAACTTTCCGCTCCACGCGGTGATCGTATCACCTGCAGTTCCAGCGTCCCAGGTTGCACCTGCACCAGTTTTCATTTCCTTCGAAGCGAGTTCTTCAACTTTGAAGTTATCAAGCGAGCCTACCTTGACTGCACCAGCGTTAGTTTCGGTCGGGTCGGAGAGAATTGCGCCGTCTTTCTCGACGCCGGTTCCGAGCGCCTTACGCACACCGCGCGTACGGGCAATCGAGTCGTTATGGCCGACATCGCCGACTGCGAGAACGTATCCAATCGTGCCATCGCCGTTGCGATCAACAATATCCTTGTGTGCCTTGATGAAGTCAGCAACCATCTGGCCCTGGAGCTCAGCACCGTTGTTGGCATCGAAGCCCACGTAGTAGGTCTTGTCGTTGAAGTTCAAGGCGTCCTTATCAAGCTCGCCCGTGGACGAATTCGATGGCTGGCGGTTGAACCATACGAGTGGCTTTTGGTTATTCGGACCGGCCGGGCTCGAACCCGATGTGCTCGTCCCACATGCGGACAAAGCGAGCAAAGCTGCCGCCGAGACGGTCAGGATCTTGCTGAAGTTTTTCATCTGAAACCTCTCTGGAGTCGTCGTTGACTTCTGACGAACTATTCGCACCACGTTGTGCTCTTCATCTCGTTTGTCAGACACCGAAAGATTACACACCGCTGACGCCCGCGAGCAATGCGAAAAACTATTCTGCAAAAACCGTTTTAGTTTGCAAGAATCTTGCAACCAAATTGGTACTCGCGTGTCTCTCCCCCACCAAGATATTCACAGTCAATCCCCGTGCGGAACGCGTTTGGCGGGCAACTCATTGGTTCAATCGCCACCGCCCGGCCATATCCTGGGTACGGCTCCGCTCGTCCAGCACCAGCGGTAAAGACTTGCAGCCACCGGCACCACTCGCCTGCCCACACTTGCGTACGCCGCCCATCGAGACCGACGACGTGAGCACTCACCTTCCCGTTGTCACTGACGACATCGGTGAAGCAGTTGTCCAACCACAGACCGTTCAAACCCACTCCGTCGGCAATGTCGGCGAGCGTGCCGACGTCGGTGCGCACGTCCTCGACAGCGACAAGCGGCCCCGCAGGCAAGTTACGCACCGGATCCAGCCGGGAGCATCTGACGCACCGGAAGCTGAAGAATCGATTGGTCCGCGACTGATCCTGGGGCAAGGAGATACGGGTGGAAGCCGAAACCAAACGGAGCGGTCGCGTCGGAAAGATTCGTTGCAGAGAAATTCGCGCTCACACCCCCGCTTGCCGAAACAGACCAGGTGATCGCATATTCGAAAGGCCAGGGGTAACCTTTCTGGGCAGGCATCGATAAACGTAACGTACACTCATCCTCCTTGGGGCGATTCACCTCCCAATGTTCAAACCCCACAAAGCCGTGATTCGCATTGCCGCGTTCGGGCTCACTGATCGCGAGCTCAAAAATTTCGCCATCGTGGTAGTAGCGCGCGTCGCCGACGCGGTTAGGCCACGGGGCCAAGAGCATCCCCGAACAGTGTGGCCGGGACGATACATACGTGTTCACAAAATCGATTCCATCATATTGCGCCGCAGCAAGCCCAGCGCCATATGGGTCGATTGCTGCTCGGTAGGGGCCGGACTGGATCCAGACAAAATCATTGTCAATTGCGTTCGTCATTGATACCTCCTTGTACCAGTGGGCATTTTATTCCCGTCTAGCGCGTCTTGGCAAAGCTCAAGCGCTCCCCTACCGACAGTGACAGAACTGACGAGGAGAGCGCTTGAGACTAACAGGAGATCGTTAACGCAGACGGCGAACGAATTGTCGAGTTTTCTCCTCGCAGGGCAAATCAAAAATCTCTGACGGAGTTCCGGTTTCCACCACAGCGCCGTCGGCCATAAACACAACCTTGGTTGAGACGTCACGAGCAAACGCCATTTCGTGCGTGACCACCACCATGGTCATTCCGTCCTGCGCAAGTGACCGCATCACGTCGATCACCTCACCCACCATTTCAGGATCCAGCGCCGACGTTGGTTCGTCAAAGAGTAAAACCTCGGGATCCATCGCGAGCGCTCGTGAGATTGCAACGCGTTGTTTTTGTCCGCCGGAGATCTGCCGTGGCTTGGCGTTGATATAGGGAGACATTCCGACGCGATCGAGGTAGTGGAGCGCACGTTCGCGGGCTTCCTCTTTACTCCTGCCGAGAACTTTAACCTGGCCGATGATGCAGTTGTCGATCAACGTCAGGTTGTCAAAGAGATTGAAGGACTGGAAGACCATACCGACTTTTGTACGGTAGAGGTGTGCCTGCAGGGAGGTAACGTCTGTCCCGTGAAAGCGAATCTGACCTCCACTGGGTTCTTCGAGCAAATTGATGCATCGAAGTAACGTTGATTTGCCGCTTCCAGAGGCACCGATAATAGTGGTGACATCACTGGGGTGAATGTCCAGGTTGACTGAGCGAAGAACCTGGTGCCGCCCGAAGCTTTTCGACAGGTCAGAGATTTCAAGAATCGGCTCATTCATGGTCGTTCCTCTCGATAGCGGTGTTGTGCGCTTGGGGTGGAGCTGTTTCGATAGGTGTAGGTGCCCGCTGCCATCACCAACGGGTCAGCGCTCACCAAGTCATAGGAGTCGTCACCGTCGAGTCGGCGCTCGAACCAGCGCAACAGGGCCGAGGCTGCCAATGTGACGGTCAGGTATCCGATCATTTCGATTGTCGCGGACGGGAAATACTTGAAAATCGCGCCCGATACCATCTTGTGGACGGAGAAAAACTCAGAGAATCCGATGATGAACATCACCGATGTGTCCTTGATGTTGATAATCAAGTTATTGCCGATTTGCGGAAGAAGATTTCTCAGGGCTTGCGGTAGCACCACGTACATCATCGTCTGGACATGGTTCATTCCAATTGCACGTGCGGCTTCACTTTGTCCAGGGGCAACGGAAAGGATGCCCCCACGAACTGACTCAGCGATATACGCCCCCGTATTGATTGAGACGACGAGAATCGACACTGTCCAAATATTTGAAAACTGCAGGGCGTTATTTGTGAAGTATGGCAACCCGTAAAAGATAAAGATAGCCTGGAGAATCATCGGTGTGCCACGAAAAACTTCCACGTAGATGCGCACGCCAACGCGTGCGAACCAGAGAACAACTCGCTTCGTTACTGGCGCCGACGGCGGATGCGGAATGGTGGTCAGGATGCCGCAGGCGAAGCCGATCAGGCATCCAATAAGAGTAGCCACCGTGGCGAGGATCAACGTATTGGCCATGCCTGCCAGGTAAATCCATCCATATTGGTCAAGAAGAAAAAGGATGTCGTTCCACAGTGTCATCGCGCTCACCCGTGGTTTTCAAGCGGAGCGATTTGCGTGGCCTGGTTCATCCGCGTATCGAAGTCTTGTTGGGTTTGGCCCTTCAATGCGCCATTGATTGCATCCTTGAGCACGGTATTGCCCTTGCGCACTGAAATACCGATGTTGACGTCCTCGTCTGACACGGTGAAGTTGTCCTTGGTTCCCGTGAAATCCAAAATTTTCAGGTCCGGGTACGCACGCAGCGCGCCCTGGGCTGTGGGCTTGTCGCACGGCACGATATCGATTTGCCCAGTTTCGAGCGCAACGAGCATTGCGGGTGCCGATTCCGCAGCAGGAAGACGTTGGACATTCGCGATTTGCGGAATGAGTGAGTCATACCAGACGGTTCCCGACTGCGATGTCGCTTTGGCGCCAGCGAGATCAGAAATTCCCTGAGCTGTGGCGAATGGTGAATTCTTCTTGGTTAACACCACCATATTGGCGACTTGATATGGGCCAGCAAAATCGACTTCTCGTTCACGCTCAGCGGTCATTGACTGACCAGCAATCACTGCGTCAACTGTGCCTGATTGAACAGCTGGAATCAACGAGTCCCAATCCAATTGCACAATTTCGAGTTTCCAGCCATTGGCCTGCGCAATGTGCTTGGCAGTCATCACGTCATAACCGTTTGCAAAAAGATTCGACCCCTTGATTGGAACCGCGCCGTTTGCATCCGTAGGCTGTGCCCAGTTGTAGGGGGCATATGCTGCCTCCATGGCAACTGTGAAAACGCCGTCGTCTATTCCGCTTCCTGTGCCAGCGGTTCTTGACGGGGGTGCTCCAGCGTCGGTAGGTAATTGAGTGGTTCCTGTTGAGCACGCAGCCATTGTCAGCGCAAGTGCTACCGTGCCAAGAATCTTGTGAATCCGCATTGTCGGATGTCCTTCCATACGTTGTCCATTGGTGGTCAACATAAGCTGGCCGCATCTGACAAAAATGAGGCCATGCCTGTACATGACCTCATGCATGTGCGAAAACGCTCACGTATGGAATCATGACAGCTCTCCGCTTTCGCGACAGTCCACAAGGTATTCCCTTGCAGCCCGGGTACTGAGTGCCGGTTGAGCATCTCAGCCCCTCGGCAACCTCCCCTTTCGCTTCCCACCTCAACCGGGTGTGAATGGAAGCTACTGATGTTGGTTGCGCCTCTATCATGCTTATGTTGTGGATCATCCTAAAACGGGTTCCCGATGGATGCAATACTCGCCGCCAACTGTTCCACAGTGTGAGACGAGGATGCGCTTCTCCTCTCAGTCGCAACAGTCGCCGTCGTCTGCGTGCTTATCTGCTGAATAACGCTTGCGACACATCAGCGGACGTTGTTGCTGATGTGTCGCAGGCGTCTGACCAGTCACCTCATCAGGTTCCACGGCCCGTGTGCCACAGTGCCGGGTTCATCGATGAACTCAAATCCATGCGAGCCAAAATAGTCTCGCTGCAATTGGATCAACGCTGTCGGAAGCTGAGGCCGTGCCAACGTGTCGAGATACGCCAAAGCAGCGCTCAATCCCGGAACTGGCACGCCATTCGTTACTGCAAAACACACGACTTCGCGCAGCTCGCCAATGTCAGACTCAATTTTTTGTGCAAAAACCGCATCAGACAATATTTCATGCGAGCCACCATGAGATGACCTCAATGCCCGCGATATATCGTCCAGGATACGACCGCGGATAATGCATCCTGCACGCCAGCCCAGAACAACATCACCGAGGTCAATATTCCAGTTGTACTGGGATGATGCTGCGGAAATCACCTCAAGGCCTTGTGAATAGGCAATGATTTTTGCCAGGTATAGTGCGTGCGCAACGCGTGTGACATCCAAAGTTTTATTGGCGACCACGTTATTTTGTCTGATGTGTCGCAGTTCGCTCACACTGGCAAAACGTGTCATGAGTGACATCACGAGTATGCTCGCATCGACGCCCAACTCCACAGCGATCTGGCTTGACCACGCACCTGTCCCCTTGTGACCTGCACGGTCACACACACGATTGACTAACGGCACCCCATGTTCGTCATCAGTTGCCAGTATCTGAGTCGTAATGTCAATCAGATACGAAGACAATTCTGTGGTTTTCCACTGTGCCATTACTTCAGAGATCTCATGCGGGGTCAGGCCACTTGAACGCAACAAATCATAGGCTTCTGCGATCAATTCAAGTTCGGCATACTCAATACCGTTATGCAATGTTTTGACCAAATGGCCCGATCCATCTGGACCAACTAACGTCGCACAACGGCGTCCGTCGTCGGCAACAGCAGCGATCGTTGACAGAATGGGGGCGACTCGTTCGAGTGCCGCGCGTGAACCTCCGAGCATCAGCGCAGGTCCGTGCAAGGCGCCTTCGAACCCACCGGACGTGCCGCAGCCAACGAAGTCGAGGCCCATCTGGCGTAGTTGAGCCTCCCGGCGTCGGGTATCGGAAAAGTGTGAGTTACCCATATCGACGATGACGTCTCCAGGATCGAGGTATTCACTCAATTGGCTAATGACTGAGTCAACTGCGGGCCCAGCAGTAACCATGAGACAGATGATGCGAGGATGCTCAATCAGACCGACAAATTCACCAATATCTTCTGCGGCAATGATGGCACCGTCAGCGCTGTATGCCGAGGCAAATTCTGTGGCAACGTCAGGCACAACGTTCGTCACTGCCACCGAATATCCCTTCGATGCGAAATTACGTGCGATCGCGCCTCCCATGACACCGAGTCCATAGACACCAACGTTTGCCTGAGGATTTGTTGACGTTGGATGTTTCTTTGGCGAAAACGCAACGTTGCCGACAATTGCCCCAATACGCTTTTCAATTGTCGTCGCGATCGCTGACGGAGTATTGGTGACGTCGATAACCTCACCTTCTTCGTCTGCCTCAAGTGGTTCGAGGGTAGAAAATTGAGATTGAATGAGTGATGCTGGCATGAAATGGTCTGTGCGGGCAGCGAGCCTGTTCTCCAGAAGTTCGTGATCCCCATCGAGATGGAAAAACACGACGCGAGAACCCGCCTGCCGTAAAACATCACGGTAACTGCGCTTGAGAGCAGAACACGTCACCACAGTTGACCTCGAGCGTGAACCTTCCTCACGCATCCACTGCGTTATGGCCTTGAGCCACGGCCATCGATCATCGTCATCAAGTGGGTGACCCGAGGCCATTTTGTCGATATTGGCCTGAGGGTGGAAATCGTCGGCTTCAGCGAGTTCCCAGCCAAGCCTGTCGGCAACAATTCCTGCCACAGTAGTCTTCCCGGAGCCTGAGACTCCCATGATGACTACATGCACGACGTCGTTCATTGGTCTTCTCCTTTCCCTGGAAATCTCACAAGACAACGTAGATCAATGCGACGAAAGCAAAGCCGAGGACAGATTCGAGGGTTTGTTGGACCGTCCACGTTGCCAACGTCGTCTTGACGTCCATTTCGAGCAAGCGACCAACCAGCCAGAAACCAGAATCGTTGACGTGAGAGGCAAAAACAGAACCAGCGGACGCAGCAAGGACAATACATGCAACTCCGACGGACGACAGATCAGCAGCTGCAACGGCTGGAGCCATCAACGACACTGACGTGATAAGCGCGACTGTGGCTGATCCTTGGGCCAAGCGCAAGGCGACCGCCACCAAGTAGGCACCCAAAATGACTGGAATCCCCAGATCCCGCATGGCATCAGCGAGAGCTGTACCAATCCCCGAGGCGCGCAAGACTCCACCAAACATTCCACCGGCGCCGGTCACCAGAATCACCGAACACACCGGGCCAAGAGCCGAATCCATAATCTTTTCGATACCAGTTTTGTCTGCATTGATGTAACGCCCGAGGATAACCATGGCAACCACAGTGGCAATGAGCAGAGCAATCGGCGTTTGTCCGAGCTGCATCAGCGCGTTGATCACACCAGAGGAAGCAACGCGGGCGTGTGTCGTAGCATCAGTTTCTACCGACTCGATGACCCCCGTTTGCACCAGCGTATTAAGACCTGTATTAACGAAGATCAAGAGTGCCGGAAGGATCAATGTGAAAATCACCAGACCCATCGACGGAAGCTTTTGAGGGAGGGCCTCATCTTTGACCGGCGAGAAAAGTTGAGGCATCGTGACGTGGTAGCGCTTTGCCGCAATTTTCCCCCAAACAACACCCGAGAGGTAGAAAGTCGGAATCGCCACGATCAGACCGATGATCAACACGAGACCCATATTTGCTTGCACAATGGCACCCGCACCGACAGGACCTGGGTGCGGCGGCACGAAAACATGCATCACGGAGAAAGCTGCCGCTGCAGGCAATGCATACAAAATAACCGAACCGTTGAGGCGAGCAGCCACCGCAAGGATGACTGGCAACATGACGATAAATCCAGCGTCGAAGAAAATCGGAAATCCCATAAAGAGCGAGGCAACCCCGAGGGCGAGCGGCGCACGATCTTGCCCGAAGGTGTTGACCATTCCGTCAGCGAGAACCTTGGCTCCTCCGGATACCTCAACGAGCTTTCCGAGCATCGCACCGATACCAACGAGTAGCGCCACGGAACCGAGTGTAGAAGAAAAGCCTGAAAGCAACGTGGGCAGGAGTTGCCCTGAGGGGATTCCTGTGGCCACCGCAGTGAGAATGCTGACGACGGTGAGGGTTAAGAAGGCGTGCAGGCGGAAGTAAATTACCGCCACCAAAATGATCATGACAGCCGCAAGTGCGATACCGAGCAAAGGCCCAGCGGACATGGTCTGCTGCCACTGTTGTTGTTCACGTAGGAAGGGGATCATTGTCTCTCCAGTTCATATCGGGCGAAAAGCGTATTCACTCAGCGTCATTGCTTCTCGGAATTGTTATTTGCCCCGGCACATCTCTGGGCCGTTGCTCCCACCCTACCCCAAAGGTCATACCTTTGAGAAGCAAAAGGATTACCTTTCACTCACTGGTACCATGACACTGTGCATCAACCAGCATCACGTTTCACAGAAATCATTGACGTTATTGGCCCACAGATCACCAGCGGCGACATTCCCACCGGTGCCGTGATCACACTGGCCCAAATCGAGGAAAAATTTTCCTGCTCGCGGACCGTCGCTCGTGAAGCACAACGGCACCTCGAGTCCTGCGGATTAATCATCCCCAAACGTCGTCACGGTCTCCTCGTCCAGCCGCGTTCCCAGTGGAATGTTCTTGACCCTGACGTCATTCGGTGGCGCCTGGCAGGCTCCGAGTCTGACCGGCAAATGAGGTCGTTGAATGACCTTCGCCAAGCAATCGAACCCAAAGCCGCACACCTGGCAGCACAGTACGCAAGCCGCGAAGAACGCGAAAACCTTCTCATCCTCGCTGACAATCTCACGCAACTCGGAGCAACGACGTCGGGACAGGAATTCCTCGAGGCAGATATTGCTTTCCACACAGCGATTCTCCGAGCGAGCGGAAATGAAATGTTTTGTTCACTCTCATCTGTCATCGATACAGTTCTGTCTTGGCGCACAAACGCCGCGTTAATGCCCCCTCATCCTGAGCCGCACGCGATGCAGCTTCACCTCGAAGTCGCCCAGGCCATTGCCCAGGCGCAGCCCGCTCGCGCGTCGCAAGCAATGGCTGCCATCGTCGCAGAAGTCCAAGAGGCATTCGATTCACACCTGCCTCATGTTCTGCGCGCGCCACAAGGAAAAACTGCCCAGTGATAGGCTGGTAGTCAGCACAAATGAACGCTCAGTCGAAAACGAGCGCTTCAACGTTCCACTGGAGTAGATCATGGCCACGATGGACAACGACGTCACCCTGCGCACCCCACACGCACCACATCCGATTGGGTTATCGCAACGACATATCGCACTTGTTCTGTCACCGACGCAGTCGCTGCCTGCGATCACCTATTGGGGCGAGGACATTCACTGCGATCACCCCTACCTCTTGCCAACCCAAACACCGCAACTCATTAACGCGGGCATTGACTGTCCAGAAGTTCCGTCAGTGCTCCCCCATCAAGCCGAAGGATGGAGTGGGGTGCCATTTATTTCTGTCAGCAGGAACGGAGTCGCACTCTTTCCACAGTTCTCGGTGAGGTCGTCACACGCTGAGCACTCTCGTTTGACGTTCACTGCCGACGCCGACGGGTTGGAATTGACGTTCACCATCGCCCTTGAACCCGGCGGTCTTGCCTGGCAACAAGCCACCATCACCAACACCTGCGATGTTCCAACGCACGTTGAACAAGTGCGCCTCGCCTTCCCCGTTCCATCCTGCGCCAGTGAACTCATGACCTTTAGTGGACACCATCTGCGCGAGCGATCTCCGATTCGCCATCCGTTCACCCAGGGATTCCACGCGCAACAATCATGGATGGGTCGGCCAAATTTTGACTCAGGATATCTCACAATCGCCGGAACCCCCGGATTCGGTTTTACGCACGGCACTGTTTACGCCACACATGTGGGATGGAGCGGAAACGTGGAGCACTTCGCTGCACGCACTGCGTATTCGTCTGGGCTCATCGGAGGAAGCGAATTGCTCTATCCAGGTGAGATCGTGCTTGAGAACGGACAAAGCTACACCACCCCAAAGGTCTATGGATCCTTCGGTGAGGGACTCAATGAACTCGCGCATCGTTTCCATACCTACCTCCGAGGAGTTCATGGCCCAGCATTGCGTCGGCCAGTAACCCTCAATACCTGGGAAGCTGTATATTTCAACCAACGTCCACACACCCTCCTTGACTTAGCCCGTACCGCAGCCGCGACGGGAATCGAACGTTTCGTCGTCGATGACGGTTGGTTTATTGGACGGCAGAATGATTTTGCTGCTCTCGGCGACTGGTATGTCGATAGCGAGAGTTGGCCACACGGTTTAGAAGAGATTTCACAGTGCGTTCATGACCTCGGTATGGAGTTTGGGTTGTGGTTTGAGCCTGAGATGATTTCTCTTAATTCCAATGCCGCGCGTGAACATCCCGAATGGATCATTCGCCCGAAATCGGATCGACTTCCGCTTCCGGGCAGACATGAATACGTCATCGATCTGGCCAACCCTCAAGCGTACGAATACCTCTTCGGCCGCATGTCGGCACTGATCACACAGCTTGGCATTGACTACATCAAGTGGGATCACAATCGCTTCATCACCGAAGCGATCTCCCCTTTCACTGGTCGCCCTGCTGTGCATGAACAAACTCTGGCCTTCTATCGGCTCATGCACGATCTGCGTCAGACCCACTCACGCTTGGTCATTGAAAACTGTTCCAGTGGCGGCGGGCGAATTGATCTTGCCATCATGTCGCTCGCTAGCTCGGTGTGGGCATCGGATTGTACCGACCCCGTCGAGCGCACGACGATCCAGCGTTATACATCGCTGTTAATTCCTCCGGAGATGATCAGCGCACACGTTGCTGCCTCTCCTTCGCATCAAACCCGCCGTTCAACTACGCTGACAACTCGCGCCGCCGTCGCCTTCTGCTACGGCTTTGGCTTCGAAATGGATATTTCGACCTTGAGCGATTTTGAACGCGTGCTGGCACGTGAGTGGACTGGGCTGCACCGTAGTCTGGTGGAGCCGCCGATGTGCGCTGTTCATGGCGATAGTGCCGACGCTTCAGTGAGCGTCGATGGCATCGTGAGCCAGGATCGTCAACATGCCATCTTCTGCATCACACAGCTCACAACATCCGAAAATTACCCCATTGCACCTGTTACGCTTCCCGGATTACGCCCCGAGCTCATATATCGTGTCCGTCCGCTGGGTGGCGCAGCGCGCTATAACGACTCGGACGTCGATGGCCGTCCCGGGCCAGTATGGTGGAGAGACGACGGTGTGGAAGTACCCGGACAAGTCTTGTCACACTGGGGTGTGAGAACAAAGCACATCTTTCCAGGAAACGCGATTTTGCTAGAAGTTGATGCAGTGACGTTTGCCTGCCGGTAAGCCAGCATGTTGATGCGGCAACCCCTGACAGTGCAGCTGATTGTGCAAAGGCAACGATGTTTGTTTTGTTTCCACAAATAAACACCACTTTTATATTCACTATATTTCACTGTCGAGGCGGGTTGTGTTCCCAAACGATAACTTCTTGGATAAAGACCGGTACTCCGCGAGAGGTGGCAATGAGCTTGATCATGTGTGGTACTGGTGAGTCACCGACGTCGTAGGCGCGAACCATATACCCAGTGATCCGCCCATCGTCGAAACGTGTGGCGACGGCGTCGTCAAACTTCGCTTTGATACGTGCGGCTTCAGGAGTGAGGAAGCGCGTATCGCTCTCTTCTTCCGTTCCGCCGAAACGACGCGGATAGAGATAAATTTTGACTAATGATCCTTCAGCCGCAAGGCGCTCAGCATCATGGCGTGCCATTGTTGAATAGTCGAGCCTCACTGTCCCTCCCCTCAGACTTATCCTAGCGGCACTGAGGGATGGGGGTAGAGACGTTCCTCTGCCACCATCCCTTCACCTGGGCAATTCGCGCCCCTGATTCTACTCGTGCAACTCGTTAATCGTTCTTGCGCACGTGATCGCGCACCAGCTGGTGTTGGATCGGAATCATGACGAGTACCGAGACAAGTGTCAGAACAATGCCGATTCCCACCATGACCAATAACATCGACATATTCCCTGATTTGAAAGTGGTCCCTGATGAGAGTGCCGGTAGAAATCCAATGGCAACAAGTATTGTCATCAGTGGAGTCATGGGAGCCATCACTTGAATGATGCGGGCTCGGATGAGGACGCGGAGCGGAGTGCCGATTTGCACCAGGGATCGAGCTTCGTCAGCACGATCGAAGATATCGGAGGCTTGATGGATCAACGTCGAAATCGCTCCCAAAATCACGGCGAATGCAAATGCAATCACGACGCCTTGAGAAATATCGGAAGCAATCTGCTTGACCATTGATCCGGTTTCAACGCTCCCGCTAACTCGCTCGATATTGAAAGACACGAGCGTGAGAGTCAGTGATGCAACAAGCCCCATCAAAGCAACGGAGCTAATGTTGCGCCACGCTCCACGCGCATCGCTCACTACACGGCGTATGCCAAGCAACCACGCAGGTTTTCCTATACCAAGTAAAGGACGCATCGTGATCTGGATGAACAGTGGACCCACCAGAGCAACCGCACCAAAGAGAATTCCTAGCAAGGCGGCGAACGTCATGATCTGAGTGAATTCCATGTCTTGTCCATGATCTCGATTCCCGGAGAAGTAGAGAACGACGACGAGGGCGATAGCGAACGTTCCCATGCGCCACATGCGGACGGCACCGGGTGTGACACGTCGAGCAACACCGAGCGGAGAGATTGACACCTTCGCCAAGCCCGCCATCGTCGATATGATCGAAATTGCGCTGATCAATCCGAAGGTGGCGAGTATTCCCCACCACGGGAGCATCATCTTCGCCACCGTGATCTGAACCATTGCGAAGGACAATGCCGTCCACGCCGGTAACGATGCAACATAGATTGCCATCCCGATGAGGAAGCCTAGTGAGGCGTGAATGAGGCTTTCGATAATCGACATTCCAACAACCTGTCGCGCGCTCATTCCGACAAGACGTAACGAAGCAAGACGGCGTTCACGACCATTCGCGCCGAGGCGTGCGGCGGCTGCGCCAAGAGACAGAAGCGGAATTGTCAGAAGTGCCAAGGCTAAGACAGACAGAGCAAAGTAGGTTCTGCCGTTGTCTTGAAACTGTCCGGCCTGGCCAAACTGTGTCGCGAACATCGAGCTGATCGCTTGCTGATTCGAGTGAAACATCCATACCCCGCCGAGTGTCGTGAGAGTGAGCCAGCTCGACACAGAAAAGGCCACCACAGCAAATACATCAAGCAAAGCATTGCCTGTGCGCGTAGCTAGGCGCGCCTTGGCAAGCATACTCGCCAACGAGAGTGTCCTCATCGCAGCTCCCCCTCGCTGAATTCAGCCGACGTCCCCCTGGATTCATTTGTTCCTGGAAGTGTTCGGCGTCGGGTTGGACCGTCGAAGTGAACCAATCCGTCCCGAATTTCGACCAAACGCTGGCACCACCCGGCAACCTTCGCATCGTGAGTAATCACGATCAACGTGGTGCCATTCATCTGTGCGGTTGTGGTCAGAATTTGCATCACTTCATGTCCAGTTGCCTGGTCAAGCGCACCGGTGGGCTCATCGGCAAAAATGATCGCTGGATTGTGTACCAATGCACGTGCAATTGCGACACGTTGAGCTTGTCCACCTGACATCTCCCCTGGCCGCTTGCGAGCTTGATCAGCCACCCCCAGTCGATCAAGCCACGTTTGAGCGACGTGGATCGCCTGAGATTTATTCGCTCCCTCAAGCATCAGCGGAAAGGCAACGTTCTCCTGTGCAGTGAGTTCGGGAACCAACTGACCATCTTGGAAAACGAAGCCCAGCTGCCGACGTCGCATCGCGGAACGCTTCGCATCGGAAAGTTTCGAAATCTGAGTGGCCCCCAACTCAACTGTTCCGGCGTTGGGAGTAAGAATGCCAGAAAGAACGTGGAGCAACGTGGACTTGCCCGAACCGGACGGCCCCATGATGGCAACCTGCTCTCCATGAGCAATATCAATATCCACTCCTGCCAAAGCATGGACGGAGCCGTACAACTTTGTTAAACCGCGAGCGCGGAGATTCATCGTGTTCATAGTTCTATTACAGCCTGACATCTGAGTCAGTGACATCAGGCAGGCTCCACACTTGAGGTAGAGCTAGCTCTACCTCATCACCGTTTCCCTCACCTTGAGCGTTAAACTGCAGATATGTTCACCTGGTTGTTCGGCAAACGCCGAAATATTGCACGCGAGCTTGAGCAGATCACTGCCTCGCGGCGCACGATCGTCGGCGCTTTCGAAATCGAGCGCCGCCGTATCGAGCGCGATCTACACGACGGTGCTCAGCAATACATCGTCGCAACGGGCATGGCGCTCGGTGAAGCGGACTTGATTTTGCAGTTAGCTGGAGAACTTCCACCCGAATTAGCGGACCTGCCTGAGCTGATCCACCGCGCTCAACGCGCGAACGACGACGGCATGGCGGCTATCCGAGCCACAGTGAATAACATTCATCCGAAGGTCCTGTCCGATCTCGGCTTAGAGCAGGCGGTGCGTGATGTCGCAGAGCGTGCTGAAATCCCGGTAGCTGTCCGTGTTCCCCACTCACTGCCGGCCATGCCTGAAGGAGTGATTGCCACAGGCTACTTCTTGGTGTCCGAAGCACTGACGAATGTGGCGAAATACGCCCCGGGCGCATCTGCAAATGTCGTCCTGGGAGCCGACGCAGACCTGCATATTTCGATTGCTGACACCGGGCCTGGCGGTGCGGTCTTGGTACCGGGGCGCGGTCTGGATGGGATGCGCGAACGCTTAGCTGCCTTCGGAGGTACCCTTGATGTGTCCTCTCCTGTGGGCGGCCCGACGGTCGTTCGCGCGACAATTCCTCTGCTCTTGCATCGCGGGGAAAGCGGAATTAGCCCGTTGGATTCTTAAAATATTTCAGGGAGGATATCTGTGAAAATCTTTATTGCCGACGACGCAGCACTGATCCGCGAAGGAATTGCTGGAATTTTGCGCCGTGTCGGTTTCGAGGTCATTGGCTTTGCGCAAGATGCACCGACGGCGGTGTCACGAGTGAGCGCGCTTGTGGATGCTGGGGAAAAAATCGACGTTCTTCTCACAGATGTGCGCATGCCACCGGGGATGTCCGACGACGGTCTGCGCGCCGCAGCTGAGTTGCGTGAGCGTTATCCGCAACTGGCAATCATGGTGCTGTCACAATACGTGGCTCCAGCATATGCAGCGACGTTATTTTCCTCCCCTGATCGCGGTTGCGCAGGCTTGGGTTATTTACTCAAAGAGCGTGTGTCAAAAGTTGCTGATTTTGTGACTTCGCTGAAAATGGTTGCCTCGGGTGGAGTGGTGGTTGACCCTGAAGTTGCAGCAGGGCTGATACGCGGATCATTGAACGCTTTGTCCCAGCTTTCCCCACGTGAGCGAGAAGTACTGGTACTCATGGCACGCGGTCTGTCGAATTCTCAGATCCAAGAGGAACTTTTCCTCTCCGCAGCTGCCGTATCAAAGCATGTATCCAATATTTTCACCAAGCTCGGCCTCGCCCCTGGCGAGGAAAATCGACGCGTGCGCGCAGTGCTCGCGTATCTGACTGCCACAGGACAAAACTGAGCGTGCTTATGAACGCCACCACGTATCATCTGGAGTAGCAGGCATTGCGCGTTTATGTTGTCCACGCGTCCATTTCTCCTCAAGGTTCTGTGCTGCAAGAGGATCGATGTCTTTGCCTTCGAGATAGTCGTCGATTTGGTCGTAAGTCAGACCCAGTTCATCTTCATCGGTCCGCAGAGGCTGACCGTCTAAGAGATCAGCGGTCGGAACCTTTTCCCACAGGCACTGGGGCGCTTGAAGGTATTGCAGGAGTGCGCGATTTTGGCGCTTGTTCAAGCCCGCGAGCGGAAGGAGGTCTGCAGCCCCATCACCAAACTTGGTGAAAAACGCTGTCACATTCTCAGCGGCGTGATCAGTGCCAATGACGAGCAGACCGGCGTCGCCAGCGATCGCATACTGCGCCACCATGCGCATACGAGCTTTCACATTGCCGCGGTTGAAGTCAGAAATTTCGACTTCCATCGCATTCTCGTACGCGTCCTCCATCCCCACGGTTGGAGCCTTGATGTTCAGCGTGACTTCATGGTCTGCACGGACCCATTCCATCGCAGCAGCAGCATCGGCCTCGTCTGCTTGGACACCGTAGGGCAAACGCACCGCAACGAAGGTCGCATCGTCGCCCTCGTCGCGCATTTTCTCCACGGCCATCTGAGCGAGGCGTCCGGCCAAAGTTGAGTCCACACCACCTGAGATTCCCAGGACAAAGCCTTTGGAATGCGCGTTTCGTGCATAGTCCACGAGGAATTGCACACGTGTACGGACTTCCTCAGCTGGGTCAATCTGCGGCCTGACATGCAGGGTATCAATGATTTGTCGCTGTAATTCACGCATGTGTGTATCTTATCCTTCCTGATGTTGTGGGCGCGTAACACGTGCTGCACAACCACTGTTCGTCTCTGAGTGTAGGTAAGAATTCTTTCACAGTCGTGCTGACGACTAAGACTCGATTCTTTTCCGACCGCACATCGGAGAACGGCCACATATGAGGTGGACGAGTGTGGTGCCGATTCAACTTCACAGGCCAACGTGATGAAAGAAAACGGGTGGCGAGCAAAGCTCGCCACCCGTAATGATCACATGTGCATCAAGAAACCAAAGCGGCAAGCTTTGGATGAACTTTGGCCAGAACTGCTTCACGCGCAGCATGTGCTGTGCGAGCCTGGCGCGCGATCTGCGCGAACTCAACGCATTGAGCATGACTATGGAGAGAGAGTGCGAAACGAACAGCCGATACCTTTGGCGCAGCCATCGACAACGACTTCACCCCAATGCCGGTCAGGACAAGTGCCAGGAGCGGATCGCCACCGGCTTCACCGCACACACCAATCGGATTCTCAGTTCCGTCAACAGCTGCGGCGATCATGTCGAGCACAGCTGGCTGCCACGGGCTGTTCAGGGCTGCGAGATCGCCCTGCAAGCGGTCAGCAGCCATCGTGTACTGAGTCAGATCGTTCGTACCGAGAGAACCGAATGCTCCGTTCTTGAGGACAACGCCCGATCGAATCGCAGCGGCCGGCGTCTCAATCATGATGCCTGCATTCTCAATCCCGTATTCGTGAGCCAGATCGAAGAACCAATCCGCTTCGTCAGCGTCGGCAACCATGGGAGCCATGACCCACAGAAGTGTCTCGTGTACACCGGGCAGATCCGACTCCACCACTGCACGATAGCCAGCTGCGATCGCCTCCAGCTGATCGCGAAGAAGCTGCTCGTTGCGCTGGCACATGCGAATACCACGGACACCGAGCGCTGGATTTTCTTCGTCGATCTTCTCCGTGAACTTCAGTGGCTTGTCCGAACCAGCGTCAAGCGTACGGAAAACGACCTTCTTGCCTGCGAAAGCTGCGAGCACTCGGCGGTAGGTATCGGTCTGCTCTTCGACGCTCGGCGCATCTGCGCGATCAAGGTAGAGGAACTCGGTACGGAACAAGCCGATGCCTTCAATCGGATCGTCAGAAGCGGTATGAGCTGCCGCAACTTTCTCTGCTTCCTCAGCTCCACCAATGTTGACGAGAAGCTGCACACGATGTCCATCTGACGTTTCACCCTTGCCGACGGCGGAGGCGAGAGCTTCGGCACGCACCCGAGCGCGTTCAACGAGCGCATCCGCTTCTTCTTCAGATGGGTCAACAAGCACAATGCCTCGCTCGCCATCGACTCCAATGGTAGTTCCAGTAGCAATTTCACCAGCGCCATTTGCGCGCACAACTGCTGGGATGCCCAACTGCGCACACAAAATCGCAGTGTGCGAGGTTGGTCCGCCTTTTTCAGTCACGACGGCGAGCACGCGATGAGGATCCAACGTTGCAGTATCAGCAGGAGCAAGATCGTCGGCCACAATCACTGCTTCGCCGTCAAATGCGGGGATCCCTGGTTGAGGAAGGCCAGCAAGTTCAGCGATAGCGCGATCACGGATATCGGCAAGGTCTGAGACACGCTCAGCCATGTAGCCGCCGATCTTTTCAAGTTTGGCCGAATAGTCTGCGACAGCCGCACGCACTGCTTCAACTGGCCCCGATCCAGCATCAGCCTTCTTCGCGACTGCCTTGACGAGGCCTCGGTCGGTTGCCAGACCTGCGGTAGCCTCCAGAACCTCCTTCGCATGTCCTTCGACATTCGCTGCACGCTTCGTAAGATGCTCAGCAACTGCGCCGAGCGCTGCCGTCGCAAGTTCACGGGCTGCGCCAGAATCAGCGAACTCAACTTCTTTCACCGCGTCGGCATCGACGCGTTCCACAACAACGGCAGACGCGACAGCACTTCCGGCGAAAACTCCGATGCCCTTCAGGCTCTGCGAGGCCACGGATCACTCCTCTCCGTCGAGATCCGACGCGATGAGATCCGCAATGGTGTTCACTGCTACCTCGTCTTCGCCGCTGACGGTGACCTCGTCGCCGTTCATTGCGCCCAGAGACATGATCTCCAGAATCGATGCTGCATCTGCTTCTTCTTCGCCAAAGGTCAGAAGAATATCTACGCCGGCTTCTTCGGCAGCCTCAGCAACCTTTGCTGCCGGACGGGCGTGAAGACCAACCTTTGAGCCAACAGTAACAACGCGCTCAGCCATGAGTGTTCCTTTCGATTAATGCGGATGGCCCGCAAGTGTGAGTGACGCGAGGTGTTTCGCGCCGTTTATTTCATTAGGTCAATCGGGTGAGGGGGCCGGCAATCGGCCCCCTCACCCATGTCGATTACACGAGAGTGACAGTAGCGGCTACTTCGGATGGATCTATGGGACCAACGTTCACTTTCACCGAGTCAACTTGTGTCTTCTTGGTGAAAACGATCGGAGTGACAAGCGACTTTCCCGCATCTCGCACCGATTGCGCATCGACGCGAATGATCGGGGTACCTGCCACGACTTCAGCGCCAGATTCCACCAACGCCTCCATACCTTTTCCTCCCAGTTCCACAGTATCCATACCGATGTGAACAAGGACGTCCACGCCCCTGGGCGTGCGCATCGAGAACGCATGATGGGTCTTGAAAATCTTCACCACAGTTCCATCGATCGGCGCAATCACCTCGACCACGCTGGCTGATGGATCCGGGCTCACCGCAAAACCATCGCCGAGCATACGCGAGGAAAATGCTTCGTCTGGAACATCATCCAGAGCAAGCACTGTTCCCGCAAATGGAGCGTGAAACTCTTCCTTCTTCTTGCCAAAGCCGAACACTTAAACCTCCTGCTCACCCTTCAGGGACACGTTTGAGGAAGCCAGCTGTCCGGCAACCTCTTCATACATGAACTCTACCTGGGGGCCAACAATGACCTGGACTGCTGTTTGCGATGGGCGAATCAGTCCGGCGACACCGGTGGACTTGATCAGCTTTTCGTTCACCTTTGCATGATCGCGCACGGTGGTGCGAAGACGGGTGGTGCAGTAGTCGATCTCGTTGATGTTCTCAGCTCCGCCAAGACCAGCAATGATCTTGGAGGCTGCATCGGCGAAGTCCGAATCCGAGGTCAGAGTGGACTTTTCGCTGCCGTCCTCATCCTCATGACGGCCAGGGGTACGCATATCGAATGCTCCGATGAGGAAGTAGAACACCGCGAAGTAAATCGCGAAGAACACCAGACCCATCACCAATAGCATGTACCACTGATGTGCCAGCGGGTTGCGAGCCGAGAGGAGCATATCGACGAAGCCAGCTGAGAAGCCAAAACCAGCAGTCCAATGCATAGCGGCTGCAATTGCCACGGAGATACCGGTCAGAAGGGCATGTACGAGGTACAGAGCCGGCGCGAGGAACATGAAGGAGAACTCGATTGGCTCAGTCACACCAGTGAAGAACGATGCCAGAGCGCCAGCCATCATCAGAGCGCCGGTCGCCTTCTTGGACTTCGAATCTGCACGCAGGTACATAGCCAGACCCGCAGCCGGCAGGCCAAACATCATGATGGGGAAGAAGCCGCCCTGGTAGCGCCCAATGTAGCCAATGACTTCACACGATGAACCGTTCCAGAAGCCAGCACCGAAGCACTGATCGGCAGTGGTCACAGCAGCAGCGTCCTGGATGGTCTTGGCGCCGTTGAGGAAGTTACCAATATCGTTGATACCCACCACATCGAACCAGAAGATCGAGTTCAGAGCGTGGTGAAGACCAGTTGGAATGAGGAGTCGATTAACAAAGCCGTACAAGCCTGCGCCCACAGCGCCAAGCCCGGAGATCCACTGGCCGAAAGAGAACAGAGCATGGTAAAGCAAAGGCCATGCGAAGAACAGGATAACAGCCAAGAGGATGGAGAACAGTGAAGTCAGAATCGGAACGAGACGACGGCCTGAGAAGAATGCCAAGTAATCCGGCAGCTTCGTGCGGTGGAAGCGGTTGTATACCCACGCAGCGAGAAGGCCGACGAGGATACCGATGAGCACGTTCTTATCGTTGATCGCGCCCCAACCTTGAGCTGCCCAATCCTCTGGGTAAACGAAAACCTCTTTACAGTTTTTCGCAGCATCAAAGACGAAATCTGCGGCGGCCGAGCCATTTTCACCCACGGGAATAGAGCAGTCCTTTGTCTTATCCAGTCCCTTGAGAATCTCAACGGTTCCTGGCATAAGCAAAAGCTTGATGGTGCCGTATCCGAGGAAGCCAGAGAGCGCTGCTGCCCCGTTATGATCACGGGCGAGACCAAACGCAATCGCCACCGCGAAGATCCATCCGAGATTATCGAGTACTGCAGCACCAGCCTTGATCAGCACGAGTGCCACAACGCTGTTTGCACCCCAACCGGTCGGGTCGATCCAGTAACCGATACCCATGAGAATTGCAGCCACAGGCATGACTGCGACGGCGCCCATGAGCGCCTTACCGAGCTTCTGTAAGCTCGCAATTGTCTTTCCTCCCACGGAAAAACTCCTTATCGTTGTGCATCGGCATCCATTCGCCACCCGTGTAAGGTCACTGCGAAGAACGCCGCTTCCCCGCTATCCGCATCATTGACGGACGTGGCAGGGATCTTTCGGATAATTTGCTGTGCGAAGGCGTAATCCTTCGGCAATGCGGCACAGATCGCATCCGCCGCGGCATTGTCACGGAATTGTTTCGCCTCCACGCGGCCAATAAGCCGCGCGAGCTCGGACGCAATTGCGGGCCGTGAAACCTCAGCCTCGAGGTAGGCCACAACCGCACCGACGAGCTTTGACAAGAGATTGGCGATGGCGACGGATCGCTTCACCGATGCTCCTGTGCGTGCCGCATACAGATGCAGTGCGATATATCCCGCTTCATCGATGGGGAGATCAACACCGATTTCACTCGATACATCAGCAAGCACTCGCTCTGCCGCTGCGAACTCAAGCGGGAACCCTGCCTGGATTTCACCAAGAAGTTCGTTGGGCACATACATCCCGGCTTTGTACCGCTCAATGGCGAACGCGAGGTGATCTACAAGCATCACGTACACCGAAGGATGAACGTCTGCAATCCCCTCGGCGGCTCGATCAACCGCTTGAGCCACAGAATTTGCCAGATGTGGTTGTCGCAGTGCCAGCGCTTTCAGCGTCTGAATGCGTTCAGCATTAGCTTCCACGTACTGTCGTTGAATCGCTTCCGGTGGGATAACGTCCCCTGGGTGCTTGTCGAATCCGATTCCCTTTCCAGCAAGCACAACTTCGGCGTCACCAACACGGGCAAGAACCACGTTGTTGTTGAACGCGCGAATCACGCGAGCAAGACTTTCGGACACTTGAGCTCCTCGTTGAGCGACATGGGCACAGTAACGTACCTCAGTCCTGGTCATGCCTGAGAATCAGTAACACCCAGATGGAAACTAACACTATTAGTTTACCGGACATTCACGAAAAAGTGAGAGCTGGAACACCAATCTCCCCATTTACGTCCGTCGCAAGCTCTTTTCTGCCGTGTCCCTGACCAACGTTGCACCTCCATGCACGCTAAATCACCGCTGTCATGGAAGGTCAGCAAGCTGAATAGTGGCGCAAGAGGGAACAAAATGGGTTGTGGATACATCTCTCGTATCCTCCTACGGTTGGCTATGTGGACTTGTGTAGTGTTCCTCAAGTTAGACCTGTGGAAAAAGCGTGAGTTACCGACGCGCATCATGGGAAAATCACGCCAGGAGGAGTCTGATGAAACGTTCACGATGGTTGACTTCAGTATGCATTGCCGCTCTGGCCTGGTTGACGATCCCAGGGCTTGGACCCGATATTGCCCGAATCGAGGCAGGTTGGGGCGTCAAAATTACTCCTGGTGACTGGCGTGGCCCGCTGTCGTATCCTCCGGTGGTTACTTTGCCTGACACCGCAGTAGTGCGTGCGCTTGCGAGCCTGACCGTACGCGGGCACGAGAAAGTGCCGCGTTACCAACGTTCAGCCTTCGGACAGACCTGGGCCGACGTCGATCGCAACGGCTGTGACACTCGGAACGACATTCTTGCTCGCGACCTGCGCAATACCACTTTCCGGCCAGGTACTCATCGCTGTGTGGTGACAAGCGGGCAACTCCTCGACCCGTACACAGGAAAAACTATCAATTTCGTCAAAGGACAAAAGACATCCGAGGCTGTACAGATCGATCATGTCGTAGCACTCGCAAATGCCTGGCAATCGGGAGCTTGGAGATGGGATGCACACAGGCGGGAAGAATTCGCTAACGAACCGAGAAATCTCCTCGCTGTCGATGGTCCCGCGAATCAGGAAAAATCTGCCGACGACGCCGCTCATTGGCTCCCAGCAAACTCCGATTTCCAGTGCATGTATGTCACCACACAGATCCAGGTTAAAAGTGCGTGGGGTTTGAGTGTCACATCTGAAGAAAAAGATGCGATGGCACGAGTGTTGGCGAACTGCCCACTGCCGTCGGGGAGGACTGAAATCAGCCCTCCCCATGCAGATACGGGTGGATCCTAGTCCTCCTTAGCACGTTGGACCGCACCCGGAATACGCGCTAAGGAGGACCCGCAGGCTTTTCTTCCCTCCCAGACGGAAGAAACCTAGACTCCTTCAGTTCTTCTTTGGTTACTTTTTGACGATCTGATTTGAGAGCAGTTCACGGTGCCGGAAAATAATCACGAACATTGCAATAATTTCAAGCAGTGGCACGATGGCAACAAATTGAGTAATAGTCGGATCTGGCGCGATAGTAAGCGTGAAACCAACATAATCCCACATCGCATGTGCGACAATCACCCACATAATATTGCGCGAATAAAGATACATCACAGCGTATACTAAACCTGCTACAAAAGTTGCAAGTAGCTGTTTGACAGTACTCGCGCCAGATTGACCGCCAAAGATATTAACAATATGAAAAAGCGAGAATAGCACTGCGCTGATCAGGATGGCACTTCTCGGAGAGGTTGATTTGAGGAGGGAGGATAGAACAACCTTACGGAAAATAAGTTCTTCTCCGACACCAACCGAGATAGCTAAAATCAGGGGTGCAAAAAATCGCCAGTCCAGTGCAGCATTCGACGATATGCAATATGCAAAAATAATTGCAGAGGGAACAAGGGGAATCAGAATCAGTTTCCACCCCGGACGAGACACTTCAGGTAAGGAACTTGGGCGCAGATAACAATAGATGAAACTTGCAGCAGCAATAATTGCGAAAGCCCAGCAGGAAGCCTGAATAAAGGCGAAAGTTCCATAGCTAATATTTTTGACATGATAAATGTAAGCAAACAGGATGCCCGTTACAAGGGTGTAGAGTAGCGGGAAAGAAAAGTGCTTTTTCATAAAACTCCAATGGTATCTCGGGTTTCAAAGTTAATGATTAAAATTACGCCGTTGAGTTTATCAGCTGCTTTTTCAAAAAATCTGGTTTTGGAGTGTCCCAGGTTTTGTTTTGTGTGAGGAGATGGAGAGATCTGGAACATACCAAAGAAATTTGACCAGGGCGTTAAGGTTCAGTAGTCGTTCACCGGATCACACACCACCACGGCAACCGTCGTGTTCTGATCAATCACGAATCAGGCTACATCTTAGAGTACCAACCTTAGCAATACTCCACCATCAAAGAGCGCCCCGGGCTTCGAAACCACGGTTTCATTCGTATAATTCACCCAACCGTTGTCACTAAACTGGGCCTTCTTTGCTCAACGGCAACAGAGAAGCACTCCCTGAAAGAAGGAGCCACATTTAATGCGTCCAACTTTCAGGGAGCACTTCACAAGTGTTTCGAAGCCAGGCCCCTGCAGGCCAAAATGCAGGACACGTTTTACGTTAACCAAGGTTCAGTCAACAATTCAACGAGTCCCTTGCTCCTTATTGATGTGAGTGAGTTTTGCGTGCTCGATGAGCGAGGAGGCCGGTGCCGATCATCAGCGTAGAGATGAAGGCCAAAAGCCCGACCGTGGCACCCGTCTGCGGCAGCTTAGAAGACGGACCTTGCACATGCGGGGTCACCTTCGGTGCAACTTCACTATTCGGCATCTTCATCTTCGGCTTATCAGTGTCAGGCACAGGAACCCCCGGCTGACCTGGATCACCCTTGTCGCCCTTGGGACCTGGCTGGCCTGGGTCACCCTTGTCACCCTTGGGGCCTGGCTGGCCTGGATCACCCTTGTCGCCTTTATCTCCCTTGGGGCCTGGCTGGCCTGGATCGCCCTTGTCGCCTTTGTCGCCCTTGGGGCCTGGCTGGCCTGGATCGCCCTTGTCGCCTTTGTCGCCCTTGGGGCCTGGCTGGCCTGGGTCGCCCTTGTCGCCTTTGTCGCCCTTGGGGCCGCGAGGACCAAGGATCTTGCCAAGGTTGAGTTCACGACCATCAGTGAGTGTGATCGTGAGATTACCTTGGTTATCGATCCTGATGTCAAGGACACCGACACCGTCTTTACCATCCTTGCCATTGTGGCCAGGTGCTCCGTCTTGACCATTGCGTCCGGGCTGACCATCCTTACCCGGTGCGCCTTCTGGACCACGCGGTCCTGCCGGCCCCGGATCACCCTTGGGGCCTTGCGGCCCGGTCTTGCCTGGCTTGCCATCATGACCATTGCGTCCGGGCTGACCATCCTTACCCGGTGCTCCTTCTGGACCACGCGGCCCTACCGGCCCCGGATCACCCTTTTTACACTTACACTTCTTCTCTTCAGGAGTGGGCAATACCGGCTTTTCTGGCTTACCTTCCTCAGTGAATACTGCTCTCAATAGCTTTTGTTGTTTTGCGCTTTCGCTTGCATTTTTGTAAAAGAGAAGCTCAGAGCCATTTCGAGGCTCAACTAATTTGAGATCTTTGATCTTAGAGGCTTCACTCGAAAGTTCGTGAATTTGAGAGGCATTTTCACCGGTCAAGAGTTTGTACGCGGCAAAGATCTTTTTTTGCTCACTTTCAGTGGCCTTATCAAATTTCTTTTTGACACTGCCATACCTTCCCCCATCCAAAAACCAGTCATATCGATCCACAATCTTCCAGATAGCGTGTTGAGTTGCGGTATAGAACTGCTCATTTGTGAGCCCGAGAGTTTTTGAATATTTCCCGCGTCACTAGGAAAACCATTCCACAATGTTTTCAATAGAACCTTTTGCTTACTCGTATCAATTCGAGAATCTTCTGTCCACTTATTTGTCGGCGCAGAATAGGTTTCATTACTGTTCACAGGATCAAATAGCGCAGCCATTCTATCGGTAGTGTGAGAAGATTTTTTCCACACCAAACTGCTCGGGAATATCCGCGATAGATCAAAGCAGTAAACGAGATTATAAAATTTTTCTACAGGGGTACTTTCAGGATTAAACGTGGCTTTTTCCCAGCGTCCATCCTCTTTAGGTTTTCTTTCATCAGTGAGATCAGGACGTTGGGAAGACGGAATCTGAGTGTACGTAGTGTCTAGTGTTGAATTGCCGTTATCCTTTTTGCAGCAAAAAGGAATATAGTGTCACCAAGACTGCTGAGAAAGTCCTTAGTCTTCTCTTGAGAGGAACTAAAAATCCCGAATCCTAGGTACACATCATCTGATTTTTTCTCATCCACTGCTGTAGCTGTCGCTACTCCATTGAATAGCAGAGTGCCCGATAAAACGGAAGCGGACATAATTCGGCTTAATTTAATCACTCGAAAATCCTCAGTGCGTAAATAATATTGAATTTCACTTAGCTGTTGTGCGCGCAGACTAGCAGGGAAAATACAACCATCTCCACCCCCATATTGTCCATTCCGTTCCGTATGTCGCCAGACACATATCAGAATATTCATTCAACGGGTCAGGCTTTTGCACCTGCTCTCACGCGGCGTCCGCCACAATTGGTGCCGTCTTTCGCCACGGCGTGAGCCTCCTCTACTCATTTCGTGCCGTCCTATGTTACAATTAGGTATGGGCCGAGCGAAAACGAAAACGGAACTGTTAGAAGCAACCACTTCCCGATGGGAGGTGCTGCAAGCATTGATTGACTCCATGCGGCCAGAGATCGAAAGCGCCAGTTTGTTTTTCGGTGCTGACTTCGACCGTCCTGAACCCCACTGGGCCAGGGACAAGAATCTAGGCGATGTTCTTGCCCATCTATATGCGTGGCAAACAATGCTGTTCGACTTCGTTGACGCCAATCAAAATGGAACCGCCCAGCCATTCCTGCCCGCACCTCACACGTGGCGAACCACTCCAGCCCTGAATACGGAAATCTGGGAGCACTACCACAACACATCCTTGGGTGACATCGAGGAAATGCTGGCCTCGAGCCATTTCCAGATCATCGAGCTCATCAAAACCTTCACCGATGAGGAACTATTCACTAAGAAACATTTCCCGTGGACAGGAACCACCTCGTTAGGCTCCTACCTGGTGTCAGCAGCACCCAGCCACTACGACTGGGCTATTAAGAAACTGCGCGTCCACCAGAAAGCCAACAAATCACACCCGAAACCTCAAAAGCCCAAACCGTAAAACGCGCCAGCTCAAGGCGGCGTGTCAATACGCTGTTTGATTCGGGAACTTTGTGTACAGTTGGCCCGTCCGCTGAGCCCTGACAAGGCATGAAAGTAAGGTTGCGCCGCCATCCCGAGGTCGAGGGACGCCGTACCATCTTTTGGCACATCATCTCCGGCGGAAAGTAGCCTGAAGCTTCTCAGCAAATCGAGCCTCAGCGATGTGGACGTATCCGATGAACGCAGATCTCACTGAGATCGTCAATCTCGAATTCCCCTAAGAGGTTGAAGTCCGTTGGTGGAAGGACAAGAAGCGCACTGAGACGACGTCTTCTACATCGAGCACGCCTCCGATCTAGAAATGTGCCTCCGTGTCTTCCAACGCATCTTCATGCACATGGGGCAAGAGCAGCACTACAATATGATGATGAACCTCCCCCACACCTTCATGCTCCTCCCAGTCCGGTAGGCGCAAATAACACGAACATCTGCCAACTAGGGAGAAGCAGAAAATGAAATTCATCGACGAGCTCGAAAAAATTCTCAAGAACGACGAACGATTTGTCACCGAAGACGGACAGCTCCTCAAACCGCGAATTCAAGATGCGGCAACCCAGCTTGCCCCCCCCCTATTCAGGCACTCCTCGGTTAGAATCTAGCGATCATTGCAACACCTCCAACCCATGGAGGAAACAATGCACCACCACTACAACGGAACCAAATACCCAACACGTACACAAGCCCTCACAGCACGCAAAGAACACTATTTCCAACTCATCAGCAACGGCATAAACTTCACCCAAGCCGCCAAAACCGTCGGCGTCTGAAAACGAACTGGAAAAGTCTGGCGCAACGGCAGAACCCGCAGCACCGGCCGCAACGAGAAACCAACCATTGACTGGTACTCTGCCACCATGGCCCAACCCAAACAACTGCATCACAAATATCTGTCACAAGACGAACGCATAAGCATCGCGCCCTGGCACGCACAAGGCCACTCAATAAGACAAATAGCAGCAAAACTAGGCCGCGCGCCCTCAACAATCAGCAGAGAAATCAGACTCAATCTAAACCAGAAAACCACTAGATACGAACCCTACCGGGCACACCAGCAGTCACAAACCCGTCTTAAGCGGCCTAAACCTGCCAAAATTGTTCGTAACCAAAAACTGTTTGCCCAGATACAGCAAGGACTCCAAAAGCACTGGAGCCCAACCCAGATCGCCAAACGGTTACGCATGGATTTCCCGAATGATGAGGTAATGAATGTGTGCGCTGAAACTATCTACCAAGCAATCTACGTGCATGCCCGCGGGCAGCTAAAACTAGATGTCCGCAAAGCTTTACGTTCGGGGCGTACAAAACGTAAACCACAAGGCGGGCCGGCAACTCGTAAACCGCGCTTTCGAGACCCGATGATTATGATCGCTGACCGGCCAACTGAAGTGGAAGATCGTGTTATTCCCGGCCATTGGGAAGGCGATCTTATTCTCGGTAAGGGAAACAGAAGTGCTATCGGCACCTTGGTCGAAAGAACCACCAGGTTCACAATCCTGCTGCACCTGCCAACAGGACACCATGATTCTAAAACTGTTGAACAAGCAATTATCAAGAAAACGCAGAGACTGCCTCAGCTGCTTCGCAATAGCCTTACTTGGGATCAGGGCAGTGAAATGGCGCTTCATAAAGATATCAAAGCAACACTCGATATGGATGTTTACTTCTGTGATCCGCATTCGCCTTGGCAGCATGGCACGAATGAGAACACGAATGGGTTGTTGCGTCAGTACTTCCCCAAAGGTATCGATTTGAGCGAGTTTTCTAAGGCCTATCTGGATACTGTTGCTGAAGAGCTCAATGATCGGCCGCGGACTGTGTTAGATTTCTATAAACCAAGTGAGAAAATATTTGAGCTGCTTGATTAATGAACTTTGGGTGTTGCAACCACCACTAGAAACCGCCCGTGGACAATATCGACTATCGCATTATTGGTTTGCCTTTCTACAACCAAGAAAACAGGATGAGCGAATTCCGGCAAGCTCTTGAGGGAGTGCGTAAGCAAGATGTCTGAAGAACTTCAACCAGAAATGCAGCCGGCTACGGCCAACGGAAGCGAAAAGGATGGCCGTTGGTCTAAACAATTCGGCGACTTCGCCGAGGATCTTGTATTACATCTGGGCCGAGGGGCGAAACAAGCACTACCTCAGCGAGAATTTTCAGGGTGAAAACCGAAGGCGTTGGAGCCATTTAATTGACTATACTGAGTATCACCCCGCCAAGACACGAAGAGCCAGTAAAACTCGGGAACCGAAAGGTTCTTTTCGTACCCACACTTTTGTATCCAAAATTGAGTGCTAATGGTTGTTACCACGTAGCTATTGATACGACCCCTGCGGGTGGGTGCAAAATCGCAATTCTCATGCACCACCTGTTGACTAGGGGTTTGACCGGAATATTTCGTCACGGGTGCCGGTGCGCAGGAAGATTGCAAGACCGTCGGAGACCTGCCAGACGCACAACCAGTCGCCCAAGTTGGCCACATGGCACTCCTTGGCTCCGGCCCAGTTCCCCTTCAGCTCATGCATCCGGTGCCGACGACGCAGCTCCACCAACGATTCTTTATCGTTTTGGACGATGAGTTGAATGACGCCCTTGAGCAAGCTCATGTCGGCATGTTTCTTCTTCAGGCGCTTGACATCCTTCTCAAACCTGGACGTGTACTCGGGCCACAACATTACTGATGGACCTAGATACCGAGAGCTTCAAACACCTGCTCAGGCGTCTCAAACCGAGACTGCCCTTCCTCGAACATACGCTTAGCTTCTGCCAGAGCTTCGAGGGAAGTATCGTTCGGTTCGCCGTAGCTGAGATTCAGCGGGATTCGGTTTTCGCGGATCATCTGCTTGTAAAAGGCGCGCGTCACCGACGACAGATCGAAGCCAAAGTCCTCAGCGATCGCGGCCGCGGCCTCTTTCGTCTCGTCATCGACCCGTACAGTAACTGAACCCATAACACCCTCCTTGCAAGACATTCTAACACTGCCGTCTTACAAGTAGAAGGGCGTGATTAGGTATAATGAAATGCCCCGAGTTTTGTTCCTAGGCGTTTGCCTTGATTTCTATTATTTCCTGTGGCGGGTTCTGGTTCCAAAATTCGGTTTCCACCTCGACCGGGGTTCGGTATCCCAAGCTTTGGTGGAGTCTAGTCTCGTTCCACCAGGACACCCACTCGAATGTTGCGATTTCTACCTCGACACCGTCATCCCACCTGCGAGTATGGATTAGCTTGTTTTTGTAGGAGCCGTTAACGTTTTCGGCCAGAGCATTGTCATAGGAGCCGCCAACCGTCCCGGTGGAAGCGGCAATCCCGTGCTGGGCAAGTCACTCGTTGTAGACAACGCTGACATACTGCGACCCGTGATCTAAATGGTGAATGAGACCTGTTGTTTCCTCAGCACACACGATCACCAGGTTGAAAGCTTGCAGCGGCAAAGCTTCGGAGCACATGGAATCTGATAACACCCACCCAACGATCCGTCGGGAGTAAACGTCGGTGACAAACGCGGCGTACACAAACCCTTTCTTCGCGCACACATACGTAATGTCAGCCACCCACAGTTTGTTCGGACTCTGGACTTTGAAATCACGCTCGACCAAGTCTGGGCACAGATCAGGCACGTTAGGCTTACGGGTTGTGATAGGTG
Organism: Arcanobacterium canis; assembly: GCF_029625435.1. GTDB lineage: Bacteria > Actinomycetota > Actinomycetes > Actinomycetales > Actinomycetaceae > Arcanobacterium > Arcanobacterium canis. The sequence goes on along the minus strand of NZ_CP121208.1, from coordinate 722,527 downwards.
ATCTGCCTTTGCCTTTGCCACAAACACCAGCCAGGCTCATCAACCGAGCAGTTTATTCACAACCGATATCAATTCCCTCACGGCGAAGAGCATGCCACATTTTCCACACACCATAGACACCATAATTATCCCGATGAACAGCACTAATGCGTTCAAACAGCACAGCATCACGAAGGCGACGAACACTTAATCCACAGGCCTTGGATTGGCGATACCCACGCGAGGTGATAAACCCACCAACCCGGTTATTCTTCAACGTCTTACAGATGAACACGACAAAGAAAATACTCCGGTACTCATCGACAAACCGGATCATTTCCTACGTTTTGGGTCGAGTTCCGACGCGAAAAAAAGCTGAAGCAGCCTTCAACAGCTCGTTAGTGTCACCTAGCTCTTGATTCTCACGACGTAGCCTCGCGTTCTCGGCAACCAAATCTTCAGACACAGGTTCTGGAATGTTTCCCGCACGGCGGGCCTGCTGGACCCATTGACAGGCCGTGTGCCATAAAACTCCCAGCTTTGGAACTACTACCTAGCACACGGCTTGCATCGACATGTTTTCCGCCAAAATACGGTCTTCCACGAGACAGACCACACAATCCTTGGCATCCTGGTCACATTTCCTTGGCACGTTCCAGATTCTCCCATCTACCCAAACAGAACAAAACCCGGGACACTTCATACCGACAACCGCCAATCTTCGATTCGTTGGCTATTAGTCAAGCACTTGATCAAGCAAGCTGGTTGGTCGAACTTCAAACTTTAGCTTATTCAAATGCAGAAGGTACTGACCAAAGTCGGTCACTATCGATTGCTTCTTATCGCTGAAGTCCGGATGCTCAACGAAAGTGTCTTGCACATATTCCATGAGAGCCTCCACTCGAGCAATCTTCTTTTCTGCGAATTCTTCAAGTAACAGCATGGAAAGCTCAGCAACATTGTCACAGCACCATGGTACTACCAGATGGAGGTTCGACACTAAAGCGATGGCAATCTCATCATCTTCACTTCCGTCCAAGCTTCTTATTGCCGATACTACGAAGCGCGAAAAACTTTTATAGTTCTCGTCTGACTCCTTCCATTCCGAGTACATATTAGGTTCCCAGAATCCAACAGGACGAGAAAGAATCTCGTTCCTCAATTCGCCAGCAGATAATGAATTTACTGACTCTACTAGGTCAGTAAAGTACTCATAATCGCTACTCATTTAACCACCCAAGCATCAGATACCTTGCCCCCGCTCTTGGCATAGCGAGCAATTACTTTCTTGCCTTTGTACCAGTACGTCACTTCAACATGGTACTTATACGCCTTGTGCGTGCCATTCGCCATAGCATTTCCAACAATCTCAGCAATCTGCCCGCGAGATTTCGCACCTACAAGCTTCCAATTGTGCTTAGCCTGCATAATATGCTTCCAGCCGTTTGAGTTTAGAGCGTTGAGCAAGTAACTCTTTGCAGCCTTCTTAATCTGTGTCTTGGTGTACTGCTTAATCGCTACCTTCAATCCAACTCGTACGACTGCTCCAAGCACAACCAGTACAGGAAATGCTTGTGCCTCAGCAAGCGTCGTATTGATTGTCAGCAACTCGCCAGTGGCGCGAGAGCGTAGCTCTGCGACGTAATCACCACTATCCTCATTGAGAACAGTCAAGCTTACTACATCCAGCGAATCAGAAAGTTCATCGCCGTCAAGAACTGCCGATACTTCTACGTTAATAACTCCGTCGCCGTGGAGAACAACCGTAGCTCCTCCATCTATCGCTCGACGTCAACTACGGTTATTTCCTCGACACTTGGATCGTTAAGAGCATTAGAAACGAAAACGTCATCTACTTCCTCGGAAACGCTCTCCTTGATACCGTCGTCGGTAATACCGAGCGATTGTTGGGTTTGGCTTATCTCTTCACTGGAATAAGTGGCACTATCCCCTTAGATCGCCATTCGCGACCCGATCGAAGCACCTAAAACACACCCAAGCGCCCGCTTCCACGCCCGCTCCAAGCCATACCAGAAACACAACAAACCCCTCGTTTTCCTTGTTCTACTAGGTAAAACTCGAAACCCGAGGGGTTCATTTCGCACCCACACTTTTGTATCCAAAGTTGAGTGCTAATGGTGGAGCATAGGGGATTCGAACCCCTGACCTCTTCCATGCCATGGAAGCGCGCTACCAACTGCGCCAATGCCCCGCAAGACTTGATCAATACTACGCGAGATTCTTCAATTTCGCTAATTCGCACCTCCCCCACCATGGTGAAACACGTCACGCCACATTTGGATCCATACAAACTTCTTCAACATACGCATCCATCCGGTTATATGCAGCCAGTCTCCAGCTACCTGGGGTGCGCCCAGCTTTGAGGACAGCCCAGTGACAGTTATCCAGCACAACGAGCGGGTAAAAACTCGAAGGATGCCCCCCGAAGAGGCTCACGATACCACATGAAATAATTCCACCGTGTGCCACCGCAAGAAGAGTCGATCCATCAGGCATATTGTGCGCATGTTCCTGGATCGCCGTTGCAAAGCGCGCACCGGCGTCATCGCGCGTCTCAACGCCAACACCTTCCGGGTCGGCTCCAGCACGCCAGGTCACCCACTCCTGCGGCCATCCCTCGCGGATTTCTTCAGACGTTAAGCCTTCCCACACGCCGTAACCACGCTCACGCAGACGGCAGTCAATCACGGGATCCAGACCAATTCGCCTCGCTACAGCGTCGGCAGTAGCCTGTGCACGTCCGAGGTCTGACACCACGATTTGATCAATTCCGAGCGTTGCCAACTCAACCGCTGCTCGTTCAGCCTGCGCAATCCCGGTAGCGTTCAACGCGATGTCGCTCGCCCCTTGGACCCGACGACATTTGTTGAAATCAGTTTGCCCGTGACGCCACAGGATAAGCGTCGATGCACTCACTGATCATCCTCCGCGGTTTCCTCACCTTCCCAGCTGTAGAACTCCATTAGCGAGGTGCGCTCAGGCTCACGCTCAACAGTGACTTCCTCGGGAAGTTCAATTTGCGGGCAATCGGCCCAGAGCTTTTCAAGGGCGTAAAACTCGCGATCCTCGTCCTGCTGAACATGAACCATCACAGCACCGAAATCGATGAGCACCCAATGGGCCTCACCTTCCATGCCCTCACGGCGCACACGCTTGTGGCCTGCCTTATGCATGTTCTCTTCAATAGAATCAACGAGAGAGCGTACCTGGCGCTCAGATGATCCAGATACCACCACGAAAGCATCCGTGAGTACTAAGCGCTCCGATACATCAATCGCGACAATCGAGGTAGCTTTCATATCCGACGCTGCACGTGCGGCAACGATCGCCATGTCAATAGATTCAGGTGTAGCGCTCACAAATTTCCTTTCGCGCAAAATAAAATTAGAGAAGAAGGGCAGATGCTGCGGGTTCGTATGTTCCTGCAGAGAAGAAGGTCTGATTCACCCAGGTACCGACGAGGTAGCCCACCAGAACACCAATGACAATGATCAAAATCCACCCCAAAATGGAACGGAATGTGGACGGTTCGTCATCTTCTTCATCTTCAAAATCGACATAGTCGGAATCCGCACGAACAGCTGCAACCTTTTCCGTGGCATGAACGTCCTGATCAATCGTATCTGAGTGCGAGGCAGTCTTGAAAACGCCTGGTTCTTCTTCAGCACCGATCGACACACTATCGCGCGATGTCATCGCGGTAAGTCGCTGGCGGAGAGACGGTGCATCATCGTCGATGTCATCATCCTCTTCCTGCTTTTTCTCGAATCGATCGAAGACAGATTTGCGCTCTGGGCTCTCATTTGGCATGTTGTCTGCCGCGATTTGTGAAGACGCATCATTAACGACAGCAGATGATTCTTCGGTTACAGGCTCAGCCGACGCCTCGTCAGCTAGGTTCTCATCCTCAACCTGCGCTACGGTATCAGAAACGTTCATCTCATGTTCAGTAGTGCTAGGCTCAGGCGCTTCTTCTGCTTTCTTCGCCTCGCGTGCCTGCTCAACAGCGCGCTGTGCCTCAAGCGCCGCCGTACGGGCCTCTTCGCGTTCGCGCATACGTATCTCTTTACGCGACATCCGCCCCAGACGCAGTTCAGCGGTTTCTGTCAGAGGCACGGCATCCGCCGGACGCGTTGTGAGCTTTCCTTGCTCCTTCAACATGCGCCGGGTCAATCGCGGTTCGTCACTCATTTTTTCTCCTTCCCAGAATCGGCATTTGGTTCGTAATCACCAACGACCGACGCAAGGGCAGTCGTATTCGCTTCCTCTGGTCTATACAAATGATACTTGCTGATGTATCGAACTACCCCATCAGGCATCAGATACCACACAGGAACCCCACTCGCGACGCGATTTCTCACCCCCGTGGACGAGATTGCCATCGCAGGAATTTCAAGGACAGACACTGATCCTTCGGGCAGTGCTGAGGTGTCAAGAACGTGCCCTGGACGGTTCACACCAACAAAATGTGCAAGGTCCCACAGCTCATCTTGGTCTTTCCACCGCAAAATTTGCGGCAGCACATCAGCACCGGTAATGAAAAACATCTCTGCATCCGGGTACACTTTTCGCAGATCGCGAAGCGTGTCAATCGTGTAGGTCGTTCCACCGCGATCAATATCGACTCGCGACACGGAAAAACGCGGATTTGGCGCTGTCGCAATCACTGTCATCAAGTAACGATGCTCGGCGAAGGTCACCCGCTTACCTTTTTTAAACGGCTGCTCAGCAGTTGGAACGAACACCACTTCGTCAAGATCGAAGTAGTGCTGGACTTCCGAGGCAGCCACTAAATGTCCATTATGGATAGGGTCAAAAGTACCGCCCATAATGCCGATTCGCCGACGTCGGTGCTCAGTTTTGTTATAAACCTGGCTTTTGCGATCGCGTACCTCGCCCGACGACGGATCGATCCAGGTGTTATCTGACATGACCATCACCTTGCAAAATCCATGTGGTGGTAGTCAACGCCTCAAGCCCCATCGGCCCGCGAGCATGAAGTTTTTGAGTCGAAATCCCAATCTCAGCTCCCAATCCAAACTCCCCACCGTCAGTAAAACGGGTCGAAGCATTCACTGCCACAACCGCGGAATCCATCGAGTCAACGAATTGCTGGATCGTCGAATAATTTTCTGACACAATCGCTTCGGTATGCCCGGAGGTATAGGTGAGAATATGCTCAATAGCCTCATCAACGTTCTCAACCACCTTCACCGCGAGTTCCAGAGCAAGGTATTCCGTGGCCCAGTCCGCGTCAGTCGCGGCAAGAATATCTGCCGACGTCGGAGCATATGTAACCGTGGCACTGTCGCCATGAAGCACGACACCCGCTTCACTCAAGCGCTCCAGCATCTGCGGCAGGAAATCCTCGGCGATATCTCGGTGAACAAGCAGCGTTTCAGCGGCATTACAGACACCGACACGCTGCGTCTTGGCATTCATGACAATGGCAGTCGCCTTCTCAATGTCCGCCGCAGCATCCACGTAGATATGAACGTTGCCAACACCCGTCTCGATGACGGGTACGGTAGCCTCGCGAATCACCGTTTGGATCAAACCTGCTCCCCCACGGGGAATCACCAGGTCAACAAGCCCGCGCGCACGCATCAAAGCAACAGCTCCTTCGCGCCCAAATTCGTCCACACTCGCTACCAAGTCTGGCGAGAAGCCCTGGCTGGTAATCGCCTCACGCATCACCTCGACAATGGCACGATTCGACTGCGCCGCCGCATGACCCCCTCGAAGAATTGCAGCATTTCCCGATTTCAGTGCAAGCACTCCAGCATCGACAGTGACATTCGGGCGCGACTCATAGATCATGCCCACTACCCCCATCGGTACACGCTTTTCAATGAGGTTCATCCCATTAGCCAGTGTCGATCCACGAACCACCTGCCCTACTGGATCAGGGAGGGCAACGATGTCACGAACCGAGGACGCAATCGCGCGCACACGTTCGTCATTGAGCAAGAGGCGATCGAGGAGACCAGGTGATGTACCTGCTGCGCGTCCAGACTCAAGATCGCTAACATTTGCAGCAACAATCGTTGCCGAGTTCTCCTCGAGCGCCGTCGCAATCGCGCTCAGCAGAGCATTCTTACGGCTCGTCCCTACATGCCGCAGTTGGCGCACAGCTCGCTTTGCACGAGAGGCAATTTCCTTGACGCCCTCACTCACCGCGTCATTGACCTGCTGATCCATTTGTCCCCCTTGTGGACGATACCTGCATCAAAATTATCGTTGTCCAAAGTGCCATAATATATGGCAACACCTAAAAGTATGAGTTTAGTCCAACGAGATCGGGAATAAATTTTTACCGACCACGTTGGTGCTGGTGTAACAAACAAAGAAAGGCTTTCTCATGGCAACCATCGAAGTTACCTCTGCAAACCTCAACGACACCATCGGCAATGGCATCGCTGTTCTCGACTTCTGGGCTGCATGGTGTGGCCCATGCCGCCAGTTCGGCCCGACTTTCGAGGCTGCTTCTGAAAAGTATCCCGATATTACCTTCGGCAAGGTTGATGTTGACGCTCAAACGGAAATTGCTCAGACCTACGGTGTGATGTCAATTCCAACGCTCTTCATTTACCGTGACGGCGTTCAGCTCTACCGTGGTGCAGGTGCCCTTCCAGCTGCTCAGCTTGAGGATCTTATCGAGCAGGCGAAGAACCTGGACATGGAGGAAGTAAAGAAGGCCGCTCAGCCACAGAACTCTGGCTACGAAGACTGAGTCACTTCTCTCGTGGGGTGACGGTTGATCGTCACCCCACATTTCATTTGTGCTCGCTACGGTAGGAGTTCTTCTCGCGCCACGTGCGCGTACGTGCGCGCATCAGAGGCACAACTCCTTTAAGAATTGATGACTGATCAGAGGGCAACGAACACGGCATGAACCACACGCCGTCGGCTGCGCCCATACCAACCCACGCTTCAACAGCGTCGGCAACGTCGTAGACCGTTCCCAGCACACGCATACGACCACCGAAGAGATTTCCTACGTGAATCGACCCCACTAATTCTGCACGATCTTGCGCAGCGGATTCGGTTGCCGAGATGACCACTCCTACCTGGGCATAAACATGGATTTCTTTTCCCATTTTCTCTGCTGCCTCCCGTAGAGAAAATCGTGCTCGGTGTGCCACAAGCAAATCTGGACAACGCAATTCAATGGCATCCGCATATGGAACGATAACATCGACACGTTGCGGCACAAGTTCAGCTTCCGAGATGATCACCAATAATTTGACGCCTGCTTCTCGAGCTTTCGCAGCCACACGGGCTAGACCAAGAAAATCTGAACTGTCATTCAGATGAAAAATCAGACCACCCCATCCATCTACCTGACGTGCGATAAGGTCGATCGCCTGGTTCATCAGTTTCGGCACACCAGGCACCTCCACCAAGATACCACCCGTAGAGTACGGAGCTAGCCGAGCAGCAGCGCGAGCACCATCGAGCATTGCCTCGCGTGGATCAATATCCGCACGCAAGAGAAAACGAGAATCGATGGATACGAAGTCCATTCCCCCAGCCTGCGCCGCACGCATTGCACTTCCCAGACGTTGCCAATTGACCTGGAGAGGCCCCAGCTCATGCCGGAAGGCAGGATCAACATCGCCCGCGGCACCTAAAGCTCCAAGCTCAAGGCCGAAGTAGGCAAGGCACACCTGGTCACGAACGAGTAGCTTTGGATCGATCTCGAATGTTTCCAAAGCTCTCGCTGAGGCGGTCAATTCTAGCGTCATCGTTTTCCTACCTGGGTTTTCCGAATGGTGCTGAGAAAAATCTACCGCGGATACGGAGATATTTTCATTCAACACCTGGAATAACTATTCAAAATACTGTGATGGCATGAGGAATTTTGAATAATGTCTGAATTCTACTAGGTAAAGCACAGGAAAGAAAAAATGAAACATCTCGGCGTGTGCGATCGATAACAGTCGTCACCTAACAGCGGACAAGATCATCGGCATGAACAATCGGACGAGGAGCACGTCCGCCGTCGTCAAGGAAGCGACGAATATCCGCTGAGGAGTAGCCCGCCAACCCGCGAGCGACTTCGGTACCGTGCGAATCCAGCACCCGCACAAGCGCACCGCGCGAAAAGGTGCCACGCACTTGCGTCACCCCCACACACAACAAGGAAGCCCCTCCCGCACGCACCACTTCGGCAGCGCCGTCGTCAACCACGATTGAGCCACGCGCTTGTGCCACATTCTTCAGCCACAGATGGCGTGCGCTTTGACGTCGCGCTTGCGGCACAAACCAGGTACCAACTTCATGCCCATCCAGAGCTTGAGAAAGATTGTCAGCTGACGTGACCAAAGCGCCCACGCCTCCAGAAATGGCAATCTTGGCAGCTTCAACTTTCGTTTGCATTCCACCTGTTCCAACGTCAGATCCCTTGCCAGTGATAGTGAAGCCTTTCACTTGCTCCATCGACGTTACTTCGCAGATCAGTCTCGCACCTGGCTCCGATGGAGGTGCAGTGTACAAGCCATCGACATCAGTACACAGAATCAGTGCAGTTGCATCGACAAGATGCGCAGTGAGCGCCGCAAGACGATCATTGTCTCCAAAGCGAAGTTCGCCTGTGACCACAGCATCGTTCTCATTAACAATCGGAACGACGCCATGGTGGAGCAAACGTCTCAGCGACCCTTGGGCGTTAGCATAATGCGTTCGATTCAGAACATCCTCTGGAGTCAAGAGCACCTGGGCAATGGTGATGCCATAACGCCCAAATTCGCGGGTATATGCAGCCAACAGACGCACCTGGCCGACCATCGAGGCGGCCTGCTGGTCACGAAGCATCTTCGGGCGCGAAGCAAAGCCGAGGGGTGCGAGTCCAGCCGCAACGGCACCTGAGGACACGAGCACCACTTCCTGGCCACGTGCATGAGCTGCCCCGACGACGTCCACAAGCGAGGAGAGTGCTGGCTCGTTGAGTGCTCCGTCTTTGGTCAGCGACGACGAGCCAACCTTGATGACTAGTCGTTTTGCCTGACCGAGAAGAACACGGTTGGCAAGAAGAGTTTTCACTATACCTCCGGGTCAGTCCAAATTCCGCGCTGGCGCTCGTCGAGAAGTTCCTGACGCGCAGCTTCTTTCGCATCCATGTTCTCGTGGAACGCAGCTTTACGCTCGGCATGGGTTGGGCGGTGACGTTCGTACAAACGATCATCGGTGCCACGCGGCGACAGCAATTCAGCGCCAGTGGAAACTAATGGTTCGAAATCGAAGACAAAGCCGTCTTCTGCAGCGCCAATAACCACAGAATCTCCAGCACGGGCGCCTTTCTTCAATAACTGCTTTTCGATGCCGAGCGTAGTGAGACGATCAGCAAGGTAACCCACAGCTTCATCGTTGGCGAAATCGGTTTGGCGAACCCAACGCTCCGGTTTGTAACCACGTACCTCCCACAGAGGCTCGCCCATGTATTCGAGACGTCGGATCGTGAACGCGTTGGATTCGCGGCGCTCCAGAGGCCGGATCACCGGACGAGTTTCAGATTCAGCTGGCGCCATGTACTCGCGCATCTTATCAACGAGCCCAGCGAGGGCATACTTAAGTTCTTTGAGGCCATCACGTGAAACAGCAGAGACGATATACACCGGGACGTGCCGTTTTTCGATCTCATCTTTAACAAATTCCGCCAGTTCACGGGCTTCGGGAACGTCCGCTTTATTCAGGACAACCACGCGCGGGCGCTTCATCAACGGCACAACTCCGTCCATCGGCGGCACGCCCTTGGCATAGGCGCTGAGTTCAGCTTCGATAGTATCTAGATCGCTGAGTGGGTCACGGCCAGGCTCCAACGTCGCACAATCGAGGACGTGGACAATTGCTGAGCACCGTTCGATGTGACGCAAGAATTCATGTCCAAGACCTTTACCTTCCGAGGCACCCGGAATCAGACCCGGCACATCAGCCATCGTGAAACGCGAAGACCCGGCATCGACAACCCCGAGATTGGGAACCAAGGTTGTGAACGGATAGTCGGCAATCTTCGGACGCGCTGCGCTCATCGCAGCAATCAGCGACGACTTTCCCGCTGACGGGAAACCAACGAGCGCGACGTCGGCAACTGACTTGAGTTCGAGGCGGACATCCTTCTCCTCGCCCTCTTCTCCCAGCAGCGCAAAGCCCGGCGCACGACGCTTCGGAGAGGCAAGAGCAGCGTTTCCAAGACCACCGAAACCGCCCAAGGCAGCGATATAACGATCACCATCGCGCGAGAGGTCAGCTAGCATCGAGCCATCCATATCTTTGACAACGGTACCCACCGGCACCTTCAAGATGAGATCGTCACCGCGCTTACCATGGCGAAGATCACCGGCGCCCGGCGCACCGTTAGGCGCAACCTGGTGAGGATTGCGTTGGAGTGTCAGCAAAGATGTCTCGTTGCGATCAGCAAGAAGAACGATGTCTCCACCGTGACCACCGTTTGCACCGTCTGGCCCGCCGAGCGGTTTAAATTTCTCTCGACGCACGGAGGCAACACCGTTACCTCCCTTGCCGGCTAAAAGGTGCAAAGTGACGCGATCAATAAAATCTGGCATGTATACAAGTGTATGCGAGAGGAGCTCCGAGCGACATGAAACACCAGCAACGGAGAGTAAACTCGCATCCACGTCTCTATTGCTCCACCACCAACTCGCGGTTGTGACTTCCATACTGTGACCCACATCCCCCCGTATTTACGCAACAAATTTGGCCCGTAAATGGACATCGCACGGAGCGCATTTATTCCAACACTTCCTTATGCTTGCACTAGGGCTATTGACGGCCTTTAGTCGCATTTTCAAAGAGGAAGGCAATGCACCCTTGAACGCAATTATTACGAGCGCCGCGTTCGCGCCGAACCCCACTTCGATTGGTGGATCAGCCACACTCAGCGCCCTCGTGGGCATCCTCCCGCTTATCGCATTCTTCGTACTTCTCGGCGTCTTTAAGTTAAAGACCCACTGGTGCGCGCTCGGTTCACTTGCCATCGCCGCAGTGTCTGCCGCACTTGGATTTGGTATGCCAGCTGGCATGGTCTTCTCATCCGCGCTGTACGGAATTGCATTCGGCTTGTTGCCGATCATTTTTATTGTCATCGCTGCCGTGTGGCTTTACAACATCTCTGTGAACTCTGGCCGCGCCGAAGACGTCCGCACAGTGTTCTCAGCAGTTGGCCGCGGTGACATGCGCGTTCAAGCCCTTCTTATTGGCTTCTCTTTCTGCGGCCTCCTCGAAGGCCTTGCAGGTTTCGGCGCACCGGTTGCCATCGTAGCCGCAATGCTCGTCTCGCTCGGTCTACCTCCGATCAAGGCAGCAATCGTGACAATGGTCGGAAACGCTATCAACGTCGGCTTCGGCGCAATGGCTATTCCTGTCACCACCGCTGGCAAACTCGGTGGCCTCGCCGGAGCTGATCCCGGCACCGCTGTAGCATTCAAGGCAGTGTCCATCACTCCGTGGATCGTCGTCCTCGTGCCGATCTTCCTTCTGCTCATCATCGACGGCGTGCGCGGGCTCAAGCAGCTGTGGCACGTGGCTCTCTTCCAGGGCGTCATCACCGCTATTGGCCATATCGTCGCAGCAACCTTCATCTCCTACGCTTTGACCGCAGTGCTTGCTTCTCTCGTCGGATTCGCAGCTGCAGCAGCAATGATCGCTCTCAAGCAGCCTGAGATCCCCGAAGAGTTCCACACATCCTCGAAGGACGCCGGCACACTCCCATCCCGCCAGCGCGTCACTTTGGCACTATTGCCTTACGGCCTCGTCGTCATCATCTTCGCTATCTACAAGCTGTGGAAGTTCGGCATTGACGTTCCGGCCACCCTCGCTCAGACGGATATCCCGTTCCAGTGGCCCGGCCTCTATGGACATCTGATGACGGCTGATGGTCAAGTGTCGAAGTCTGCAATCTACAATCTCCAGATTCTCAACTCCCCTGGCTTCATGATCGTCATCACTGCACTGATCGTGTCAGCCGTCTATGCCTGGAAGTCCACACCACAGTTCCAGTTCACTTTCGTTCAGGGCCTGAAGACCTTCGTTGACACCCTTGTATCGCTGCGTTGGTCACTTGTCACGATTGCTCTGGTGATGTCACTCGCCTACGTCATGAACTTTTCCGGTCAGACTGCCGCCATCGGAACGGCACTCGCCGCTACCGGTGCAGCCTTTGCTTTCCTGTCCCCGATCCTTGGCTGGGTCGGCACCGCAGTGACCGGATCGGCAACATCTTCCAATGCCTTGTTTGCGAACCTCCAAGCAACCGCAGCACACGGCATCGGTGCAAGCCCGGACGTCTTCCTCGCCGCAAACTCCGTTGGTGGCGGCATCGGAAAGATTGTCTCCCCGCAGAACCTCGCAATTGCCTCAACAGCAATTCAAAAGCCCGGTACCGAGGCAGAAATACTTCGCAAGGCCGCCCCGTGGTCCATTGGACTGCTCGTTTACCTGTGCGCTTTAACCTACCTGATCGCAAACGGAATCTTGCCAGCGTTCACCTACGTGGTCGCCAACTAATTCTTTCACCTAAAAATTCACAATCATTAAGAAAGCAGGTCTCATGAAAGTCGCTCTCTTCGCTACATGCATCGGAGACGCTATGTTCCCGCAGGCACCACAAGCAACTCTGCAGTTGCTCACGCGTCTCGGAATTGACGTCGTTGTTCCGCCGTCGCAAGCATGCTGTGGCCAGATGCACGTCAACACCGGCTACTACCCCGAGGCGATGCCACTGATCGAGAACCACGTGCGCACCTATGAACCCGTCCTCGACGGCGAGTGGGACGCAATCGTCGTCCCCTCCGGCTCCTGCACCGGTTCGATCCGCCATCAGCAAAAGCTCGTCGCCGATGCTCAGGGACATCCAGAACTGGGAACGAAGGCACAGGCAATCGCGAACAAGACATACGAGCTTTCTGAATTCCTCGTCGATGTGCTTGGTACCGACGACGTTGGTGCTTACTTCGCACACCGCGTCACCTACCACCCCACCTGCCACTCGTTGCGAGTCGCACGCGTTGGTGACAAGCCAGAACGTCTGCTACGCAATGTTCGCGGAATTGATTTCGTGGAGCTTCCACACGGTGATTCCTGCTGCGGCTTCGGTGGCACGTTCTCCTTGAAGAATCCTGATACCTCGGCGTCGATGCTCGCGGACAAGATGACCAACATCAAGTCCACTGGCGCCGATGTCCTCGTCGCCGGCGATTACTCCTGCCTCATGCATATCGCCGGTGGTCTCGCTCGCAACCGCGCTGGTATCCGAGCGATGCATCTTGCTGAAGTTCTTGCCGGCACCGAGGATCAGCCTTGGATCCCGGCAGCGTCCACTGTGAAGGTTGGTGCATAACATGTCCACATTCCTCGGAATTCCCAAGGTAATCTCCAAGTTCACCGGTGCTCCGGTCACCAAGGCCGAACCCGCGCTTAGATCGACGCATCACCAGTGGGTGAATGGCGATCCGATCCCGCAAAACACGCTCCGCTGGGGTGCTTCCTTCCCTGAAGGCGCTGAGGTGACGTTGAAGAACACTCAGATGCGTAAGAATCTGGGTTATGCCACCACGACGATCCGTAACAAGCGCAACGCGCGCGTTGAAGAAATGCCAGATTGGCAAGACCTGCGCAACGCCGCTTCTCAGATCAAATCAGCAACGATGTCACGCCTACCTGAGCTTCTTGTCCAAATGGAAGAAAACGTTCAGGCCCACGGCGGTATCGTTCACTGGGCACGCGATGCCAAGGAAGCCAACGAAATCATCTACTCCATTCTGCAAGAAAAGCAGGTCAAGGAAGTCGTCAAGATTAAGTCGATGGTGACCCAGGAAATCAACATGAACGAGTTCCTGGCTGAGCGTGGCATCGATGCGTTCGAAACCGACCTTGCAGAACTGATCGTCCAGTTGGGTAAGGATATGCCCTCGCATATCGTGGTTCCGGCGATTCACCGTAATCGCGCGGAGATCAAGGAAATCTTCGAGCGTGAGATGGAAGACGCTCCAGAGCACCTCGAAGCAGAGCCACACGCGCTTGCGATGGCAGCTCGTGAGCACCTGCGCGCAAAATTCCTCAAGGCAAAGGTTGCGATCTCTGGTTCGAACATGATGGTTGCTGATACCGGCGCACTGTCCGTATACGAGTCTGAGGGCAATGGCCGTATGTGCCTGACACTTCCAGAGACCTTGATCTCGGTGGTCGGCATCGAAAAAATGGTTCCTTCGTACGAAGACATCGAGGTGTTCTCACAGCTTCTGCCACGTTCGGCCACTGGCGAGCGGATGAATCCTTACACCTCCTTCTGGACCGGCGTCACCCCAGGAGACGGCCCTCAAGAATTCCACTTGATCCTTCTCGACAACGGTCGCACTAAGACCCTTGCGAACGAAGTTGGCCGTGAGGCTCTTAACTGTATTCGCTGTGGTGCTTGCATGAATGTGTGCCCTGTATACGAGCACGTTGGTGGCCATGCCTACAATTCGGTCTACCCTGGTCCGATCGGCGCGATCCTCACTCCACAACTCCTGGACGGCCGTGACCATCATGATCCTGTTCATACTCTCCCCTATGCCTCTACTCTGTGTGGAGCATGTGGCGATGCTTGCCCGGTCAAGATTGACATCCCGGGAATTCTGGTTCACCTACGCCACGAAATCACCGAGCAGAACCGCGGCGGTATCCCTAACGGTTGGGATATCGGTATGAAGGTGTCATCCAAGGTAATGGGCAATGGCAAGATCTGGGGTACTGCAGAAAAGGCAGCGAAGTTCGGCCGTATCGTCGCTGGTAAGGATGAACGCATCTCATCTGTGCCGTGGCCAGTGAGTGCGTGGACCCGCAACAAGGACATCCCTGCCCCGCCGTCGCGCTCGTTCCGAGATTGGCTTGCCGAGGAAGAGAAGGCAGGCAACGAGCCAACCAAGGCAAAGGGAACACCAGCAACGCCTGCTGGTTCACAAATCCACACGAAGGAGGAGAACTGATGGGTGCCCGCGAAGACATTTTGGCAGCCGTGCGTGGAGCTCTCAAGGACTCCCCGTATCCCACCCCCGAAGTTGAGCGTCACTACCGTATGGAAGGAACCGACGCTCCTGGCTCAGAGCCCGTGATCGCTGACCTGATCGAAAAGCTCGAAGACTACAACGCCGTCGTCGTGCGCACCAACGAGGCGGGGATTGAAGATGCCATCGCTCACTTCCTCAATGGTCTGTCATCCGTGGTCGTGCCGAACGGCCTGAAGGATTCCTGGAAGGAAGCTGCCGGGCGTGACGGCCGCTCTGTGCGTGAAGATTCCCGTGAATCACATCTGACTCACAAGGAGCTCGATGAGACCGACGCCGTCGTGACGGCTTCGCGTGTGGCGATCTCTTTGTCTGGAACGATTATTCTGGACGGTGAGCCCGACCAAGGACGTCGTGCTATCACTCTCATTCCAGATACCCACGTAGTGGTTCTGTACGCGCGTGACGTGTACCCCACTGTACCGCAAGCCGTGCGCATTCTCGGTGAAAACCCGACACGACCGACCACCTGGATCGCAGGCCCATCAGCAACCGCTGATATCGAGCTCGTGCGTGTCGCCGGGGTTCACGGGCCACGCAACCTTCGCGTGGTGATCGTCGACTAAACTTCGTTATCGTTTATCGATCGATGGTGCCCCCGTGGTGATCTTGCCACGGGGGCAGCATTATCTTTCTTCTTAAGCACGATGGAGGCAATACTGATCCCTTCACAAATGCACATCGCTGAAGATTCGCACAATGCAGAGAGACAAAAATTCCCTGCTCAGATCTCGCCATCTCCGTTGCTACGCCTGAAGGTGTGAAAGATTCTTTCACTCAATAAGAAAAGTCGAGGCCGGGATAACTCCCAGCCTCGACTTTTGAAATATGTTGTGTGAGGATTTCTCCTCTGCTCAGGCTCAGGCCTGCGCAGCCACGACGTTCACGACCTTACGATCGCGGCGAACGCCGAATTCAACCGTGCCAGCCTCAAGGGCGAACAAGGTATCATCTTTGCCACGGCCAACGTTGGCACCTGGGTGGAACTTGGTGCCACGCTGACGGATGAGGATCTCACCCGCGTTCACTACCTGGCCGCCGAAGCGCTTCACGCCGAGGCGCTTCGCGTTCGAATCGCGACCGTTATTCGAGGAGCTCGCGCCCTTCTTATGTGCCATTTCAGACCTTCTTCTCTAAAGCTCGGGACGGACCGTGGTCACTTAATGCCGGTAACCTTGAGGCGGGTCAGCTTCTGGCGATGACCCATACGCTTACGGTAGCCAGTCTTGTTCTTGTACTTGATGATCGAGATCTTCGGACCCTTTTCATCGCGAACAATTTCGGCAGTAACCTTAGCGGTAATACCCTCGGCGGCGGTGGTGACCTTGTCACCGTCGACGAGCATCAGTGGCTCAAGCTCGACCTTCTCGCCGGCTTCGCCTGCCATCTTGTCCACAACGATGATGGATCCGACGGACACCTTCTCCTGGTGGCCGCCTGCCTTCACAATCGCGTAAACCATTTTGCTCATCTTCCGTCAGTTGGGATGCACCGAAGTGCACTTACGATTATAGGGACGCGTAACAACGCGCCGACAATCCATAATAAATGGATTCGTCAGGTGAAACAAGTTGGCATACGGCGACGCACGCCACAGTTTCACCTTTCTTTTCCTTTACTTCTTCGGGAAGCTCAGGAACGCCGAAGTTGCCGAAGAAGGAGGGGTAATCGTCCCCGACGAAGAAATAATTCTGCTTCGACGTGCGGGTTTATTCGTCGCTGACTCCTGCACTTCGCCCGCAGTACGTGTTGCTTCGTCTTCAGTGCGAGCCTGATCAGCATCTTCCATCTTCACCGGCGCAGAATCGCCCGACGAATAACGATCATGTTGCTCCTGATCTACAGAAGCCTTACGAGGACGCCCCCGACGTCGAGCCGGCTTTTCCTCCATGCCATCCTCATTCACAGGCGAGTGTGTCTGAGACGAAGAGTCGTCAGACTTCTTTCCACGCCCACGCCGGCCACGGCCACGCGTGGGCATATCGCCTCCCGCCATGTCATTCACACCGTCTGCAGCATTATTCGAAGCCTCGGCCTCGTCATGCTTGTGTACAGCAGCCGCCGCGATTGAATTCAATGCAGCTTTCACCTCAGAGCGCTTTGAATCATCAATTTGCTCAGTCTCAGCTTTCGCCTTCTTGGAATAAGACTTATCACGCTTCGCATCAGCCTTTTCAGCTTGCTCGGTCGTTTCTCCACGCTCAACAGGATGTTCGTGAGTAATGTAGCCACGGCCTTCACACGCTTCACAGGTAGTGGAGAACGCCTCCACGAGCCCCTGCCCCACACGCTTACGCGTCATCTGAACCAACCCAAGGCTCGTCACTTCGGCTACCTGGTGACGGGTACGGTCCCGGCCCAAGCATTCGATCAAACGGCGAAGCACGAGGTCACGATTTGCCTCAAGAACCATATCAATGAAGTCAACGACAATAATTCCGCCGATATCACGCAAACGTAGCTGACGCACGATCTCTTCAGCCGCTTCGAGGTTGTTCATGGTAACGGTTTCTTCCAAGGTTCCACCCTTGGCACCGGTGAACTTTCCAGTGTTGACGTCGATGACCGTCATTGCTTCAGTGCGATCAATAACCAGCGAACCACCCGACGGCAGAATCACTTTGCGGTCAAACGCCTTTTGGAGCTGCTCGTCAACGCGATTTGCGGCGAAAATATCATCGGCCGATTCCCAGTGCTCCACACGGTCGATCAACTCAGGCGAAAGATCTTTGACATACTCCGAAATTGTGGCCCACGCATTGTCACCTTGCACCTTCAATGAACGGAAATCCTCATTGAAGATATCGCGAACCACACGAACAGCCAGTTCAGGTTCACCCTTCAGTAGCGACGGTGCGTTCTTCGTGGACTTCGATTTCGCCTCAATATCTTCCCAGCTCTTGGTCAGACGCTCGATGTCGTCACGCAGCTGCTCTTCCGTAGCACCCTCTGCGGCAGTACGAACGATAACACCGTGTCCTGCCGGAACAATTTCCTTCAGGATCTTCTTCAGGCGGGTCCGCTCACGCTCAGGGAGCTTGCGCGAAATTCCGGTCATTGCACCTGAGGGAACAAGGACGAGGTGACGTCCAGCAAGAGTGACCTGCGAGGTCAGTCGAGCGCCCTTGTGGCCAATCGGATCCTTCGTCACTTGAACGAGCACGGTATCGCCACTCTTGAGCGCTTGCTCAATCTTGCGAGGTTTACCCTCAAGCCCGGCCGCTTCCCAGTTCACTTCACCAGCATAAAGAACAGCATTTCTCCCCTTGCCGATATCGACAAACGCCGCCTCCATCGAAGGCAACACATTTTGCACACGGCCGAGGTAAACGTTGCCGACCATGGATGTCTGCGTGTGGCGGGCCACGAAATGCTCAACGAGTACGCCGTCTTCAATAACGGCAATCTGGTTCAGACCGTCACGTTCACGGACCAACATCTCACGATCAACTGATTCACGGCGTGCCAGGTACTCCGCTTCAGATACCGTCTGCCGACGTCGGCCCGCTGCACGGCTTTCCTTGCGGCGCTGACGCTTTGCCTCTAGACGAGTCGAGCCGCGGGGAGCTGAGACTTCCTCCGAGTCAGAGCGACGACGTCGGCGACGACGAACCGCGACTTCCATCTCGTCAGATTCGACGGTTTCCTCATCATTCATAGAGTCAGCCTTCTCAACCGGTGTGGACTCTTCACTTTCAGATGACTTCTTGCGACGCGTCCGCTTCTTCTTCGGCGTTTCCTGGACTGCATCGTTAACGGGCACCTCTTCTTGAGGGCTACCGACTTCAACCTCGGCGCTCTTGCGACCACCACGCGTTCCACGACGCCGGCGTTTCGGGGCATCTTCTTCACTGTTTGACACAGATTCATCCGACGCTACTTCAGATTCTTCAACCGCAACACTCTTGCGCGCACGGCGGGCACGAACAGCCTTTTCGACATCTGGCTCCTGGAAAAGCAAAGCTGTCATCGGAGCCGAAGCAACGACGTCGGTAGCATGTGCAGTATTGTCAGCTTCAGAAAAAACTGATTTTCCCTTTTCTTGAGCAAGCACCGCGAGTGACTGCGCAACAGATTCCGCTGCACCTTCATGCTTTGCCGGAGCCTTGCGGGAGCGCGATGCTCGTTTAGTTACGGTCTTTTCAGTGGCACCCGTGGAGGCCACTTTCTCATTGGCTTCTTCAGCCATCTTTATTCTCCTGTAGCGCATGCAGACATCGACAGCACGCAGGTTGTCGCGAATCAAGTTCGCGGAAGTCTTCGGTAGAGAGAAAGGGCGGCAACGCTCACGCGGCGCACAACTTTCTCTATACGGAGCGATGTCCTCCGTCCGCACTTATTCTACACTGCTCGCGTCGAAGGGCGAAGAATGGTGGGACACACATCCGAAAATCCCAAAAATAGGACCAAAATCCCGGATCACATGTCAATGAATTGACAGCAGGGAATTGGGTGTCAGAATCTTTTTTAGCTCGAAAAACGTCACACTTCGGGGATATAAAAATTTCCTTACATACTTTGCTCAATTTGTCAGAAACGCGATGTAGCTAACAGCTTGGAAAATGTACCCTAATAGCTGGAAATATGCCATAAAAGCGAGGAAGATGGAGGAGTCAGAGTCTCGAGAGTCCTCACTCACCGGATCACTCGAGAAGCGGCTCGACACAATCGAGCCGACACAACGTCTAAGAAAGGTGATCGAGTGAACGTCGACCTCGCACGTTGGCAGTTCGGTATCACAACGGTGTACCACTTCCTGTTGGTCCCGTTGACAATCGGACTTTCGCCACTGGTTGCAGTGATGCAAACTCGGTGGCTCAAGAGCGGAGACCAGCGATGGCTCCGACTTTCTGAGTTCTTCGGCAAGATCCTCCTCATTAATTTTGCCCTTGGTGTGGCAACCGGAATCGTCCAGGAATTCCAGTTCGGCATGAACTGGTCCGAGTACTCCCGATTTGTCGGTGATATCTTCGGCGCTCCACTCGCATTCGAAGCTCTCCTCGCATTCTTCTTGGAGTCCGTCTTCCTAGGAGTATGGATCTTCGGCCGCGGTCGCGTATCGCCCAAGGCACACACCGCATCGATTTGGCTCGCAGCACTGGGAACGAACATCTCGGCACTGTTTATTCTTGCCGCAAATTCCTTCATGCAGCACCCGGTTGGAGGCGTGTACAACCCTGAAACTGGGCGCGCAGAGCTCGAAGGAATCGGTGGATTCCTGAAGGTCATTTTCTCCCCCACCACACTGTACGCATTCGCACACACCATCACGGCTTCGCTGCTCGTAGCAGGCGCGCTGATCTCGGGTATTTCTCTATGGTGGCTCGTTCGCCGTATGCACGCAGGCGATGTCACTGAAGCGACTAATTACTGGAAGCCAGCCGCACGGTTCGGTCTCATGACGATGCTCGTTTCTTCACTGTTGGTGATCGGCACCGGCCACTTTATGGGCCAGCATGTTGGAGAAATTCAGCCCACCAAGATGTCTGCCGCAATGGGTATCTACGAAGGCGGTGAAGCACACAAGCTTGGTCTGGCTCTGACGTCAACCACACTCTCAGAGGACTCCGTGATCACGATCCCGATCCCCGGTTTGGAATCCTTCGCTGCAACTAACCACTTCACTGGTCCAGATTCTTATATCCCAGGAACCAAGGACCTCCAAGAACAGTTTGCAAAGACTTTCGGCGCTGAAGTCAATGGTCAACCGATCAATTACATTCCGAATGTTTTCATCGCGTTCTATTCGTTCCGCATCATGATGGGCCTTGGCTTCGCATCATTCCTGCTGTCGCTGATCGGCCTCTTCGCCATCAAGGCAGACAAACTCCCCACCTCGAAGGGACTCGCTCAGCTTTTCGTCTGGACAATCCCCTTCCCATACCTTGCATCGATCTTTGGCTGGATCCTCACCGAGATGGGGCGTCAGCCATGGGTTGTCTACCCAATCGTGTCGGAAATGGGTGTCAAGGACTCCAACCAGATGGTCAAGCTTCTGACTCAGAACGCAGTATCACCGACTGTTCTCTCAGCAGAGATCGCGATCTCGATGATCGTCTTCACCCTGCTCTACGCGGCTTTGGGAATCGTGTGGTTCCTTCTCGTTAAGCGCTACACCAAGGAAGGCATCAACACGAATGCCAACTACGAGGTGAAGTCGGTTGACCTCAAGGCCGAACCCAACGCTACCCTGAGCTTCAACTACTAAGGAGAGTCAACATGGAACTTACTTTTCTTCAGATTCTCTGGTTTATCCTGATCGCCGTTTTGTGGATTGGCTACCTCACACTTGAAGGCTTCGGCTTCGGCGTCGGTATGCTCTTCCCCTTCGTGGCAAAGAATGACCGCGAGCGACGCCTCGCTCTGGGCACTATTGGCCCGCACTGGGATGGCAATGAAGTATTCTTGCTCACCGCTGGTGGCGCTACTTTCGCAGCATTCCCTGAGTGGTACGCGACGATGTTCTCAGGAATGTACACCGCTCTGGTACTTATCCTCGTTCTTCTCATCATTCGCATCTGCGCACTTGAGTGGCGAGGGAAGATCAATACCGCTAAGTGGCGCCAGGTGTGGGATATTCTCCACACAAGCGTTGCATGGCTTGCGACCCTTGTCTGGGGTGTTGCATTCGGCAACCTCGTACAAGGCATGAAAATCGAAGTGGGACACTTTGAAAACGGCGCTTTTACAGCTGCTGATCCAAACGCAGTAGATGCAGCGCTCAAGGCTGGCGACCAGCACTTCCTAACGGGTGGTTTCTTCTCGCTGTTCACTCCGTTCACGGTGTTCTCTGGTCTCGTGTTCCTCGCAATTTTCGCCACGCACGGCGCACTCTTCATGGCCATTAAGACTCGCGGAGAGTTCTCCACTCGCAATCTTGATCTCGCAAAGAAGCTGACTCTGGTCACAGTTGTTGGCGCAGCTGCATGGGGCATGTGGGCAAACTTCGCTTACTCTGCCAATGCGCTGAGCATCATTCCGCTTGCGGTTGCCGCAGTTGCATTCATCGCTGCTGCTTTCTTTGCTTCCACGAACAAGGATGTCGCAGCATTCTTCTCCTCTTTCACTGCTATCGCGTTTGCTGTTGTCTTCGTCTTCCTGACCTTCGGAGCTAATGCTCTGAAGTCATCTGTGGACAGCAAGTACAACCTCACGTTGGCACAGGCCTCGGCAACTGGCCCCACCCAGGTGGTGATGACCATCGCAGCAGTGATCTTCGTGCCGATTGTTCTCGGATACACCTTCTGGGCGTACAAGTCCTTCGCGGCTCGTATGGCCGTTGAGAATGTTCCCGAAAAACCGGCCGGCCTCGGTCCGCAGGTTCGTGCATTCGAAACCGCGCAGTGATCGAATAATTGTTCATGCGGGCGGGTGGGGCTTTCCCCCACCCGCCCGCATTCGTTTTCTCACCGCCTGCCCCAGTAAAATGACAGGGCTAAACGAAAGGAGGGCCAGTCGTGAAGCCTTTTGATCCGCGCTTGATCCGCTACGCCTCAGCCGCCCGTACTTATATTGCATTCCTCGTTGTGCTCGGAGTTATTTCTACTGCACTAATCGCAGCCCAAGTATTTCTCATTGCATACGCTGTTGAACCAATTTTTTACGGTGACGGACCGCAGGAAGCTCGACTCATCCTTGCGCTGGTTGCAGTCATCATGGCTCGATCTGGTGTGACCTATATTCAAAAGGCAATCGGCCACCGTGCTGCATTAACAGTCATCGCCGATCTGCGCGCACAGGTCTTGCGACATTCAGGTGATCTTGGCGAACGCTGGCTTGCCGAAGGCAACTGCGCAAAAGTTGTCACACTCGCAACTCGAGGCCTCGACGACCTTGAGGACTACTTCGTCAAATTCCTTCCTGAACTCTTTCTCACAGTCATCGCAATGCCGATATTGCTCCTGGCCGTTGCCTACCTTGATTGGCTTTCAGCTCTCCTTATCGCCGCCTGCATTCCTCTGGTCCCGCTCTTCATGATCCTCATCGGCAAACTCACTTCTCGCTACTCTGCGAAACGTCTCAAAACAATGGAAGAGCAATCAGCCCAGTTACTTGACCTCTTAGCAGGGCTCCCCACACTCAAGGCCCTTGGCCGCGAAAAAGGCCCCGACGCTCATGTCAAAACTCTCGGCGATCGTTTTGCCTCCTCAACTCTTCAAACTCTCGCGGTCGCGTTCTTGTCTGGCGCGGCGCTTGAATTCCTCACAACGCTCACGACGGCACTGATCGCTGTCGAAGTAGGTTTCCGTATGGTTAATGGATCAATCCTCCTGGCACACGGATTGATCTTGATTATGCTCACTCCCGAGATTCTGCGTCCGCTACGTGAAGTCGGCACACAATTCCACGCTTCAGCAAATGGAGTGGCCGCAGTCGAATCTGCGCTAACGCTCCTGACCACACCGATGACCACTCCTACCGGAACCAGCGAGTGTCCTGATCTACGCACGCATCCGATTTCTTTCATCAACGTGTCATTCGCAGCTCAGGGACGGGCCACAGTTGCACCCTCGCATCTGTCAGGCACTGTGTCACCGGGTGAGGTCACCGTCTTACGCGGCCACTCAGGTGCAGGGAAAACAACTGCCGTCTCAATGTTGCTCAGTTTCCTCTCCCCCTCCGAGGGCGAAATCCGCATCGGCGATACTCCTCTGTCGAAGATCTCGCCCGAGTCACTGTGGGAAAAAATTACGTGGGTTCCCCAGCGCCCGGCACTCATCCCTGGTACCGTCACCGAAAATATCGGTGTGAGTCCGCAAGCAGCACAACGAGCTGCGGAACTCACGGGTTTTGCCGACGTCGTCGCTACACTCCCTGATGGATGGGACACACGCATTGGCTCAGGTGGTGTGGGTTTGTCAGTAGGACAACGCCAGCGACTTGCACTAACCCGCGCACTTGTACACCCTCGTCCACTTATCGTGCTTGACGAG
The DNA here is from genome assembly GCF_029625435.1 of Arcanobacterium canis. GTDB lineage: Bacteria > Actinomycetota > Actinomycetes > Actinomycetales > Actinomycetaceae > Arcanobacterium > Arcanobacterium canis. Next base: position 698,529 of record NZ_CP121208.1, on the reverse strand, counting down.
CCATCAGCCCATCTTGATGCCACAAGCGAAACCTACGTGATCGACGTCGTCAAGGAATTGCGCGCTGCAGGTCACACCATCCTTGTGATCGCTCACCGTACGTCGCTAGTTGCGCTTGCGGACAACGTGATCTCCGTCGAATCGTCAAGGCGTGACATCACGGAAGAACTCGCTGCTGAATCTGCACGGCGCGAGGCAATCGCAGCAGTAAATCGGGTGCTTGACGGCGAAGCAGACTACGCCATTCCCCCAGCTCTCAGAAACGGAGGCGCACGATGAGTGTCCTGAGCAAAGCAGACCGCCACGCACTCAAACGAGCGATCGAGCTCCTTGACTACGACAAAACAAAATTCGTCGCATCAGTCGCTGCAGGAACCGGCGCGATTGGATCCGGAGTTGCATTGGGTGCAACATCTGCCTGGCTTATTGCACGCGCTGCTCAATTGCCTCCGGTACTCGATTTGTCCGTCGCATCCGTTGGTGTTCGTGCCTTTGGCGTGGGTAAAGCGATTTTCCGTTACCTCGAACGGATTGCCTCGCACTGGGTTGCCCTCTACGGCATGTCCAATCTGCGCACATCGATTTATTCAGCACTCGCAAATTCGCGTACGGATCGAGTGACGTCCCTCCGACGCGGCGATCTGCTCGCACGTACCGGCGCCGACGTCGATGAGGTTGGTAACCTGGTGGTCAGGTCAATGCTCCCAGCTGCTGTAGCACTGACAGTCTCCACTATTTCACTCGCGATTGTCACTCTACTTTCCCCACTGATTGGTCTCGTTTTTGCCGTCACTCTTATCCTGGCTGGCCTCGTCGCTCCGTGGGTGGCAATGCATGGTGCGATTGCCCAAGAAGCGCAGGTCGAAGATCGTGCAGTGTTGGGCTCAGAAGCGTTAACGCTCCTTGAACACGCCAGCGAACTGCGCATTTCGGGTCGTCTTGAACAAATGGAGAATGCTCGTCAGGCAACCGAAGAACGCATTCGCCAACATCGCGATCGGGCCGCACGGCCCCTTGCGCTCGCCGCCGCGCTCGATGTCCTCGCATTGGGGGCCGCAGTGGTCAGCGCAATCGCAATAGGGGCATGGCAGGTTCGCATGGGCACACTCTCCCCCGTCAATTATGTGGTGTGTGTCCTCACTCCGCTCTCTGCTTTCGAAACCACTCAACGCCTGAGTGATGCCGGCATCCAACTCATTCGCTCTGCCGCCGCCGCCCGCAGGATTATCGACATTCTCGACGACGACGCAGTGCCACAGATCGCTCATCGTTCCACCAACACCAGCCACCACAACGCATCGGGACTGGTCACCAACGACCTCGTCATCGGGTGGCCCGGTGGCCCCGACGTCGGCAACATCGGTTCGCTCGCCGTCCAACGCGGACAGTCCCTGGCTATCGTCGGTGCCTCTGGAATCGGAAAATCCACGTTACTTGCAACGCTTGCTGGCCTTATTCCTCCTCACCGTGGCTCAGTTCAGCTGGATGGAGATGAAGTGAGCCAGCTCGAGCGTCGTGACGTGTCACGATCATTGATTTTGACTGCGGAAGATGCTCATGTTTTTGCGACGTCGGTACTCGAAAATATTCGAGTAGGTCGCGGTGATATTACTGAGGAAAAAGCTCTCATGCTGATCGAGCGAGCAGGGCTAGGCGATTGGCTCTCGCAGCTTCCCCACGGTCTGCATACTCAGCTGGGATCTGATGCGACGACGATGTCGGGAGGTGAACGTCGACGTTTGTTGTTGGCTCGTGCGCTTGCCTCACAAGCCGATTTTCTGCTTCTTGATGAGCCTGGCGAGCATCTCGACCCGGCAACAGCTGACCAACTCATCACGGATCTTCTCAAAGCTGGACGCGCAGAACGCGCAGTAGTTCTTGTCACTCATCGTCTAAGTCCGCTGATGGCTGCCGACCGGGTGATCGTTCTTGGTAGCGTGGAAGGAGTCGCCCATGTGGTTGCAAGTGGAACGCACAAGGAACTCGCTGAAACAAATGAGTCGTATGCATGGGCATTACTGCAGGAGGGTGAGCGATGAGCATCATGGACGTGATCAGCGAGGCACTGGCACTGACAGGAAATCTCGAGCGCGAAAAAGCACTCCATTATCTTGCTGATTCCGCACGTTTGCTAACGGGTGCTGAATTCTCTGCTATCTCCGTGCTCGACTCTCACGGAGAAACGATGGAGTTCATTCAATCAGGGATGGACGAAGCCACGGCACGAGAACTCGGACGTCCCCCACGCGGGCATGGTCTCTTCCATCGCGTTCCTGCCTTTGGATACCTCATCGTCAATGACCTCCCCCCGATGCCCCGTAAACCTCATTCAGATGCCCATCCACAGTTGAATTCATTTCTCGGTGTCTCGATTCCGATCGACCAACAGGTATGGGGGCGTCTATACCTAACAAATAAAGCGGGTGGCTTTACCGACGATGACGGTAATAACATGCGCCTACTCGCGCGCGCTACCGCGATTGCCGTGACGAACTCACGTCTGTATGCTCAGGCACGAAATCGTGCTGGCTGGCTCAATGCCACCCAGCACATTGTGTCTGCACTTCTTGAAGGGACCGACGAAGACGAGGCACTCGAAGTTATCACGCACGAGATGCGTTTGGCTGCTGAAGCTGACGCCGCTGTCATGGTTCTTCCCTCGATCAACAACACCTGGGTTGGCGAGATTGTTGACGGGGATGCAGGTGATCTTCTCGGTGTGGAATTTCCGCCGAATGGGCGCGCGCAAACCACAATCTCCGAACAATCAGGCATGGTGATCGATTCGATGCAGCGTTTGCGCACTGTCCGACTCGACCAAATGCGCCATTGGGGCCCAGCTCTTTATGCTCCTTTGATTGCCAAAGGCGTCGGTAAGGGAGTGATTATCCTCTTGCGCCGCCCAGGAAAGAAAGAATTTAATCTCCATGACCTTGCCATGGGTGAGAACGCGGCGAAGCAAGCTGCCATTGCGCTTGAACTCGCCGAAGCTCGATTCGCTTCCGAGCTAGCATCAGAGTTAGATCAACGCTCGCGAATTTCACGCGACCTTCACGATCTTGCAATTCAGCAGCTTTTTGCCTCGGGAATGCATATCACCGCGGTCAAAGAGGATCTTGAACAGCGCGATCTTCCCCATGAGGTTGTTGATTCTCTTGATCATGCCATCAAGGCGATTGACGATTCCGTGTCCCAAATTCGTGCCATTGTGCGCAGACTTCGAGATTCTGAATCGTCTGCAGCTGTAGCTCCACGTCTAGCAGACGAAGCATCGAAAGCTCGCGAGATGCTAGGATTTGCTCCCTCGCTCATCATCACGTGGAATGGCAAGCCCTTCGAAACAGAAAATGAAATGACACTCATTGATGACGCCGTCGGGGCCGATATCGCTGATGACGTCGTGGCAGTCGTGAGAGAAGGACTGTCCAATGCTGCCCGACATGCACACGCATCGTCTGTGTCAGTCCACGTTGACGCTTCCCCGCATGAACTCATCATTGAGGTGGCCGACGACGGCGAAGGGATTACCCCAACGCTCGGCCGACGCTCTGGGACATCGAACCTCGCTGCACGAGCACGCCGCCACCGTGGCGAATTTGTGCTCGGGCCACGCCCCGATGGTAAGCGCGGCACACTGATGAAATGGAGCGTCCCACTGCACTGAAAAATACCAGGGGGATGACAAGAAGGCGGGGAACTCCAGATATGAAACTCCCCGCCTTCTTTCTCGACGTTTATGACTGGTTACGCCAGCCGGCTGCTCGCTGACCAGCAACCCATGCAGCAACCTGCGTACGCCGCTTCATGCCCATCTTAGAGAGCAGAGATGTGATGTGGTTTTTGACTGTCTTTTCGGCGACGCCGAGCTTATCGCCAATTTCACGATTGGAAAGCCCATCACCGATCAGTTCCAGGACACGTCGCTCCGAGGGCGTAAGGTCAACAGTTGGATCATCATGATCCTCACGGTGTCGCGTGATCGTGCGATCGTCAAGCAGAACGCGCCCTTCAGCAACTGCGCGGATAACTTCAGTGATCTCAGCACCGCGAACAGACTTCAGGAGGTATGCCCGAGCGCCTGCGGCAAGTGCTTCAGCAAGCGCATCGTCGTCGTCAAACGAGGTGAGAACAATCGGAGCCACATCGGGTGCAACTTCAGCGAATTTGTGGAGAATATCGATACCGGTACCGTCGGGCAGACGCAGATCAACGAGCGCTACCTGTGGGTGCATGAGATCGGCACGGCGAACAGCCTCAGCAACTGTGCCAGCCTCCGCAACGACGGTCAGGCCATCTGCACGCTCCACAACTTCTGCGATGCCGCGGCGAACCACCTCGTGGTCGTCGATAATCATCACTGTCACGTTCGTTTTATCCACGTTTCACCTTTTCTTTTGCCGGGCCGAACGGCCCACGCCTTACGAGAACATAATGTACCTCACAACGGCACACTTGTCCGAGCGAGAGTCGTTATCGTTCACTAATTGCGTGGTATGCGTTTTCACACGCAGCGAGTTTCGCCATTTTTTGACTCGAAGCATTGCCTACCCCGTATTCCACGCCACCGAGGAAAACATGTGCTTCATATGATCGGGCATGATCCGGACCTGTGCCGATGATCTCGTATGAGATCTCGGCCTTGATTGATTTCGCACGCGCGAGCTCTTCAAGCGCGGTACGCCAGTCCAAAGCGGGCCCCATCTTCGATGCTGCATCGATCTGCACCAGCAGATGGCGTTCAATCACGTCCTTGACCACATTGATGTCCGAGGAAAGATAGGTAGCCGCGATCAGTGCCTCGACGGTATCCGAGAGGATCGATTCTTTGGCACGGCCACCGCTGCGTTCTTCGCCTTTTCCTAGGCGAACAAAATCACCGATATGCAACCGACGTGCCACTTGGGCAAGCGAACGCTCCGAAACAGAAGCCGCTTTGATCTTTGACATTTTTCCTTCATCTGATCGGGCAAAATCGAGATAGATTCGACGCGCCACGACGCCACCGAGAATCGAATCACCGAGAAACTCCAGGCGCTCATTATGTGCGTCACCATGTTCAAAAGCCCATGATCGATGTGTCAAGGCCTGTGTCAGAAGGACAGGATCAATGGGCGCACCCCACGCTTCGACGTCGAACTCACTGCTGTCGCGATGCATCAGCGGCCTTCTTCCTCGGCACGGAGCTTCGCAGCGAGGGCATCAAGCACGGAAAAATCTGACGATTCCTCTGGGTGCTCGTGATCGGAGGGCAAGTCCAACCAACGTTCACCGCACACTGAGCACAAACCTTCACAATCAGGTTGACACAACGGCTGAAGCGGCATCGCCAAGACGAGAGCGTCACGAACAATGGGCTCAAGATCGATCCGATCCGATTCAATGAGAAAAAAGTCCTCAGCTTCCTCGTCTCCTTCGTCTTCCAACGCAGCAGCACGCTCGGGGTAGAACACAAGTTCAGAAACGCGTTGGTTCATATCATCGTCGATGTCAACTAGGCAGCGTGAACACTGGCCGTGTGCGTGAGCGTTAACGTAACCGTCAATCAGCACGCCCTCGGAAACCGACTGAAGCGTGAGTTCAACATCGAGCTCAGAGCCTTCTTCAACAGAGTACATCTGCACGCCGACATCGGCCGGCGCATTGAAAGACGTGCGCATCTGGCGGATCGCCCCTTCCTGACGCGGAAGGTCAACAATCGAGATGACAAAAGGAGACTTCAGATCCATCGGTTCCTCATTCTTCCGGCGCGGCCGGGGTGGTACGTTCAATCAGCACTGCACGTCCAGCGGAAATCTGATCTTGAAGATGCGCAAGCTGGCCAGCAAGCTCATCAAGAATAGTCTGCGAATAGTCGTTTGCACCAGAGCGAAGTTTCGCAGCCTGAGACTTTGCTTCGTCCACAATTCGAGCCGCTTGCGATTTCGCTGCGATCGTAATCGAATCCGATGCTACCAAACGCGAGGCCTGCTCGCGAGCTTCGGCAACGATCGTTTCGGCCTCCTTGCGCGCATCATCGACAACGACGTCGGCGGCATTGCGAGCATCTTCACGAGTTGCGCGCGCCTCGGCAAGCACGGCGTCCGCGCGCCCGATTTGGTCGGGAACCATTTCGCGAGCTGCATCGAGAAGATCAAGCATTTCCGACTTATTGACCATGACAGATGCCGACATCGGAACGGAACGAGCACGCTCCACCATGGCGATCATCTCGTCAACGATTTCGAGCAGAGATTCTGCTTCGCTCATTTCTTTACCTTTCCTCGGATCGCACTGGCCACATTTGCCAGTACGAAGTCATCAATATTAGCGCCGTATGAGGCGATTTCTTTCACAAAAGAGGATGCGACATGGTTGAGCGCAGGATCACCCATCACGAAAACCGTTTCCACACCGGAAATATGCCGGTTCAACAACGCCATTGTCACTTCAGCATCGTAATCTGCGCTTCCCCGCAAACCTTTCACAATTGCCACTGCCCCACGATCTCTGGCGAACTGTGCAATCAGACCGTCCATGAAGACGACCTCGACATCAATACCCGCCTCCTGGCACGCCTGACGTACAAGGTCAACTCGCTCAGCGCGCGAGAACATATAGCGCTTCGCTGAGTTCGTCGATACCGCGACAATCACTTGGTCGAACATCGTGGTAGCTCGTCGGATCACATCGAGATGACCGAGGGTGATCGGGTCAAACGAACCAGGGCATACAGCAATAGTCATAGTGCTATTCTACGCGTCCGCTTCCATGGCAGTGGCGCTCCACACGCATGTATCACCCCACGTGCGCTGGTCATCGAGTTCATATCCGTCTGGCCAGATTGGCTCAGGGCTTCGTTTGGACCGTTCGACGACGATAAGTGCGTCTGATACAAGATGCGATGCGAGCAAACTGAGAACAAGAGCTAGTTCCTCTTCACCGACGTCGTAGGGAGGATCGAGTACAGCAAGATCAAACTCGATGCTGTGAAGGCTACTGAGATACGAAGCAGCGCTCTGTTTCACAACACTGACGTTCAGACCGGCTGCACGGGCATTTGCCTGAATAATTTTTGCAGCCGCAGGATTCGATTCCACCAAAACAACGCTCGCCGCTCCGCGCGACGCAGCTTCAAGACCGATTGCACCAGAACCTGCATACAGATCGAGCACGCGGCACTCTTCCACATACCCGCGATGAACTAAGCGTGAAAAGAGCGCTTCGCGCACTTTTTCAGAGGTGGGCCTTGTGCCAGACTTGGGAACTTGAAGAATGCTCCCCTTCGCACTACCTGCGATAATTCGGGTCATTTCTAGCCTTTCTCAATGTAGTCGGCATGGGCGCTCGCCACAGCAGCTGCTAATGCAGGTTCAGTGGTGAGATAAGGATCGCGGCTCACAAGCTCAACAGCTGACTGACGCGCGGCCTCAATAATACTGGCATCTCGCGAAACGCTCAGGAAACGTAGTGTCGATGTTGTACCCGATTGGTTCGATCCCAATACGTCTCCCTCACTACGCAGTTCAAGGTCAACATTCGCCAATTGAAAACCGTCAGTTGTTCCAGCAAATGCTTCCAGACGCTCGTAAGCGAGTGTTCCCGGCGCACTGTTGTGAACAGCGAGACATAGTCCGGGTTTTTGACCTCGGCCAATACGCCCACGTAACTGGTGGAGCTGAGCCAATCCAAAGCGATCGGCGTCGAGAATCACCATCATTGTGGCTTCCGGGACGTCCACTCCAACTTCGATCACCGTAGTTGCAACAAGTAACGGAGATTGCCCACTGATGAAATCAGTCATCGCGGAATCTTTTTCATCTGCGCTCATTCTCCCGTGAACCGCTCCCATCGCGACGTCGCTCAGCGCCGGGTTCTGAGCAAGTTCAGCAATCGTTCGTTCAACCGATGCAAGCGGCACACTGTGTCCGAACAGATCCTCAGCTGGCTCGAAATCATCCTCGTCATCGTCGGCGCTAATACGTGGACACACCACGAAAACTCGTCCACCGGCGTCGATTTCTTCGCGGGCTCGCTGCCACACACGTTCCATCCACGCGCGTTTCGATGATGCAACGAGATTCGTTGTCACTCCCGCGCGACCGCTCGGAACCTGGCGGAGAGTCGAAACATCCAGATCACCAAAGGTAGTCATTGCGATTGTGCGTGGGATTGGCGTGGCCGTCATCACGAGCAAGTGCGCACCCCGAGCCAGTGCATCACGCTGATCAACGCCGAATCGGTGTTGCTCATCGACAACTACACACCCGAGAAAAGGAATGTGAACGTGTTCTTGGAGCAGGGCGTGAGTACCGACCACGATTCCCGCCGCACCGGAGGCAATATTTGCCAATGCCACGCGACGCTCTTTGGCGCTGAGTGAACCGACGAGATATTCAAGCTGAACAGCATGATCGGGCGCCATGAGCTGTCCGCCCAATGCCAGATCTCCCAGGAGTGTCTGCAATGTCTGAAGGTGCTGGGCTGCCAGAACTTCCGTCGGAGCAAGAAGGACTCCTTGCCGCCCGGCATCGACTGCCTGGAGCAACGCGCGCAACGCCACAACCGTCTTTCCTGCACCGACGTCGCCTTGAAGTAACCGTCGCATTGGCACAGTTGAGGCAAGATCGCGCGCGATTTCCTCACCGACTTCAATCTGACCTTCTGTGAGCGACCATGGAAGTCGCGCGTCAAAATCAGCCAACACTCCGACATCACGACGCGGCATTGCGATAGCTGCTGTTTCTTCTGCCGCAGTACGCCGAGTGGCGAGGACTGTTTGGAGAACAAACGCTTCCTCGTGGCGCATACGCCCCATCGCACTGTTCCATTCCTCGTCGTTTTGCGGTGTGTGGAGAATCCGTAACGCATCAAATTTTGCAGGAAGTTGGTGAAGTGCGCGGTACGACGCCGGCAGCGGGTCAGGAACGTCTTGTGGCGAGACCTGTGGGAGCACAACCTCAATCGCTTTAGCGATCTTCCACGATGGCAGCGACGTTGAGGCATGATAAATCGGAATCGGTCGGGCAATGGCGTCCGGATCGAATTGTCCTTCGTTATCGAGGAGTTCGTAATCGGGGTGATGAAGCTGGAGGGTTCCACGATAGGTGGAGATTGTTCCTGAAAAAACCGCGACCGTTCCCGGCTGTAGTCGTGATTCATGGAACTTGAGTGGACGAGGATTTTTCCCGAAGAAGGTCAATGACAGATCACGCACTCCATCCGAGATCACGACGGTCAGGATAAAACCACGTCGGGCATTCATTGGCCGCAGAGTGGAAGTCATGACTGACCCGATCACGGTCACTGATTGCCCCTCGCTGACATGTTCGATGCTCATGAGTTGACCACGGTGGGCAAGCCGGAATGGAACATGGAGAAGGAGATCAGCGACAGTGACAATATTGAGTTTTTCAAATGCTGCCGCAGTTTTCTTTCCAAGAAAACGTTCCAGGGAGCGTCCGAGAGGTGCGCGCTGTTCGGCGCGCGTTGCGGCAACCGTCATCCTCTTCTCCCCTGATCGTCCTGAACCCAGAATATCATCGACACCTCATGCAGACGGCGAGAGAAGCCGCCGTAGTCTGCCTTTCGAGTGCGTTATGCCACGGTGGCATAAATTGCGCCACAGCTTACTTTTGGGCTACCCTGGCTTAGTTGCCATATTGGTAAGCGGAGAAATCCGTAAGTGAAGCTAAACGAAGGAGATAACCGTGGCCTCTGTATGTGACGTCTGCGGCAAGGGCCCGGGCTTCGGCAAGAGCGTCTCGCACTCCCACAGGCGCATCAACCGTCGCTGGAACCCGAACATTCAGCGCATCCGTGCGCTTGTCAAGGGAACGCCTAAGCGCCTGAATGTGTGCACCTCCTGCCTTAAGGCCGGCAAGGTGACTCGCAACATCTGATCGCGACAAATTGGCCCCTGCTCATACAGGGGCCTTTTTGATACCCAAAAAAACTGTATGCTGTGCAACTTATTGTTCAACACGTGGTGGGTGTGAGCAAGAATTTTCTTGCTCACACCCACCACGTTGCGTTACATCAGGACAGCGAGGTTCGTGTGTCACGTTAAAACCGCCGTTGCCACTTCCCAATCAGCGTTGCCTTTGCACACGGAGTGCGACGGCAAGTGCCGTACCGCCAAACGTAAGGAAAGCAATCGCATATCCGAATTGTCCCAAAGAAGTGATACCAGTGAGCGGAATCTGGGAGTCTGTGGAATCGCCAGGTGTCTTATCGACTCTGCCAGTATGCGTTTGAGGAACAGATACCATCGGCTGTTCTACCTTTTTGAGCGGTTGTCGCCATTTCATTCCGTATGCGAGGACATCATCACGACGAACTTTCGGGTTCTCTACAAGGGTGTCAGATCCTTCAGGTTTCTGGGCCTTCGGGTGTCCAGGCTGCGCCGGGGTTAAAGGTATCAGCGGAACAGTTTCCCATGAGTGGTCAGTCTTCGCCGAAGTGATCTCAATCTCCAGCGTACTGACTGCTTGCTTACCGTATTTGTCAGTCACTCGGAGGCTGATTGTTTTCTTTCCTACTTCTTTTGCCTTGAAGCCTTGTAGCGGATTAGCGCCAATCGCTCCGTCAGCGGAACTGACATGCTCGTATGTTCCATCCCCGTCAAGGTCCCATTCGTAACGCACGATGGCGCCCTCTTCGGCATAAGACCCTGAGCCGTCAAGAATAATATCCTCGCCGACGCTAATCTGCTTCGGTACCGAAATAAAGGCATTCGGTGGCGCAACAATCAACGGTTTCAACGTCGTCGCTTGAGTGACGTGTCCACCGGTGTGCATAGCAAGCTGAGTGAGCTCTTTGCTCGTGTTTTCTCCTGGCTCAATGACAAGGAGTTCCGCCGAATCGGCACCAAACGCAGCAATTTCAAGATCGTCCCACGAGGGATCATCTTTACTGGGAGCCAGATCCGTTGTTCCCAGAAGAACCACGATCTTTCGGGCATCTTTGCGCCAGTTTTGTGTCAGCGCATACTTGAGAGCGCTGCGCAACGTTGACGCGGTCGCCCGTGTTTTCCCCTGTGTGGCGGCGTCAAGCTTCGCTGTCAATGCAGCTGCAGTGGTATTGAATGGCAACTGTCTACTCACACTCGGATCGGTCGTGCTATTCTTCTGCGTCTTCGAGGCAACATTAGCCTCAGACGTCGTCGGCTGCGGGGAAGAACCGCTAGCGACGTCATTTTTTGCACGCTCACGATATGTCATGAGAGCGGCCCGGACAGATTTACCGTGTCGATCAGCGCGCGTGGTCGCTTCATCGAAGATTCGGTGAATCTGTTTAGTTGCATCCCTCAGCCACGCCTTCTGTGTGAGGGAATTGTCAACGACGAACACCAGATCAATATCCTGTGCTTCGTTACGTGCAGTTCGAACAGATCTCGGAATTCCGATTGTTTTTCCCAGAAGGTGAGCAATCTCGGTGTGGCCAATGATATTCGGGTGATACCAGTTTGCAGTGTGGGTAATGTCCTGGACCGATTCGGTTTTCCCGTCAGCACCCATTTTTCCTTCAGTTTCAAAAAATTCGTTGATCCAACGGTAAGGATTCTGGGCAGATGTTTCTGGATCGGGCTCATGACCAGCAAAGTGATCCTCAACTGCTACATACGATACGTGGAGTTTATTCTGAGAATTTGCATTCCATTTCTTCACTAATTCACGCTGGGCAATCGTTGCTTTCCTACCGAGCTCGCGTGTATGCGACGCCGCTGGATACGGGGTGCCCCACAGCCACGGCTGGATAACGTAGTTCGATTCTTTCGAGAGAAGCGGATACCCCACAAGCACAATTTCTGCACCTGGTTTTACACGTTCTTGTAACGCGGCAAAAATCTTCGCGGTTCGCGATGTCACCTCAGAAAGCTTATTTTCAGCAGATGTCAACGACTTCTCACATCGGCTGATATTTCGGATTAAAAGTGCATAGCAGTTCGTCACAATACCCGTGAAATCGACGTCGTTTCCTCCGATCGTCAACATCACCACGTCAGAGTTTGGATCCACCTGCGGGATCTGCTTTGTCAGCACATCTTCGGTGGTTGCTCCTGAGAACGAGTAGTTGCGCACAATAGAGTGAACACCCTGTTCATTTAGCCACCGTGCATAGCTGTGGCCCCAGTTATGAGCAGACCGGTGGAGCTTTTGTGGCCCGTAATATCCTCCTGCGCCATTACCGGACGTGTAGGAATCGCCGACGAGGGAGATCGTCAGATACCGGCCTTGGTCATCTGCAATAGCTAAGGGTGTCGCCATCCCGACACTGAGCACCAATGCAAAAAACGCCACGATGACGCGACGAAGCATTTTCAACGAATGCATATACTTTGACCTCATTTATTTCATGGAAATGTCAATATCTCTTGGAAATTTTGGCTGGTAATAGGCCCGTGAACAGGCATATTACAAGCAGAGCCACATTATCCTGGTTCACTTTATGACACATAGTTACCATTGGCCAAAGGAGACAAGAGGTCAGATTTTTTAATTATTCGTCTGTTTTCCTTTGTATATCACAGCACTTTTGTTCATACGGTCAGCTGATGCGTCACCAACCTCATCGCCATGTGAATGACGCTCCGGAAAAGAAAGCCAGCGTGAAGGACACCAAGTACTCAGGCGCAGATACCAGCAAAATCAGCCGCGATGTACGAAGTGGTCCCAGCCTCCGTCACCGTCGAATGGAACACCTGCGACCGTCACCCGGCCGCCTAGCGCCGGGCCTCGAACTGAACCGATACGACTAAATCCCTCAGGAATCGCACCACCGTTCGCCACTGTGCCAACAAAACTGTGGTCTTCGCCGCCTGTGTATGCCCACATACTTCGGTCAGCACTCAGCCGTCCCGCTGCTGTTGCTATCGGACCGACCAACCGCGTGACCGCCTGGTGATCAATATCCACCCAAACACCCGAAGCATCCGCCATCCGGCCCACATCTTTTATTAAGCCGTCGGAAACGTCCATGAGCGAGTGGAGTGCTCCTGAGCGGACAGCACGAAGGACAATATCGAGCGGCGGTTTGGGAACGAGGAAATCGTCAATCATTTTCGAAATTTTCGGATTCTCATCCTCACGCGTATACCCAGCAGTCAATAACTCATACCCCGCCCGGCTATGGCCAAGGTTTCCCGCGAACACGAGCTGGTCTTCGATCTTCATACCGCAGCGGCGTAACGGTACACGCCCTTCCATATCTCCCAACACAGTGACCGAGACGGTGATCACGTCAGAGGCGACGAAATCACCGCCATCGATCCCAACATCAAGCGGTGCGCAGGTGGCAGCCATACCTCGGGCGAAATCTTCCACCCATTCCACGTCCGTTTCTTGTGGCAGCGCCAGGCCAACGATAAGTGACCGCGGACGTGCCCCCATCGCCACAGCGTCGGCGAGATTTTGCATTGCGCTTCGCGCGCCGACGTCGTATCCGGTGGACCAGTCGCGACGGAAATGCACCCCTTCAACCAATAAATCGACGGAGAGCGTAGTCGCTCCTGCCAGCGAAAAGACGGCACTGTCGTCGCCACTGGGCACACTGGCACAAGGCGAGACAGTCAGCAGCGGACGCAGACGCGAGATTAACGCGTCCTCGCTCATGGAAGAAATTTTCACAAGCTCAACAATGCGCGATCAGCGCAGTCCAATGGGACGTTCAAGAGCCAGCTCAATGAGGTGATCGACAAGCTGTGCGTAGGTCATTCCTTCCTTCTGCCACAATGCTGGGTACATCGAAAAAGGCGTAAAACCAGGCATTGTGTTGAGTTCGTTGACTACTACACTGCCATCTGGACACAAGAACATGTCCACGCGGGTCAGTCCTTCACACGAGAATGCCTCGAAGGTGCGCAACGCCACTTCACGAAGTCGCTGGCATTCATCAGCCGTCACGTCTGCAGGGATCTGATTCGTGAGCACATCGGTTGCAACATACTTATGTGCGAAATCGTAGAACTCACCTTCAGGCACGTCCAGGAGAACTTCTCCCACACCTGAGGCCATCGCGCGTTTTCCACCAAGTCCGCCGAGCACTGCACATTCAACTTCGCGACCGTTGATCCCTTGCTCAACAAGAACGCGCGGGTCAATAGCTGCAGCGGTTGCAATAGCAGCATCAATCTGTGACATAGTGTTCACTTTCGTCATGCCAAGCGAAGAGCCAGCCCGAGCAGGTTTGACGAAGAGAGGGAACTTGAGCGCCGAGATTTCGTCGAGAACTTCTTGGCGATGATTCTCCCACCGTGTGTGGGAAACATAGACGTACGGGCCAACAGTGAGGCCCGCATGTTCGAGCAATTGCTTCATGTAGACCTTATCCATGCCGGCCGCCGATGCGAAGACACCCGAGCCGACGTAGGCGAGGCCTGCCATCTCAAGCAAACCTTGGAGAGTGCCGTCTTCTCCGAACGGTCCGTGAATGAGAGGGAAAACAACATCGACTGAACCGAGTTCACGGACATGACCAGTTTCGCTGTTGCGTGCCAGGATCGGCTGGGTTCCATCGCCTGGACATATAATAATTCGTTCAGGTGACGGAGCGACCTCAGCGGTAGCGTCACCGAGCTGCAACTTGCCCGGATCAGTTTCCCCGGGCACCCACGTCCCATCGCGACGAATACCGATTGACACAATGTCGTATTTTTCTGGGTCCATCGCCGCCATGACGGCACCCGCTGTCGCGCACGAAATCGGGTGTTCACCCGTGCGTCCACCATAAATCACTGCAACTGAGATTTTACGCATGGGGTCATTCTACCGCGGCCATTTCTCCACGACTCGAGGCGCCAACGATGAGCCGGCCGCGATACAGTGGGATGAACGACATCTTCGCAAAGGAGAAACAATGAAGAAGCTTCTTGCTCTCGGCATGATCGCAACGTTTGCGATGGCCGGATGTACAGCAACCCCTGGAACGTCCTCGCCGACGTCGGCGCCGTCAGCAACGTCGAGCAGCACCCCTTCCACTCACTCCCCCGCTAGCACTGCTGGGGCAGGATCAGCTAGCTCGGCAACGGCTCCCCAATTGACCGGTTTCACCGAAGGCGCCACTCATTCGAAAAACACTAAAGATTACTCTGCACAAGCACTACCGATCAAAGTTCGTGTCGGTTCCCACCCTGACAAAGGCTTCGATAGAGTCGTGGTGGAATACTCCAAGGCGAAGGCTCCAGTACAGTGGAGCGCTGAGTGGACCGCGCACCCGACCGAAGAAGGATCGGGATTCCCGGTGGACTTGCGCGGAAATATCACCCTTGAAGTATTTGGCTTTGGCATTCGCTATCCCAAGGCACTTGAGCACGTGGAAGATCTTCAAGCTGTCGTTCCTTCGGGGTCCGTTATTAGCGAAGTGAAAGTTAATGGGGGATTTGAGGGATCGCACCAAATCTACATCGGCTCAGACAAGAAGCGCCCGTATAAAGTCTCGTGGCTAGACTCTCCTGCCCGGTTGGTCATCGATATCGCGCGATAAATGTGAGGTGTTGTGCGAGTGATTCACTCGCACAACACCTCACATTCACGACGCCGGTCACATCAGCAATACGCTCGCTGAAACTATGCGTTAGGAACTGGAGCCTCGAAATCAGGAAGCTCTTCTCGCAGACCTTGAGTACCAGCGGTTGCCGTATGTGGATCGCCGTCACGCTTTTTATCCCAGCGTAACTCACGCGGCTCAGTCGTGTATCCAAGGGAATTCACCCTGCGCAACGGGACGAGAAGCTTTTCGATCGCACCCATCAACCGTTCGGTTGCAGACTTCACCTCGTCATGTGTCGAGTCTGGGGTCACTCCTAGTTCGATTGGCTCACCAAAAACCACGGTCGAGGGCGAACGCAAATACCGCCAGTTGAGTTTCAGGCTCCACGGCTCAAGGACTCGTTCTGTCCCCCAGTGAGCAGCTGGAACAATAGTGGTATTCGGCACCATTTTGCTCAGGCGCGCTACCCCGGTCTTTCCTGTTATCGGCCACTTTTGAGGATCAACGCTCATCATCCCTTCAGGGAAAACCACCAAGCACCCGCCATTTTCGAGGGCGTGTTTCATTCCCACGAGTGCGTCACCTGCGTGTCCCGTCGACCGATAAACAGGAACTGTGCCGACAGCTTTCAGAATCGACTTAAAGATCGGTACTGAGAAGTACTCGTCTGCCGATACCCAAATCGGCATTCTTCCTGCTTCCACCACTGCAAGCCCCATAAGAACCACATCGAAATAATCGGTGTGATTAGCGGCAATAATGACCGGGCCCGTCGCAGGAATCTTCTCGATTCCCACCACGGTAGGGCGAGAAATAATCGCGCGAATGATGCGCGTGACCGGCACAGCCACACGCATAATCCATGGTGATCCCTGAGGAACAGTGAAGAAACCCACGAGTTCACTCCACGCGTTCGACGTTCGCATTCAGCGCTTCGAGCTTCGTCATGAAGTGCTCGTACCCGCGATTGATAATGTCGATACCCGATACGTGTGAAGTGCCCTGAGCCGCGAGCGCAGCAATCAGGTGCGAGAAACCACCACGCAGGTCTGGAACCGTAATATCAGCGGCGGTCAGGGAGGTCGGGCCCTGGATTACTGCCGAATGGTAGAAGTTTGAAACTCCGAATCGGCAACGTTTTCCTCCCAAGCATTCGCGATAGACCTGAATGTGGGCGCCCATTTGATTCAGTGCATCTGTAAACCCGAACCTGTTTTCGTACACGGTCTCGTGAACGATCGAGACGCCGGTCGCTTGGGTGAGCGCAACAACCATAGGCTGCTGCCAGTCGGTCATAAAGCCTGGGTGAACGTCAGTTTCGAGAGCCGCCGAATGCAGTTCCCCTCCCGGATGCCAGAAACGGATGCCATCGTCAAGGACCTCGAATTGACCACCGATCTTGCGGTAAATATTCAAGAAGTTCATCATCGGCGCTTGTTCGGCACCACGAACAGTGATGTCACCGTGAGTAGCAAGAGCGGCAGCGGCCCAGGATCCTGCTTCAATGCGGTCAGCGAGTGCCGTGTGCGTGTACCCGTGCAGTGTGGACACGCCTTCGATATGGATCGTGCGATCCGTGTCCACAGTGATGAGCGCGCCCATCTTTTGAAGGACAGCGATGAGATCCATAATTTCTGGCTCCACTGCTGCACCTGAGAGCTCAGTGATGCCTTCAGCGCGAACAGCCGCCATGAGGGTCTGCTCAGTTGCACCGACGGACGGGTAAGGCAAGTGGACTTTCTTTGCCACGAGGCCAGAAGGTGCCTGCAGGTGCAATCCGAGAGCTTGAGGATCGCGTCGAGCGCCAAAATCTTCAAGAACTGCCAGGTGGAAATCCACTGGGCGGTCACCGATATGGCAGCCACCAAGATCCGGAATGAACGCTTCGCCCAATGCGTGAAGAAGTGGCCCGGCAAAAAGAATCGGGATACGCGAAGAACCGGCGAGTCGATCTACTTCCATCGGATCAGGCAAATGGATCTTTCCTGGAGTGATGGTCACAACGCCAGCTTCTTGGTTGAACTCAACCTCGGCGCCGTGAGCACGTAGAAGATCAGAGACGACATCGACATCGCGGATCTGCGGCACGTTCTTCAAGACGGACGTTTCTTCCGTCAGTAGCGCAGCAACCATTGCCTTCGAAACGAAGTTCTTCGCCCCTCGAACACTGATTTCGCCAGTGAGCGGTGTGCCGCCCGTAACTTTTAGTACACCCGACATTCATTTCTCCTTGTCAGTTCAACGCACACAGTTTATTACAGAAATGAAAAAGAGTACGGCTTGTTTGCCACAGGCGGACCTTCGCCCCGTCGGACACCAATACCGCCAACTTTGCCTGACGCAAACCATAATGTGGAACCTTGATTCTCGAAAAATGAGATGGCAAAATCTAAGCATGAAAAGCACTGATGGAAGCGGCGTTGGCGTACTCGACAAAGCTGTTGCGGTTCTCACTGCACTGGAGAATGGCCCACTGGCGCTCGCTGGCCTGGTCGCGGCAACTGGTCTCGCACGCCCCACAGTTCACCGGCTCGCCGTCGCACTGGAGTTTCACCGGCTCCTGGCACGTGATTCCTCCGGCTCGTTCGTCCTTGGCCCACGTCTAGCAGAGTTGTCCAAGGCCGCCGGCGAAGACCACCTTTTGGCTGCGGCGAACCCGATTCTTGTCGCCCTTCGTGACCACACAGGCGAATCCGCCCAGCTTTACAAGCGCCAAGGAGACATGCGTGTGTGCGTCGCCAGTGCTGAACACAGCATCGGGTTGCGCGATTCGATTCCAGTGGGCGCAACCTTTTCCATGTACGCCGGGTCGGCGGCACAGGTATTGCTCGCATGGGAAGACCCCGAACAGCTTCACCAAGGCTTGAATGGAGCGAAATTCACGGCCACCGTACTTTCCGCTGTTCGACGACGTGGGTGGGCGCAGTCGGTGGGCGAACGCGAGGCAGGCGTCGCTTCGATTTCCGCTCCGGTGCGCTCCAGCAATGGAAGCGTGATCGCTGCGGTGTCGATTTCGGGCCCTACAGAACGCATGGGCCAGCAACCCGGCAGACTTCATGCAGGAGCGGTAGTGAGCGCTGCAAATCGCCTGACACAGATTCTCGCGCGTACACAGATGTGATCGTTAGGCTAGAAGCATGAAGAAAACGCTCCTTGTCACCAACGATTTCCCTCCGAGGGCTGGCGGGATCCAGACCTTCTTAGAAGGTTTTGCTTCCCAGTTGGACCCGCAGCAGCTCGTTGTCTATGCCTCAACTCCGCCGTCGGGAGCCAAACACGCAGCACAATACGATGCCACACTGCCCTACCAGGTAGTTCGCTATCCCAAAACGATGATGCTGCCGCTGCCCTCAGTCCGTCGCCACATGCAGATGCTGATCCGTGAGCACGACGTTGCCAACGTCTGGTTTGGCGCCGCGGCACCCTTGGGAATCATGGCCAATGCCGCCCGCAAAGCCGGGGCAACGAAAGTCATCTCCACTACCCACGGACATGAAATCGGCTGGTCAATGCTCCCAGGCGCACGTCAGATTCTGCGCAAAGTTTTTTCCGACGCCGACGTCGTTACCTACCTCACTGACGCAACTTTACGTCGTTTGGCTCCCTTCATTGGCTCAACCCGCACAATGCAACTACACGGAGCAATTGACCCTCAAGTATTTTCTTTTGATCCTCACGGCCGTGAAATGCTGCGAGCGCGGTACGGGATCGCACAACACACACCTGTTGTTACCTGCATCTCTCGACTTGTACCGAGAAAAGGGCAGGATGTCCTCATTGATGCGTGGCCTGCAGTGGTCGATCAATTCCCTGGGACAAAACTCGTCATCGTCGGCAAGGGGCCTTACGGCGATTCTCTGCGCACACGCGCAGCTGCTTCCCCAGCACACTCTGACATTATCTTGACAGGCGAAGTCCCCTTCCACGAACTTCCTGCTCACTATTCGATGGCCGATATCTTCGCAATGCCTGCACGCACACGCGGCGGCGGCTTGGATATTGAAGGACTTGGAATTGTTTATCTCGAAGCCTATGCCGCCGGCCGTCCGGTAGTGGCGGGAGACTCCGGGGGTGCGCCAGAAGCCGTGATCGACACAAAAACTGGGATCGTGACGAACGGACGCAGTACCGACGCCGTCGCCGCCAGTATTCGATTCCTCTTGGAGGATCCTGCACGTACACGCGCAATGGGAAATCGCGGTCGCGAGTGGGTTGAAGAGAAATGGACCTGGCACACAGCAGCCCAGCCTCTGATCGACTTACTCAGTTAAATAGTGACATCTGAGGCTTAGTTCGCGACACATATGCGATCTCACGGTCTGAAAATTCATTTCCTGGGAGCGAGTAGAATGGCGCACATGAATACATTGATGCAACCTTCTTCCCTGCCCTACGGTGTACCTGATTGGCAAGCATATTCGCCAGATGATTTTCTGCCCGCGATGGAAGCCGCTATGGCCACGGAACGCCAACAGTGGGAGGCAATCGCCGCGAATCCTGCCCCTGCCACCGTGGCTAATACGCTTGAAGCAATTGAAGATGCTGGACGTGAAACTGATCGAATCTCCTCAATCATTTTCACGTATTTTTCCTCAATTGGCGGAGAAACCTACGCCCCCATTGAAGCCGAGCTTGGCCCGAAACTCACTGAGCACGAGGCTGCTTTCTATTTCAATAAAGCGCTGTACCAACGATTGGCGTCACTCGATGTTTCGGACGAGAGCGAGGAAGTACAAACCTGGTTTGCCGACACCCTGAAAGCATTCCGTATGCATGGGGTGGAATTAGAAGGCGAAGAGGCAAACCGCCTGCGAGAAATCGATCAAGAGCTCTCTTTGGCAACAATCGAATTCGGACATTGCGTCGTACAAGCGATGTCGGATAATGCTCTCATCATCGATGATGTTGCTGAGCTCGAAGGTGCTTCGACATCTGAGCTTGAGCAATGGCGTCAAGACAACGGGACGTACCGCATTCCTCTGGCAAATTTCACCTCGCAGCCACCCCTGGCTACCCTAGCCCGACATGAGACACGTCAAAAGCTGCATGAGGCGTCGCTGAGCCGCGGGCTTGGAGCGCACCCATCGTCGGATTCTCGAGCTTTGGTAAAGAAGATTGTCTCACTCCGTGCTGAGCGAGCTGCGCTACTTGGTTTCCCACACCACGCCGAGGTGGTTGCCCAACGCGAGATGGCAGGATCTTCAGAAAAAATCATGGAACTTCTCGACTCCGTCATGGAAAAGGCCATGGCAGCGGTGGAAACTGAGGGCCAGAAGTTGCGCGCGATGGCACACGCTGATGGACTTGAGGAATTCACTGCAGCAGACTGGCCCTACTACGCAGAAAAATTGCGTGCGCGTTTCGGACTCGACGACGACGCGATGCGTCCATATTTCCTGTTGGAAAATGTGGTCGAGAAGGGCGTATTTTTTGCCGCTCAGCAACTCTACGGCATCACGTTCACTCCACGTCCCGACATCGCTGGTTATGTCCCGACGATGTTGACATGGGAAGTCAAGGACGAAAACGGTCGCGGGATCGGCCTGTTCCAAGCTGACTACTACCACCGCCCAGGCAAGAAGGGCGGAGCGTGGATGCACTCCGTGATGTTGAACTCAGCTCATGATGGCACTCAACCAGTCATTTTGAACAACACCAACTTCCCCGAACCAAAAGACGGCGAGCCGTTACTATTGACCTGGGATAACGTCATCACCCTCTTCCACGAATTTGGCCACGCACTTCACGGTTTGCTGTCGAATGTCACCTATCGCGGCCGCTCAGGCACTCACGTTCCACGCGATTTCGTGGAGATGCCCTCGCAACTCAACGAAATGTGGGCATGGGATCCACAGGTTCTGGCAAATTATGCCCGACACTACAAGACCGGTGAGCCTCTGCCGCAGGAGCTCATCGACACACTCGTGTCGATGAGGACATTTGGTGAAGACTACGCTACAAGTGAGCTCACTGCTGCGATGATTGTAGACCAGGAGTGGCATCGCCTCACACCCAACGCTGTTCCAGAGGATATCGACGCCTTCGAACAATCGGCACTCGCTTCCCATGGCATCACATTTGTGCCACCTCGTTATCGCAGCGCGTACTTTGCTCACACTTTCTCGGGTGGATACGACGCCGGCTACTACTCGTATCTGTGGGCTGATGTGCTGGTTGCTGAGGTCCAAAAGTGGTGGGGTGAGCAAGGAGAGGATCGCGGGTTCAATCGCACCGTCGGCCGTCGCTATGTTGAAGAGCTACTTTCACGTGGTTCCTCACGCCCTGTGATGGACTCGTTCTTGGCACTCGTTGGCCATGAACCCGACTCCGCTGCTCTCCTTGAACGTCGAGGACTTGCCTAGGGTTATCACACCTATCATGTGGGCGGATGACGTCACCTGACATGTCGCACGGAAGTACTCATTTCCTTTGACGACATCAGGTTCGACAGTCATCCGCCCACTTTGTCTACTGACGCTGTTCATACCTATGCAACGAAAAACGCTCCTCCACTCAGGTAGGACTTAAGTTCGCTATGGACGTAGGACTAATTACCCACAAAACAGGATCTGGGTGCTATGCTTGAAGAAATCCGGCAATGATGTCGGTCACAGTTTCTCATCGCGACGGCGCGATATGTGAGGAGTTAACAATGGCATACGTAACCACGAATCCGTTCACTGGAAAAGTTGAAGCAGAATTTCCAACTGCGACACATGAAGATGTTGAAGCGGCCATCATGAAAGCTGATGCTACCTTCCATAATTGGAAGAATCTGCCAATCTCCGAGCGCGTGAAAGTGCTCGCAAAAGCTGCTGAGATTCTGAAGGAGGAACGCCACGAGTACGCAAAAGTTCTCACCACCGAGATGGGCAAACTGATTGGCGAGGCCGAACTCGAGGTTGACTTGTGCATTGGAATGCTTGAGTACTACGTCGAGAAAGGTGAAGAGCTTCTTGCTCCAGAAGTCATCCCTGCAAAGGGATTTGCCGATGGCGAAGTAAAAGCTTATTTCGAGCCGCTTGGAGTGATCTATGCAGTTGAACCCTGGAACTTCCCCTACTACCAGGTGATTCGTATCGGCGCTCCGCAATTTACGGCTGGCAACACGATCGTACTCAAGCACGCATCGATCGTTCCGCAGTCGGCCTTGAAGATGGAAGAGCTCTTCCGTCGTGCTGGTGCGCCAGAAGGTCTGCTTGTCAATATCTTCGCCTCGCACGATGCAACCGAGCAAATTCTCTCCGACCCACGCGTGCGCGGCGTCGCGCTGACCGGCTCGGAGCCTGCAGGCGCTGCTGTGTCCGCGACAGCATCAAAGTACATCAAGAAGTCCACCCTGGAACTCGGCGGCGCTGATGCATTCATTGTTCTGGATGACGCCGACGTCGAGAAGGCAGCAAAGTGGGCAGCCTTCGGACGTCATTGGAACGGTGGACAGGTGTGCTGCTCGTCAAAGCGACTCATCGTCGTCGAGCCACTCTATGAGCGTTTCCTTGAGGTGTACCGCGATGAAGTGAAGAAGTTCGTGTTGGGAGATCCGATGGATCCTGCGACAACTCTCGCACCACTGTCGTCGGCCTCGGCTGTAGACGGGCTCAAGAAACAAGTCGAAGAGGCGAAGGCACGCGATGGCGTGACGATCGAAGAGTTTGATTTTGAGGTCCCCGAAACCGGTCACTTCTTTGCACCGATTCTCATGACGGATATTCCTGCAGGTTCGCAGACCTCACGTGAAGAGTTCTTCGGTCCGGTCACCCAGCTTTACCGAGTCAAGGATGAAGCTGAAGCGATCGAAGTTGCGAACGCATCACCGTTCGGTTTGGGCGGTTCTGTCTTCACGTCGGACAAGGAGCGTTTCACCGACGTCGCCCGCAAGCTCGATACAGGCATGGTCTATTGGAACCAACCCACGGGTGTGAAGGCGGATGTACCGTTTGGCGGCACGAAGCTGTCCGGTTTTGGCCGCGAATTGATCGAATGGGGCTTGAAGGAATTCGTCAATCAGAAGGTTGTCGTTGAGACGAAACTTGATGGCTCCTTCTGATGTCGCTCTAAATTCAGACACTCGTAAACCAGTGGTGGTAGGAAAGATACCGTCTCCCTACCACCACTGCGGGCAATGAAAAGATCCGATCGATTGATCGGATCTTTTCATTTGTACCCCGTACCGGATTTGAACCGGTGTTACCGCCGTGAGAGGGCGACGTCCTAGGCCGCTAGACGAACGGGGCCTTGCTTATTTATTTGTCATTAGAATTACTTCTAATTCGTACCCCGTACCGGATTTGAACCGGTGTTACCGCCGTGAGAGGGCGACGTCCTAGGCCGCTAGACGAACGGGGCCTTGCGAATAATCGCTTGAGATAGCTAGCAGCTATATCGCTGGGGTACCAGGACTCGAACCTAGACTAAATGAACCAGAATCACTCGTGCTGCCAATTACACCATACCCCAATATGGTGCGGATTCTTTCCGAACCGCAACGAGAAATATAATAGCCAGATCTGACTCAACGAAGCAAATCCAGATCAAGTGAGTACCCTCACGCGCAATTCACGAGCGACACCCACACTCCAGACAACACTTGAGCCCACGCGCTTCTTTGCCTACAACAGTGGGAGGGGTGAGGACAAGAAAACTCTTATCTTCACCCCTCCCACTGGACGCATCAGAACGTAGCTGCAAAACGTTCAATACGCTTGACTGTTTCTTCCTTACCGAGAATGGCCATCGAATCTACCACAGGGATCGATACATTAGTCCCGGTCATTGCAACGAACAGAGGGGCGTATGCGAAACGCGGCTTAATTTCCATCGCTTCGACGACCTTCTCATCGAATGCTGCCTTGATCGTTTCGGGTGTGAACTCCTCAAGCTCACCAAACACCTGCGATGCTTTCGCAAGAACTTCTGGCGTGAAGTCCTTGAGTTTACCGACTGCCTTCTCGTTGTACTCGAGTTCATCAGCCCCTGCGAAGAGGAAGCCCATTAGCGCTGGAGCTTCACCGAGGAGCTGGATACGGGTCTGAACCAGCGGCGCGGCCGCATCGAGGTAGGTGCGCTCGGTCTGCGAAAGTAGATCGTACTTCTCGTTCGACAGCGCACCAGCTTTGAACAGGAAAGGAACGAGACGGACGGCAAGATCAGCCGGCTCAAGCATACGGATATGCTCAGCATTAATGGCCACACACTTCTTGTCATCGAAACGTGCGGGGTTTGGATTAACATCGTGGATATCGAACTTCTCCACGAGCTGTTCCTGAGAGAAGACGTCCTGGTCTGCGGAGAACGACCAGCCCAGAAGTGACAAGTAATTGAGTAGCCCCTCAGGGATCATACCGCGCTCACGGTGAAGCAGAAGATTCGATTCTGGGTCACGCTTGGAGAGCTTCTTGTTTCCCTCCCCCATCACGTAGGGCAGGTGTCCGAAGTACGGCGTCCACTTGGCAATTCCAAGTTCAATCAGAGCACGATAGAGCACCAGCTGACGCGGTGTTGACGACAGAATATCCTCACCGCGAAGAACGTGGGTGATCTCCATCATCGCATCGTCGATTGGGTTGGTCAGTGTGTACAGAGGATCACCGTTGCCACGAACGATGACGTAATCTGGCACAGAGCCAGCCTTGAATGTGATTTCTCCACGAACCAAATCGTTGAAAGTCAGATCCTCATCAGGCATACGAATACGCAACACTGGCTGGCGGCCTTCTGCGCGGAATGCGGCCTTTTGTTCATCGGTCAAATCGCGGTCAAAACCATCATATCCGAGCTTCGGATCTTCTCCCTTGGCGCGATGACGATCTTCAATTTCCTGTGGCGTGGAGAAAGATTCGTAGGCGTATCCAGCTTCAAGGAGCTTGGCAGCCACATCTTTGTAGATATCCATGCGCTCACTTTGGCGGTACGGCGGATGGGGGCCACCGACTTCCACTCCCTCATCCCAGTCCAGATTCAGCCAACGAAGCGAATCAAGAATCTGCTCATAAGACTCTTGGGAGTCGCGCGCAGCATCGGTGTCCTCAATACGGAACACAAATGTGCCGCCGACATGGCGGGCATAGGCCCAGTTGAAAAGGCAGGTACGCACCATGCCGACATGCGGTGTGCCGGTGGGCGACGGACAAAAACGAACGCGGATCGTATCCGCAGGAGGCATAGTAGTCATAGTAGCCTTATTCTAGTCCCCTCCCGACGTCGGTGGCAGTCGAACGTCCTGAGCACAAGGTGGCCCACAACACTTTCAATACCGAAAAAATCTCATGAACATTGTCCTGTGATTTTCAAGGTGGCCAGCTTCACAGTGAGCTATGCTCCATATATGGGATTTGATTCTACTCTCAGTGATCTTCGCTCCTCTGGCTCGCTCAAGTGGGCCGACCCACAGCGCCCGTTCCAATTGTGGCAGGCAGAGATGGATTTCGGCATTGCTCCTCAGATTCAACACGCAATCTGTCGCTATCTTGCCAGCACCGCAGTGGGCTACCTCGAACCGCGTCAACTCGCAGGCCTCCGAGAAGCAACTTCCAGCTTCGTCGCACGCAACGGACTGACAGTGGACCCCGCATATGTGAGAATCGCCCCTGATGTCGTCACCATTGTCGACAAGCTCATCACATCGCTTTCTCGGCCCGGCGAACGTGTCCTCGTTTTCACACCTGGCTACAAAGGTTTCCGCCATCTCTTACCTCGCACGGGAAGGCAGATGGTCGAGATTCCACTTATCAACGTCAATGGGAAATCAACCTTTAACCTCACCGCTCTTGAAAAAGAACTCACAATCGGCGCAGCAGTGTTCCTCCTGGTCAATCCAGCTAATCCCACCGGACGCGTCTATACAGCTAAAGAGCTCGCCTCCTTGGATGCACTTCTTGAACGATTTCCGCGCACGCGCGTGATCGCCGACGAAATACATTCACCTTTCGTTATGGAAGGAACACATATCCCCTACGCCACCGTGTCGGAAAACTCTGCCCGCCAGTCGATCACGACGACGTCGGCGTCGAAAGGGTGGAATCTCGCTGGTTTCAAAGCAGCACAAGTCATCTTTACGAATGCAGAGGATCTCACTACGCTAGCGCCGGCTTTCGACGCTGGTGAGCTAGCGGTCTCCACACTCGGTGTTGTGGCCCAAACAGTTGCTTACAATGAATGCTGGGATTGGCAACGACGCGCCTTGGAAGTCATCCGGGCAAACCGCGATGAACTTGCCGCACGTGCAGCAACATGGCCAGGCGTCACGTTAACTCCAATGGAAGCGACCTACATCGCCTGGCTTGATTTTTCAGGCGCGCAGTCAATGGGACTTTTCCCCGCAGATGTGGATGTAGCAACGCACCTCGAAAAGTTTGGACTCGCATTGACCCCAGGCGCCGAGCAGGGCCCAGGCTTAGATCATTTTGTCCGGATGATGATTGCTGTACCGCCAGCCGTGTTCGCTGAAGTTATCAAACGTATCGAGTCAGCACTTAAGCTTCGCTAACAGGGGTGACACATCATCGGTGATGTGTCACCCCGATGCCATGCCCACTTTTACGCAACAGGATTTCTCAAGGTACCAATTCCCTCGATCGTGAGGTGAATCTCGTCGCCAGCTTTCACAGGAACAAGCTCACCTGGATGCCCGAGCAAGATGACATCGCCAGGGAGAAGCGTGAAGATCTTTGACATCCGAGAGACGATCTCCCCCACCGACTGCGTGAAATCCGCAGTATTTCCACTGGCTCGCACCTCGCCGTTGACTTCCAGGGTGATGTCACATCCAGACGTGTCCAATGCAGTTTCGATGACAGGTCCAAGCGGCAACGAGGTATCGAAACCTTTCGCCTCAGTAAGCTGTCCTTTCGCCAATGCACCTTCGTCGGTGGCTTCGATGGCTGCGGTGTAACCGAAAATTACGTCTTTGGCGTGCTCAGGCTCAATGTCTTTGCAAATACGCTTAATCACCACTGCAAGCGAACCGGCAACCACTACGGAGGTCGCCCAGGCGGGGATGGTAATCGGCACATCCGGACCAACCACTGAAGTGTTTGGCTTGAGGAAAGTTAGACCATCAACGTCTTGGCCAAAGTTCCCTGCAACTCCAACAACTTTTGAGCGTGGGATCATCGGAGACACCAGGTTTGCCTCCTGCTGGCGAACAGTTTTTCCCGTCTGTTCAATACCCGAATAAATCGGATCACCAGCGATGATGTGATAGTTACCCGTGTCATCCGCCACACCGAAACGTGGCCCAGATTCAAGTGAAAGTCGCACAATCTTCATGTACTCACTTTAAGGCAAAACCTGACACACTTGTTTCATGATTGTGCTGGAAGAAGAACAGTGGTGGTCACGCGCCATCGCACATCGCAAAGCTGCAGAAAGCCGAACACGGGGCCGCCTCGAACGTCAAAGCGCCCACGTCCCTAACGCGATGGAAGATTTTCTCTACGAATATTTTCCGTTGCGCCCCGGCAGGTTCTCCGTATGGCACCCCGGTATTTCCGACAACAGCGGTATCGGGCTTAGACGTCCCCTCCACCCCGAAGCGCTTGCGTGGTGGGAGAAACGCTCGACTGATCGCTGGTACGTAAGGGATGGCGACGTCGTCGTCCTTTCTCCTCGTTACTTTGCGGAGCGTGCGAAAGGACTCACCTTCCAAGCCCAGCTTCAAAACAAACTTCTCAAACGTGAGCCCCGTTTTTCATGTTTCGGATGGCACGAGTGGGCGATGGTCTACCACGCCCCTCACCTGCGTCACAAACTTCCCCTTCGGCTCGGACGAGAAGAAACTGACCGAGTCGTGGAAAAGGCACATATCCGATGCACTCACTTTGATGCCTTCCAGTTTTTTCACCCAGATGCTATACCGCTCAACGCCACCCAACCGGCCTATGAAACAGTGATGGATAACGAGCAGCCTGGCTGTATACACGTCACAATGGATCTGCTGCGGGTATGTCTGCAATTCGCTCCTCTCTTCCCAAGCGAGTGGGCCATTGAAGCGTACGACGTCGCACTTGCCGCACGTCGAATTGACCAAGCCGCCAGCCCCTACGATTCTCGCTCAATCGGCGTCGAGCCTATTCCAGTGGAAACCGCGCAAGGGCGGGCACAATACGTTGCTGCTCAACGCGAAGCTTACACAAAAGGGAGCGCGCTCCGGAAAAAGATAGCCGATGTCCTCACCAATGCGGTAGCGCTCAGCGCGCCACGCTCTTAAAGTTGGCATTACCTGCGAATCCGCCAAGAAAGAAGGTTTGATGAAGAAGAACCGTGACGGAAGCGTCACCCGCAAGTCTCTCGTTCACACCAAGCACTGGATGAATATCCCGTGGATGCTTGATGAGAGGGAGAAGCGCGCACCGAAGCAGGTGGCAATCGAACGCCAAGTGTCGCTTGGCACCTGGTCACCAATGACTGTGGCGGAGTTCCAGGCCGATATTCGCGTTGTTGCACGAGGCTTTGTCGGGGAAGGACTTGCGGAAGGTGATTCGATCGCCATTTTCGCCGCGACCTCCTATAACTGGAACCTCATCGATATGGCAGCGCTGTCAGCAGGACTCGTTGTGGTCCCGATCTACGAATCTGACTCCGCTCAGCAGGTTCGATGGATCCTCGAAGACGCCAACGTCAAATACGTCATCACGGAGACCGAAGCGCAAAAAGCGGTTGTCGAATCTGTTGCGACCCCAGAGCTGATGAAAGTTATCTCATTTGCTGGTGATGCGATTTCTCACCTCTACGCTGCTGCTGCAGACGTAGACAATGCAGAAATTGATCGTCGTAAAAAGAACCTCACCATGGATTCTCTTGCCACCGTGATTTACACGTCTGGAACAACGGGAAATCCCAAGGGTGTGGAGCTTACTCACGGTAACTTTGTGTCCACGACGTTGGAAGTTCATAAGTTCCTCCCCACCATCACGATGTCCAAAGACACTCGTGTGCTCTTCTTCCTGCCGATGGCACATGTGATGGCTCGCGTAGTTTTCTACTTCATCATCGCCGGAAGCGGAGTGGCTGGACACGCGCCTAATATCAAGAGCCTGGTGGCAGATATTACGTCGTTCAAGCCCACCGCTTTGCTCGTTGTCCCACGCGTTCTAGAGAAAATCTACAATGCTGCGGAGACCAAGGCGGGTGGCGGCATTAAACGCAAGATCTTCCGCTGGGCTGCGCAGGTCGCCGTCGATTCGTCCTCACGCCATGCAGGTCCTTTCCTGACGCTCAAGGTGAAACTCGCCCGCAAACTTGTGTGGTCCAAGATTACTGATGTGATCGGCGAACAGGTGGACTGGGCAGTCTCTGCAGGCGCGCCGCTCGGAAAGCGCCTGGGTCACTTCTACCGTGGAATTGGTTTGAAGGTGCTTGAAGCCTATGGCCTGACCGAAGCAACCGGAGCCACGTCAGTCAATCCTCCGAAGGCCATTCGCATGGGCACGGTTGGTTTACCAATGCCGGGGACGTCGTACAAGATTGCCGATGACGGTGAAGTCATGATTAAGGGCCCACATTTGTTCCGCGGCTACCGCAATAATCAAGCGGCAACGGACGCCGTATTCGACTCTGAGGGCTGGTTCCACACTGGGGATATCGGCGAACTCGACAAGGCCAACTATCTGACGATTACTGGCCGAAAGAAGGAACTTCTTGTCACCGCTGGCGGCAAGAATGTCTCCCCTGCTGTTCTCGAAGATCCATTGCGTTCGCATCCGTTGATCTCGCAGATTGTTGCGATCGGCGATCAGCGTCCTTTCGTTTCAGCGCTTATCACACTCGATGCCGATATGCTTCCAGGCTGGCTCGCGGCTCATGGACTC
This sequence comes from Arcanobacterium canis, assembly GCF_029625435.1. Classification (GTDB taxonomy): domain Bacteria; phylum Actinomycetota; class Actinomycetes; order Actinomycetales; family Actinomycetaceae; genus Arcanobacterium; species Arcanobacterium canis. Next base: position 668,257 of record NZ_CP121208.1, on the reverse strand, counting down.
GAAACGACGATGGACATGTACACTGCCGCAAAGCATCCTGCTGTACTCGAATCACTCGGTCGCGCTATCGATAAAACAAATAAGCAAGTGTCACGCGCGGAATCAATTCGCAAGTTCTCCGTACTTCCCACCGATTTCACTGTGGAAAACGGCCTGCTGACACCATCGCTCAAGGTAAAGCGTGCCGAAGTTAATCGACGCTTCGCCCCTGCTATTGAGAAGTTATACTCGGGCAGTTCACAAGCTGATAAGTCGAAGAAATAAACTCAGGCATGGGATATGGGGTGTAGGTTTGCTGATAACCTGCACCCCATACTCGTACCTTATTTCACTCTGGCGTGTACGCAAGTACACACCCGACTCTGAACGCTTTTACAAATCGTTGATATAGAGCCATTTTAACGGTGCGCGAGGGGGGACTCGAACCCCCACACCCAAAGGCACTAGAACCTAAATCTAGCGCGTCTACCAATTCCGCCACTCGCGCGTGCTCCCCTAGCATAGCGGCCAGAGCAGCAAAAGAAAAACTCTAAGCGTCAATTCCCAGACTCTTGCGCACACGCGCCACATGACCGGTGGCCTTGACGTTGTACATTGTCTGAACAAAAGTTCCGTCAGTGTCGATAATGAACGTTGACCGAATAATCCCCATTGAGATCTTGCCGTAGTTTTTCTTCTCGCCGTAAGCTCCCCACTCAGTCGCCACGGCCTTATCCTCGTCCGACGCCAACGGGAAGTTCAACGATTCCTTCTGCGTGAACTTTTCAAGTCGCTCAACAGAATCAGGAGAAATTCCGATCACCGAATACCCGGCACTTTTCAACGAATTTTCACTATCGCGGAAATCGCACGCTTCCTTTGTGCAACCTGGAGTCATGGCACGTGGGTAGAAATATACGATGACGCCTTTGTTTGCTTGAGCAATAACCTCGTGGAGAGTAACTTCCCCTCCACCGGCAGTCGGTAATGTGAAATCAGGAGCCTTCTGGCCCACCTCGAATGTCATCGTGTTCCTCCTTGATCTAGCTCATTGAAAAGCCGCAGGCTCACCAGCAGAGCAAAGACCACGAACCCGACAATCATCGGAATGTAACCAAACTCTGTCGGCGTCAAAAAGGCCACTCCCAACATGCACCCAGCGACTGCATTCAAAAGCCTGGATGAAAATGCCCACCAGCTCCCTGCGACAAGCGCGGTTGCTACGAGAACGAGGATCAGAACCATCCAATTCCATCCAGATTTAATCAGGGTGTACCAGCCAATCGCCGCCATGGCAGTTGCAAAGGCTGCGGCGAAGGCCATCATCGGCTTTTCGTATTTCGTCATATTGACATCATGCCACGCCCGGTGACGAGAAGATGCGCGGTGCGACCATTTCATACGTTCACCAGTGGCGCACACTCTCACTTTTCTGCCTCATGAGAGGGCACAATGACACTATGGATGGAATGGAAGAGATGGCCTCTTGGCTGAGCCCGGAAGAGTTGGAATTTGTGCGTCACAAGGTTCCGATGCTCTACGTGAATGTGGTTCCTGTGCGCTTAGGCGAAACTGGCCAAGTTGAAGCCGTCGGCCTTCTCCTTCAGGGCAGCGACGACTCGATTTCACGGTCAATCGTGTCAGGACGTGTTCTCTTCCACGAAACCGTGCGAGCAGCCGTCGTGCGCCACCTCGAAAAGGATCTCGGTCTCATGGCGCTACCGAGAATCCCAGCTTCGATGGTTCCGTTTACTATTGGCGAGTACTTCCCGACGCCGGGTGAGGGCTTCTTCGATTCACGCCAGCACGCCGTCGCTCTCTGTTACGTTGTTCCCATTTCGGGAGACTGCTCGCCACAAAACGATGCTTTGGGCTTCACATGGTTTGACCCAGGTGATCTCTATACGCGCGAACTATGTGCAGAGATGACCCCCGGGCACGCAGATATCGTCAAGCGCGCACTCGCATTCCTGGGCTACACGCGTGAGCGCCTCTAGCGAAACTAACGCCCCTGAGAAAAGACCTCGCGACGTATCACAGGGGCAAATGCACTGAATGCTTGCGCACGATGCGAGATCGCATTCTTCTGCTCGGCTTTCAGCTCAGCGGCCGTCACATCGAATCCCTCAGGCTGGAAAATCGGATCATATCCGAAGCCTCCTTCCCCGCTACGTTCATAACGCAAAGTTCCACGCACACGACCAATCTGAGTGAATTCACGTCCGTCTGGTATTACGAGAGCAGCGGCGCAGATGAATTCCGCACCCCGATGTTCCACTGGGACATCGGCAAGCTGGGCCAAGAGAAGTGCAACATTCGCGATGTCATCGCCGTGGACGCCGCTCCACCGCGCAGAGAAAATGCCCGGAGCTCCCCCAAGAACGTCCACGCTGATCCCTGAGTCATCAGCGAGGGCTGGGCGCCCAGTCGCTTGAGCAACTGCACGCGCCTTGATGAGGGCATTTCCTTCGAAACTCACGGCATTTTCAACAGGTTCGTCAATTCCTAACGAAGTTGCTGCGTCAATCCCTGCTAGCTCTGGGATCAGTGGCCTCAAAATTGCATCGAGTTCTTCAACCTTATGCGCATTATGGGTGGCAAAAATAAGTTTCATTCGCATACCGATTTCTGAAGTTGTGCCAGTTCGCGGTTGCCCTTTTCGGCCAGATCAAGCAGTTGACCGAGTTCAGTACGCGAGAAGGGCTCGCCTTCAGCGGTACCCTGAATCTCAATGAATTTTCCGCTACCGGTCATCACCACATTCATATCGGTTTGCGCACGTGAGTCTTCCTCGTAGGGCAAATCCAGGCACGCATGATCATCAATTATTCCAACCGAAATTGCAGAAATTGAATCGCGCAGCACTGGCTTACCTGCTCGCGGATGGATATGCCCATTGGCGATCCCCCAGGCAACGGCGTCGGCCAGAGCGACGTAAGCGCCGGTAATCGAGGCTGTACGGGTGCCACCGTCCGCTTGGAGCACGTCACAATCTAAGACAATGGTGTTTTCACCCAGTGCTTCAAAATCAACAACTGCTCGAAGTGAACGGCCAATGAGTCGAGAGATTTCTTGGGTACGTCCGCCAACTTTGCCCTTGACTGACTCGCGCTGGTTGCGAGTATCAGTTGCACGCGGCAACATCGCATATTCGCCGGTCACCCAGCCAAGACCCGAGTCTTTACGCCAGCGCGGCACTCCTACAGTAAAAGAGGCCACGCACAAAACTTTCGTGCGGCCAAACTCCACCAGAACTGAGCCTTCCCCAGCTTCAAGATAGTTGCGGGTAATAGTCACTGGGCGCAGTTCATCGGTGGCGCGCCCGTCTTTGCGAGAGAATTCAGTCATGTCTCAAGCATAACGCGCTTGACATGATGAGAGATAAAACAGGCGCCGCCACTCGTAACAGAGAATGACTAATCCACTATTCCGCGCCCCCGAGAAGTGCGAATAACAATGAAACGGTTAATGCAACAGGACTTTTTATTTTCATTCTTTCCTCTAGATTTAGCGGCCAAACAAAGAAATCATCTTAAATTAAATAGAACGCATCCTTGCGTGCAGCCTCGATCGGGCCGTCGAAGACGCTTGCAGCATCGGTAAGCGTCTTTTGAGTGCTCGTCCACGGCTGAAGATGGGTGAGCACAAGCTGCCCATCGGGCCGGAAACGACCAGCAGCGTCGGCAGCGCGGGCAGCCAGTTGGCCAGCACGAACACCAGTCATATGAACTCCACGCACAGTGTCTCGTCCCTCTTCGAATGCAGCTTCAGACACAATAAGATCGGCTTGAGATGCCGCAGCGACGAGTTCATCACTCAAGTCTGAGTCTCCGGTGTAGAAGAAACGACCGCCGTCTTCGATATCCTCCACTAACATGCCGAGAGCCGGAACCGTATGCCACGCTTGGCAGAACGAGATGCGCAAACCTGCAACTTCGACACCGTCGCCCGGACACACCACATGGAAATCGAACTCCGGCCCATAGTCTTCATCGACCGGATCGTCAGCAAGTTGTTGCAACCGCTTGTCCGCATCAGATGGAGCATACACGGGGATGGGCGTACCGGGTGCATCCGGATGCCAGCGGCGATAGACGTGCATCGCCGCAAGGTCACCACAGTGATCAGCATGAAGATGGCTCAAAGCAATAGCATCGAGGCTGAGCGGGTCGATGTGATTTTGAAGATTTCCGATCGTTCCTGCTCCCAGATCCAGGAGCACTTCCCCACCGGCACTGCTCTGAACCAAATAGGATGACGATGCCGACGCCGGGCCAGACATCGACCCCGAGCATCCGATCACCGTGAGTTTCATTCGCTGTCCTCCTCGTGATTGATCTGCGTCGCGCCCATCACTTCGGGGCCAAGGAACCGACGCGCAAGACGCCCGAATTCTTCGGGATCACTCGTTGCCATAAAACGGTATTGTGGCGCGATCCCATCGGCGAGCATATCGTTCGCAACCAGCGTGCGATAGACATCTTTTGCTGTTTCTTCTGCACTTGAGACCAGCGTGACGTCGTCGCCCATCACATAAGAAATCACGCCCGTAAGCAAGGGATAGTGAGTACAGCCCAAAACGAGAGTGTCAACACCGGCGTCACGAACAGGAGTAAGGTATTCCTGAGCTTTCTCAAGTAGCTGCGAACCAGTAGTGATTCCACGTTCAACAAATTCGACGAATGCTGGACACGCCTGCGTCGTAAGCTTCACGTCCACCGCAGCCGCGAACGCATCAGCGTAAGCGCCCGAGTTGATTGTTCCTTGAGTGCCGATCACACCGATATTGCGGTGGCGAGTGGATGCCATCGCACGACGCACGGCTGGCTGAATCACTTCAATGACAGGAATCCCCACACGTTGATACCGCTCACGAGCGTCATGAAGCACCGCTGATGATGCTGTATTGCACGCGATCACAAGCATTTTGACGCCTTGATCCACTAACTGATCCATCACCCCCAAGGCAAGCTTTCTCACCTGAGCGATGGGACGCGGCCCGTATGGCGCATATTTTGTGTCACCAATATAGGTGATAGATTCTCCAGGGAGCTGATCAATAATCGCGCGAGCAACTGTCAGTCCGCCCACCCCTGAGTCAAAAACTCCGATTGGGGCATTATTCATCGACGCGCCTCCTTCGCCCGGACAGAAGCCACGAGCGATTCTTGCCACCAGGTTGACATAGCGTAAAGCACAGCCATCATGTCTTCAGGGGTGGATACTTCCGGGATATCATCGGCCATACGATTCGAGTGAGTGGTGAACAGGCCCGCACGTTCAAAAATTTCCGTTGCTTTTTCATCGGAATCGATTTCCAAACGAGCGGCAAGAACCAAACGGATATCGTTCAAAGATGCGAGCCACGCAGACGCATCCTCGTTCGACACCCACACACGGTCTCCAATGCTCATTGCACTATCCCCGGCATTGGCAGGAGTCTCGATGGCGTTAAGTTGCATAAAAAATGTCGTGAGATTTTCAATTTTCCCACCAGCAATAGAATCCTCTGTCAGCTCTCGCAGTGTTTGAGCTTCTTGCGGATTCTCACTCATGTCTGGGAAGAGCACTTCCATGGCGTAATCGCTGGGAAGATCATCGTCGAAATTCATCTGTGGCTCGTCGGCGACGGCGGCGTGTGCAGCCTCTTCTACACCGGCAAGTTCAAGCTCAAGAGCATCAAAAAAATCTGCATCCGTACTACCGTTGCGCCCAGCAACTTCTTCGCGCCGCTCAACTTCACGGTTCATATCTGAGCCCATCATGAACACCAAGTCACTGGCAAGAGATGCGAGCATGGCACGCTCATCGTCGGTTGCGCGCGCTTCGTATCCGCCGCGCGTCGGACGAAACGCCATCATTGTGCATCCTCCTCGATCGTGGCACGTAAGCCGAACTTATGCATTGCTGCAGCATCCTTCTCCATCGCTTCACGACTTCCAGTGGACACAATCGCACGTCCACGGTGATGGACTTTCAGCATACATTTATAGGCAGATTCGATGTCCATTCCGAAATACGATTCGAATACCCACTGCACATATCCCATAAGATTGACTGGATCATTATGTACAACGGTACGCCAGCCAATAACCTTGGCCGGCGTCAGATAAGTTTCTTCTTGAGGGTTCGCAATATCTTTGTCAATGGGCACCCAATAATTCTACCCAAGATTCAGTCCATGGCCGCTACGCCTGTAGCGCATTTAGCCACATTTTTCGTACCTTTTCCATCAAAAAGTAGGCGCAGTCACACGATGGACACTACTGTAGATTCTATGACCACAACTTCCACGGCGTTGCTCACCGACATGTACGAGCTGACGATGCTGGACTCGGCGATTCATTCGGGCACAGCGTTTCGTCAATCTGTTTTTGAAGTATTCGGACGACGTCTCAGCGGCGGTCGTCGTTACGGCGTCGTCGCAGGAACTGCACGAATATTGGATGCCGTAGAGAAATTCCGCTTTAACGCTGAGGAAATCGACTATCTGAGGTCGCAAAATTTCCTGTCTGAACAGACATTGGATTTCCTCGCAAACTACCGTTTTTCAGGTTCGATGTATGGCTACCCCGAAGGCGAATGCTACTTCCCGAACTCTCCTATTCTGACCGTTCGCGGAACCTTCGCCGAAACCTGCATTTTGGAAACCGTTCTGCTCTCGATCTTGAATTACGATTCCGCGGTAGCCACTGCCGCATCGCGCATGACAACGGCAGCCCACGATCGCCCATGCCTGGATATGGGTGCGCGCAGAGCTCACGAAATCGCAGCAGTTGCGGCAGCACGGGCAGCAGTCATTGGCGGCTTCATGGGAACATCGAATCTGGAAGCGGCACGCGAATATGGCATTAAGCCAATCGGCACTGCAGCACACTCCTTCACGCTTCTGCACGATTCCGAAGAAGAGTCATTCGCAGCGCAGATTGCAACCATGGGCACGCAGACAACTCTCCTCGTTGACACGTATAACGTCACCGAAGGCGTGAAGAAGGCAGTCGAGGCCGCTCGTGCAGCTGGCGGCGAGCTCGGAGCTGTTCGTCTCGATTCTGGGGATCTTGTTGCCTCAGCCTTCACTGTCCGTCAGCAGCTTGACGATCTGGGGGCAACTTCCACCAAGATCACCGTAACGTCAGATCTTGACGAATACGCTATTGCTGCGCTGGGGGCTGCTCCTGTGGATTCCTACGGTGTAGGGACGAAGCTTGTCACCGGCTCCGGCCATCCGACGGCGGAGCTCGTCTACAAACTTGTCGCACGCGAAAATGCTGACGGCACGTGGAAAGAGGTCTCCAAGAAATCGGATCACAAGGCCTCGGTGGGCGGACTGAAGATCGCCGGACGCCGTCACGATGAAACCGGCCGTGCTGTGGAAGAGGTAGTCGTCTCTGCGCGCGACTATCAGCAAGGCTTAGACTATCTCGCTTCCCAGCACGCTCGCCCGCTTCAGGTGACGCTGATCGACAACGGCGTCATCAACGAAATGTACCGGGAGCCTGATTCACTAGCGTTGGCTGCTGAGCGTCATCGCAACTCGCGTGCCGCTCTGCCCTATGCAGCATGGCGCTTGTCCCAGGGCGAGCCAGGTATTCCTACTCGCCTTGAGGATGTCTTTGAGGGCGACGACGAATAGAAACATACATTCGACTGATGGTGGGGAGCACAATGTGCTCCCCACCATCAGTCTTTTGATGTTTTATTTCCTCCCAACGAACCATCGCTGGATTTTGAGGATCCTCGCTTCAATCTGTTCAAGCGAAGCTCTTGCGACGTCAGGACCACCAGTAGCCTTGCGAAGCTCAGTGTGAATCAGTGCGTGAGGTCGGCCGGTCTTTGCTGCAAATGCAGCCACAAGCTGAGACAACTCCTTGCGCTTTTCGCGACGCTTGCGTGAATCCATCACCGGCGACGGCCCATCACCACGTTTTTTCGAGGCGGCAGCCTGTTCTGCTTGATGCTGACGCAAAAGTTGTGTCACTTCTGAAGGCTCAAGAAGACCTGGGATACCCAGGAAATCAGCTTCTTCATCAGAGCCGACCTCGGCCCACTGGCCAAAATCTGCTCCGTCGAAAACCACGCGGTCAAAGGTAACGTCAGATGAAAGGGCCTGATATCCAGGTCCTTCAACGTCGTCCGAGGCGCTCTCTTCACGATTCGCTTGCGCTAAGGCTTCGTCATCCCAGCCTTCTTGAGCTGGATTCTTCACTAGCGCGTGATCTCGTTCCTTTTCAAGCGCACCCGCCAGTCCGAGCAACACCTCCACAGATGGAAGGAACACCGAAGCAGTTTCGCCGCGTTTGCGCGCACGCACGAAACGCCCGATGGCCTGAGCAAAGAACAGCGGTGTGGATGTGGAAGTTGCATACACTCCGACGCAGAGTCGCGGTACGTCCACACCCTCCGACACCATGCGCACGGCCACCATCCAACGCTTTGTGTTGGCGGAAAACTCCGCAATTTTGTCGGATGCGGTTGCGTCGTCTGAGAGCACTACCGTCGTTTTCTGGCCACAAATCTGCTCAAGGATCGTGGCGTAGGCACGCGCAGTCTTGTGATCCGTCGCGATGACCAGACCGCCGGCGTCGGGCACCCCCTTACGCACGATGCTGAGTCGATCATCAGCGGCAGCGAGCACAGCGCGAATCCAATCGCCACCTGGGTCCAAAGCCGTACGCCACGCAAGCGACGTGATGTCCTTCGTTGACGCCTCTCCCAATGTTGATTGGTAGACCTCACCGTGTTTGGTCTGCCACGTCATTTCACCCGAATAGGACATGAAAATGACCGGACGCACGACGCCGTCGCGAAGAGCATTTGCGTAGCCGTAGGAGTAATCTGCGCGCGAACGCAAAATACCGTCCGCGTCGGGTTCATAGGTGATGAACGGAATTTTCGCCGTGTCAGAACGGAACGGGGTACCGGTGAGCGACAGTCGGTGAACCGCCGGAGAGAAGGCAACGCGGATGGCGTCTCCCCACGACAGGTTATCTCCCCCGTGGTGGACTTCGTCCAAAATCACCATCGTTTTCTTTGCCGACGTGCGGTGACGATGCATCATCGGAGCACGGGCAACTTGCGCGTAGGTCACGCACGCTCCGTTGAATGTGCGCCCGAGTCCGCTTTGCGAGTTAGAAAAGTCAGGATCAAGCTGGATACCGACGCGAGCTGCCGCCTCTGCCCACTGATACTTCAGGTGTTCAGTTGGGCAGACGACTGTCAACTCAGATGCTTCACCACGTGAAAGCATCTCCACCGCAACACGCAGCGCGAAAGTAGTCTTGCCTGCGCCAGGGGTAGCAACCGCAAGAAAATCTTGCGGCATATCACGAAGATATTGTTCCAGCGCCTCTGCTTGCCACGCGCGCAGACTCCCTGCTGTACCCCACGCAGCGCGCTGGGGATATGAGGGAGAAAGGTTTTCGGCGGAGAAAAGGGAGGGTTGGCTTTGACGTCCCGCGCTCATTGATTACCCGGAACGTTCGGGCCAAATGGCCAGGATGAATCTCCGCCGCCATTCTTCATCGATTCATGAATTGCTTTGCACGTAGGACACACCGGAAAACGATCAGGATTACGCATCGGCACCCAAACTTTTCCGCATAGCGCCACAACAGGACGTCCTTCGATAGCCGAGCGGATAATCTTATCCTTACGCACGTAGTGCGCATACCGCTCATTATCGCCAGGCTGAACTTCTTCGCGAACCTCTTCAAGAACTGCGGTGCCGCCGACTGATTCGGGCTGCCCCGGATCCAAGTGACCAGGTTCTGATGGACCATACGAAGGAGTAATCATATGCCCCATTCTAGTTCCGCACCTGGCGGTTTCATACCCCCAGCAAATGGGCATTCACCACATTCGAGAATTGAGTACTACTCGCTTCAAGGAACGTCCTTGCGTGTGTTTTAGGAGCATATCGGTTGTGTTTTCTCCTCATAAAAATGAAGGAGGCACCCGCAGGTGCCTCCTTCACATGAGTCATCTATGAGCGATCACTCACTTAGCAACAGCCTTCTTGAGGTTGGAGCCAGCGGAGATCTTTACGCCGTAACCAGCAGGGATCTGGATCTCTTCGCCGGTACGCGGGTTGCGACCCTTGCGAGCTGCACGCTCGGTGCGCTCAACGGACATCAGGCCGGTGATCTTCACTGAATCACCCTTGGCGAGGGCGTCAACCAGAACGGTCTGGAGAGCAGAAATGGCTTTGTCGGCGTCGGTCTTCGTGAGACCGGCCTCTTCAGCGATCTTTGCAATGAGCTCAGTGCGGTTGAGGGACATTATTTTCCTCTCGATAAAACGGATATGTCTGACGGGTTCGATTGAACCGCTAAGTAAAAACCTAACGGATAAGCGGGCAAAACGGCGAGTTATCGGGTGTGTTGCACGAAATTGGTAAAAAGCGATCCGCGTTTTGATCGCTTTTGCTATTCCTTTGTCACAACCAACACAGCCGCTAGATTGCGACGAGAAGGTAGACGAGGATGATCTTGACGATAATTCCAAAGGCAAAGAGCGCAGCGTAGCCAGACTCGATACGTTCATCGTTCACCTTGCCTTGAGCATACGCCAGAATGGCTGGCTGTCCGAGGATTCCGGCCATCGCCCCAGCAGTGCGCTGAGCCGACAGGCCGAGGACTTTCCCCATCACTGCAGTGAGGATAAGAACCACAAGTGCAACTGCCAGACCGAGCAAGCCACCGCGCAGACCTTGCGGCGTGAACGCTGTCTTTGCAAAGGCTGGTCCAGAAGCAATGCCCACTGCAGCAAGGAAGAGCAAAAGACCGAGCTGCCGAATCGTCAGATTTGCAGCCATCGGCGGCTGCCACACAATCGGACCCGTACGCTGGAGGTATCCCAGGATCATTCCGACAACGAGAGGGCCAGCAGCTGCTCCCAGCGAGAACGAGCTACCCCCTGGGAGAGTGAATTGAACCATGCCAAGCAACAAGCCAAGCACCATACCCAAACCCATCGGAATGGCATCAACTTCGGAGATACGACGAACGGAGTTGCCAAAGAAAGAGCTCAACGCATCAAATTCACGACGAGGGAACGCCACAAGCACTCGATCCCCTAGTTCAAGGCTCATATCGTCAGCGGCAAGCATTTCAATATCGCCTCGATGAATACGCGTAATCACGCCCCCAAAACGGCCACCAACATTGAGTTCGACCACGCTGCGGCCAGCAAGATCATCGTTGGAGACAAGGAACTGACGGAAATCAACCGTTGAGCGGTCATCTGCAAGGTGGGAGGGAACCACTTCACCGAGCGCATCGACAGCAGCATCGACATCGTCAGCCATGCCAACCACGACGACGCGGTCACCTTCGATGAACTCTTCCCCAGGAGAGATGACACGAACTGAATCTCCACGGCGCAGGTAGGACAGGCGCACCTGCTGCTCTTTCCACCCCGGAACTTCGCGCACAGGCATCGGACGGTGGACAATGGCGGTGACGGCAGAGAGATGGTCACCAGAGCGAGACGGGATGTCATTCTTCTCGCCCCACTTGCGTCCTACCACGATCGACACGAGGATGATTGCCACGATCACACCCATCGGATATCCCAGTGCGTATCCCACACCGGGAGCGTCTTTATTCGTCGCAGCATCGGTTGCGGCTGCGAGCGCCGGCGTCGTCGTCATGGCACCAGCGAAAACGCCGATGCCAAGGTCACGCGAAAGCCCCAGCACATTACCCAAGAACACGATGACTCCGCCGCCGACTCCGAGGACCAATACAGACGAGAAGATGAATTTCGCCTGTCGCCGCAGATCGGAAAAGAACGTCTGGCCAGCACTGATGCCGACCATGTAGACGAAGAGACCCAATCCCAGGCTCTGAATAAGCCCCAGAGTTTTTCCCATCTCAGGGACGAAGTTACCTACCAGAAGTCCGACAAACAGTGCGCCTGCAGCACCGAGTTTGAGAGGGCCAAAAGGGATCATTCCCAGGAGCGCACCGAGGGTGACCACGAGGAAAACGGTCATCAGTGGTTGTGCAGAAAGTAGCTCTATCAACTTATCCCTTTCAGTTGTGTTACTTGGCAGAAACGAGTTCAAGGATGATGCGCGTGGCAGACTCCATTGACCCGAGAGGCAAGAACTCGTGACGTGAATGAAAATTATGAGCACCGGTGAAGAAATTTGGTGTGAAAAGACCGCGGGTAGAGAAATACGAGCCGTCAGTTCCGCCGCGCATCGGTGTCGGTTTCACTTCGACACCGATGCGTGCGCAAGCATCGAGGAGTCGCGTCAGGCCGACGCGGTTCTCATCCGTCATCGAATCGGCAATATTCGCGTATGTATCTTCTTCCGTGAGCTCGATTTTCGCACGCGGCTCGCGTACACGTGCGTCAGCAACGGCAGAACGAACGCGCTTTTTCTTTTCTTCGTAGCCTTGGCGTGAATGATCACGAATATTGAGGGTGAGCGTGGCACGCGATTGACCACCCTCCATCTCCTGAACCCAAATGTAGCCCTCACGGCCATCAGTACATTCCGGAGTCTGAGTGCGATCGAATGTATTGGCGATGTCAATCGCAATGAGTAGAGGATTAACAAGAACGCCCTTTGCGCTCATCGGGTGGGCCGCGACTCCAGTGATCTCGATATACGCGTATCCTGCATTGAAAGTTTCCCACACGACTTCACCTACGGGGCCACAGTCAAGAGTGTAGGCGAAATCGGGATTGAACCGAGCCATATCGAGGACTTTTGCCCCGCGCAAACCGATTTCTTCGTCAGGAACAAACGCAATCTGGACCTCACCGTGAGGGAAGTTCTCCAAACGTCCAAGGGCCGTCATGATTTCCGCGATCGCCGCTTTGTCATCTGCACCCAGCACTGAAGTTCCGTCAGTTGTGATGATGGTGTCACCCACGTAGCGTTGAAGCTCAGGAAAATCGGTGACCGAGAGGATACCGTTTCCCAAATCGATGTCTCCGCCCTCGTAGTGATGGACTTGCGCGTTAACGCGCGGCGAGAGCCCGACGTCGGCAGTATCGACGTGAGCACAAAAACCGACGGACGGCCCGACACCAGTTGCCGGAAAAACTGCGGTGAGACAGGCATGTGAATCCACGAAAATATTTTGTGCGCCTAGTTGCCCGAGCTCAGATTCGAGCAGACGGATCATCTCCCATTGTCCGGGTGTCGATGGGACGTGATCGGCTTTTGCATTCGATTGCGATTCAATTGCGCTGTAGCGCAAGAACCTCTGGAGTAATTCTTCCCTCACGTTTTAATGTTAGGACGCCGAGTCGAGCCAGGTACGGCAAGAAGAGACCTTCCTACGAACGCCACACAAAATGTTTGTCACTCTTGCGGGGGCGTTCAATGAGTTCAACCTGCCAGGCACCGATTTTTTCCTCAATCATTTCTTTGACTTCGCCCAGGCTAATGTCCCCGCCGCGAATCAGAAAATCGAAAACTCCACCTTCTTCGACCGATGAGAAACCTGCATAACGAAATCCATGACGCAGATAAAAACGCTCACGTGCCACACGCTGTTCACCATTCGGCGCACGGTCATCATCAAGAGTTTCCAGTTCGAGAATATGGCGATGTTGAGGGTAAAGATCACGGTAATAATTGAGGATCGCGCCACCCACTCCCCGCCCTCGTTGCTGCGAGTGCGTAGCGAGAAACACGAGATAGAAAATGTCATCCCAGTGCATGGAAATTGTTCCACCAAGAAAAACATCACCATCATGAAAGGCCGTCGCCTGAATCTTGCCTTCACCAACGAGTCGCGCAATGTCTTCTTCGGGTACCAGTTCAGCAGGTGGAAAGGCCTTGTGATACAGCGCAAGTGCATCCTGGGCGAAAGGTGACGTAAATGAGACAAGTTCTGTGGCGGCTAATGACATACCTCCACGATACCAGCGTTTGCGCGAATGGCCACTACCCCATTTCAGAAGTAAAAAGGTCACACCCCACCCATATGAGAATGGTAATCATTTTTGCTATCATCTCACTAGGAATTTCTATCGATTCCTCGTGCTCATAGCATCAGATTAGAAAGAAATACAAATGAAAATTAAAGCGCTCAAAGCCGCAAGTCTTGCGGCGGTAGCTAGCTTTGCGCTCATGTCACTCACTCCTGTGACAGCAAGCGCCTCGGGGGAAAACGTCTTTTCCCGCGACCATACCGACGGTTTTTCAATCACAACCGTCTCCGGTGTCCCCACGATCCAGGTGAAGAACGGCCTACGAGATCAGATATACAATGGGAACGCCACCTTTGTGATCGATAAAACCGCCTATATCGATGATCCTGGATCTAGCCTGGACGAAGAGGATAAACCGAACTTCGCGGCTTTCGCTGAGACCGGGCACAAGGCCTACTACACAACCAGCCAAAGTGAATATTTTTCACCAGGGTGGAGCGGAAAGCCTGAATCTAACGGGTTCACAGCAAACGGAGTCCTCTTCAGCGACGTGAAGGGCCCGGGCCAATTTTCGATTTATGGGAACCATCCCACCGATGACACAAAGATCATGCCCGTGCTGGCGGGTAACCAGTACTTCGTGAAAGACGGTTCCTACCTTCCCGTCTTCGGTCACACCCACGGTTCGTGGTACTTCCAGCACGCGGGAAAGTACACGTTCACTGCAACTCCGCTGGGAGTCAAAGATGGCAAGGTCATCAAGGGCACTCCCGTCACCCAAACCTACGAGGTGACGAAGTCCGAGGCGGATAAGTCCCAGCCATCTGAGGTCAAGAGCCTTGGTACTGATCCCACCAAAAAAGACCGCCCCAATGGCGTTCGAGCTGAAGATCTCGGCGGTAAGACGGCGGTAACGGATCCTGACAAGACGACTAACGACGACGAGGATAAGAATTCCGAGGACAAAGCCCCAGGTGAGTCCGACAAGGATGAGGATAACTCCTCGGCTAACGATAAAGATGAGGACGAGGATCCCGATGACGCTCATGTCACCGACCAAGAATCGCCTGAATCAAATACAACTGAACAAGAGTCGTTGGAGCCACTGACTAACTCCGTTGACCTTTCCGGTGGACATCTTGATTCTTTCTACGTCTACGCCTCCGACTCTCAGCATATCGACCTTTTAACAAAGGAGGATATTACTGGGCAAAGCGTCATCCGGACGCCAGAGTCAGCTCGTTTCATTATGACCGCTGACACCTATGAAACCGGACTTGAATACAACCTTCCCGGGGGAGAGACTGCTGGTTATATTTCCCCGTCCGTGAAAGCACGAAATGGGCTATATCCAGGCTTTGCATCGAATCAATACGACAAGAAGGGTTTAAAGAATGCGAAAGTTGTCTTTGAATCTCTCACTGGACCAGGAAAGCTTGCTTTCGTTGATAACTCTGGCTTCGATTCAGTAGCTCTCAAAGCTATCCCCGCCCCATTCCTCGACAATAAGAAGTACTACGTCGAAGCTGGCTCTACATACTCCGTACCGGCTTCGTACCATAAGCATCTTCATTGGGTCTTTACCAAGCCAGGCAAATATGTCATGAAGGTAAAGGTCGTCGCTGATGGCAAGAATGGCAAAGTCGAATCAGCTGTCAAGACTTACAACTGGATTGTTAAGCCTAATTCTGCCGATCCAAACAAGGACGCCGCAGGTGACCTCTCCGCGCCGGACGATACAGTGAAGCCACAGCCAGAAAATCCCAAGAAAAGCATTCCGTGGACAGAGCTTGTCCCAGGTAAGACAACCGCAGACGAAGGCAACCAGAAGTCAACGCCTTCCGCAAAGAAGCTTGAGCTTTCAAGTGGCCACATCGACCTCTTCAACGTTGTTGCAGAAGGCAAGAAGCTCGTACTTAACGCCAAGGATGACACAACCGGCGAAAAGCCAGTGCTGCGCGCACCAGAGAGCTTCTTCTTACGTGTGAGCGACAAGTCGAAGCAGGATATTCCGGCCGGACTGGCCAAGAAAACAGCGCCACACGGATACCTTTTGTCCAGTGGGGGCGAAGATCAAACTTATGCCCCATTTGCAGGCTGGGATACTTCCCTTGTCCGGCCACACTTTGGTCCAATCTCGATTAATTTCACAAAGGTGACCACACCGAAGGATGGCAAGGTATTCATGTTCCATCCATCCCCAAGCGGCAGGATTATCTCGCCACTTGTCGATGGCAATATGGAGCTGAATTCAGGCGATTCGATCTTACAGAAGACCCCGATGCACGTTCACACCTCTTGGCTGTTCACTGCTCCTGGTGTCTACACTATGACTGTTCAAGCAGCTGACGCAAAGAGTGCGCTCGCAGCGGGTTCTTTGATGGGTCTGCCCAAGGCTGATTCCGTTCGTGTTGTCTCCAACGAAGCAACCTACACATGGCTCATCGGCGATAAGACTCCTCAACCGAAGGCAACCGATGATTCCTCGTCGAAGAACGACACCGCAAAGCAGTCTGAACACAAGAAGCCAGCTGCACCACGCGCAACCAAGGTGACGGTGTTCGATCACGGCCACTTTGACATCTTCAACGTTGCAGCCAAGGACGGCAAGATCGTCCTGACGGCAAAGGAAGATACCACTGGAAAGCCGCAACTCCACAAGCCTGAGAGCATTGCACTGCGTATCAAGGATGACCGTCAAATCAACACTCCTGATACCTTCCCATCCGTATTGCCGAAACAGGGATTCTTCCTGCCGGCGAATGGCGCAGACACCACCAAAATGGTGTGGCCAGGTTGGGACACGGGGGCTGTTCGCCCCGACTTTGAGGCAACGAAGATTGTCTTCGATAAAGTGGAAGGACCGGGTGGAGCATTCCTGTTCCTCAGTGGCACATTCGGCGATGTAAAGCCAGCCCTGAAGTCTGGTAATTTCAAGCTTTCCAACGGCGATTACATCGATCAAGCAACCCCAGCTCACGTTCATGCGAACTGGATGTTTGAAACCCCTGGTGTCTACCGGTTCACGGTCCATGCCGAGTCCACCCCGAAGGCAGGTGGAGTAGCGGTCAAGTCGAATACTGGTGTCTACACATTCATCGTGGGAGATTCAACCAAGCTCCCGAATGAAACGAAAGCACCAGCGAAGAAGAGCGCATCCGCTGCGGAAAAGACAGGAAAGGCTCACGGTCATTCTGCTGGCAATAACCAGCATTCCGCCAACAACCACGGTCAGTCAGGGAACTCTGGCACCGGTAAGGCGGGTGTCTCTCACTCAGGCGCATCCCTCGCTACGACGATGAGCGGCGCTTCCACTCGCGAAGCCTGCATCTTCGTCCCCGACAAGTCGGCACGCACTGCTGCAGCTGCTCAGCCGGCAGCAGGAAAAGCTGGCATGAATATCGTGCCGATGATCAAGGATGACCGTTCCGTCCCAGCTAAGTGGGTCTCCCCTACCTCGCTGACCTTCGGAATTGGTAACGCAGGAAAGACAAGCACTCCGCAGTCCATTGGCAGCATCCCGAAGAACACCACAGTATGGATGATTTCGTCTGCACAGGTTAACGGTATTCCTTGGGTGGGAATGAACACTCAGCATCCTACTGCACTGGAGAACATCAAGGGATCGACCTCAATTTCACTGACGTCCTTCTCAGGACCGGGGATGATGGAGGTTTACACTTCTGGATCCCAGCTCGGCCAAATTGTGGGCGATATGTGGTTCTCTGGTAACGGTAATCGTGGAGGCGGCACAGCCACGATCCCGGCGAATACCCACGTTCACCCGAACTGGATGTTCTCCAAGCCCGGCATCTACAAGGTCGGCCTGACAATGTCAGCAACGACCAAGGACGGCAAGCGCGTCACCGGTTCGACCACTTTGACCTTCAACGTCGGTGGAACAGGAAATGCGAACTCGGGTCACTTCGACTTCGGTCCGCAGATTCTTTCCGGTGCGCAGACAACGGCTGCAAACGCTGCCCCGTCGGCTCCACAGGGCAAGTGGCAGACGGCGTCGGGTGCTCCATGCACGCCGACGAGTGCCGAGCTCAAGGCCGCCGGTTTCCCGTCGAGCCTCTCTCACACCGGTGCTAGCGGAGTTGCTGAAACACTAGCGCTCATGCTGATGGCACTCGCCGTCGGCGGCACACTGGTGGTATCAAGGAAGCGAGCATAACGATTCGATATAGCAGTGGTGGGAGCACGTCTCGGCTTTGCCGGGTGTGCTCCCACCACTGCTATATAAAAGGACATTCTCGCTGATATCCCTGAACCTCACATCATCCCGGCCAGACCGATCACAAAAGTCATAAGTGTGAGCATCACGGCGTGAAGTTTCCAGTGGAACATCATATTCGCAGCGAACTCGCGCAAAAACGACGTTGGAATGTAGTAGAGGGCAGTGGGAGAACCATACACATGCCACGGCAGCCCTAAACGACGTGCCAAAGCTCCCGCACGCAACGCATGGAAATTCGAGGTTGCCACAGCCACCTGCAGGGGCATCTTACCGGCCTGGGAATACTGTGGGTCCCCATCAGGAGCCGTCACGGTGTCAGCCGTCGGTGATTCTATCGGCACCAACTTTCGTGAGCAACGCACGCGTCAAAAGGAGATTTTCAGCGGTTGTTGTGGATCGCTCTTCTTTCAGCACAGTGAATTCATTGCCACTGACTTCGCGGACATAACGACTCATCGCCTCTGCTTCCGATACTTTCTCATCGCTTCCTTGCCCGCCGGAACACACGATTACTCGCGCACCTGCCTCGCGAGCAATTCCTATTCCGCGGTCAAGTCTGCCCGACAGTAACGCGGTTACTCTATCTCCGATGAGCCCTGCCCCAAGAACGACGACGACGTCGTAACGTTCTTCACGCGGCCACAAGCTGTGAATCCATGCCTGAAGGGTATAGGCCACAAGGTTGAAACCAATATAGCCGACGACGAGGATGTACCAGAAAGCTACAGTGATCAGACGCACATCCGCCCACCCACTGTTCGAGTCAAGAAGATGGAGAAAAACGCTCGAATGAAAATACACAATGAGAACCGTAGCGAGAAACGTTCCAGCTCCTGCAACAAGCGGAAGAGCACGTGTAAGGTTCACACCGTGCCTCTTCATCACGTAGTAGCCGTTGGCAATGAGCAGCAGCGATAATCCCATCGCCAGCACAAATCCGCCAAGAAATAGCCCGTAGAACATTATCAGCCCAAGCGCTGGTGAAACCAATGACACCACAGCCGCTAGACCAATCCATGTCAGTAAGCCACCTGAAAGTAGCCAAAGCCCGGTGGCAGGACGCCGACGATCACGGATAAGCCGGGCGATCCCCCACCCGAGCACGATTATGCCAATTCCGAGAACTACTAAGAACCCTGAAAAACCCTCGTCCATCATCTTCTCCGCCCCTTTGTGTACGTCTGCGAACATGCTACCGGGTCGTCACCAGCGAGGTGTCAATGAGGAACCGACTGGCTCCGTTAACCCCATTACCGGTGAAAATAAGGAAGAATGGGAAACATGAATTTTGTGACGCTGACTCGATCCGAATACGAAACGTTTATCGCGAACCGCCGCCACTTCATCCCCCAGCTCCCTGCCTACGCTGATGCGAAGACAGCTGTCGGCGCGCAAGCCGAGTTCGTCGGAATCAAAGATCCCTCCGGAACCGTCACCGGTGCCGGTGTACTGACGTACCAGCCGTGGAAGAAGCTCTTTCGCAAGGCCCATCTCACCTACGGCCCGACGTTAGATTGGACCGACGACGCCGGTGTGACGGCCTTTTTTGAAGGCCTGCGTTCACATCTCAAAGCAAAGCGAAATGTGCTCACAGTTGATGTCAATCCGATCGTGGCGAAGAACGCTTACGAAGATACCCAGATCGTTGAGGCAGATCTTGCTCAGGGCGCTCACGCGGACGCTCTGCTTCGCCGTTGCGGATTTACGCATGTCAATGCCGAGTTCTATGAGCGCTCTGACGTGCAGATTCGCTACATCTACACCAAAAACATTGCCGGGATGGATTTCGATGAAGCAATCGGATCAATTTCGAAAACGCTACGCCGTCGCTTCCGCAATACTGAACGCTACGGCGTCGAAGTAAAGTTTGAAGGCCCGCAGGCGTGGGACACCTTCACTGATTTGTTCTCGGCCGCACAGGATCGGCACGAGATGGCCGATCTTTCTGCAAACCAGATTGCGCTCTTCAGCGAGCTCATGAAGGATGTCGGACCAGAAAACGGCTTCTTGTGCATCGCTTACATGCATCCGGCTCGCTACCTTGAAGAGCTCGACGCCGATCGCCGAGCGACCGAAGAGCGTATTGCGACGCTTGAGGCACGTAAACAGACAGCTAAGCGCGACACTGAACTGGCTCAGCAAAAGAAGGCGCTTGAACAGAATGAAGCCCAGCGCTTAGAAGCTCAAGCAACTCTCGATGAATACGGGGAGAAAATAGCGATCAATGGTGCTTTAGCATTCCGTTGTGGCAACGAACTTGTGGGACTCCTTGGTGGCATGGACAAACGATTTGTCCAGTTCGCACGAAACTACCCCGTCGAAGGATCTCTCTTCCGCTGGGCAGTCGAACACGGTCTCGATACGTACAACACGTTCGGAGTTTCGGGGAACTTCGGCCCGGATGCACCTGATGCCTCGGTTGTGAAGTTCAAGCGGCTCTTGAACGGCAATGTCGAAGAGTTCATCGGCACGTACCAGCTCGCGATTTCTCCCCTCGCTGCGAAGCTGACAAAAGCCACGATCTGATTTTCGCCTTCACTGGCTCAATACGTAGGCCCGTCGCCAACACGTAACTCGGGTTGGCGACGGGCCTACGTATTTCTTCAACAGCGCCGATCTAGAACCCTGTGTACGTGGGTTCAGGGTAGAACTGACGCATTCGACGCGCTTCATTGATCCCGTGAAGCGTGCGGTAAATCCAGCGTTTGAGATGACGGTCTTTCGAATATGCAAGCGGATCGACCTTTGCCACTTTGCGCGCGTCCTTCACCTTCTTCCACAGTTCAGCGTCAGGAACGTATTTTCGTGTGGCGATTACTTGCGGAATGATCGAGAAAATTCCCGTAGCGGAGTTGGTCTGGAACTGCATAGGCCGCCCCTCGACGTCGTCGATCAACGCCTTCGCAAGATCCACGCCGCCAACCTTGAGATAGTAATGCCCGCGCCCAATACGCGGATTGAGATCGAGCCAGTATGCGGTGCCGTCACGAGGATCGACCTTGACATCCATCGAGAAGAAGCCCCTGATGCCAGCAGCCTTGACAATTTGAGCGGCTTGAGCAATGAGTTCGTCATTTTTCTCGAGTAAGACAATCCCAGCATTTCCAATGTACGCCGGCTGATGCAGTCCAAGCAGCACATGTCCACTTCCAATCGCACTGATCTCACCAGCAGAATTGACGTAGCCGTTGACCAACCACTGCGCGGTATCGTGGCCAGGAATAAGCTCTTGAACAATCAATTTTGTGTTCACGCCATTGCGTACGAGTTCGTCGAACCAACAAAGAGCCTCGGCAACCGTCGGCAGAACTTTCACCTTACGTAGGCCCTGATTCCACCAGCGATCCAGGGAAAATCGTGCGTCTTGAGGCTTCGCGATCACCGGAAACTGGAGCGTGTGCAGATGTTGCGCCCACCGTTCACGCAGACGATCTGCCGACGCCGGGGCAACGTCTGCCTGCGAATGTTGCATGTTAGTCGCAACGTCGGTGCCTAGCTGCGGGGTAATAGCGATATCGATGCGGGCAGGCACAGCTAGTCCAAGGTTCGTGATGAGCTCAGCCATAGAATCTTTATTCGACGCTCGTTCGATCACTTCTTCGCTCGAATATGGAGCGATCCACCGTTCCAGGCGTCCGCGGTGATGCGACACAAATTCCACTTCGTCATCTGTGTTGACCAGAAGGAGGAGCGTGGAATCAGGGTATTCTTCCTCGATTTTGGCTAACTCAGCGTAGAAAAGATCCTCATTTTGACGCACCTGGCGAGGAACCCGTCGTACGTCGAAAAGCCGCGAATGTTGAATCGGCCCCCGATCGGCGTCGGCAACAACCAACGAACGGTAACCGCCGAACTCGTGGAAGAGCCGGGCAAAGGAATAGGCGGAAATATCGTAGCCGAAAATCACCGGCAACACGTTATCGATCATGATGTTTCCTTCCATGGCGAGGCACTTCCCGTGAGGTGCGTGTGGCACCGAACTTCGCCAAAATGCTAAAAATCATACGCTCGAGGTAGACCACCTCTGGCATACCAAAAAGCTTCGAGAGAATGAAAAATACTGCCGTCATCGCTGTGCCGACAACCACAATCTGGAGCGCAGCAAGCGAAAGTGGAAGACCGGCACCCGCTGTCAGATTCGACAAAATAATGACCCCAAAGAAACTGGAGATCACCGAAATGACGAAGTATCGGATGTAGGTCCAGACGATCGGCCATAGAGCGACCTTGCCGATATGACGGCGCAAATCCCACAACATGAGTGGAACCGAGATCGTATTAGTGATCGCCATCGTCAATCCGATTCCTGCCACGGTGAGCGACGGTGAGAGCATACCCGACAGCAGGTAGCCCACCACGGCCATGATTTTCAGAGGAATTCCGATAATGAATGCGCCCCGAGTGTCTTCGTAGGCGTAATAGATCCGGTTGAGGACTGTTGCAGCACCAACACCGACCAGTCCCAACGACATTGTGATCAGAACATCGGCAACCGCACCTGCTTGACTCATCGGTACCGTGGCCATGAGGAGTCGCGTCAACGGTAGAGCGAGAACGATGAGGCCAATCGTACACCACGACATCAACATGCCGATCACCTGAAGCGCTCGGGTGGAGTCGCGACGAATTGCTTGAAGATTCTTTGCTTGAGCGTTCTTTGCCAGTGAGGTGAAGATCGCCGTCACCACGGATACCACGATCAGAGATTGCGGCAACGAATAGAGCATATAGGCCGCCGAATAGCCAGCATTCCCGGCAATGTAGGAGCGATCAATTCCTGCGGCATCACCTCGAGCTGCCGCCTGAGCTGCGATGTTCGTCAAAATAATTGTCGGGATGATGCCAACAGCCATTTCAGCGAAAACCCACGTTGACACGCGAGCTGATTTTCCAATCCCAGCTCCACGCCAGGAAAAATCAGGGCGCCAGCGCACGCCGAGCCGTCGAAGCGGAATGAGCAAAATAAGAGCCTGGGCAGCGACGCCTGCCGTGGAGACACCGCCGAGAAAAGCAATGCGCCCAGGAGTCCACACGGACGCCGTACCAGTGATTGTCGAGGTCGCAGAGCCGTAGACCACGATCATTGCGGTAATGCCCACGCAGGCAACCACATTGTTCAGCGCCGGAGCCCACATATAGGGACCGAAGTTTTCCTTCGCATTCAGCACCTGACCGATAACGGTGTACATGCCGTAGAAAAAGATCTGAGGCACACACCAGAAGGCGAATGCCACCGCCACATGGTGCCAATCCGGGAGCAAAGACGAGGCAAAGATTTTCACCAGCCAGGGGGAGGCCAAAGTCAATACGAGCGTGATCGCCCCCAAGCCCACAGCCGCAAGTGTCAGAATCTTGTTAATGAAGGCCGCGCCGGTTTCTTCACCCTCGCGCATTGCGCGCACGATGGCGGGGATCAAAACAGCGTTGACGACGCCCCCGATCACCGCCATGTAAATCAAATTCGGGAGCTTATTTGCAATGTCGAAAGCGTCGGCCGCCATGGAATTAACACCAACAACCACTCCCAGCAGGAGCGGTGAGCGCACAAATCCAAGCAGTCGCGACACCAATGTGCCCGCGGCCATCACAATCGATGACCTCGTTGCGTTCGCCGCCATTGTCATTCCTCCCTAGAATCCGAGCGTCCCCACCCTACCTGTATGCGTGGGCATTCCGCGTCAGGCGTGCGGTTGATATTCCCAGACCTAATCGACGCGTCGCTCAGCTGCTGCCGACGTCTTACCAGCGCCAAAGCCAGGGGCCGCAGTCACTGGCTGGGAGCCGGCCACCGACGTCGGACGCGCGTCGATCGCTTCAGGCGCGAGGGATGCTTCGACGCTACTGGCGGAGGGGAGATCCTCGCCAGCAGCTGCACGTGCTTCATTCTCAGCAGCTTCAGCAATAACCTTCTCACGCTCTTCGTCCCAGCGTGCTTCAGTTTCTTCCCAACGTTCTTCGACGTCTTTGGTGTCGTCGTTCTGAAGATCGGCAACGACTTCACGGCTCATACGACGATGCATTCGGCGATCATCAATATTTGAGGCTGCAAGATGCTTACGCAAACGCAGGCGATCAAGGTGAGAGAAGTGAACGCCAGCGGTCCACATCCGATCTAGCAGCGAGCGAATGCGGCGTCGGCGCTTGGACTCAGCGCGAATCTCCTTGTTCGAGCGAACCCAGGCCAGGGTTAAAATACCGGCAAGAGCCAGGCCCACCCAGCCAACAATCGGGAAGACCTTGTTGACGAGAACCTCGAAACCGACGAATGAAACGCCGTAACAAATCACGATAAGCGCCGCCATTGCCACGTTGAAGTAACGGGGATACTTCACAGTTGCACGCTTGGAAAGGGCGTAGAACATGCCGATCGCGGTATTGAAGATCATTGCGAAAATCACTACCGACATCACAGTTCCGACTGCGGGATGGATCGAATCGACAAGTTTGAGCATTGGCATCGGCGCATTCTTGACTGTTTCTGTCTTGACGAACAGTGACACGACAGTCAAAATCACCAAACCGCCGAAAGCAGTTCCGCCGACGGCGCCGCCCCAGCCAGCGACGCGGATGGAGAGAAAGTTTCCGCCCATCACGAGAGCCATAGCCACCGCCGTCGCCAGGTTCATACCGACGTAATTCAGCGACGACAAAAACCAGTTATTAATTGCCGGGGTGATGGTCTGAACTTCAGTACTCATCTGTGCCGCTGAACCATCGACGTGGGTGAAAGCGTAGATGGAAGCGACGATGATTAACACGATGATGAAAGGTGAAATTGCGCCGATAACGGTCGTAACCTTCGAGGTATTAAGGAATCCGACTGCAAAAACAATGACGCCAAGGATAATACTTCCGAGCCAGTTCGGAATACTAAATTGCTGGTGCAGGTTCGCCCCCGCACCAGCGAGCATCACTACACCCATGCAGAAGAGAACAAAAGTAGTGAAGGCATCGAGCAAGCGGGAGATAACCGGATGTGCCACGCGGTCATACACAATGGAATGTTCCTTTGCAAGGAAGTATGAGCCCAGTTGAAGAACGACCACACCGATAACACAGATCATCAGCGTCGCCATCACTGCCCCGACGATTCCCCAGGTCCCGTGGGCGACAAAGTACTGGAGAACTTCCTGTCCGGAGGCGAATCCTGCACCGACGACAAGTCCAATAAACGCAGATGAAACAATCAAAATTTGTTTAAGCATAAAAATTTCTTTCGGTTCTTTATACCTGTGAAACCCTACCGGGATTACGCTCCGTTTGGGAGAATATTTCTTGATTGTGGCCGATTCCGCGGTTTAAACTGACCCGATTTCCCCGCCCTAGCGGACTGAAGCATTATTCACAGTGGCGTGAACCATCACACCCTTATTCTGGGATCATCAGTACAAAAGGTTATGCTGGAGGGATGAATCAGCGCACACGTCGAATCTCCATGTTGATCGCTGCCTCCGGCACGGTAATCGAATGGTTTGATTTCTCCCTCTTCTTTTACCTTGCAACCTCGTTGAGCAGGACCTACTACCCCAACTCTGCAAATTCCACCTTGCTTGTGCTGGCAATCGCCGCAGTTGGTTTCGTATTCCGTCCTCTTGGAGCACTCGTCTTTGGACACATCGGCGATACACGAGGGCGTACCGTTGCCCTTGTTGCCTCGGCAGGTCTGATGGCAATCTCGATGGCAGGAATCGCTTTGACTCCTGGCTACGCCACCATCGGCGCGTGGGGCGGCATTATCGTGTTGCTCTTGCGTGCGTTAGCTGGATTCTCGGTGGGCGCAGAGTACACAGGCATCATGGTGTATCTGACGGAGACGGCACGAACAAACCGACGCGGATTGGCGGCGTCATGGGCTGCGGCAAACTCCGAGGTAGGTGCGTTGTTAGCTGTGGGATCGGCAGCTCTTGTCAGCCGCATCTTCGGTACCGACACGCTCCACGACTGGGCATGGCGTCTGCCGTTCCTTCTCGGCGCGTTGCTCGCTGCAGGCATGATCCCCCTGCGCAAGTACATGGAGGAATCTCCTGCGTTACGCGCCGACGTCGGCACTAATGGCCTGATGCCGACAAGAGCAGACAACTCGTCGGCTGAACCAGCAGCGTCGGCACCGATCGCGTACACGTTACGCAAGCAAAAGCTGGCGGTGGCGGTATCGTTCTTGATTTCTACAGTCGGTTCAGCCTCCTACTTCCTGACGATCACTTATATTCCGACGTACGTTGAAACAATGAATATGGATTCGATGTCCGCGTTACGCCTGGGAATCTTTGCTGCCATCGCAGCAATCGCCGTGACACCGTTGGTGGGACTCGCTGCCGATATTTTCGGACGACGCCGTGCATTCTCCTTCACTCTTATCGCATTAGTAGTTGTGGCTTTCCCTGGTTATTCGATGCTCTCCTCAAGCTCTCCGCTCGTTTTGGCAACCGCCGCTATCTTGCTCGCGGCTCCCGCAGCAGGCTGGTCGGCGATCGCAGCGTCGGCAGTTCCTGAACAATTCCCTACTCACGGACGCTTCTCCGGAATGGCAATTGGCTATAATCTCGCCGCTGTCCTATTCGGTGGTCTTACTCCAGCGGTCGTCAATATGCTGACCACCGCCACAGGTAACCTTCTTGCGCCAGCGTATTATGCGATCGCTGTGTCAGTATTGGCCGGAATACCAGCGCTCATATTGATGCGTGAGAAGAAATCAATGCATAGCCTCGATCAACCATAAGTTACCAACGCCGCGCAGCTTCGTGAGGTGATCGCATACTTTTGTCATACCCTCCCGCTACCATTAGAGAGAATGTAAGGGAGGCAATGTGGCTGGAAAAAATTCACAGCAAGAAGTGCTCGATGGTATCGGCGGTAGTGACAACATTTCCACCGTGATCCACTGTGCCACTCGCCTCCGTTTCCAGCTCAAAGACAATTCAGCTGTTGATCGTGAGCGAATCGCGCACGCTCCAAATGTTATTGCCGCGCTCCCTCAAGCCGATAACCGCTACCAGGTGGTGGTGCGTGGCAATGTTGCCGAGTATTTCTCAAAGTTCATGGCGTTGCCTGCGATGCGAAATTTTGGTCGAACTTCTGATGAGGAGCTCAAGGCACAGCTAGAGAAAAAAGGGCGTGGAAAGTCTGCGATCTTTAACGCTTTTTCGGAGTACCTTTCTGATTCCTTCCGTCCAGCGCTTGGGGTGTTGCTCGGCGCATCACTTGTCATGGCGTTAGCAATCGTCTTGGAGTGGTGGCAGGTGCCGGGATTTGCATCAACGAGCCGTACACCTGAACGGTGGTTTGTGGAATCACTCTGGGCAGGAGTGTTTTTCTTCCTTCCCGTTCTCGTCGCCTACAACGCATCAGTGAAGATGAAAATAGATGGGTGGCTAGGTGCAGCTGTCATGCTCGCGCTCATGACTCCATTCTCCGGTGCTATCCGCACTCTCGCCGCTCATACATCCGGAGGCACTGCTGGGTTGGAAGAGCTGGGTTCCCCTGCTGGCACCTTGAGCTTTACGTTAGATGTGTTCGGATTGCCGCTTCATCTTCCTAGCTATGGCGGACGAGTACTGGTTCCATTAACGATGGTGCCAGTACTATCGTGGCTCTATCATTTCTTGCGCCGGCAGCTGCCTGAATCAATGCAACTGATGGTTGTACCATTTTTATGTCTGCTCGTCATGGTTCCCTTGACAGCATTTGTGATTGGCCCTGCATTCGTCTGGTTTGGAAATTTCCTTGGTAACGGACTGGGCTGGCTGAATCTCCACGCTCCCTATATTTTTGCGCTAGGGATCCCTCTTCTCTATCCATTCATCGTTCCTCTTGGACTGCACTGGCCACTGAACGTGCTGATGCTGGTGAATCTTTCGACTCTTGGATTCGATTTTCTCCAGGGCCCTATGGGCGCTTGGAATTTTGCTTGCTACGGCGCAGTAGCGGGTGTCGCAGTTCTCTCTTGGCGGGCAAAAGACCACGCCACGCGCTCGACTGCGTCATCGGCACTCTGGGCCGGGTTAATCGGCGGAACCTCTGAGCCAGCACTATACGGAATCCATCTACGTTATCGCCGCGTGTGCCCAGCGCTTCTCGTCGGATGTGCCGCTGGCGGAATTGCCATCACCGTTGGTGGATGGCTCACAGGCGGCGTGACCACCCGAGCATTCGTCTTTTCCTCACTCCTGACTATTCCCGTGTTTTCCCCCGCAACTACATATGTCGTCGCCATTGCCGTCGCATTCTCGGTCGCGATGCTGGGAGTTTTGATCGTGGGCTACCGAGAGCCAGGAGAAAAACACATCTTCGGCGTGTCAGCAAACGGTACACGTTTCAAAGTTGGTCAAGTGTCGCCTCTCATGGACGACTCCAGTGCACAGGCACCGCCTGTCGCAAGTGATTCTGACGCAGGGAAAGTCACCAGCGCACCGTTGAGCGACGTCTTCCCCGATGACGGTCCTGGCTCGGGCCTTGCACACGCGATACCGTTGCCAACGGAAGTCTCTACTGTTCCTGAAACTGATGGCATACGGCGGGCGCACGTCTATTCACCTGTTGATGGCACTATTGTTGCGCTCGAGGAAACACAGGATGTTATCTTCGCGTCGAAGGCACTAGGAGAGGGGATAGGAATTGAGCCTACGAACGGCGAATTTTCAGTCCCTGTTTCCGGCGTGGTGACGGCTGTTCAGCAAAGCGGCCATGCCTACGGAATCCGTTCTCATGAAGGCGCAGATGTGCTCATCCACATCGGAATTGACACCGTCGAAATGGCTGGTCAAGGGTTCGTGGCCCATGTCGAGCGTGGCCAACACGTAGAGGTTGGAGATGCGCTCGCAAGCGCTGATCTTGAGGCAATTGCAAAGGCAGGGCACCGTGCTACGACCTTCGTGGTGGTGACCAATACACGTTTGCTCAAGAACGTAACCCCTGCACCTGCCGGTGAGGTAGCCGAAGGAAGTGCGATCATCGATCTGACGCTGTGAACTTCGCATATCCTGTCTTAACGACACTGAACTATCCAGATTCCTCTCAAGGCTTGATCTAGAGATTTTTCAGTGTTAGGCTTTACGCGATCGGTTCTCAGACCGAAGGATTGTTACCCGTTTTGGGGCAAGACCTGAGATAACGCCAGTGTATCTCGGGTCTTTTTTGTTGCCTAAAAACGGCCACTGTCAGCAAAGGAGCTAGGTGTGACCACCAAAATTAACGCCCCCAAGGCGATTCTGGACGCGATCGGCGGTCCAGAAAATATCTTGAGCTTGACGCACTGTGCGACTCGCCTGCGTTTTGAGCTCAACGACGCATCAGTTGTGTCGAACGACGAGCTGGAATCCATCCCCGGTGTTCTCGGCACAGTTCCCCAAAGCGGTGATCGCTACCAGGTCATCATTGGCGGCGGCGTGGCAAACGTTTACAACGACATGATGTCCCTGCCGGCGATGGCAAATTTCGGAAAGAAGTCGAACGCCGATGTGAAGGCTGAGATGCGCGCCAAGGCGCGTGGAAAGTACGCGTGGATCGATACCTTCTTCGAGTTCCTTTCAGATTCTTTCCGACCGATCCTGGGCGTTCTCCTCGGCTCGTCGATGATTATCGCGATCGCTGCTGTGCTCGATGCTTTGGGCATCCAAAACTTCCGCGATCCAAACAAGGGCGCAACTTGGGTTTTCATCGATGCAATGTGGCGTTCGGTTCTCTACTTCTTGCCCGTAATGGTCGCCTACAACGCTGCAAAGAAGCTCAAGGTTGATGGCTGGCTCGGAGCGGCTATTATGCTCGCAATAATGACGCCCGAATTCGGCGCACTCAAGAACGCTGCTGACACCGTCAAGACGACCTCAAGCACTCTCGGCGGCGAGTTCTACATCGCTCACGTCTTCGGCCTTCCAATGCAGCTCAACGACTACGGCGGGCAGGTCTTCGTCCCGCTATTCATGGCTGTTATCCTCGCCGGTGTTTATCACGGACTCAAGCGCATCATTCCTGAGATCGTCCATATGGTCTTCGTGCCCCTGTTCTCGCTGATCATCATGATCCCGCTCACCGCATTCCTCATTGGCCCGATCTCGATTTGGCTCGGTTCTGGACTTGGCACCGGTTTGGCCTGGCTCAACGGACACGCTCCATTCATCTTTGCCATCATGATCCCACTCGTGTACCCGTTCCTTGTACCGCTCGGTCTGCACTGGCCACTGAACGCTCTGATGCTCATCAACATCAATACCCTTGGCTACGACTTCATCCAGGGCCCAATGGGTGCATGGAACTTCGCATGTTTCGGTGCTACCGCAGGCGTGCTCTTCCTTTCCATTAGGGACCGTGACAAGACGATGCGTCAGACTGCGGCAGGCGCACTCGCTGCGGGCCTTCTCGGTGGTATTTCTGAGCCGTCGCTTTACGGTATTCACCTGCGTTTCAAGCGCATCTACCCGCGAATGCTCGCTGGCTGTTTGGCAGGCGGCATCGTGATTGGCATCCTGGGTATCCCAACCGGTGGCGTCAAGACCTCGGCATTCGTCTTCACCTCGCTCCTGACTATCCCGGTCTTCACACCGAAGCTGACCTACGTCATCGCAATCGCTGTCGCCTTCTTCACCGCGATGGTCCTCGTGGTCATCTCCGGTTACCGCACCCCTGAGCAGAAAGCTGAGTTCCTTGCTCAGCGCGACGCCGAAGAAGCAGCCCCTGCAGAGGAAGCAGCTGTCGCTCCGGCAGCGATGTCGGAAAACGTCGCAACTCTTGCACCTGTCACCACTGCCGTGCTTTCGCCGGTAGCTGGCACAGTCATCACACTGGATGAGACCGGCGATAAGGTCTTCGCTTCGCGCGCACTCGGTGAAGGCGTCGGCGTGGTTCCGTCCAATGGCCACATCGTCTCCCCTGTCTCAGGCAAAGTCAAGACTGTTCAGAAGTCCGGCCACGCCTATGGCATTACATCTGATACCGGAGTCGAAGTCCTCGTTCACGTCGGTATCGATACCGTGGAGATGAAGGGCAACGGCTTTGAGCCGAAAGTTGCAAAGGGCGACTTTGTCGAAGCTGGACAGCCTCTCGTCGAGGTTGACCTGGAAAAGATCCAGGCAGCTGGATACCCCACAACAACCCTCGTCGTCGTCACCAATACTCGCGCAATGACCTCGGTTGAGCCTCGCGTTGGCATGGATGTCAGTGCGGGCGAGGAAATCATTTCGGCAACCAAGTGATCTGTATGCACTGAGAATGCGGTGGGTGAGGTTGTCTCACCCACCGCATTCTCACAGAGACGACCCAAAACACCGAGGCTTGTACACTAAAATAAATTGGCGATAAAAGGGGGTGAGATGAACGTACTACGCGTTTTTAATAACAACGTCGTTCTGGCAAAAGATGAACATGGAACCGAAGTAATCTTGACCGGACGAGGACTCGGTTTCCAAAAGAAACCGGGTGACAGCATCGACTCGAATGCAATCGTGCGTACGTTTGTGCCTTCTGACGGGCGCTCCCCCGATCATCTCGGACAGCTTCTGTCCGATATTCCTCCACAAATTTTAGCCATCGTCGGCGAGGTCTCGACTGCCGTTCAGCTTCCCGGTATCGGGACAAGTCCTACGGTGCCCGCATCAGGGCACTCATATTCGAATGCCGAGCACGCTGCTCCTAGCGAATTCCTTCAGTCCCCCACCGGCGTCGTCGCAGAAAATCCAGCACTTCTCATCGCGCTCGCTGACCACGTGGCATTTGCTGTGAAGCGTGTACGCAAAAGCATCCACTCTCCTTACCCCCTTGAGGCAGAAGTTCGGGGACTTTACCCCGCTGAGTTTGCAACAGCCCACCAGATGCTCACCCAGATCAATGAGCGCCTGCGTGCCACAGCTCAATATGAGGATGTCCAGTTACCCAACGATGAGGCCGTTGCCTTGACATTGCACCTGGTCAACGCAAGCTTCACTCACGGAAATCTCGCAGGTACCTACATGATGACTGGCGTCATCCAACAAATGGTTGACGTCATCGAAGAATATTTCGATATTCATTTGGAACAATCGAGTGTGAATGTGGGGCGCTTTATTACCCACCTTCGTTATCTTTTTGTACGAATTGCAGAGCATCGTCAGCTTGAAGATCTGATGAGTACAATCAGCGAATCAATCAATAGCTCCTACCCACAGGCAGCAAAAGTTGCGCGTGTGCTCACGGAAATCATCGAACTTCGAACCGACGCCACACTCACGACGGACGAAGTCGCCTACCTCTCACTCCATATCGCTCGTCTTTCCCAAGACGCACGCAGCTAAAAAACGAGACCTCGCAACGCGGTCAATTACTGCTCGTTTGACGAGCCCAAGTAGGCCAATGCTCCGGCAACTGCAGCCGCCACTCCAGTTTCCAAGGTCGGGTGGAGATCGGGGATGAAGTGGGGTGAATGGTTGGGTTGAGCTGAGTGTTCATCTGCGAAGCCGCCAAGTCCCCAGTAGCAGTATGGGGCATCGAAGGCATCAGCAATGATCGAAAAATCTTCTGACGCTGTTGACGCAATGAGTTCTTCAACTCGTTCACTGCCCAGAACTGCTGCGAGGGCGGCATGGACTCTGTGACGTACATCGGCGTCGTTCGTCACCACCGGCGTATCTTCAAAGATTTCGACCGTCGGGGCTGGTGCGCCACTCGCGGCGGCTTCCGCCTCAACGATACGACGGATCGCAGCGATTTCTTTGTGATACGTTTCGTCCGAATATGCACGAATATTGACGAGGAGTTCAGCTGAATCGGGGATGACATTTCCTGCCTCTCCCGCATGAATTGCGTTAACGGAGACTACGCCAAATTCACCTGGTGTAAGCTCCCGGGACACAATTTCATTGAGACGAGCAATGACGTGGGCTGCCATCAAAATCGGGTCAATTCCCAGGTGAGGCATTGAACCATGCGAGCCTCGCCCTTGGAGAACAACGCGCAATGTCGCCGCAGCCGAAAAGACTGGTCCAGCCGCCGTCGCCACGTGTCCAGCAATTGGTGCAGTTAACACGTGTTGTGCCAGTGCAACGTCCACTTTCCCGTTTCCAGTCAGCGCGTTGACTTGCTCAACCAATCCATTGGTGACCATCGACTTAGCGCCTTCACCGCTTTCTTCACCCGGCTGGAAAAGCGCCACGTATGTTCCGAACCAAAGATCTTTGTGGGTTGCGAAGAATTCTGCAGCGCCAAGACCGGCCGTGATATGAAAATCATGTCCACATGCGTGCATTACTGGCACAGTCTCGCCGTCGCGATTCACTTGCATCGCAACTGACGCGTAAGGAGTGTCGGGAGCTTCGCGAACAGGCAGACCATCAATATCGGCACGGAACAATACCGTCGGCCCAGTTCCGTGAGTCAAAATGCCCACTACTCCCCCGCCGATTTCCCGAACTGTGTATCCAAGTTCCTCTAGCCGCGAGGAAATAATTGTTCGCGTGCGCTCTTCGAGCATCGAAAGCTCTGGATGCTGGTGAAAATCGAGGTACATCGCCTCAAGTGAGGGCAGGCGCGAGGCAACAGCCTGTGTGATCGCTTCAAATTCCATGTGTCAAGAGTACCCTGGAAATAAATGTGACGTGTTTACCCTTCCAAAAGAAGGAAAGGACTGTGAGAACAGTTATCGAAGATGGTAGTCTGGCTCAGGTTCTATTTTTATGAGGAGGATAAAATGAAGAAGGGCATTCACCCCGATTACCACCCCGTGGTGTTCCGCGATCGCTCGGTGGACTACACGTTCCTGACCCGTTCCACCCGTACGTCTGACCAGACAATCGAGTGGGAAGACGGCAACACCTACCCGGTGATTGATATCGAAGTTTCGGATAAGTCTCACCCGTTCTTCACGGGCCAGCGCCGCATCCTCGACACCGCAGGCCAGGTTGAGAAGTTTAACCGCCGTTACGGCAAGCGCACCAAGTGAGGTAGCAGCTTTTACGTTGCGAGGGCGAATG
Source organism: Arcanobacterium canis (assembly GCF_029625435.1). Lineage (GTDB taxonomy): Bacteria > Actinomycetota > Actinomycetes > Actinomycetales > Actinomycetaceae > Arcanobacterium > Arcanobacterium canis. The sequence goes on along the minus strand of NZ_CP121208.1, from coordinate 634,207 downwards.
GGGTTCCCATTCGCCCTCGTTTTTTCTCTCCCTCCCCCAGGCACCGGAACTCCGTGGACAAGCAGATGGAATGCGAGTGCTCTACGCAGCGGCGGTTCTGCAGCTGGGGTACACAAAAAGGAAGTGTTTGGCGATGAAACCATCGCCAAACACTTCCTTTTTGCGCAACACGTTACGAGCGCTTGTTCTTCCGCGCAAGCAAAATTGTTCCTGCGCCAGCAAGAATCACGGCGGCAATACCAAGTCCCATCACCGTTGCACCAGTCAGAACCAGGCTAGACGACGTTGCTGGAGCGCCAGAATTCTTTGACTGTTCTGTTCGCGCCGGTGTTGACGGGGTTTCCTTCCCCATGGAGTCCTTCAATGCCGCGGTCAGCTCCGTCCACGCAACGCTTGACTTCTCCGACACCGTCGGATCTGGCTGGGTTGGCGCAGTCTGCTTGTCTGACGGGGTTATCGGCTGCGGATTTTCAGCCGGGGGCGTCACTGTATCCGTTGGAATCGACGGCGTAGTCGGCTCTGGCTGAGGGGCTGGAACAGTCGGATTCGGATCCGGTGCTGGAACCGCCCCAGGCTCTTCAGTTTGAGGTGTACCCGCGAAGGTAATTTCGAAGACCTTCTGAGCGCTATGATCTTCGGCCTCGACGATAACGCGCGAAACAGCCTTGTACTGTGGCAGGATCGTCACGGCTGCGTTGTCTGGAGCAGTTGCGTCCAAACTCTTCGCGCCAGCCTCCGAGGATTCGAACTTCCACGCCTTCAACGCTTCGGCCGGTAGAGCCTTTCCGTTGAGCGTGACCTTGTCCAGCGCTACGGTGGAATTCTTCGGGAACGACTTCTCGACGCCCTTGAGCAGAACTTCCGAGATACCGGTTACTGGCTTAACTTCTTTGCCATTTTGCGTCTTGCCAGTCTTAACATCGGGGTTGTTCACTACATGAAGCTTAACGAAGGTTCCTTGGACAGCTTTCTTCAACTTATAGGTGTAGGAAATGACATTGCCTTTCTCTACACCAATGGATTCCTCAGTATCTACCTTCGTCCACTCATCGCCCTGCGCATTTCGTACAAAGAACTGTGTTGTCCCCGCCTTCGGGTATCGAGCCGACCACTGATCCTTGTAGAACCACACCTCGAATTCGCCAAACTGTTGCTGGGTATCGTACGTAAATACAATGTCCGCTTCGTCAATATTCTTATTCTGGGTGTAGTTGTAATTCGTCCATACATTCGGATTCGGACCGTCGCTAATCGGTGGAACTTCAGTCTTTCCATCGTTAATAGCTTCAAGGGTATCTGTTTGATCAGCTTTCTCAGTGATGGACTGGCTCAGTCGGGCTGCACCAGCAGTATTCTGACCGATCTTTGTCGAGGCTTCCTGAACACGGATTGTTGCGGTGACAGGATACTTCTTGCCGAAAATCTCAGCCGATCCCTTCACGGTGACCGTGCCCGGTGTATTCCACTTCGTAGCTTCTGGCTTTTCCCACGTCACAGGGAGGGTGGTGTCGAGGATCTTACCGTCAGGCATCACGACCGGACGTTGTTCAGGCAACACGACGGGTGTGCCCACCGGCGTCGTCTCCGAGTAGCTCAGCACAGCGCCGACGCCGTCGATCACGACAACGTAGATGCTGACAGTGTCACCAGCATCAGTTTTTCCTGCGACAGTAAAATTGCCTGCCTTAGCGTACTTCGCCGGCGGAATCTCACCCCATGTCACCTTGGATGACATTGCTTTCCCCGCCGCATTGTATGCATCGATCGTTGCCGGCAGGAGTGGCTTGTTGCCAGCCTTGACGTAGACAGTCCGAGGGAACTTGTAGTGGTCAACTGCTTTTTTGTCCGACTCAGCTACCCCAGTCGCCTTCGTCGTCACTGTGGCCGATCCAGTAGCAAGAGTCGCAGCTGTGGCTTTCACGGTGAATGAGCCAGCCTTCTTGGTTGACTTCACGATGCCGAGCACCTTACCTGCGAATGCCTTACGCGACTTCGAATCATAGCGAGTGTGATCAGCCTGTTCACCGTTATCCGATCCCATGAACACACCATCACCGGTAACCTCGAAGGTCACCAAATCATTTGCGGACGGTACAGGTACACCCTTGTCATCGGTCACCGTTACCTCAACGTAAGCCAGATCTGACCCGTTGGCGGCGATTTCTTTTCGGTCAACGTGAACATCGAGCTTTGCTGGTTTGCCTGCTGTTTCAACGACATTGCGACCAAGAGTCTTCTCGAGCTTTTGGCCGTTCGCATCGTAGCCGACCGCCTCAAGCTTGCCCTCTTCGAACGGGACTTCCCACGTCATGTACAAGCTCTCGTGCTGTTCAGGCTTCCCCTTCACCAACTGGTAAGTGTAGTTTGCAGGCGTTTTCTTCGTTTCAAAGATTTGCTTCTCGCCTACCTTTTTCTTTTCCCCGCCCTTGGCAGGAGTGAGGTAGAGCTCGACAGCAGCTGCATTTGAATATACATCGACCTTTACCTTCTCCCCTGGCTTCTTGTTGAGTACATCGCCGTTCCACGCCGGGAGAATATGGACTGTCTTTGCCTTGTCATTCCATTGGCTTTGGTAGAGGTAGTAAGAGTCTTTGGGGAAACCTGCCGTATCCACGATTCCAAAGTAGGAATTCTTTGGCGCCGGCCAGGCCCCTTGTTGATCTGGGTGATAGCGATCGATTCCGTTCCAGTGTGTCGGTTCACCGATGTAATCAAAACCAGTCCACACAAACTCACCGGCCACATGGTCGCGGGTCACCACATCGAACCATGCCTGAGACGCATATGCTCCCCAATTGACCTTCGACTTGTCATAAGAGGTCAAGAGTTTGTCGCTCGTTTGCTTTGAATCTTCAGTGCGGTTATAGACACCTCGGCTGTTGACTGACGAAGCAGTTTCGGAACCGTAGATTGCCCAGGTTGGGTAACGGTGATGGATATCGTCGTACTTAGCACCGGCAGAATAATTCAATCCGGCAATTCCGCCTGCCTTCGCCAGTTCATCCATCAGTTTCTCGCCGGAGTGTGAACCATCTTTGATTTGGTTATCACCACGCGTCACCGGACGAGTCGGATCCGCCGCTTGAGCCCATTGAATGAGGTTCGCTTGGGATTGAGTGTAGTGGCCCATGTCCGTGTATGAGCCAGTTCCTTCACCGATTTCATTGCCGATGGACCACATGATCACTGAAGGAGAATTCATCGAACGGTGAATCATCGATTCAATATCAAACCGTGCCCATGTACTTCCCGCAGGCACGTTTTCGAGGGCCGAGTTCTCCCCGACTTTTGCATTAAAAAACCGCGAGTAATCGTTGTAATTTCCATTCTTGGGGTACTGGAACCCGTCGAAACTCTCCTCAACAATCAGCACACCCATCTCGTCGGCGAGTTCAATAAGATCACGCGACGCAGGATTATGTGTCACGCGAATCGCATTGACACCCATCTCCTTCAAGATACGAATCTGGCGAGCGATGGCCGCACGATAAGCACGCGCACCGAGAGCGCCCTGATCGTGATGCATCGAGACGCCCTTGAGCTTCATCTTCTTTCCGTTGAGAGAGAAACCCGTATTCGGGTCAAAAGCTGTGGTTCTAAAACCCGTCGTCACGGAGGTCTTATCGAGAACCACGCCGTCGGCGTCGGCCACTGTGGTGGTGACGCGATAGCGCGTCGGTGTCTCAAGATCCCACAGCTTCACCCCTTTCGCCGTGAACTTCTCCTTGGTATCGAGGCGCTCACCAGCCTTGAGCTGGACGGTCTTCGCTTCGCTCTTGCCCAGTACGCTCTTGCCATCAAGTGTGGTGATCTCATGAGAGACCTTCACCACCGCGGGCTTCGCCGATTCATTCTCAAGACGAGCGGTGACTTCAAGTGGAATGTCGCCGCCCGATTTTAGATTCGGCGCAATCACGCGCACTCCGTCGTGACCCACGTGAACCGGATTCGTCACGACGAGATCAACATTGCGATAGATACCTGAGCCTGAGTACCAACGACTCGACGGCGTTTCATGGTTGACCTTCACGGCAATCACATTAGTGGCACCGATTTCTACATCATCCGTGATATCCACCGAGAACGGCGTGTAACCATACGGGTGATTGGCTACCTTCTTACCGTTGACGTACACGGTGGCATCCATGTAGACACCGTCGAAATTAAGATTAATTCGCTTTCCTGCAAAGTCCTCAGAGAGAGGCAGATTCTTGCGGTACCAGCCCACGCCTCCAGGCAAGTACCCGCTCTCAGCTTCGCCGCTCTTTGTGAAGTCTTGTTCGATGGAGTAATCGTGAGGCAGATCGATGGATCGCCAATTCGCGTCCGAAAAGCTCTTTGACTGTGCGCCATCGTTGGCGCCGAGCTTGAACTTCCAGCCGTCGTTGAAGTTATGCACGCGGGTATGAGCATCGAGCGCAGTGGTATAGAGGTCTTCTGGCGCCGATACCATTTGATCAGACGTCGTCAATGTGGAGTAGTTATTCTCCGCTGCCGCATGAGGTAACGGTCCGAAGGCCGTCAGGGTGAGTGCCAAAGTACTCACAACTGCTCCTCGCCTCCAATAAGTTGTGCGTGAGTCACGCATATGTTTCCTCGTTTCACCATTGAAAGATAGAACATTTTGTGGGGCGATGTGGGTCGGAGGTGGCACATTCTCACCTCCACCTCCGACCCACGTTGCTACGCTGTACCCGCCCCGAGCACAGCTCGCGTTATCTCAGTGACGACGGCGTACTGCGAGGGCTAAGCCGACACCGACGAGAACTATCGCGACGAGACCCGCTGTTGCCCCAGAGCTTCCAGTGAGCACCAGGTGCGAGGCCGACTCGTTCTGCTTTGCAGCTGAATCACCGTTCGTGTTCGTCCCTGTTTTGCTCGTCGTATCTTTATTCGACTTCTCAGATGTCTGCGAATCTGACTTTGCCCCCTTCTGTCCGGTTGTTTTATCATCTGCGCCTGGGACCGGCGTTGCCGGGGTGAGCTCAGTCCACGGCACAGATACCTTGGGCTTTTCAGGATTAGGCTTCGTCTCTTTGGGAGCCGGTGTTGTCGGCGCCGGAGCCGGGGCCTTGTCCTTATCGGTCGGAGCCGGAGCTGGTGTTGTTTCGTCAGATTTCGGGGCTTCCGCCGGAGTATCAAGAATCAGTTCGGCCTTCGCCGTCGATGGCTTGCCTGGCTTTAGAGGGTAGCGAACTATGCTTGTCAGTTCAGCGCTCGCCTTGTCCTTAGCACTGTCAGAGACCTTTCCATTCCAGGAAAACTTTGCCGACTGCTGCGGCTCAAGCGTACCTTCCCATGTCACATTTCCGGAAGCGTCAAGTGCGGCTGCAGGAGCGGCAAGCGGACCACCGGGGCTGTAGGCTTCAACTTCGAATAAGGAGATACCGTATTCGGGCAGGGAACGCTCAAGCCCCGTGATCTTGATCTTGGTCACCTGCTTTTGGTTCACGTCATGTTCTGCCCAGGAAACGCTTTTACCCTTTGAGCCGTCGAAAGTGAAGGTCTCGGTGGTTGGCTCACCCTGGGGATGACTGAAGTCCACCGTGTACTTGGTGGCATGTGCGCCTTCCCAACCGAGGCGGAGCTTCACCAAGTCAGTTGGCTCCTTGAAAGTGATCTCAATCCAGGGGTTATCAACCTTCGGGGTTGACGACCAACGCGAGGAGTTCGATACGCCGTCACCGTCGATCGCCTTCGAACCATCAAAGTTCGTTTGCGGCTCTACTGAGGACACAGTAGCCGTTGCCCCTTCGGAAGCGAGAGCGACGTTCTTGCCCTTCGTCACAACTGGCGAACCATCTTTATCGAGAATGCTGACAGGAACGTTTCCAGCCTTCGTGACGATATTGGTCGAGGCGACCTTTGCTTTGACCGGTAGGCTTTCCGACGATGTGTTCTTCACGACGCCGGTGAAGGCAACCGATGCACCTGCCTTCACCTTGCTGCCGGAGGCGGGATCAGCGGTCAGAGCCGACTCACTGCTGACTGTGAGCTGGTCAAGGTTGGCGGGCAGAATCGGCGCATCGCCGACGGCTGCCATAGCTGCCTTGAACGCATCAACTGAACGGGAGTCCCCGGAGTACCACACACGGTCTGCGAACGCAGTGTAGGGGCCCTTTGTCTGATCCGCAATTTCGTCCTGCGTTAGCATATCTGGAGTATCTGACCAGATTGCGAACGAGGCTCCACGAAGCCACTCGGGGTAGACAACACTTTGCCCAACCGGAGGATTATCTGTCCCCTTCGGATACGATTGCGGTCCACCGTTTCTTGGTTTTCCTGGGAATCGTCCTGAATGGAAGCCTTCGAAAATCTTCTCTGTCGTTGGATGTTGCCAGTATGCACGCGGTTCTAAATTAAGAACCCAGTACATGTACGCATCGTTGTAGTTGATGACTTTATAGCCTTTGTCAGCAAATGTTTGAACATCCGCCATTCCCCAGTGCCACTGAGTCCAATAGTCAACAGTGACATTCTTATCCAGTGGAACAGTCTGCTTGACATCAGTTCTATAAAATGCGTCGTTCCACACACGCACGTCAGTCTTATTATGCTTTTTCAGGTGTTTCGCCATGTGATTAATGAAATCAACAAAACCATCCACGAATAGCTTGTCATCACCTAGTTTCTGACGCACTCGTTTCGTAACGTCTGGATAACGCTGTTCGGCAGTCTTAAATGGGTCCTCTTCAGCTTTTCCAAAATGAACATATTCGTCAGCGCCAAGGTGCCACTTGTTGGTATCCGGGAAAAGCGGCGCAAATTCATCAATAAGTTGCTCAACAAACTCGACAGACTTTTTGTTCGAAAAATCGAGTCCCCTGCGAGCTTCATCGCTATTACCTGGAAGACGAAGTTCTGGGTGCGCTGAAAGCGCTTGGCGCATATGCCCCGGCATATCGAGTGCAGGAATAATCTCCACATGATACTTAGCAGCCTCAGCAAGAATCTCCTTCAACTCTGCCTGAGTAATAACGCCATCCTTCGACATAATCTCCGGATGTTTCTTTGACTCAAGTCGGAAGCCTTCATTCTCAGAGAAATGCAGTTGTAGCGCATTCAGCTTCCGGTAGCTCATCTGATGGATGAGATTGATAATGTATTTTTTATCGTAGTATTTGCGGGCCATATCCTGATGGAACGAACGTTCTGAAACGTCGGCCCAGTCACGAACTTTACCTGCCTGTACACCGCCAGCGCTTGCCACCGATTGCACAACAGTCTGCTGACCCCAGAAAGCTCCGTCGTTCGACTTTCCGGTAACGATAAGCAGGTCTTTCTTTGAATCAATCGTGTACCCGTCATTTTGCTGAACATCGAGTTTCGGATCGACTTTCAACACGATGTCGTCTTTATCCGCTGTACCATCAACGGCGACGGCGGGGCGAATTTTTCCTTTGACAGCAAGGTCGAGCGCAAGTTTCTCAGCGTCGGCTTTGAGTGCAGAAGGAGCAACAATTTTTGTTTCCTCCGTCAGACGCCATGGTTCGCCTTGTGCGGCATCGAAGTGCCGGACAGCTGGGATGACATCATTCAAACCGCCTCCACTGAGCGGCGCCGCCGCAGCTGGTTGCGTTGCAACAACGGTGCCGAGTGCGAGGGCAAGTGCCGCTGCCGATGCCACCACTGGTTTGTGTGTGGACATAAATTATCCTCTCTCGCTCAGAGCAACGTTGCAGCTGAGCTTTTCCAGAGACTTTTCTCAGTTATGTAAACCGGTTTTGTTCTTCAGCGTTGAAGGTCGAAAACCATATGGGGATTTACATGTTGTAGGTTAGCGAACACATCACATCTCACGCAGTCCTTCATGGGCACTTACAGCACTTTCGCGGAACTTTTCCAGTGAAAACACATTTCATCAGGTAACAGCGTTTTTCATATGTGAATAAGCGAGGGTTTCCATGCAATGTCATGGCGGAGCAAGATCAGTCCTGCTCCGCCATCGCTCAACTATCACGAGGTATGTAATTCTCCCCGTTGAACACGGCTATGTCTAGAGTCACCAGCAATTGCCCAGTAAAAATTCAGCGGATTCACTCTTGATAAAATTTTCATTGCGGTTGCTCAGCAGCAGATACTTTACCGCCGTGTCCACTGGCTATCAGGACATAGAGATGTAAACTCACACATATCCCGATCCGGGTCGGTACACTCTTAGGTATACCTAAAATTTACGGGCGCCGTCCACCCTCGCCCGCTTCCGTCTAAATGAAGGGGACGTTGTGAACACACGACGAATTCTCACAACAGCATCGATTGGGCTTCTGACCGTTCTGGCCGCTTGCTCGCCCACTCCACAAACTTCCACTACAAGGACACCGTCGGCGAGCTCAGATGCTTCACCGTCTGCCACCCCGCAGCCCTCACCGTCGCAAAGCGCAACTCCGGTCCCGACTCCGACTCCGACTCCGACAGATTCCGTATCGCCGACGTCGCCAGCTGAGGGCACAAACCACATTGCCTCAGCAAATAGCTATGCATACCCTGCCAAGGATGTCCACGACTGGCTCCTGCGAGGCACCGACTCCCCCACATATCCGAAGAACAAAAAGATCGTCTTTATTACAATGGATGATGGGCCGAACACATCCACTACTGCGCGCAACTTGGACACCTTCAAAAAAGCAGGTGTACATGCGACCTTCTACGATGTCGGGCTGTCACTGGGAAATCCTGAAGTCCAAAAGCTGATGAAGCGTCAGTATGCCGAGGGCCATGCCGTTGCTATCCATTCGAATAAGCACAACTATTCGTTCCTCTATCCGGGACGCTATTGCAACCCAACAAATGTGGTCAACGACTTTGACGCACTCAACAAAAAAATTAAACAGATTCTTGGCCCTGGTTGGTCATCGAACTCCTATCGTTATCCGGGCGGGCATATGTCATGGAAGAATATGGCGCCGTGCGATGCCGCTCTTGAAAAACGAGGCGTGTACTGGCTCGATTGGAACGCCGGAACAAATGACGCTGTGCCGCCACGTTCCCAACCGAAAACAACGGACAAGATGCTCAACACTGTAATCCAGACATCTGGAGATAAGAACGTGGTTGTTCTTCTGTCACATGATGCCCGAGGCAAAGAAATGACGCTCAAAACAATGCCGAGGATCATCGACTACTTCAAGTCGAAAGGCTACGAATTCGGGATAATCGGAGGATAGCCATCTACCGAAGACTGTTGAGGGGTGAAGCAACATGTTGCTTCACCCCTCAACGCTCTCTCGTGCAGGCTGCCCTAAGCCAGACGTGCATGAGCGACAGAATTACTTTGCGATTGGCCGGACTTCCACATCGTCTGTCAGAAGGTGCCCCGATGCGCGCTCCCCGAGAGCTTCAAGGGCGAGACGCCCCACAAGCTGCTGATTCGTCACTGCGCGCGCACTGCGATGGTGGGACAGGTAGCTCACTGACCAGCGCACCAATGTGGAAAAACGCGACTTAAAACCGGTCAGAGCGAAAAGATGCAAGCCACACCAGGCAAGCCATGCGAAGAATCCACCCATTTCCAGACGGCCGATCTTCACAACAGCCTTCGACTTAGCAATCGTGGCCATGGAGCCCTTATCTTTATAGACAAATTTTGCTTCTGGCCCGCGCCCAGCGAGTCGATCCATG